>JALWPV010000001.1 GCA_027080775.1 Acidilobaceae archaeon
AAGCCGCCCCCGCCACCCGCGGGGCCTCCGCCCCTGGCGGCAAGCATCCGCCAGTACCACGAGGATATGCCCTTGATGGACTCCACCACGACGGCGAGGCGGTGGATGCCCCACTCCTTAACCGCCTCGGACCCCCCCACGGCGGTGGCGTACGCAGCCAGCCTGCCGAGCAGGGCCGGCTCGAGGGGCGGCTGGCGCAGGCCGCGGATACGGCGGGCGAACTCCCTCCAGGCTAGGAAGCGCTCCAGGTAGCCTGGGCGCCAGTGGCCGAAGACATACGAGGGCACCGCTGCCAGGGCTATGAATGCCGCCACACCCAAGAGGCCCGATACGGCCGACGCAACCCCGACTGGCCCCACGCCGACGCTGGCGTACGCGTGCAGCCCGAGGATGAGGATTGCGATGGATGCAATCACGCCCCCGAGGACTAGGGGTCTAACCCATCCTGGCCTCGACACCGCCTGACGCTCTAGCTCGTCTGCTATACTTGATAGCCTCTCCATTAGGGCCTCCACCCTCTTCGCCAGCTTCACCCTGGAGGCCTTGTCGAGAGCCTTGAGTTCAGGGTCGTCGCTAGCGTATAGGATGCGGTCCTCGCCGGCCAGCTCCGCGGCCATCTCGTATACGGTGCGCTCGAACTCGTCGAGCCCCGCCTCGCGCGGGGGCTCCCTGGAGGGTAGCCGTATGTAGCGCCTCCCACCCGGCTCCTCGCCGGCCTCCACGACGCCCCTGTAGACGAGGTCCACGAGGGTCGCCGCTATAGCGTTATCGTCAACGATACCTGGCTCGCCGGAGTAGAGGACGGCGACCTGCCAGGGCTTCTCCCCCGTGTCGGGCGGCATGCCCTGGGGCACCGGGCCTCCGGGCCGGGGCTCGCGGCCCCTAGCATAGCCCACGATGCTGGCCGCTACCGCCAGGACTATGAGGCCAGCGCCAACGTATGGGAGGCTCAGGTAGAGGTAGGCCTTCACCTTCCCGGCATGGAGTGAGTGGCGTAGCTGGTCATCCACGCTACCGACATTACGGACGCTCCCGGCGCCCTCGGGCATGGAGGGGCTTACCAGGAGGAGGCGGAGGAGCCCCCACTTGGGCAGGCCCCCCTCTAGGGTCACTAGCTTGCGGGAGCCGTTGCCCTCGACATGGACGCCGAGAAGCGATGTTATTGGGTGGGGCTCCACGCGGGAGTAGCCCTCGACCTCAATGGTGGTGCTCGAGTATGGGAGGTGCCCGCGCGGGCTTGCGAGGTTGAGGTCTAGCAGGCACCCATCACTGGCGCATACCAATGGAGGCGCCAGGCGGTACTCTAGCTTCACCGTGTAGCGGCCCGGCTTGATCCCCGAGGGGAAGTAGCACCCGGCCTCGTTCCTGGCACCAGCCTTCCTGAGCTTGTACTGGAGATTCTTGAGGGCATCCCCTGTTAGAGGCGTGTGGAGCTGGTTGTCCCAGTCCAGTACGTACGGGTAGGATCCTCTGGGGCACTGGATGCCCTCCACCACGACGTAGCCTGGCGCCCCCTTGGGCCCCCTCCCGGCGCTGCCGTAGACTAGGGGCGTGTGGGCCCAGGTCCTGTACAGCATGTGGTAGGAGCCCGTCTTGCCGGGTTTCACGAGGTAGTGGTACTCCTCTACGAGCCTGAGGCTTACTGGCTCGCCTTGTAGTCCTCGACTATGACCCTACCCTTCACGGCCCCTCCATGGCCCCTGAGGAGCTGGTGGGAGTAGAGGGTCAAACCAAGGCTGACGACCAGAAGGACAACCATGACTGCTAGGGGCTTGCGTAGCGCCCTAAGCTCAGCGCTACCCAAGCGAGCCACCCATAGGCCTCCGATCAAGGCTAGGCTGGGAGGCAACGAGTTAATATGTTAAAGAGTCCACTATCCACCCATCACCCGGCAGTCAAGGAGTAGCCTGGCGAGTGCGGCGTCGCGTGTAATAGAGGCCCTCACCCTCGAGGCTCTCTGGGGGGTAGGTTTGGCGGCCCGCGGGATCCTGAGGCTCTCCTACAAGGTTGTAGAGGGCCTCGGTGCCAGGTCGTACCCGGTCTCGCCGCTGGCGGCTGGCGAGGAGTACGAGATAGAGGAGTACGTGGTCAGGCTGGACTCGCTCATACTCCAGCCCCCCGGCTACCCAGACGTCGGCAGGTACAGGGGCCCCCTGAGGCTCGCCCCGAGGCCTTGGGCTCCGTACTGCAAGTGGCACAACGGCCCCCTGGATAGGCGGGACGAGCCGTGGAGGAGGATCTACTGCACCGCCAGGGTCGAGGAGGGGAGGGACTACTGCAGGCAGCACAGGAGGAGCGAGAGGTTCCTCTACGACCTATGCATGGGCCTCAAGGGCGATAGGGCCCTCGAGGCCTGCAGGAGGCTCGACCAGGCCGTGAGGGCGGAGTACGCCGTCTACATGCTAGTCCAGCAGGGGGGCCATCTCAAGGTTGGCTCGACGAGGGCCTGGAGGGTCCTCGAGAGGATAGCCGAGCAGCCCCATGCAGCCGCCACTGTCCTCGGGGTGTTCGACTCCGCCTACAGGGCCAGGAGGGCCGAGATGGCAGTATCCTCCAGTGGGATTGCGAGCGAGCACAGGCCCCGCTCGAGGAGGCTCAGGCTCCCACAGCCCGGCCCGGCAGCCGCCACCCTGAGCAGGGCCGCCGAGGAGGCCTCGAGGCTCCTAGGCCTCTCCTGGGACGGCAGGATCCTGAGGGTCAAGCCGCCCGAGGGGGCCCACCCAACAGCGATCCCACCGGAGAGGCTGGTCGAGCGCCCCCTGGAGGCGAGGGGCTACTGGGGCGGGCTCCTCTACCTGGAGGAGCACGGGGGCGCTAGGGGCTACTGGGTCGACGAGAGGAGGATCCTGCATAGGGAGAGCGTGCTCTACGATGAGGGCCTCCTGAGGCTCGGCGAGTAGCCCGGGGCGGGGGCGGCGCTAGTCTAGTAGCACCCCGCCGTACTGGGTGTACCTCTCTATGGCTGTCAGCCTGTTTATCTCGTTGGTCCCCTCGTATATCTGTATGAGCTTGGCGTCCCTGAGGAGCTTCTCCACGCCCATCTCCCTCATGTAGCCGTAGCCGCCGTGTATCTGTATGGCCTCGAGCGCGTTCTCGACCGCCACATCCGCGCCCACCGCCTTGGCGAGGCTTGACTCTAGGGCCTTCAGGGGGGTGGGGGCCTCGTCTATCTTCCTGGTCGTAGTGTATATCAGGTTCTCCGCGTAGGCTATCCTCTCGAGCATGCGGGCGAGCTTCATCTTCACCACCTGGTGCTCCACCAGGGGCCTGCCCCCTTGGATCCTCTGTCTGGCGTAGTCGAATGCCGCCTGGAAGGCCCTCTTAGCTATCCCGAGCCCTATGGCGCCGACGGGCGCCCTCGAGAGTGTGAGAGTCATCTCCACGTACTCCCACCCGGAGCCCGGCTTGCAGAGGACGTTCTCCTCCGGCACCCTGACCTCCTCGAAGACCAGCTCGCCCGTCGGGCTGCTCCTGTGGCCCATCTTGTCGAAGACCTGCGCCACCTTGAAGCCCATCTCCCGGGTGACGACAGCGCACATCATGGTCTCGATGGGCCTCTGGGGGTCGGTAACGGCGAAGACTGTGACGTGGCTGGCTATGGGGCCGTTCGGTATGAAGATCTTCCTCCCACTGATCTCGTAGCCCCCGCTTGGGAGGGGCCGGGCCACCGTGGTCATCGCGGGCCTGGAGCCAGGCTCGACCCTCTCGTAGTCGCTCCCAGCCTCAGGCTCGGTTATCGCGAAGGCCCAGATCTGCGGGTCCCCCGACTCCTCGGCCTCGAGGAAGGGCTTGAGCCACCTCCTCCAGCTCTCCCCTCCATCGCCGAGCCCCGCTATGAATGGGGGCAGGAGGCCGAGCCATATCGCCCCTATAGTCGTGGCGATCCCCGCGTCATAGTACGCCAGCACCTCGAGCACGTTGGCCCCCTCGTAGGTGAGGCCTCCAGGGCCTCCGACCTCCTCGGGGACTATGATAGAGAGGAGCCTGTTAGCCGCGGCCTCCCTAACTATGGCCACGGCCTCGCCCAGCACCTCCTCGGGCGGCATCGAGTCGAGCCTCAGAGCCCTTGGGGCCACCGCGGACTCAGCGAACTCCATGGCGGATGAGCGGAGGAGGCGGGCCTCGGTTGTGTGGGGGTAAAACGTGTGCTCAAGGATCTCGGCTGGCACGCCCCCGCCACCCCCTAGGGCTCTATGCGCCACTCGCCCACGACCCTGACGGGCTTGAGCTGCATGTCGAAGACCGCGTAGAAGCCCTGCTCCGCCGCCTTGAGTCCCAGGGAGTCTAAGGGGTCCTCCAGCGAGCCCCTCAGGTGCACCCGGGCCGGGCCGGCCATGGCGCTTATCCTGCCGCTCGGCCTCCTCGCGAAGTGCACGAACGCCTTCCAGTGGACCAGCTGTGCTATGCCGGGCGACTCGCCCGCGGGGGGTAGGCTCCTGATCGAGTATAGGTCCACCCCCTCCTCGGGGAGGAGGCTCCTGATCACGGGCTCCTCGACGTAGCCCTCGGGCCTGACCTCGACCACAGCCTCCATGTAGCCCCTCCTCGCCGCCCCGAGGACTGTGGAGTAGACTCCCCTCTCGAGCGTGATCTCGGCGAGCTTCTTCGGTGCCCCCAGGACCTCCCTGCCAGCTGCGAGGGCGGCGTCGTTTGTGACGTAGATGTAGGGCACGTAGTAGCCCAGCTCCCCGCCTCTGAGGACCTGGATCGCAACTAGGAACTCGTTGTAGGAGCCCACCGTGCTGAAGGGGTACCGGCCAACCCAGAGCGCGCCCAGCACCGGGTCCCCGGCGGGCCCCAGGCCCTCGGGCAGTATGGACTCCACACTCGCCCTATCGAAGAGGCCGAGGGCTATGACGGCCTCCACGTCCCAGTACTCTATGACGGGCCCCGTGTAGAGGGGGGCGTGGAAGGGCGTCGAGAAACCCGTGCCGCCGAGGCCTCCAGGCAAGACCACCAGCCCGACCCACCGTGTGGCTGGGGGTGAATTATAGGCTACCATACGTTCACAGCAATACGAGCACGCTACACGCCATGTAGGATATAGGCTCCCCACCCCCCACGAGGGGGTTGAGGGGTGGATTGGGGGCTGGCTAGGAGGAGCATCGCCTGGCTACGCGCCGATGGGGAGGCCATAGCTGTCTTCAGGGAGGCCCGGGGCCTCCTGGCGCTCCAGGGGGTCAGCCTCTACCAGCCCTCGGGCCTGGGGAGTGTGGTGGCCGACGTCTCCGTGGAGCCCCTACCGGGTAGCCCCGAGTGGCTGGCCTACAGGGGCCTGGAGAGGAGGGTTGCGTGGAGGGTTGTAGAGCGGGATCCCTGGAGGGCCCTCTCCCTAGCCCTAGCGGCGCCCCGGAGAGCCTTCGAGACCCTCTCGGTAGGCGTTGACCCGGGGAAGCTCTGCGCCGTCAGCGTCGTGGCTGACGGGTTCCTCCTCAGGGCCTGGAAGACCCCCTGCAGGATCCTAGGCAGCTCCCTGGCCGCCTTCCTGGGGAGGATTCCTCATAGGAGGGCTGTTGTCACGGTGGGCTCGGGCCCCGGGGTTGTGGAGGCGGTCTCATCACTCAGCGAGGCCAGCCTCGAGTATGGGGTTGCGGATGAGTCCTGGACAACCTCGAGGCCAGCCCTGTGGCGGCCCCTGAGGCACCTCAAGGACCGGGACCTAGCGGCGTCGGCCACGATAGCACTGACCTCCTCCTCGAGGAGGCGGGCCATGATTTAACGGGGCCCGGGAGGCCCCCGGGGTGGGGGCGTGGTTTGGGCGCAGCCAGCCTGTCGGGGTTCCTAGAGGAGGTCGGCTACGATTATGTGGAGGAGCCGCTCGAGCCGAGGTATGGTGTGGCCAGGCTCCTCTACGAGACCCAGGGCAGGGGGCGGCCCGTAGTCTTCAGGGTGCGGGGCTACGAGGGCCTGGGGGCTACCGGTAACGTGGTCGCCTCGAGGAGCCTCCTACTGAGGGCCCTGGGGGCCCGAAGCGATGTGGAGGCGTATGAGAGGCTCCTGGGGGCCCAGAGGGATCCCGGGGAGCTAAGGGTTGAGGGCACGCCCGGGGGCCTGAGGAGGCTTGGGGATGGCCTCAGTGGCCTCCCGGCCGTTAACTTCTACGAGGGCGAGGGGGGCCCCTACATAACCAGCTCGCTCTTCATAGCATGCCTCGAGGGTACCTGTAACGCTAGCATACATAGGCTCATGGTCCTCGGGGCCCGCGAGGCCGTTGCGAGGCTCGTGCCTAGGCACCTCTACCACCTCTACAGGATGGCGAGGGCCCGAGGCGAGGAGCTGCCTGTCTCAATAGTGGTGGGCGTCCACCCCGCGGTCATGGTGGCCGCGGCCTCGAGCCCCAGGCTAGGGGTCTTCGAGCTGGCGGTTGCCTCGAGGCTGCTCCCCGGGCTCAGGGTCGTGGAGAGCCCGGTCCACGGGCTCCCGGTCCCCTACCCCTTCTCGGCCCTGATAGAGGCCAGGCTCACGGCCGAGGAGGCCGTTGAGGGGCCCTTCGTTGACGCCACTGGCACGCTGGATGTGAGGAGGAGGCAGCCGCTCATCAGGGTAGACGCCGTCTACCTCGGCGGGGAGCCCTTCCACATCATACTCCCAGCCGGCCTGGAGCACGCGAACCTGATGGGCTTCCCCAGGGAGGCCCAGATATGGGAGGCCGTCTCCAGGGCGGTCCCGAGGGTCCACGCTGTCAGACTCACGCCAGCAAGCGGGGGGTGGCTCCACGCCGTCATCTCGATAGAGAAGGTCCACGACGGCGACGCCAAGACAGCCATCATGGCGGCGTTCGCCGCCCACCCGAGCCTCAAGCACGTGGTAGTAGTCGACCCCGACATAGACGTTGACGACCCACGCGAGGTGGAGTGGGCCATAGCCACTAGGTTCCAGGCCGACAGGGACCTGGTAGTGATAAGGAACGCCCGGGGCTCGAGCCTAGACCCAAGCGCCCCCAGCGGGCTCACCTCGAAGATGGGCCTCGACGCCACGATGCCGCTCGGGGGGGAGGATAAGTTCCGGAGGGCCCGCATACCAGGCTAGGGGAGGCGGCGCCCTTGGAGCTGACCAGGGAGGAGGAAGAGATACTCAAGGGCCGCCGGGGCGAGGCGGCTGCGAGGGCCCTCGAGGCGATAGTCAAGGTGGGGGAGGCCCTCGGGGCCGAGAGGCTCGTGCCCATAAGGCATGCCCACGTGAGCGGGGTGTCCTACGGCAACATAGGCGAGGCTGGCGCCAGGTTCCTCGAGGAGCTGGCCGAGCAGGGGGCCCGCTTCGCCGTTCCAACCACTGTCAACCCCCTGGGCTATGACCCCTGGGACCCCGGCTTCTACGGCGCCACCAGGGAGTACGTTGAGGGCCAGGAGAGGATCATAAGGGCCCTCACCCGCATGGGGGCCCTGCCCTCATTCACGTGTACCCCCTACAAGACCTCCCTCTTCGAGGCCGAGGCCCCCCCGCCCGGGAGCCACGTGGCCTGGGGCGAGTCCAGCGCCGTGGTCTACGCCAACAGCTTCCTGGGCCTCAGAACCAACAGGGAGGGGGGCCCCCTAGCCCTCCTCGCCGCCATAGCCGGGAGGACCTACTACTACGGGCTCCACACGCCGGAGGGCAGGATCCCCAGGGTCGAGTACAGGGTCGAGGCCCCGGGGCCCCTAGGCGACGCTGAGGCCGGCGTCTTGGGGGCTATCATAGGGGAGGCCCACGAGGACCCCGAGCCCCCTGCGCTGCGGGCCAGCTTCGAGGGCGACCTAGCCCTCAGGGAGCTCTCCGCGGCCCTCGGGGCGGCTGGCTCCGTGGGTATGGTGTACGTGCACGGCCTCACACCCGAGCCCCTCCCCAGGGGCTGGAGGCCTGAGGAGAGGGTCACCATCGAGGCCGGGGAGGTCAGGGCGAGGCTAGAGGAGCACGCCCCCGCCTCGCCGGGGGAGGTCGACCTCTACTTCGTCGGGTGCCCCCACCTAGACTACGAGGACCTGGCCAGGCTGGCCTCCTACATGAGGAGGTACGGCCCCTCTAGGAAGCCCTTCATAGCGGCCACCAGCAACGAGGCCTACATAAGGGCCCTCGGCGACGGCACCGCCTCAACGCTTAGGAGCCTGGGGGTCAGGATAGCTAGGGGCACCTGCCTGATAGTGAGCCCCATGAACCTCCGCGGCGTGACGGTCGCAACCAACTCCTATAAGGCACTCTTCTACCTCTCACGCAGGGGCGCCCGGGTGAGGCTCGCGGGCCTGGAACAGCTAGCCAGGCTAGCGGCGGGGGCTGGCGAGACTTGAGCCCCGAGGCCGCATACAAGGGGAGGCCCCTAGTGCCCGGCTCCGCCAGGGGCAGGGCCGTCGTGGTAGACGCCATAAGCTTCTACGGCGACGTCGACCCCGAGACGGGGCTTCTGCGCGACGGCAGGAGCATCGCCGGGAGGATCCTCGCTGCCAGGAGGAGCAGGGGGAGCACGGTGGGCTCCTACGTGATAATGGCTCTCAAGTATAACTCGAAGGCGCCAGCCGCCATCATCATGGAGAGGGCTGAGCCCATAGTAGTCGTGGGGGCCTACCTAGCCGGCGTGCCCCTCGTGGACTCGCTCCCGAGGGGGCTCTTCGAGTCCCTAAGGGACGGCGATGAGGTCGTGGTTGAAGCAGACGGCACCGTGAGGATCCTCCGCAGGCCAGGTGCTGGGGGTTGAGGGGCTCAGCAGAGTCCGCGCTCAAGGCGGTCAAGGCGGCCCTCATAGTGGTGGCGGCGGTGGCGGCGGGGCTGAGCGCGGCCGCCGCCATCGAGGTCAGGCCAGCCTACGCCCTAGGCGTCGTGGTCTGGGCGCTCATAGCCCTCGCGGCCGCTAGAGCCTAAGGCCCGCGGGGGCCCTGCCTTATCCTGTAGGCCCTCTTGGAGTGCCTCTCGAGGAGGCCGAGCTGCTCGAGGCGCGCTGCGACCCTCCCAGCGCTCCTCGTCGACGTCCCCAGGTGCCTGGCGAGCTGCTCTACTGTGACGTAGCCTCTGTAGAGCCTGGCCAGGGTCTCGGCGAGCCTGTCCAGCTCTATCGTTACCAGGATCCTCCTGGGCGCGCCCACGACTCCGCACCCCACCCGGGATGTTAGCTTAAATGGCTGGGGTGGGGGAGGGTAGCGGAAGCGGCTGGCGGAGGGTGTAGAGGCTTGGCTAGGGGTGGAGCCCTGCAGAGGTACAAGAGGCTCGTCGAGTCCCTGGGGCTTAGGGTGCTCGACGTCTACAGGGTCTCCGAGGGAGGCCGCCAGAAGGACGTAGTTAGGATCCTCGACTACGCGAGCGGCAAGGTGGTCCTGGTGGACCTGGGGGCCCCCAGGGAGGCCCTCGCCTACCGGGAGTTCCTCGATGCCGTGCTGAAGGGCCTCAAGGCTGCGGGGGTGGAGGTCAGCGAGAGGATAGCCGCTAGGGCCCTTGAGGCGGCCTCGAAGCTCGACTCACAGCGGGCCCCAGCCGCCAGCGAGGAGGCCCCTCCTAGCGCCGCCTAGCCACCTCGACCCTGGGGATCAGCGCCTCGACCTCGCTGGGTTGCGGCATGTTACTGCTACCCCTCCTAGCAGTCTTAGCGGCGCCGGCGGCGACAGCGGCCCTCAGGGCCTCCAGCTGATCAGCCTTCCAGAGCATCCACATGTTAAACGCCGCGTTGAAGGCGTCCCCGGCCCCTGTGACGTCCACCACCGGGACTCTAGGCGGCCTGGCCGAGGCCACGACGCCGCTGGAGTCCACTATAACGGCGCCCCCGCCGCCGCACTTCACGATGACGGCCCTCAACCTGCCCCCGGTGAGGGAGGTGGCGGCCTCCGCCCTCGACTCGCCGGTGAGCGCCTCCAGCTCCCTCGAGTTCAGGAATAGGTAGTCCACGCTGCGGGCGGCCCCCGCGACCCCCTCGGGGTCCCTGAATGCCTCCCCTCCGGGGTCGTAGGTGCAGAGCCTCCTAGCCCTGCAGGCCTCCCGGACGAGGCCCGGCCGCACGCTGGCCAGGTGGACCACGTCGCCCCCCGGAGGTAGCATGGAGGCGCTCAGGCCCTCATTGGCGCCCCTCACAGTCACCATCGACCTGTAGCCCTCGTCCGCGACCAATAGGACGACCACGACGCCAGAGGGCTCGTCCACGACCTCCACGTTCCCCGTGTCAACGCCCTCGCTCGCCAGCCTATCGAGGAGGCCGAGGGCTACGGCCTCCCTGCCAGCCCTGGCTACGAGCACCGCCCTCTGGCCGAGGCGGGCGACGGCTATGGAGTAGTTGGATGCCGCCCCCCCGAGGCCTACCCAGTAGTCGTCGGCCCTCACGTTCTCATCGGGCCCCGGTATCCTGGGCACCCTCAGGGATATGTCTATGTTTATGTTCCCGACCGCCACGTGCTCCTGAGTACCCCTGGGTGGAAGCATCTCGCTCCAGCCCTCCCCGTGGCCTCGTCCCACTCACTAAGCACGGCGACGGCCTCGCTCGCCACCCGGGAGGCCTCCCGTACACCAGCCTCGGGGGCGAACTCGTCTGTAGCCCTATTCGCCACCACCGCGCAGACGCAGCCAGCCCTGGCGCCGTAGATGGCTGAGAGCGTGAATATAGCGCTTGCCTCCATCTCGAACCCCACGACCCCAGCCTCCCTAAGGGCTGGGATCACGCTCGCGGCCCAGGGGGTCATGTAGCCCCCGTAGCCCGGCCTGCCCTGGCCTAGGTAGAAGCTGTCAGTGCTAGCCACGACCCCCACCTCGTAGTTCACCCCCAGAGACTCGGCCGCCTCGACTAGGGCCATGAAGACCGTGGGCGACGCGTAGGCCGGGTAGCCGGGCGGGGCGTACTGGCCGCTGGCACCCTCCATCCTGACGGCGGCCGGTGCTATCACCAGCGTGCCGGGCCTGAGGCTGGCCCTCAGGGCCCCCATGGTGCCTACCCTTATGAACGTGTCCGCCCCAACTCTGAGGAGCTCCTCCACGGCTATGGCCGCGCTCGGGGCGCCTATGCCTGTGCTGGTCACGCTTATCGGTACCCCCCTATAGCGGCCCGTGTATGTCGTGAACTCCCTCTTAGACGCCTTCAACTCGGCCTCGTCCCACAGGGACGCTATCAGGGACGCCCTACCGGGATCCCCGGGGAGGAGGACGTACCTAGCGACATCACCAGGCGCCAGGCCGAGGTGGTAGACCCTGCCGCCCACACTGGGCTCCGCCGCCCCGCCGCCCCTAGGCTCGCCCAACACTTGGCCCCAGAGCCCTGGGGGAGGGCCCCCTAATAATGGCCCCCGGCCCCCGCCTCCAGGGTGGTGCCTGGAGCCCTTGGAGTCTAGGAGGCTCGCGGCGGCTCTAGCCCTCGTGGCGGTCGGCGCCGCGGTGGCTATCCTCTACCCCTACAGCCTCTTCTACGCCAGCCCCTCGACGCAGTGGCTCGTGGTTAAGGCCACGCTAGCCCTAATAGGCCTCCTCGCCGGCGCCTTCGTAAGCTCGGTGGGGATAGCGGTCCTGGCTGCCCTGAAGGTGCGGGAGGTTGAGGCTGAGGCTCCTGGTGAGGGCGAGGAAGGACGCTAAGGCCGTGGAGGCTGCCCTCAGGCTCTTCTACAGGGACTTCGACTATACAGTCGAGCACCTAGGCGGCCTGAGGGGGGAGGCCCTAGCCTCGGAGGCCGCAGCTAGGGCGAGGCCCTTCACTGTTATACTCCTACCCGAGAGGGAGGCCTCCCTCCTGGACCCCGGGGTTCTCCCCCCATACTCCACCCTCGTCCCCGTCGGGGCCCGGGACGTGAGGAACCTCAGGCTGGAGCAGATAGCCTCGCTCATAGCCCGTGGGAGGGCGGCCCTGAGGCTCTCGGCCTCCTGGCTCTGGAGCCTGGGGGCCTACAGGCTCGACGGCTGCACGCCACCCACGGGCCTCGAGGCCGATCCCTCCATGGACGTTACCATACTCTACTCCAAGGGGCTAGAGGCCCTCTCGGGACTCCTTGGCCTCGAGCTAAGGGGCCACGCCCTCGCCTACCTAGGCGGGGGCACGGCTAGGATCCACTACGCTGGGAGCCTCATAGGGGAGGTCGGCCTCTCAGAGTGCCCCCCGCGGGCCGCGGCCCTACAGGCACCCCCGGGCGCCGTGCCCGGGGGCCTCGAGGCCCTGCTCGAGGCCAATAGGGGCGCCCTGGAGGCCGCCCTCAGGGCCATGGCTGACTGGCTGGCCGTGGAGGCCGGCGGGGCCCGCCTGGTGGCTGTGCCCTGGAGCGGTGGAAAGGACTCGACGGCCGCCCTCGTGCTGGCCGTGGAGGCCCTCGGCCCCGAGAGGGTTGTTGCCGTCCACGTTGACACGGGCCTCGAGTTCCCCGAGACAGAGGAGTACGTCGAGGAGGTGGCCTCCAGGCTGGGCGTGGAGCTCGTGAGGGTCCACGCCGGCCTCGACGCCGAGGCCAGGAGGAGGGGGCTACCCGTGAGGGGTGACCGGTGGTGCACGGGCCTGAAGCTGGCGGCGCTCTCGAGGGCTCTCCGGGGTATAGCGGCCTCCAGGGGGCCGCCCGTCGTGGTGGTCGGCGACCGCGACGCCGAGTCGGCCTCTAGGAGCAGGAGGCCCCCGGTGAGGCTCGACCCCTACCACGGCCTGAGGACCCTCGCCCCCCTCAAGCTCCTATCGGCCGCGCACACCCTGCTGATCCCGCTCCTCAGGGGCGTCGAGCCGAACCCCCTCTACGCCGAGGGCTTCTATAGGATAGGCTGCTTCACCTGCCCCTACATGAGCTGCTGGGAGCGCCTCCTAATGGAGAGGGGCCTGGCCTCCAGGGTGGCGGGGGCCAGGCCAGACGCCCTAGGCCTGCTGGAGCGGTTCCTCTCCCGGGGACCCCTGTAATTACCTCCCGAGCCTGGAGGGTTAACGGGGGGCGAGGGTTGCCTGAGAGGATAAGGTTCCAGCTCTTAGACGCTACATACGAGGTCGTAGGCGGGAGGCCCCGCATAGTCCTCTGGGGGAGGGGGGAGGACGGTGGCAGGCTTGTCCTCTTCTACGACGAGTTCAGGCCCTACTTCTACGCGCTCCTAGAGGACAACGCGGACCCCGCGCGCGTGGCGGCCTCGATAAAGAGGCTCTCCGAGCCCCGGAGCCCCATAGTCTCCGTGGAGCCCGTTGAGCGCCGCTACTTCGGGAGGCCCGCCAAGGCGCTGAGGATAACGACCATGATACCAGAGTATGTGAGGCACTACAGGGAGGCCGTCGCCCGGGTAGAGGGTGTGAGGGAGGTCCTGGAGGCCGACATAAGGTTCGCCATGAGGTTCCTGATCGACACCAACATGTACCCCCTCCGCTGGTACGAGGCTAGCGTCGAGGAGGAGCCCAGGGGCCCCTTCCTCGTCGACGCCGCCTATAGGCTACTCGAGGTCCCCAGGGAGGCTGCTGGGGGCGAGGAGAGGGATCCCCTCGAGGGCCTGAGCCTTCTGGCGTTCGACATCGAGGCCTACAACCCCCAGAGGAGCCCCGACCCCAAGAGGGACCCCGTGATCATAATAGGCCTCATGTCTGACGGCGACGAGGAGCCGCTCCTACTCGAGGCCGAGGACCACGACGACTCGAGGCTCCTTAGGGGGTTCGTCGAGGAGGTCAAGAGGAGGGACCCCGACATAATAGTCGGCTACAACTCCAACGGCTTCGACTGGCCCTACCTACTCGAGAGGGCCAGGATCCATGGTATGAAGCTCGACGTGGGCAGGAGGAGGGGTGTACAGCCGCAGCCGAGCGTGTATGGGCACATAAGCGTGCCCGGCAGGCTGAACGTGGACCTCTACGACTTCGCCGAGGAGATGAGCGAGCTCAAGATGAAGACCCTCGAGGAGGTCGCCGACTACCTTGGAGTCATGCCTAAGAGCGAGAGGGTCATACTCGAGTGGTGGCAGATAAGCGAGTACTGGGACGACCCCGAGAAGAGGCCCGTGCTCGAGGAGTACACTAAGCACGACGTGATATCGACCTACGGCCTCGCCGGCAAGCTCCTGCCCTTCGGGGCCCAGCTCAGCCAGATCAGCGGGCTCCCCCTCGACCAGGTCGTCGCGGCCAGCGTGGGCTTCAGGCTTGAGTGGAGGCTTATGAGGGAGGCCTATAAGCTCGGCGAGCTCGTGCCCAACAGGGTCGAGAGGAGGGAGGAGAGGTACACGGGGGCCATAGTGCTCCAGCCCCTGCGCGGGGTGCACGAGAACATAGCGGTCCTAGACTTCGCCAGCATGTACCCGAACATAATGGTCAAGTTCAACGTTGGACCAGACACCCTCATAAGGCCCGGGGAGGAGTATGACCCTGACAACGTCTACGTGGCGCCGGAGGTCGGCCACAAGTTCAGGAAGAGCCCCGACGGCTTCTTCAGGAAGGTACTAGGCAGGTTCCTGGAGTGGAGGAGGAGGGTCAAGGAGGAGATGAAGAAGTACCCGCCCGACAGCCCCATGTACAGGCTACTCAACGAGAGGCAGAAGGCCATCAAGGTCCTGGCTAACGCCAGCTACGGCTACATGGGCTGGACAGCGGCTAGGTGGTACTGCAGGCCCTGCGCCGAGGCGGTGACCGCCTGGGGCAGGAGCCTGATCAGGAGGGCCATAAGCATGGCGCGCGAGCTGGGCCTCAGGGTGATATACGGCGACACGGACTCCCTCTTCGTGGACTACAAGCCCGAGGCCGTGGAGAGGCTCATAGAGAGGATAGAGAGGGAGCTGGGCTTCGAGGTCAAGATAGACAAGATCTACAAGAGGGTCTTCTTCACCGAGGCGAAGAAGAGGTACGTCGGCCTCACCCAGGATGGCAGGATAGATGTTGTAGGCTTCGAGGCCGTGAGGGGCGACTGGAGCGAGCTTGCCAAGGAGACGCAGCTGGCCGTGGCCGAGATAATCCTGCGGACGGGGGACGTGAACAAGGCTGTCAAGTACGTCAGGGACGTGATAGCGAAGCTGAAGAGGAGGGAGATACCGCTACAGAAGCTCGTGATCTGGAAGACCCTCACCAAGAGGCTGGACGAGTACGAGGCCGAGGCACCACACGTCGTGGCCGCCAGGATAATGGAGTCCATGGGCTACAAGGTCTCCCCGGGGATGAAGATAGGCTTCATAATAACAAGGGGCTCGGGTAAGGTTTCGAAGAGGGCCAAGCCCTACTTCATTGTGAAGAAAGACGAGGTCGACGTTGACTACTACATCGACAAGCAGGTAATACCGGCGGCGATGAGGATCCTAGGCTACTTTGGTATAAGCGAGAAGAGGCTGAAGAGCGGGGGAGGCGTGAGCCTCCTGGACTTCATGGGAGGCGGTAAGAGGCAGCGGGGCTAGAGTATATCGTTAAACGTCGCGAACCTGACGTTCGGCGGCCTGCTCGTGAACTTACCCAGGAGGGCGCCTATGAGGAGGCTCACATTCTTCTCCGCCGCGACGTCCAGGAGCCTCTGCGTTATTATCCCATCGAAGACCACGGCGTAGATGCTCCCCGGCTCCGCTGCCTTGAGCCTGTCGAAGAGGTCGCGGACCCTGATCCTCTCGATAGGCCTCCAGTCCTTACCGTAGAGGATAGCCTCCAGGGTGCCCTTGAGCTGCTTCGCCTGCTCCACCACCTCCTTGGGTATCGTTATCTCCACGGCCTCCGAGGGTGGCTTGGCCCCGGGCTTCGGCGGCTGTGGCGCAGGGGCCGCGGGTGGCTTAGCCTCGGCCTCCGGCTTCACCTCCTTGGGCGGTGCCGGCGGCTGTGGTGGGGCCGTGGGCTTGGCCTCGGGCTTGGGTGGCTGGGCGAGCTTCTTCTTTATCTCCTCGACCGGGACGGCCTCGCTTAGGGCTTTGGCTATCTCCTTGCCCGTTAGCTCCTCCACCTCCATGCCCTTGGGAGCCCTGGCCACGTAGTCTATGTCTGCCTGCTCGAGGAGGGTCTTCAGTATGAGGTCTCCGCCCCTGTCGCCGTCGAGGAAGGCTATCGCCTTCTTCTTCTTCGCTAGCTCCACTATGGTCTTGGGTATCTTCTCGCGAGCCCCGCCTAGGGCTATTACGTTGGTGTAGCCGTACCTGAGGAGGTTTATGACGTCGGCGCGGCCCTCAACTATTATTATCGTGTCCGCCTTGTCGACGTCCGGGCCCGCCGGGAGCTTCTCGGGGCCGTAGAGGACGATCTTCGCGGGCTTCGCCTCGACCGGCTTCGCCTCCTTCGAGACCTCCCTGAGTATCTCCTTAATGTCGGGCTCCTGCTCTACTAGGCCCCTGAGCAGCTCCTTGGCCCTCGCTATTATCTTCTGGAGCTTCTCGACTCTGAGGTCCTTGATCTCCTCGACCACTATCCTCGCGGGGTATGGGCCTATCCTGTCGACGGTCTCGAGCATCGCCGCCAGTATGCTGGTCTCGACCCTGTCGAGGTTGCTTGGGACCTGTATGGTGCCCACGGTCTTGCTGCCCTGGTACCTCAGGTCGACGTGGACCCTCCCTATCTTATCCTTGGCCTGGAGGTTCTCGAGCGTGAACTCGGATCCCAGGAGGCCCTCGGTCTGGCCGAAGATGGCCCCTATGACGTCGTGCACCTCGACCCTGCCGTCGACCTCGAATCTAGCCTTGATCAGGTACTTCAAGCATGTACACCCCCATGCTGGCTGGGTCAGCCTCCAGGTGCCCCCTCGCTGGGGCTCCGGGTAGGCGTAGCGGTAAAAAGGGAGGGATTAACGGGTAACCCCCGCCGCCTCTATCCTCTCGATCGCCTCTCGGACCCGAGGGTCCGAGAGGAGCCTCTCCCTTATCGGCTCCAGGAGCTCGATGAGGGCCTCGGCCGTTGCGTTCTTGAGGTCGAGGGGGTGGAGCCTGCCCTCAACGTAGTCCCTCTCCAGCTCCTCGTAGGAGTGGTAGTCGATGGGGCCCCCGTACTTGGGCTTCCTCTCCACGTGGAGCACGAAGCCCGGCTGGGCGAATAGTATATACTTATTTATCTCGATTATCGGGTTGAACTCGGCCTGCCTGGCGGGACAGTAGGCCCTCCTGATCTTCCTCCTAACCTCCTCTGGGGGGTCGTGGACGAATATCGCCGTCTCCGGCTTACTCTTCGACATCTTCACCTCGGCGAGGACCTCGTCCCTCTCGGCGGCCTCCATGCGGCCGGGGCCCTGGAGGCTCGATATTATGGGGGTGTGGACAGCCACTGGCTTCCTGAGGCCGAGCTTCTCGGCCGTGTCCCTGGCCAGCATGTGGGCCTTCCTCTGATCCATGCCGCCGAGGGCTACCTCGATGCCCATGTAGTATATGTCTGAGACCTGCATGGCCGGGTAGACGAGCTTTGAGGCGTCTAGCTCGGCCTCGCTGGCCCTCCTACCCATTATCGTTAGGGCCCTCCTGATCCTGGCCAGGCTGTTGGCCTTCAGAACCCTGAGGACCAGGGCCCAGTAGTCCTTGTCGGAGGCCAGCTCCTCGGCGTCGACGTAGCGTATCCTCCCGCCGAGGCCGAGGGCGTCTAGTACGGCCCTCACTACCCCGGCGGCCTCCCTTATCAGCCCCAGGTCGCCGTGGAGCTTGTCGTTTATGTAGGCGTGCCATGTCGCCTCGAGTATTGTGAAGTCTACGCCTGCCTCCACCATGTCTCTTACCTTGAACATCCAGACCAGCCAGCCTATGTGGACTAGGCCGCTTGGCTCGTAGCCCAGGTAGCCCCTCGGCCTCCCGGTCTCGAGGAGGCTCCTCAGCTCCTCCTCGGTCACGACCTCCAGCGTGTTCCTCTTGATGAGCTCCAGCCTCTCCTCCACATCCACTAGGGCCACCCCGGCGCGGCTAGGAGGGCCCCCACTCTCCCGCGAGCGCCTCGAGGAGCGCTGCCAGCGCTTCGAGGTCGGCCTTCGCGAGTGTCTCGACGGTGCTGTGGGTGTACTTCACCGGCACACCGAGGGCCACGCTCCTCACCCCCGCCCTCTGGAATGCGGCTGCATCCGTGCCCCCACCGGCGACAGTCTTCTGCACGGGGATCCCCCTCTCCCGCGCGAGGGACTCGAGGCGTGCCACGAGCCTCCTATCGGCTATGTAGGCTAGGTCGACGGCTCTGATCACGGCTCCGCCCCCAAGCTTGAGGCGGCCCGTCACCGCCGGCTCGCAGCAGCTGACGGTGTCCACCGCGACCATGACGTCGGGTCTGAGGTTCCTCGCGAGGGCTAGGGCGCCGCGGAGGCCGACCTCCTCCTGGACGGTCCACGCTAGCACGAGCCTGGAGCGGGGCCTCACCTCGCCCCGGGCTATGGCCTCCGCTAGCCTGAGGAGGGCGGCGCAGCCCGCCCTGTCATCTATGGCCCTCGAGGCGACCAGCCTCCCCCGGCCCAGCTCCACCCAGGGCTTCTCGAGGACGCCCGGCGTTAGTACGTCGACGCCCATCTCGAAGGCCTCGTCCCTGGTGGAGGCGCCTATGTCGATGGCTAGCTTGTGCCAGGGCACGACCTCGGGCTGCCTGCCCCGCTCCAGCTGGAGGTGCGGGGGCTTCAGGCCTATGACCCCCGGGATCCTCCCCCTAGAGCCTAGTAGCTCTACCCTCGTACTAGGGAGGATCCTGTCGTCTATGCCGCCGAGCTTCGTGAAGCGTAGGAGCCCGTCATCCTCCACGTGGGTCACGACTAGGCCCAGCTCGTCCATGTGTGCGGCGAGGAGCAGGCCCCCACCCTCGCCCGGCACCTCCACGTAGAGGTTTCCCACGGCGTCTACGATGGGCTCGAAGCCCAGGGACTCGAGCCTCGATGCGATGCTGCTCCGGACCTCCTCCTCGAACCCGGAGGGCCCCGGTATAGCCACAAGCTCCCTGAGCAGGTCGACAACACCCTTCAACACGACGGCCCCCGCTGGGGCGGCTGGGGCGGCCTCATAAAAGCGCTCCACACGCGGGCGCGTGGGGCGCCAGCTTGGCGCAGAGGCCTACCCCCCACGAGTACGCCGCCAGAGTCATACTGCCAGCCCTAAGGGGCCTCGTGGCCCACGTCATGGCTGGGAGGGGCTATGGGCAGTACAGTATAGCCAGGCTCCTCGGCGTGAGCCAGCCCATGGTGCACAGGTACCTCGAGAGGGGGGTGGAGTACTACCTCTCACAGCTAGAGGCCGAGGGCGTGGATAGGAGCGTAGCCCTCGAGGCGGCCGAGGCCGCCGCCAGGGCCCTAGCGGCGGGGGACCACGGCCTCTTCTGGCTAGTCGTGAATGAACTCACGCTCCAGGGCAGGCTATGCCGGGGCGAGCCCGGCTGCGAGGGGATCCTCTGCCCCGGCCCCGGGATCCTATCAACGGCCCGCTACGAGGAGGCCCTCCGGAGGCTCCTCTCGATAGAGTGCCTCGAGAGGCTCATACCCGAGGTGGGAGGCAACCTAGCGTACTCGCCCAGGCCCCCGGAGCCCCCCGGGTCGATCATAGCCCTAGACGGCCGCATAGTCAAGACGGCCAGCGGCGTCCGCCCCGCGGGCCAGCCCCGCCGCGGGGGCAGCAGGCACACGGCGAGGGTGCTCTCTGAGTACTCCGCCTCGAACGCAAGGCTCCGCTGGGCCCTAGCCCTAAGCCCCACGAGTGGCCTGCTCGAGGCCCTCAGAGCCCGGGGCGTCCCCGTGGTGAGGATGGGTGAGAAGGCGCCCCCAGCGGGGGTCCTCGGGGTCCTGGAGGAGGCCGCCCCGGGCCGGGAGGCAGTCCTCTACCTACTAGCCGCAAATGAGGGGGACCTCGAGTCAATCGTGAGGGAGGCCGCCTGGAGGGAGTGCGGGAGGAGCTAGGGCCCCGCGCTGGTCCCGCCGCGGGGAATCGAACCCCGGACCACCCGGTGCCCGCGGGGAGCGGGCACGCCGGGCCCGTCCCACTACAGCCGGGCGCTCTGCCGCTGAGCTACGGCGGGGCCCCGGCTCGCTAGTCATGCGCGCCGGGAGTCTTAAGCGTTCCGCGCCCCGGCCTCGCGGCCCCGAGGGCCCCTCGGATACGGCTGCACTCCGCACGCTCCTAGGCACGGTAAAGCCCGCCTCTCCCCAGCGGGGCCTCGGGGGCTCTCGCGGCGGGGGGCGGGCTAGCCTGTGGCGGGGGCTAGGTCCTCCATCTCGTCTATGAGTCCCTCGGCGCTTATCCTGTCTAGTGCTATCGAGACCATCTCCAGGGCCTCGTCTACCAGGCGGCGGGCGTCGCCCTTGCCTCGGGCCGCGAGGCGTAGGGCGTAGGACGCCCTGTAGAGGGGGGCCAAGATCCCGGCTTTGACCCTGGGATCGAGGCTTGACCAGCTTGGGGTGCACTGGACTAGGAAGAGGGCGTTGACTATCGCCGCTACAACGGCGGCCCTAACGCCTAGGTCGCCGGGGAGGCTGCGGAGGGCCCTGCGGTCTATTGCGAGGGTGTGTAGGGCCAGGCCGGTCCTGGCTACTAGCTCCCTGTTGCTGCAGACCTCCCTCCTCCTGGCTAGCAGGGCCTCCCTCAGGTCCTCGTCCATGTTCCTCATGAAGTCCTCCAGCTTCTCCTCGGCCTCCTCCAGGGTCTCGGTCCAGTAGAGTTCTCCTATGAACCTCTCGAAGGCCTCGCTTATCGGGTCGCTCATGCCTGCCTCGCCCTCCTAAGCTCCTCCATGAGCCTATATCTGTTCTCCATGTCGACTAGTAGCGCCTTGGTGTCGTCCACCAGCCTCCTCGCCACGTCCGCCTTCCTCCTGACCCCGGGGGCGAGGGCGTCCGGGTAGTCTAGCCCCCTCAACTCGAGGTATATGGCCTCCATCATATCCAGTAGGGTCCAGGCTATGTCGAACCTCTCGCGCCTCACGCACTCGAGGGCGAGCCTCCTAAGCTCGCCCACCACGTCCCCGAGGCCCTGGAGGTACGGGATAGGCTGGACCCCCAGCTCCTCGGGGCCGGGGAGGCCGCGGCCCAGTATGAGGTCCATGAAGACCCTCGCCTCGACGTACTCGCTCACAGCGTTGTAGACCATGCCCGAGTAGTACAGCTCTGGGTAGCCCCGGGTTATCTCGAGGAGCCTCCTAGCCGCCGCCTCCGCCTCTCTGAGGTGCCTCGAGGCCTCCTCGAGGTCCCCCTTGTGGACCGCCGTCACAGCCCAGCCGCTGTAGCGTATAACGTCCCTCGAGAGCCTGATGGCCTCCTCCCTGACCCTATCCCTCTCCGCGAGGTATGAGTCTATTCCCTCCACTATCGACCTCAACGCGGCGCGGTCGAGGGAGGGCTTCAGGGAATCCATCAAGCCTCCCTGCCCCCCGTGCTAGTGGGGCCTCGGTATGAGTGGGAACTCGCGAGTCTTCGCCTCGGCCACGCGGCCCCTGGCCTCGATCTCTATGGGCTCGCCCAGCACGGCGTACCTCACGTCCATGTAGCCCATGCCCACGGCCCTGCCGAGGACCGGGCTGTAGGCCCCGCTCGTAACCCAGCCGGCGGGCTCCCCCTCGACTAGTATCCTATAGCCGTGCCTCGGTATGACTCTGGCGTACTTCTTCCTCATAACGAAGCCCACCCTGACCCAGCGGACCCCCTCCCTCCTGCAGGCGTGGAGGGCCTCGTAGCCCTCGTATCCCTTCTTGGACCAGTCTATGGCCCCCATGCCGTACCTCAGGCTGAGGGCGCAGGGCCACTCCCTCGGGTCCTCGCCGTACTCGTTGCCGCCTAGGACGAAGCCCATCTCTATCCTCAGCGTGTCCCTCGATATTATGCCAACGGGCCTCGCCCCCGCCCCCAGGAGGGCCCTGTAGATCCTCACCATCTCCCCCGGCTCGGCCCAGATCTCGAAGCCGTCCTCGCCCGTCCACCCGCTCCTCGAGACTAGGAAGGCCCTCGCACCCGCGATCCCGGCGTCTAGCCTGAACTCGAGGGGCTTCAGGTCGGCCGCCCAGGAGGCCCCCACGGCCCTCATGACCTCCACGGCCTTTGGGCCCTGCAGGGCCGCCATGGCCAGCTTGCCTGTCAGGTCCTCTATGATGACGTCGCTGAGGCCGAGCCTGCGGGCGGTCGCCTCCAGGTGGGCCTTCATCTTCTCCGTGTAGGCGGCGTTCGGCACTAGGAGCCACTCGTCGTCTGAGACCCTGTAGGCCATCTCGTCGTCCCTGACTCTGGCCCACACGTTTAGCGCTAGCATGGGGCCCGACATGAAGCCCTCCCGCGTCTTCGATACCCTCCTGGTGAATACGGCCTCGAGGAGGTCGAGGGCGTGGGAGCCCCTGACCCTAAGCCTCCCCATGTGGCTTATGTCGAAGAGGCCCGCGGACTCCCTGACTATCATGTGCTCCCTGACGGCGCTCTCGTAGAGCATGGGGACCTCCCAGCCCGCGAACTCCCCCATCTGCGCCCCGAGCTCGCCAACGTGGAAGTCCCTGAGCGGTATCCTCTTCAACCCACCCGACAAGACCCTACTCGCCCGCAGGGATAGCGGTGGAGCATGGGTATAAACCTCCCCAAACGCAACACCCCTCATAGGAGGCCGGGCGTGGGTAGAGGCTCGTGGCTCGCCCTAGCAATCGCTGCAGCCGTCGCCGGGGCGACGGTGAAGGTCGCGGGGGCCCTACTCTACGGGTCCAAGAGCCTCCTGGCCGACGCCCTCACCTGTATCGCCAGCCTAGCCGCTCTTGGGGCCAGCACCCGCTTCTACCTAGCCTCCCTCGAGCCCCCCGACGAGGACCACCCCTACGGCCATGAGAGGCTGGCCCTCGCGGGGCCCCTGGTGACGGCCCTCATCTACTCAGCGGTGGCTGGTTACATGCTCGGGGAGCTCCTCCACCCCAGGCCGTACGAGGTCTCGATCAGGGCCCCCGTGGCCGCCGCTGTAGGGGCGGGCTTCTATGCGGTGAGCCTCCTCGCGGCTAGGAGGCTGGGGGAGGGCTTCAGGGGCTACTACTCGCTCGGGTGGAGCGAGGTCCTAGAGTCGATCGTGGTAATAGTGTCCTCTTACCTTGGGGCCAGCGTCTCCTACCTGGCCGACTACGCCGGGGCGCTAGTCATACTGGGCTTCATAGCCGCCGAGGTGGCCTCCACGGTGAGGGGCGTCGTGGAGGCGTACGCCGACGTGGCTGCCCCCAGGAGCGTCTACCTCGAGGCCAGGAGGATCCTCGAGGGGGAGGGCCTCAGGGTGAGGAGCCTCAGGATACGCGTCAAGGCCCCCGGCTCATACCACGGGGACGCAACAGTCGCCTGCCCCCCAAGCGCCAGCGTCTCCGAGGTGCACGAGAAACTGGACAGCGCCCGGGAGAAGCTGAGGAGCCTCTCCATAGACCTAGCCATAACCGTTGAGCCCTGCAGGCGCCGGGAGGAGGCGCGTTTTTAACGTGGCCGGGATCTAATCTCTTGTGGGCCTCCCGGTGATGCAAAATGGCGGGGGACGATAAGAGCCTCGAGGAGACCCTCGAGGAGGCTAGGAGGAAGGCTGATGAGCTGATAGAGCAGGCCCTCAAGAGGGGCAGCGAGCTGGCCGCCAAGATAGACGAGATGAGGTCCCGGGGGACCCCGGAGGAGAGGATGAAGGCCGAGCTATTCCTCAAGGGCAAGATCGGCGTCGAGGAGCTCGAGGGGGAGGCAGGCGAGCGCGGCGGGGAGCAAGGGGAATCCTAGGAGCCCCCCGGGGAGGCGGGTTACTCCTCTAGCTCCTCGATACCCTCGGGCGGCTTCTTGGGCGTGACTATGTCGGCCGCCTGGGCCTCGAACTCGGCTCTGAGGTCGTCGTCTATGTAGGGTACTATGAGGTATATCTTCCTCTCCTCGTAGGATCCCTCCTCCTCGCTCACGAGCCTGTTGTCGAAGCTTATGGTGTAGACTGGCAGGTAGAAGGAGGCCTCGTTAGGGCCCTTCCTGGTCAGGCCGAAGGGCCTGAGAGCGTCTACGAGGTGGCCCGGTATCGGTAGGCCCAGCGTGACCTCCCGCACCTCCCTCAGGACTATGAAGTCGCTCCTGGAGGGATCCCACTCCTCGAGGGCCTTGCGGACGGTCTCCTTCACTACCTCCTCCAGCTCGCCCTCCACAACCTCGCTCTCGGTTACCCTCCCCTCCTCGGCCCTGATCACGAGCACCTTCAACAGCCGCACCCTCCCGGGGGGCGGGGGCGGTCGTCGAGGCTATATAGCGTGGCATGCCCGGGGCTTGGGGGCGGTCAATTATTTTAGCCCCCACGCACTCATTATTTCCTGGTGTAGGAGTCATGGCTGGCAGGGTTAAGACTGGGATACCCGGTATGGACGAGATACTGAACGGGGGCATACCCGAGAGGAACGTGGTGCTACTCAGCGGCGGCCCCGGCACGGGCAAGTCGATATTCTCCTACCAGTACCTCTGGAACGGCCTAAAGCTCGGGGAGCCCGGGGTCTTCGTTGCCCTGGAGGAGCACCCCGTCCAGGTTAGGATTAACATGTCGCAGTTCGGCTGGGACGTCAGGCCCTACGAGAGGGAGGGCACCTTCGCAATAGTCGACGCCTTCACCGGCGGCGTGGGGGAGGCGGCCAAGAGGGAGCGCTACGTAGTCAGGGACCCCGAGGACGTGGGGCTACTAGTGGACGTGCTGAAGGAGGCGATAAGGGACGTAGGCGCTAAGAGGGTCGCAATAGACTCCGTCTCAACACTCTACCTAGCAAAGCCCGTGCTGGCCCGCAGGACAGTCATGGTACTCAAGAGGGTGCTGAGCGGCATGGGGACAACGAGCATACTCGTCAGCCAGGTGAGCGTGACTGAGAGGGGCTTCGGCGGCCCCGGCGTCGAGCACGCTGCAGACGGCATCATAAGGCTAGACCTAGACGAGGTCAACGGCGAACTCGTCAGGAGCCTGATAGTGTGGAAGATGAGGGGCACGAAACACAGCATGAGGAGGCACCCATTCGAGATAACAGAAAAGGGAATCATAGTCTACCCCAACAAAGTCGTCAGGATAGGCAGGACCTTCTCCATAAGCGAGGCCTAGAGAAAAGCAACCGTAACACCGCCCCGCGGCGCCCAGGGCACCCCCAAGCCCGGGCAAGCGAGAGCCCACGGGCCCCAGCGGAGCCCGCAGCAGAGACCCACGGGGCGGCGGGGCCCGCCTCCGGCGCCCGGGGAGCCTCCACGGCCTCCCCCGGGCCCGGTGGGGGGAGACTCGCCTGGGGCCACCGCCCACCCTGGGGAGAGCCCATGCAGGCCTCTCCCCCGGGGGGCCTAGCCCTGGTGAAGCTTGATCCCCCCGAGAGGCCGCTTCGGCCTACCCCGGGCCCTTCGGCGGTGCCCCCGCCGCTGTGGGTCTCCGGCGGGTCCGCCCGCGCGGTGCTGGGCTCCCCCGCGGGCTTTGGGGGTGCCCGGCGCCCCTTGTGGGGCTTGCCGCGGGGCGGTTGGGGGACTGCTTGCGCAGTCCCCGGGGTGGCTGTGTTGTCGCGTGTGGTTTAAAGGGGGGAGAAGTGTGGGGTGCCGTTTTCGTGGGTGTTTATGGTGGGATTAGATGGGTCTTGGCTAGAAAGGTGGGAGGGTGGGGGTTTAGGGTATGGGCTTCTTGAGGAGCTCCTCTACTATGGCCTGGGCGTTGTTCATTACCTCGTTCATGCGTTCTGCGTAGTAGTTGCGGCCGGTCGTGTCTATGGTTATTGTTAGGGGGCCGAAGTCCTCGACCTCGAAGACCCAGAGGGCCTCGGGTATGCCTAGCTCGTCTAGCCAGTAGACGTCCACGACTCTCTTGATGGCGTTAGCCGCCAGCGCCCCTGCGCCCCCGGTGAATACCGCGTAGACCGCCTTGTACTTCTTCATCGCCTCGGCGGTCTTCTCGCCCATCCCGCCCTTGCCTACTACCATCTTTATGCCGGTCTTCTCTATGAACTCGGCCTCGACGCTCTCCATCCTCATGCTCGTCGTGGGCCCGGCCGCCCTTATCTCCCAGGTGCCGTCGGGCCTCTTCCTGGCTACGGGGCCGCAGTGGTAGAGGACTAGGCCCCTCAGGTCTATGGGTAGCCTCTCGCCCTTCTCGATCGTCTCCAACACCTTCTTGTGGGCCTCGTCCCTCGCGGTCACCACTATCCCGGAGACGTAGACTATATCGCCAACCCTGAGCCTCTCAACGTCCTCGTCGCTCAGGGGGGTCCTGAGCCTGTACTCGGCCACCACCCATCACCCCTCAAGCTCGGGTACCCCTATGGTGCAGCCCCCGGCCCCGTCTGGTATGACGTGGCGTGATAGTATTCTAATCTCGCCCCCACTCGTGACCTCGGCCTCGACCCTCCTCGTGGCCCAGCAGCTCGTCACGACGCCTATGGCGAAGGTGGCCGGGTGCCTGTGGGCGTACTCGAACTTGACGTCGAGCACGCTTGTCTTGCCGCCGAAGCCGTGTGGGCCAACGCCGAGCTTGTTGAGCGCCTCGAGGAGCTCCTCCTCCAGCCTGGCGAGCTTGGGGTCCTCGTTCCTCACGCCTATCGGCCTCAGGAGGGCCCTCTTAGCGAGGCTAACCGCCATGTCGCCCCCAGCGGCTACCGCTACCCCCACTATGAGTGGGGGGCAGGGCAGGGGGCCGTACTTGGCGACGGTCTCTATCACGGTCTTCTTTAGGTTCTCCCACCCCTTGAGGGGAGTCGACATTACAAGCGTCGTGGGGGCCTCACTGCCCCCGCCCTTCATCATTAGGTAGACGTGCAGCTTATCGCCTGGCACGAGGTCCACGTGGACCCAGGGGACGTAGCGGCCCGTGTTGTCCCCGCTATTCTTGAAGTAGACTGGGTCGACTGCGTTGGGCCTCAGGTAGCCCTCCCTGGTGGCCCTCCTTATGCCCTCGGCCGCCGCCTCCAGGATCTGGGACCTCAGGGGGAACTCGTCGCCCAGCTCTATGAAGAGGTAGGGGGTCCCGGTGTCCTGGCATATGGGCCTCTCGGTCCGGCAGGCTATCTCGATATCCCTCAGTATGGCGTCGAACTGGGCCCTCGCCAGCGGGTTCTCCTCCGCCTCCCTAGCCCTCTTGAGGGCCTCGTAGACATCGGCCGGTATCTTGGTGACAGCCGTCTTAGCCATGGTGTAGAACAGGCCCTCTAGGGCCTCCCTTGACACGGCCAATACGCTACACCCCACTCAAGCCCTACGTGTGGCGCGTCGAGGCATTAATGCTAGAGGCGATAAACGGGAACATACGGTCTCCAGGGGCGCCCGCATATAGGGGGTGCCACGCCGTGCCCGAGGGCCGGGCTCCAGAGGAGCTTGTGGCGGACGCCATGAGGCTCCTCTACCAGAGGGGCCTTGTGAGCCTCCGGGGCGGGAACGCCAGCATCTACGACCCCGACACGGGGCTAGTCTACATCTCCCCGAGCGGCCAGGCGAGGCACACCATAACCCCCAGGGACGTCGCCGTGATAAGGCTCGACGGCACCGTAGTGAGGGGGAGGCCAAGCAGCGAGTGGAGGATGCACGTGGAGATCTACAGGAGGATCCCCGGGGCCAGGGCTGTGGCCCACGCCCACCCCCCGGCGGCGGTGGCAGCGGCCCTGGCCGGCGTTGGCCTCGAGGTCTCGAGCCTGGTGGAGGCCTCCTACTCCCTGGGGGACTGCGGGGTGGTCCCCGTGGCCCCCTGGAGGCCCCCGGGCACCTGGGAGCTAGCCAGGGCAGTCGCTGGGGCGCTGGAGTCGAGTGGGTGCCGGGGGGCGGTGATGGAGAGGCACGGGGCCGTGGCCTACGGCGAGTCGATGTACCACGCAGTCGACGCACTCGAGGCCATAGAGGACCTGGCCAGGCTCGAGGTCTACAGGAGGATCCTCACCTATCCGAGACCCCTATGACGTAGAGGTAGACCCTCCTCTGCCACCCCGAGTCCCCGAGGACCCTCACGGGCCTCCACCCGGGTATGGTGAAGTCGAGGGTAGCCACCCTAGCCCCCCGGGGGAGCTCGCTGGAGAGCTTGGGCTTCAGGGCCTCGTTTATGCTTGTGAGGAGGTACATGTAGACAGCCGTCACCCCCCTCAGGGGCGACTTGAAGAAGTCCCCCCGGACCACGAGGACCCTATCCTCGAGGCCCGCCTCCCTCACGTTACCCATGGCCCTCTCGACGAGGTCGCTCCTCGCCTCGAGGCATATCGAGGCCCTCACGGGGTACCTCCTGGCGGCCTCTATGGCGACCCTGCCGTCGCCGCAGCCCAGGTCGGCGAATACGTCACCCTCCCCCAGGCCCAGGGCCTCGAAGACTAGGTCGAGGGACTCGTAGCGGGTTGGGACGAAGGGCACGGGGAGGTTCTCGATGAAGGGCATGGGCCACGGCGGCTCATCCCCGCTACCCAAGGCCGCTCACCGCCACCCAGCGTGGGGCCCGCGGGCCCTGCGGCCACTATGGGGACTGCGAGGGCTTATACGCTCACCCGGCAATCCTAACGGGGAGCCTGGCCGCGGCCTCCAGGAGGATCCTGGCCCTCCTCGCGTCGCCGCCCCTCGCCCTGACCACTATGCCCTCCCCGCCAACCCTGAGCACGCGGGCCCTAACCCCCGCGGCGTCCAGTAGCTCCTGCACGTCACCCGGCTCCACGGGCCTCGCCGCCCCGGGGTCGCCGCAGGGGCCTAGCCTGCAGGCCCTACAGTACTCCCCATGGGCTATCACGTTATGGCTACAGGCCGCCGGGAGGACCTCCAAGCCGTACTCCCCGGCTATCCTCCTAAGCCTGGCCTTGAGGTCCCCGCCCCTAAGCGGCACCTGATCACGGGGCCCACGGGGCCTCCGGGGGAGCCTAGCCTCGATCGCCCCCAGGGGCACCCCGGCGGCCCTCAGCCTCGAGAGGATCCCCGGCGTAACCCTGAGCATGCCCGGGACTATGTAGCGGAGCCCAGCCTCGCCCGCGAGGCGCACTATGGCCTCGAACTGCCTATCCGTCACGCCGGGTATAATGGGCCTCAGGAACAAGGCAACCCTCAACCCCATCCTAGCGGCCTCGCCCGCCGCCAGGATCCTCTCCTCAGCCGGGGGCGCCCCCGGCTCGAGGCGCCTAGCCCACTCCCCCAGGGAGGAGACGCTCACGAGCACGCTCAGCCTCGGCTCCGCCCCCAGCAGCTCCCTGGCCAGCTGCTTATCCAGGAGGGCCTTAGTTGAGACCTGGCTCGGGAGGCCGAGCCACCTATAGACCTCCCTGATATAGGCCACAGCCCTATCCCTGGTCTCGGGCTGGAAGGGCTCAGTCACACTCCCATAGGCGGCCAGCGTAGCCCTAGGCAGCACGTAGGGGTTCACGGCGAGCGCGTAAGCCATCTCAAGCGGGGAGAGGGGGTAGGGCCGGGGCCTCATCGGGAACCCCATGTCCGGCACGTAGCAGTAGACACAACCCATGCTGCACCCAGTGCCCGTGTGGATAGTGATGCCGCAAGGCCTCGGAGGCCTCCTAGCATGGTGGTCCCCAGCCGCCCTCCCCGCCGCGTCTCCAAGCAGCCCCTCCAGCCTACGCCTAACCCTAACCTTATAGTCCCAGAGCCCGGCAAGCCACCCCAAACCCTACCCCGAACCAGGCAACCACACGAAACACGTCATATCTGCTCCCCCACAATTCCCCTTGTAGGGTATGCCACCGCCAGCGAGGGTCTACATATTCCAGCACTGCCTAGTTGCAATTCCCTTTGTAGGGTATGCCCCGCCCGTAGGGCTATCCTAACCCGAGCCCCCGCCCACGTTGCAATTCCCTTTGTAGGGTATGTATACCCTTATGCAGTAGCTGTGTCGCTCGTAGTCGCTCCTGGTTGCAATTCCCTTTGTAGGGTATGAAGTGCGTATAGGGAACTGGACCGTGGTTCTCAAGAAGGTTGCAATTCCCTTTGTAGGGTATGGGTATAGTGCATGGCGGTCCTTTGGAGGTGAGGCCTGGGGAGTTGCAATTCCCTTTGTAGGGTATGTGGTCCACTGGGCCTGCTCCTCGGGGGCGGCCACGGGCCTGGCGTTGCAATTCCCTTTGTAGGGTATGATGTAGTAGAGCCCGTACTTGTCGCCGGCCTCGAAGCGGGTTGCAATTCCCTTTGTAGGGTATGTAGCAGGGCCTCCGGTAGCAGTGACGTCACGCCAGACGAGTTGCAATTCCCTTTGTAGGGTATGTAGTGGTGGGTGGGCCCGGGGGAGCCGTCCCGAAGGCCGGGTTGCAATTCCCTTTGTAGGGTATGCTCGAGGGCCGAGGCGGTCAGAGACATATACGAGGCGATAGGTTGCAATTCCCTTTGTAGGGTATGGGGAGAGAGATGAGAACCGAGGAGGAGAGGGAGGAGAGAGTTGCAATTCCCTTTGTAGGGTATGACCTAGCCATAGCGGCCCTGGGCCTCTGGGGCCTGGGGGTTGCAATTCCCTTTGTAGGGTATGTTTATCCACTTGACTATGATTTTGTTATCAGGCACTATTGTGTTGCAATTCCCTTTGTAGGGTATGTGGACCGTTCAGGCTGATACACACGAGGAAGTATATCGTTGCAATTCCCTTTGTAGGGTATGTTTCACTAACTCCGTATTCCCACATTATTTTATCTACATCGTTGCAATTCCCTTTGTAGGGTATGCTTATTGAGGCGCAATTGCAGGGTACATTGCCGCTGTGTATGTTGCAATTCCCTTTGTAGGGTATGCTAGTATGATTATTCTGGCCCCCACTACTATGGCGTTGTTGCAATTCCCTTTGTAGGGTATGCCTACTACGACTACATCGCCTTCATGGCTGAGGACCATCGTTGCAATTCCCTTTGTAGGGTATGAGAGAGATGGGAGCGGAGGAGAGAGTGGAGGAGTGGAAGGTTGCAATTCCCTTTGTAGGGTATGGTATTGCAACCGCCCCACACCAGGGCGGCTATCTTCAGCATGTTGCAATTCCCTTTGTAGGGTATGCCTTAGAAGGCTCCTAGAGGAGCAAGGCTTCCTATTATTTGTTGCAATTCCCTTTGTAGGGTATGTGGGATGTCTCAGGTGGAGACCGTGCCCGCGCTTGAGGTGGTTGCAATTCCCTTTGTAGGGTATGTAAAGGCCCTAGCGGGGTGCGAGTGCGAGTGGTGGGAGAGTTGCAATTCCCTTTGTAGGGTATGCCGCCCTGCGCCCAAGCCTGCCACCCAGGCCCTGGGGCCCGTTGCAATTCCCTTTGTAGGGTATGCATTATTACCTTGCCGCTTCCCGCGCTTAGCTCTACGTTGCAATTCCCTTTGTAGGGTATGATAAGGCATCCCTATCCATCTACAACCACCCTCCCTAATCGTTGCAATTCCCTTTGTAGGGTATGTCACTTCTCTTCTTTTTATGAACCGCTAGTCAGCCCTTCGGTTGCAATTCCCTTTGTAGGGTATGGAGCAACGCAAGGAGGAGGTCTTCGAGCTCCTAGGGTTGCAATTCCCTTTGTAGGGTATGTATACGTGACACCCATGCTCCCAGCCCCGAGGGAAAGTTGCAATTCCCTTTGTAGGGTATGGAGGCCTTGAGTGTCAACCCTGAGACGCTCAGGGCCGAGTGGTTGCAATTCCCTTTGTAGGGTATGCCTCTTTTTCGGGGCGGTAGGTATGGGTGAGGCCGTTATAGTGGTTGCAATTCCCTTTGTAGGGTATGTCTCCGCGGAGTATGCCTGCGGCCACATCGCACTACCGTTGCAATTCCCTTTGTAGGGTATGAGCTTGAGAGGGGCCCCGCGCCCGAGGGCCTAGACCTCGCGTTGCAATTCCCTTTGTAGGGTATGGAGGAGTGGCTCGGCATAGACATGAACCTATTGAAGGTTGCAATTCCCTTTGTAGGGTATGTCCAGGCCGGGTTCATAGTATCACCTCCCATAGAGCTTGGTTGCAATTCCCTTTGTAGGGTATGATCGAGTTGTTAAAACAAAGTTATCAACAGAAGAGGGAGAGTTGCAATTCCCTTTGTAGGGTATGCCCTTGAGATTGTTAGAAGGGTGCTATCCGAGACTGGCAAGGTTGCAATTCCCTTTGTAGGGTATGCAGGCCACGCCGCAGCCCAGGCAGCCAGAGCAGCCTCCCGTTGCAATTCCCTTTGTAGGGTATGCTACACTTGTACTATACGACGCTCTACTACGAGAGAAAGTTGCAATTCCCTTTGTAGGGTATGCTAATACTCAGTACGGGTAATACGTGGGAGGCCGACCTAAAGGTTGCAATTCCCTTTGTAGGGTATGTGCTCGGTTTCCCTCTAGGGGTATGAGTCCGCTCCTAGGCTTGGGTGGGGCTCGTATTTATGCCTTAGCCCCCTGCCGGGCGTGTAGAATACGCGGGACCAGGTGGGATTCCGGTGGGCACCATCGGCAGTTTCCATCCCCCATGGTTTGCATAAAACGGCCCACCACCCAGGTATAGCCAATCGCCTGGAGAACCTCAAGCATTACGTAAAGCTTCCAATTTAGAGAAACTAGTATAAAAGCATTACGTCCCCACAGCCAATCGCCCAGAAGTAGGCGAACACAATGTTCACAGTAAACCCACTAAAAGAAAGATTAGATTAAAAGGATACGGTGGGAGGAGGCCACAACATGCAAACACGGAACCCACAAGTGGGACACATTAGGCAGACACTACATGCAAAAAGCCTTCCATTCCCTAGTGGTGATGGTTTGTATGGGTTGGGTTTTTGTTTTGTGTTTTTGTGGGTTTTGGTGGTGTGTTGTTGGTTGAGTGCTTTTTACTCCTCGGTTAATGGTATTACTTTATTTGGTGGTGCGCCTGTAGTGGGCTTGACTCCCCGGTTGAGCCTTGTCGACTGGATCCTGGGGGCCCGTGGGGGCGGCTGTGACGAGCCGCGGATCATGGCGTGGGAGCTACCCGGCCCGGGGCCCGTGTGGCCTAGCGATGCCGCGAGCCTGTGCCCCACTGGTAGGGACGTGTGGCTTAGGAGGAGGGCCCTGCTGGGGAAGAGGAGCGCTGCGATGAGCCTGGGGTCTAGGAGGCACTCCGAGGCCCTCGGCGTGTGGAGGGCCGCCATTGAGGGGGGCCGGGAGGCCCTTGTGGGGGTTGCGCGTGGG
>JALWPV010000002.1 GCA_027080775.1 Acidilobaceae archaeon
GCTGAGGGCCCACCTCCTCAGCGGGGGCCACTCCATGAGGGTGTCGCTATACGCCACCACCACCCTCTCGGGGCACCCCCGGCCCCCGCAGCCGTCCTCCAGGAACCTTAGCGTGAGGTCGAGGAGGACAGTGCTGTCCTTCCCCCCGCTGAAGGCTAGGAGCCAGTACCTAAGGCTAGAGGCCCTACCCAGGGTCTCGAGGGCCTCGGCGACGCGCTCCTCGAGGCGGCCCGCCAGGAGGGATCCCCATGCGGCTCAGCGTAGCGGTGGGGGGATAAGGGGGGTGTGGGCTATTTGACCTTCCTGAAGAGTATGGGGGAGTCCCTGACGGTGTACGCCTCCTGGCCCCCGAGGCCCGGCTGGGGTGGCGCGAGCTTGAACCCTAGGGCCTCGGCCGTCCTCTGGGCGGCCCTGGGTATGACTACCTGGAGGGCGTTGGCTGAGGCCCTTATCGCCTCTAGGAGGGTGTATAGCTCCTCCGTTGGGTCGCTCTTCTCCCAGGGCTTGGTCTCGTTTATGTAGGCGTTCGCCTCCCTGAGGGCCGCCATGATGGCCTGGATGGCCTGGGATACATCGAGTCTCTCCATGCTGGAGTGGTACTCCTCGAGCGCCCTCTCCACGGCCCCCTCGAGCCTGCCGTCGACGCCCCGGTTCTCCACCCTACCGCCGAGCCTCCTGATTGCTAGGGTTGAGACCCTCCTAACCAGGTTCCCCAGGTTGTCGGCGAGGTCGGAGTTGTATATGCTGTCGAATAGCTCTAGGGAGACGTCTACGTCCTTGCCCAGGTTGAAGACCCTCATGAGGACGTACCTCACGCCGTCACTAGTCTTGTAGTGGCCCAGGAGGTCCTCGATCATTATCACGTTCCCCGTGGACTTGCCCATCTTGAGGCCCCTATTCACGAGGAACCCGTGCACCACAACCCTCCTCGGCGGGGGTATCTCGAGCGCCTCAAGCATGGAGAACCATATCACGGTGTGGAACCAGAGTATGTCCTTGCCTATCACGTGGTGGGCCGCGGGCCAGAGCCTCTCGAACCTCCCGCGGTCCCTCAGGAGCCCCGCGCCGGTGAGGTAGTTGAGGAGGGCGTCAAACCACACGTACGTGGTGTGCCCTGGGTCCCAGGGTATGGGTATGCCCCACCACACCCTCTCCCGGGGCCTGGATATGCTGACGTCCCTGAGACCCTCCTTGTCTATCTTGCCGAGGATCTCCCTGGCGTAGTACTCTGGGTAGACCCTCTCCGGCAGGATCCTCCTGAGGCTCCCCTCGAAGGAGCTAAGCTTGAAGTAGTAGGTCTCCTCCTCCACCCACTCTAGGGGCTTCATGTGTATCGGGCAGTAAGGCCTGCCCTCTACTACCCTATACTCGCCCTCGCTGTAGAACTTCTCGCAGTCAACGCAGTACCAGCCGGAGTAGCGGCCCTTGTATATGTAGCCCCTCCTCCTCATCTCCTCGAGGGCCCACTTGACCAGCTCCTCGTGGTCGGGGTCAGTGGTCCTAATGAAGCGGTCGTAGCTTATGTCGAGCTGGGCCCAGTACCTCTTGTAGACCCCGGCCATCTCGTCCACGAGCTCCTTGGGGTGCCTCCCAGCCCTCTCGGCGGCCCTCTGTAGCTTCAGGCCGTGCTCATCCGTGCCGGTGAGGTAGAAGGTCTCGTGCCCCATGAGCCTGTGGTACCTAGCCAGGACGTCGGCGTACACCGTGGTGTAGGCGTGGCCTATGTGTGGGGGCGCGTTCGGATAGTAGATCGGGGTGGTGACGTAGAAGGCCCCGGGCATCACGGGCACCTCGGCCCCCGCCAGGCCTTGAGGGGGGCCTTTAAGGGTTAGCCGCCCCCCGGAGGTCTCCCAGGGTGAGGCCCAGCCTCTCGAGGACCCCGGGGTAGGAGGCTATGCCCTCGAGGAGGAGCCCCCGGGCCTCGCTGGGGCTCAGGCCCCTGGACTGCATGTAGAAGAGCTCCTCCTCCCCGATGCTCGATATGCTGGTGCTGTGGTAGGCCTCCTCTACGTTCCCAGTGTGTATCTCCAGCATCGGCGCAGCGTTCCCCCGGGCCCTATCGCCGAGCGTGAGTATCCTCACGTCAACCCTCGTGGCGGACCACTCCGCCCGGTTCTCCACTATAGCAACACCCCTCAGCGTGAGGCCTCCTCCGTCGAGGACGGCGCCGCGCCCATCTATGCTCGACCTGCTCCTCGGCGCCCTGTGGACGGCGTTGAATAGCACGTCACCCCACTCGCCCTCCCACGCAACGGCTCCAGCCTCGACCCTAGCACTGCTACCAGTGCCCTCGAGGCTTGCGCTCTCCACTATCCTGCTCGACGCCCCGGGGGTGTAGAGGGCCCTCAACTCGAGGCTCGACGCCCCATGGAGGGTGTAGTTGATCCTCCTGTACACCGCAGAGGAGCCGTGCCTCGAGAGGCTGTAGATCACCAGCTTAGCGCCGTCGCGTAGCACGACCCTAGCCGTGAGGGTCTTAATGCTCGACCCGCCGGCGCCGCCGAGGTCCACCAGGACTAGCTCCGCCTCGCTCCCCTCGCCCGCCTCTATCACTAGGTGGTGGCCCGTGTAGCCGTCGCCGCCCAGGGAGGCCACGGCAAGCCTCGCCCCCCGGAGGCCCGGGGGCACGCGGATCCTGGCGGCCCTGGTGAGCCTGGCGGCGTGGTAGTAGTCTAGGCGCCCCTGGGGCTCTATGTCCCCCAGCACGTCGTAGTCGCTGCCGAGGTCCTCGAACTCCAGGCCGCCTAGGTCGCCGCTCACCCTGGCCTCGCCGGCCAGCACCACCAGGCCTGGGGAGGCCCCAGCGAGCCACCCTGGGGGCTTGGGGTAGGCCCTCGAGTCTGGAGCGTTGAGCCGCTCCTCGAAGACGCTCCAGCGGGTGTAGTACCGCACAGTGGGGGAGTCGGCTAGGTGCTGGTAGGGCTCCCTCCTGGCGGCCTCCAGGTACTCGGCCCTCCGCGCAGCCATCGCTGTCACCTCTCAGCCGAGGCCTCCAACCTCCTTGAACTCGAGCTGTACTACCCTGTTGAGTATGTTGAGGTACTCGAAGGGCAGCTCCGCCAGGACGTCGCTTAGGAAGCCTAGTACTATGAGGCTCTTGGCCTCGCCCTCGCTCAGGCCCCTGGACTGCATGTAGAAGAGCTGGTTCTCGTTAAGCCTCCCCGTCGTGGCCTCGTGTGTAACCACGGCTGTGGGCTCCTCGAGCTGGTTGTGGGGGTACGTGTGGGCCTTGCTCTCCTCGTCGAATATGAGGGAGTCACACTCGACGTCGGCCCTAGCGTGCCTGGCCCCCCTCGCTATCCTCACGAGACCCCTGTAGACGTTCACGCCGCCGTCGGCGCTTATCGACTTGCTCACTATCCTGCTTCTCGTCCTGGGTGCTAGGTGTATCATCTTAGCCCCGCTATCCTTGAGTACGGGGCCCTTCGAGAGTGTCACGACCATGCTCCTCGAGGCGGCGCCCTCCCCCTTGAGGATGGTCGCGGGGTAGGTCACGGTCACCTTGCTCCCGATGCTGCCCTCGAACCAGTCCACCCTGGCGCCGGCCTCCGCTATTGCCCTCTTGTTGTTATAGTTGATCACGTTCCTGCTCCAGTTCTGTATGGTGGTGAACTTCACGGTGGCGCCGCGGTGGGCGTATATCTCGACCATGCCGTCGTGGAGGCTGTAGCCGACGAACCTCGGGGCGCTGCAGCCCTCTATGAAGTTGAGGTAGCTGCCCTCATCCGCTACTATGAGGGTGTGCTCGAACTGGCCCTCCAGGGGCTGGCCTATGAGGAAGAAGCCCTCGATGGGCTCCGTTATCCTAACGCCCTTGGGGACGTAGACGAAGACGCCCCCGCTCCAGAGGGCGCCGTGGAGGGCCGCGAACTTGTGGTCGCTTGGAGGGAATATCTTCATGAAGTACTCCTTGACTATGGGTAGGTCCCTCTGGACGGCCTCGTCCATGGACATTATTATGACCCCCTTCTCCCGGAGCTTCTCCTTCACCTTGCCGTAGACTACCTCGCTGTCCATGGTGGTGTAGAGGCCCGCGAGGTACCTGGCCTCCTGCTCGGGTATCCCGAGCTTCTCGTAGTACTCCCTGATCTCCCTGGGCAGCTCGTCCCAGCTCCTGGCCTGGGGCGCCTCGGGCTTCACGTAGTAGGCCAGCTCATCCAGGTCTATCTCCTCAACGCCGGGGACCCACTTGGGCATTGGCAGCTTCTCGAACAGCTCGAGGCTCTTCAGCCTGAGCCTCCTCATCCAGTCGGGCTCCTTCTTCCTCCTGCTCAGCTCCTCGACCAGGCTCCTAGAGATGCGGCCCCTCAGCTCGACCTCGACCTTGTAGGGCCTCCTGGTCAGGCCCATGAGGTCTAGCGCCTCGGCCTCCCTGAGGAGCTCCTCCCTCAGCTTCACGGGGCCCCTGCTCACTACCTGTCACCCCCGGGGGCCGCGATCGCCTGGTAGCCATGCTCCTCTATCCTCTTGGCCAGCTCGGCCCCGCCCCTCGCCGCTACCGAGCCGTTGACGAGCACGGTGACCTGGTCCGGCTCTACGTAGTTGAAGAGCCTGGCGTAGTGGGTTATCAGTAGCACCGCCTTGCCCTCGTCCCTGAGCCTCTTGATCACGCGGGCCACCATCCTGACGCCGTCCACGTCGAGGCCAGAGTCGGGCTCGTCCAGTATCACGACCTTCGGCTCTAGCAGGAGGGCCTGGAGTATCTCGGTCCTCTTCTTCTCGCCGCCGCTGAAGCCCACGTACAGCTCCCTCTCCAGCACGCTCCTATCAAGGCCGACCTCGCCCAGCAGCTTGTAGATCCTCCCGAGGAGCCTCGGGTCCCCGAGGCGTGAGAGGTCCTCCTCGCCCAGGCGCTTGTTCACCACGGCGATCAGGAACCTCGAGAGCCTCACGCCCTGGATCTCGGGGGGCTCCTGGAACGCCAGGTAGAGCCCCCTGAGCGCCCTCTCGTGGGGTGGGAGGCCCACGATGCTCTCCCCATCGAGGAGTATGTCGCCCCTCATGACCTCGTAGCCCTCCCTGCCCATGATGGTGTAGGCTAGGGTGGTCTTACCGCTCCCGTTGGGGCCCATCACTGCATGCAGCTCGCCATAGCCCACGCTGAGGTCTACTCCCCTCAGTATCTCCCTGCCAGAGACCCTCACGTGGAGGTCCCTGACCTCCAGTGCTACCGGCAAGACCTAGCACCCTCCCCTTTTAACGGGGTTAAAGTGGGAGTTTAAAGCTTAGAGCACGTAGCAGCGCCCACCTAGAACCCACCGAACCCGCAATCCTAACAGTCGGTTTCCATAAATACTCTAGACCCTACTATCACAACGGTGCCCCCCGCAGGCCGTACCCGGCCCCTATGGGTGGCCCCTGATGAGTGAGGAGGTTTCAAGCGTAATGATGCCTAGGAGGATACTATTAGACGCATCGCTGGGTGGAGCGCTGTCAACCCTCTCGTCGCAGTACTCACTGAGGAGGATGCTTATAGCCACCGAGACGTCCTATAGGGTCGCCGTCGACGGCGTGGCCGAGGTCCTCAGGAGGTCCGGTGTCAGGGTCACGGTCTACGAGGCCCCCGGGGACTGCCGGGGGGCGGGGGGCAGTATCGCTGATGTGGAGGCCATAGCCCACCTAGCCGGGCTGGAGGGTGCAGACGCTATAGTCACCGTGGGATCCTCCTGCCTCCTATGCGCCGCCAAGGCGGCCCTCGTGAGGATCCACAGGCCCACCCTCCAGCTTGAGAGGGTCCACCCGCTAGCCCCCCTCGGCGTGGAGGGCCTGAGGCCCCTACTCATAGCGGCGCCCGCTGGGGGTAGCAGGGGTAGGGAGGCCGACTGGGTCGCTGCGGTTGATGTTGGAGGCGAGATCCTGGCTCTTGTGAATCCCGAGCTGACCCCGCATGCAATCGTGCTGGATCCCTCCCTGCTCGCGGTGATGCCCAGAGCGCCTGAGGCCATCGACATAATCGTGGACTCGGTCGCCCACGCCTTCGAGACCCTAGCCTCGAAGAGGTCCAACCCCCTGAGCGAGGCCATATCCGCCAGGGTGCTCAGGGAGGTCTTCAGGAGGGCCGAGCTGCTCAGGGGCCGCGGGGGCCTCGAGGCCAGCTGGCCCCGGCTCGCGCAGCTCTCCGCTCTCACCAGCATCGCAAACCCCGTCGCCGCAATATCCCTTACCTGCGGCATAGCGCTAGCTATACAGGAGCACTTCAACACGCCGCACGGCGTGACGGCGGCTGTGGCGCTCCAGCACACCCTGAGGCTCTACGAGGAGAGGAGCCCCGAGGCACGCTCCAGGCTCGACGACCTCGTAGCAGTGATGGAGAGGGTGGACGGTGCCCCGGAGCTGGGGAGGGCGAGCCTCCACGTCTCGAGGCTACTCAGGACCCTAGGCCTCCCCAGGTCCTACAGGGAGATGGGGATACCCGAGGGGGAGTTCAGGGAGGCCGCACCGGCCCTGGCTGAGAGGGCCCTGGAGCTGTCAACCCCCAGCGGCTCGCCCGTCGACTTGACGCCCGAGGAGCTTGCCTCCCTCCTGGAGAGGGCCTACGAGGCGCCCCCCGCGTAGGCGGAGCCCCCCATATAGGCGGCTCTACCTAACCCGGGCTGGTGGTGTGGGGGGCTGACGAGGGGCTACCTCGAGGCTAGGATTATAGAGTACGTCGCCAGGCTAGCGGTGGGCTTCGAGGACCCTGAGAGCTTCGAGCCCAGGATACTCTCCAGGGCCTACCTAGACGCTGTCAAGAACGTGGCCCTGAGGGTTGTAGTGGAGAGGGGCGGCGCCCTCTACTGTGGGATATGCGGTAGGGGGCCCTACCGTAGGAAGGGCCTCTACCTCCACCTCAAGAGGATCCACGGGGACGACATCCTAGACCTCGTGGAGCTGGAGGTTAGGAGGCTCGTCTCCTCCTCAAAGAGGCGGGGGCGGGCCTGACTATCCTGGAGCCGCTCGGAGTCTCAATAATTACTAGGGCTACATCCTCGTCATCGCTTAGGAGCTGGGCCTTACCCTCGAACACGTACAACTCCTCATCCACCCTGTGCCACTCGATGTCCCCCTCCCCGAGCTCGACGGCTCCAACGCTCCCTGCCTCCTCGGGGGCCTCGCTGCCAGCCTCGCCGTCCCCCCCGGGGCTCCTGGGCTCCTGGATGCCGGGGGGCCCGCGGGCTATGCCCACCCGTAGGAGCCTCTCGGGCCTGTAGTAGAGGGCCCTGCTCCAGGTGTAGCGGGGCGCTACCCCCAGGATCCTCCTGGCCTCCCCGTCATCCACTATTACCTCAACGTAGTCGCCCCTCGCGCCCCTGGCCTCCTCCTCGGCAACCCTGAGCATTGCGTCTAGGGGGTCCCTCGCTGTTACCTCGACCTCCCTGCCCTCCAGCGGCTCGAGCACCCCCAGCTCCACGGGCCCGTAGGCCCTGGTGGATGCCCTGTAGCGCTTGACCCTCACCCTGAGCCTCCTGGTGGCCATGGCCAGCCGCCCATTATGCCTCGGGTTTTGAGGGTTTAAACTCTCCCTAACGCGTTAACGCCCCGCTGGTGGTACCCGGGTTGAGTGCTCCCACGCTAGATGTTGGGGAGAGGGTTAAGAGGATCGTCGGCGAGACCGCGTTCACCTTCCTGGCCCTCGCCAGGGAGTACGAGGCTAGGGGTAGGAGGGTCATCAGCTTCGGGATAGGCCAGCCCGACTTCGTGACGCCCGCCCATATAAGGGAGGCCGCCAAGAGGGCCCTAGACGAGGGCTTCACGGGCTACACTGAGACCGCTGGGATACCGGAGCTCAGGGAGGCGATAGCGGAGTACCTCAACTCGCGCTACGGCTCGGACGTCAGGCCGGACGAGGTAGTGGTCACGACGGGCGCTAAGACGGCGATATTCATAGGGCTCGCGGCATACCTGAGGCCCGGCGACGAGGTCATCATACCCGAGCCCAGCTACTACGCCTACGCCCAGGTGGCTAAGCTCTTCGACGCCAAGCCCGTGTTCGTGCCGATGAGGTTCGAGCCCGGCAAGGGCTTCAGCCTCGACCTCGAGGCCATAGAGGACGCCGTCACCCCCAGGACCCGCGTTATAGTCCTGAATAACCCCCACAACCCCACGGGGGCGGTCTTCAGCCCAGAGGAGGTCGACGCCCTCTACGAGCTCGCGAGGAGGAAGGGGATAATGATAGCGGCTGACGAGATCTACGATAACTTCCTCTTCGACGGGGCCCGCTTCAAGAGCGTGATAAGCTACCCCGACTGGAGGGACCACGTGATCTACGTCAACGGGTTCTCGAAGACCTTCAGCATGACGGGCTGGAGGCTTGGCTACCTAGTCGTGAGGCGGGAGGTCATACCCAAGATGCTCGACCTAGCGGTGACGGTCTACAGTTGTGCAACGAGCTTCGCCCAGAAGGCGGGCGTCACAGCCCTGAGGGGCGACTGGGGCCCCGTCAGGGAGATGATTAAGGCATTCGAGGAGAGGGCCAGGATCCTCTACGACATACTCTCCAAGGCGCCCGGCATAGAGGCTTACATGCCCCAGGGGGCCTTCTACATGTTCCCAAGGGTCAAGAAGCTGATGGACGCCATGGGCGTTGACGACGACGCGTTCGTCCACAGGCTCCTCGACGAGAAGGGGGTCCTAGTGCTCCCAGGCACGGCCTTCCCAGACAAGGCAGGCAAGGGCTTCATCAGGATAAGCTTCGCAACCGCAACAGAGCTAGTGAGGGAGGGGGCCCAACTCATAGTGGAGTTCGCCAGGGAGAAGATGGGCTAGCCCCTCTTATAGCCTATCTTTCTCAGGAACTCTATCCTCTCCCTCTTATCAGCCTCGCCCTCGACGCCCAGGGGCTTGAAGCCGTCGGCAACACCCAGGAGGGCCCTCTGCTCGCCTAGATCCGCCACTATCACCTTAACAGGGTTGGCTGTCGCGGCGTCGACGCCGACGACCTCCATAACCATCTTTACACGGTTCAAGACGTTAATAGGCCAGCCCTCCCTGATGTAGACTACGAAGACGTGGCCAGCAGCTATCCTCCTACAAGCCTCGACGGCGAGGTCCTCCAGCTCCCTATCGTTGCCGTCGTGGCGTATCAGCCTCTTCCCACTGGCCTCGCAGAGGGCGACCCCGAACCTCAGCGTGGGGCAGCTTGTAACGAGGGCCTCGTAGAGGTCCTCCACGGTCTTGATGAAGTGCGTCCTCCCAATAATCACGTTGGTGCCCTCAGGTAGGGGTATATCCACGACCTCAAGCCTGACCCCGCTGGCCAAGGCGGGCCCACCAGGATGGGAGTAGGATTCGAGTGAGATAAAAAACTGGAGAGCGGGAGGCTCCCGCCCGTTAGCCTCTACTGAGGGCTAGGCCTAGTGTACAACGAAACCTGCCGCTGTGACGTAGATCATTGGCACTGCTGGTATTGCTTTTACGCCCATGGGATAGCCGTACTGCGGCGAGGTCCAGCCTATTACTACGCTATAGCTGTGCGGCTCCATGACTAGCATCTCGAGTAGGTAGCTACCCGTACCGGCGTTGGTGGCGTCGTACTGGAATATGTAGTAGTGCGCCCTACCCGTGCCGGAGACATGTGGTGTGACCTTGAGGCCTGTGCCGCTGCCGAGTGGTATGAGGGCGTAGTCTAGTAGCTCTATGTCACTGTAGTAGGCTGAGATGTAGACGTTGGCCTTGACTCCCTTGAGGCCGGAGTGTATGTAGTAGATGTTGGGCATCATGAACCTGTCGAAGGTTAGGAATATCTCCGGAGCCTCGCCGTCGTGGTCGCTGAACTTCTGGTGCACCACCAGCCAGTAGATGGTGTAGGTCTCGTTCTCCGCGCCGGGCCTGAAGTACCTCACGCTATCTATCGGGGCGTCGAAGCTCGCGATGCCGGGTAGCGGGTAGTCGAAGTAGCTGTATACTCCCCCGACTACGTAGGGATAGGTTAGCTTGGCTCCAAGCACGGCCGCGTCTATGTAGGCGGCGTAGCTCGTGTTGAAGACTCCCCACCAGTTGACTCCCGGGCCTATAAGGCCGGTGTCGTAGTCGGCGTTGGGGTTGCTCCACGCCACGACGACGTGGACGCCGCCGGTTATGAACTCGGGTAGCTCGTTAAATATTGCTATCGGGTAGACCCTCCAGTCACCCACCTCGGGCCTCCAGCCCTGGTCTAGGGTCGACCTGAAGGCGTAGTTGTCGTAGTAGTAGCCCTGTGGGCTACCCTTTATGACGTAGCTCATCCTGGCCCAGGGGTTCACGGGCTTCGCCACCGGTATGCTTAGCGGCACGTTTATGACGCCGTATGAGCTGTTGATCACCACGTAGCCCTCGTAGATGCCGGGCTCTGCATTGGAGGGCACGCTTATGGTCACGTCGAATGTGGCCTCTGTGGTGTTAGAGGACACGCTGCTCGGCTCGCTGGCCATGCCGCAGTCGCTGGCGTTGTAGATCGCCAGGTATCCGTAGAGCGGCATGAGGCTCGTGCTGGTGTTGTACCACTGGTTGCCGAAGATTCTCAGCTCGACAGCCAGGTGGGCGACGCTTAGGAGGGTGCTAACGCTTATGTTGGTGTAGTTCGCCACCGCCTCCGCGGCCCTTAGTATGGCCATCTGTGGGTCTCCCAGCTCTAGGTGGTAGACGGGGCCTATCCTGTAGTCGTAGTTGAGCCTGCTTGTCTCGTAGTAGTACTTGGTGCCGTTCTTGTAGGCGTCTATCACGCTGTCATTGTTGAGGTCGAACCAGACCACTAGCTCCCATATGGCGTCTATCTTGTTGTGGGTCGGGTCTGGCCTGCCGTCCGGCTGGCTCGCGAAGTAGTAGCTCGCAGGGAAGCCTAGGGCCAGCACGCTCAGGTTACCCTTGAGCACCTCATCCGCCGCTGTGGAGGTTAGGGGTATCGCTATCCTCGAGCCCGGCGGTAGGGCTGAGATGTTGAGGTACACGTTGCCCTCCGAGTCGACGTAGAATAGGCTCGAGGCGTTCTCGCTAAGCACGGTTCCGTTGGCCGCCGCTGTTATGTTCCTGGCAGCGCTCACGTTTAGCACGTCACCCAGGCTGAGCTGGCCGGCCAGCCTTAGGGTGTAGTCGCTCACGTTGGCCGATATGTTGGAGGCGCCGCCGAGCGCCTGTATCACTACGGTCACGTTCCTTGTCTGGCCTGGGAGCATGGCTCCGGGGTAGACGGCGGTATCAGCAACCTTGCCCTCGAAGGTGCTCCAGACCTGGCTTAGGTTCATGTTTAGCATGGCTGCCATGCTCTCGTCTATGTACTGGAGCAGGTTGAGGGCGCTATCGTAGCTGTAGGCTATGTAGCCGCCATCCTCTATTGTCTCGATTGCCTTGGTGGCGTTGATGAAGCCGCTGCCCTGGCTATAGGCGTCGAAGCCCATGTTGGTTGCGGTGCTCTTCAGTATGGCCTTCACCAGGAGTGGGGTGGGTGTTATGTTGTTCTCCCTCAGCGCCTGCACTATCAGGGCCACGACGCCAGCGGTCATGGGGGTGGCCTCGCTGGTGCCGCTGAATAGCTCGTAGGCGTAGGTGCCATTGTAGGGTGCCTGGATTGCCCTAGAGCCGGCCCACTCGAAGCTGCCTATGGCCAGCACGTCGGGCTTGGGGTAGCCTAGCTCGGTTGGGCCCCTGTCGCTCCAGCTCACCACTAGGCCGTAAGTGCCGGGTAGGTAGGTGGCGTTCCCGATGCCGTAGGCTGGCCTGTAGTAGAAGTCCACAGCGGCGCCGACGGTTATCACGAAGGCGGCGGCGCCGGGTATGGTGACGCTACCCAGGCCGGGGCCTCCGTTGCCGGCTGCGTGGACTATGATCGTGTTGCTTACTATGCTTATGAAGTCCTCCCAGAGGCTCGTTGGGTCGGCGTCGCTGGCGTAGCCGTTGAATAGCAGCCAGCTACTGCCCCAGCTGTTGCTTATGATGTCAACCTTGTGGTTGCCCGTGTAGTTCCATGTGTAGGTCTCGGCGTTCACCTGGTCGAAGCCTGCTAGCCATAGCTCCGCTGTTATCACGTCGCCATTCCAGAGGGCGACCGCCGCTCCCACGGTGGCGTTGGGTGCCATGCCGGGCATCTTGGTTGTGAAGTTGACGCCGGGGGCGGTGCTTATGATTGTCCTGTTCGTCTCGCCGCTGGCGGCGGCCACGTGGGCGCAGGCGGTGCCGTGGCCGTAGAAGTCGTAGAGCAGGTCAATCCACCTGCCGTGCTGGGTGTCGAGGCCGGGTATCACGTAGGACGTGGGCTCCCAGTCGCTCATCCAGTCGAGCCCGTACTCCTTGCTTGGCCCGAAGACGCCGTAGTAGTCGTAGAGCGCCCCGGCGAGGGCTCCGAGGCTGAAGTCCGGCACGCCGTCGCCCGTGAAGTCCCTGTTCGCTGTTAGGGTCCCGTTGTAGCTTAGCCCGGTCTCGTCGGCGAAGCTCATGTCTAGTAGGCTGCTGTTGGCCTCGGGTATGGCGCCGTTTGTAACGTTGTGGAGGGCCTCCATAACCATGTAGTAGGTCGTGGAGAGGTCTATGTAGACGGTGTCGAAGGTCCCGTCGCCGTTGGTGTCAGCGAAGATGGCGGGGGCGGTGTACTCTAGGATACCGTACATGGGTATGCCCTGCTCGGTGTAGTACACGAAGAGTACCTGGAATACTAGGCCGAAGGTTATGTTACCGCTTATCCCCGAGGGTATCTCGTACGCCTTATTCAGTATGGTTAGGTTGTAGGTGTACTCCTCACCGTTTATTAGGTTGAGGGCTGTTGCGAAGGCGTGGTCGGTCACGTATATGTTGCCTAGGGCGAATACGGGTATCTCGTTGTTGAAGTCGGGGGAGCCGGTGACGTTTATGTAGGTGTCGTTTATCTTCTGGACGGGTATCATGAGTGTGAGGCCCAGCTCGTCGGCGTCGAAGGTCAGGGGTAGCCCGTTGTCGGTCGCCACCTTGCTGGAGCCTAGGTCGGGCGAGCCCAGGTCGACGCCGGTGTCGACTATGCCTATCTTGACCCCCTGCCCGCTGATGTTGTAGTGCTCCCACACGTATGCCGCGCCTGTTAGGTTGGGGGCAGAGTAGATCAGGTACCCGTCGCCCGAGCCGCTGCCGCCCAGGGGCGTGGGCGCGTGGGGCGCGGCCAGGGCCTCCGGGGCGCCCCGGGGCTGTAGCTCGTCTAGGAGGCTCCTCTGCGGCTCTATCCTGAGGACGAAGGGTAGGGTCGCGAGCTTCTCTACCTGCTTCTGGGTCGCCAGGGCGAAGGCCACGCTCAGCCTGCCAGTCTTTAATGCCGAGGTGACCCTGTAGACGTTCTCCTCTATCACCCTAAGCTCCTGGTCGCCGCCCCTGTAGTAGATAGCCACCCGGGCCAGGTGGCCTGGGCCCTTGTAGAACTTGAGGCCGCTGTGGGCTATCCCCTCCATTATTAGCTTGTCAAGCTTCTGGTCGCCCACTATGCTGTTATATGCCCCGGGCTTGAGTAGCTCGGGGGCGATCTTCTCCTCGGGGCTCACGCCGGGCTTTCCGGGTAGCGTGTAGGCGCTGGCCGAGGCAGCGGGCGCTACCAGTGGGAGCACCATTATTGCTATGAGCACGGATGCGGCTATTGCCATTAGCTTAGGAGCTCTGGGGTTCAAGCTCCACTCAACCCCGCTCAATAGTCAGTCTCAACTAGGAATAAGTGTCTCCCTTAAAAGCGTTCAACCATGGAGGGAGCCTCTAGCAGGGGGGCTAGCCCGGCTCCCGGTATAACCCAGGCCAGACCCCCCTCCTCCTGAGCATGGCCCTCACGTGGGGGTAGAGCGTGACCACCTCCGGCTCCAGCTCCCCGGGGAGGCGGGGGTCTATGGAGTAGAGCCTCTCGAGGAGCCCCGCTACGGCCTTCTCGTCGTCGAAGCCGAGGACTAGGGCCGGCCTGTAGTCCCTGCCGGGCACCAGGCCCTCCCCGGCTAGCCTCTCGAGGGCGCGCAGCTGGAGCTCGAAGGCCCAGGAGGCCGCCCCGGTCACCCTCTCGAAGGTCTCGGGGCTCGCGGCCTTGAGGGACACCCTGAAGAACACCCTGCCCCTCCCCGCGGCTCTGAGGAGGTCGCGGGGCTCCACCCTCCCGGCCCCTACGAGGATCCCGTTGGTCTCCACCACGAAGACTGCGCGGGGGAGGCGTGCGAGGACCCCGCGGGCCAGCTCGACGAGGTGCCACCACCCGATCGTGGGCTCGCCACCCGTGAGCCTCGCAACATAAACCCTACGCCCGCGAGCCTCCAAGGCGAGCCTCTTCGCCGCTTCCCCCGGGCCCAGGAGCACGCCCCCGCCGGCCTTGTAGGCGAACCTCCAGGCCCAGCAGAAGGCGCACCTGAGGTTGCAGCCTATCACATCACCGGCCACGTTGCCCCCGTAGTGACGGCTCCACCTGAACCTAGCGTACCTCCTAAGCTGCACCCCACCCCTCCAGGGGGCGACGAGGGGCTCTAGCCTCTCAGCCAGCCGCAGGGGGTCGAAGCCAGGCAGCCCGGGTCCACCTCTCCATAGCCCCGACTCTATACCCCGCCCAAGCCCCGAGAGCCCTGGGGGGCTGGGCCTTTGAGGGTTGTCCTAGTCGGGGGCCTCGGCTTCCTGGGGGCTGCGCTCTCCGAGAGGCTCGCGGGCCAGGGCTGGCGGGTGGTTGTGGCGGCCCGCCGCTCGAGCGCCCAGCGCCGGCCCCGGCTGGCCTCTTACCTGAGGGGCCTGGGGGTCGAGCTAGCCCTGGCCCCCGGGGGCATCGACGCGGGCTTTCTCGAGGGCCTAGGGGGCGATGTGTACTACCACCTAGCTGGGAGGATAAGGGGCTCCAGGGGGATGTGGGAGGCCCACGCCCGCCTCGCCGCGGTGGTTGTTGAGGCTGCCTCCAGGCTGGGGTCTAGGGTGGTCTATGTTAGCTCGGTTAGGACGCCCGGGAGGATCCTGGGGGCCGGGAGGTGCTCTAGGGTCGTCGAGGAGGAGCCCCACCTCGACCACGCTAGGGTGAGGCCCGAGACCCCCTACGAGAGGTCCAAGGCGGAGGGCGAGAGGATCGTGGCCTCCTACCGGGGGCCCTGGGCCATACTGAGGCCCGGCCTCCTCGTGGGCAGGTGGGGCTACCACACCGAGTGGAGGCTCACAGCCCTCGCCTCCAAGCTGAGGCTCGCCCCGAGCCTCCCCTGCGTGCCCGTCACACCAGTCTCGGGGCTGGCCTCGATGCTCGCCGGGGCCGGCGAGGGCCGCTACGACGGGCTCTGGGTCAACGCCCTGGCGTGTACATGCGACCTCTCGAGGGTCACACTTGAAGCCTGCAAGAGGCTCACGGGGGGCGGGTGCAGGAGGATCCCCGTAGCCCCCCTCCTAGGCCTCGCGGGCAGGCTCTCCTCGGAGGCCACGCCCCCCAGGGAGCTGTGGGTCATGGCCAGGAGGGGTTACAGGTACGAGTCGAGGCACCCCCAGCCTCCCTGGCCGAGCCCCGAGGAGGCTGCTGCCGAGTGGGCCTCGTGGCTCAAGTGGTGGGGGAGCCTCAGCCTCTAGGGGGGAGGCGGCCCTCCAGGATGAGCCTGGCCACCTCGGCGAACCCCCTCCCGCCAGGCTCCCGGGCCACGTAGTCGACCCGGGCCCTGACCTCCTCGGCCGCGTCCCCGGGGCAGGCGGAGTAGCCAGCCGCCTCCAGCAGCTCGAGGTCGTTCTCACCGTCCCCGAGGGCCACCGCCTCCCCCAGGCTCGCCCCCACGAGCCCGGCGGCGACCTCCGCGCCACGGGCCTTGGAGACCTCGGGGGGCGCTATGTGGAAGGCGAAGCCCGTCCACAGGATCCTTCCCCTCCACCCCGCCCTCTCAACGGCCTCCTCCACGGCCCTGAGGGCCTCCCGGGCCCCCAGGCCCTCCGGGGGTAGGAAGGCGAGGTCGTGGTGCCTGTAGGGGTTCTGCCAGCTAGCCCTGAAGCCTCTCGCCACCAGGTCCTCCTCCAGGGAAGCGGGGGGCTTGCCCCTGCAGACGTGGTACACCCTGCCCCCATAGAAGACCGTGCAGCCGTTCTCAGCCACCACCGGCCCCCGGGCGCCGAGGTACCTGGCGAGGCCCGCGGCGACTGGCACGCTGTTCCCGGTCACGAGCGAGACCCTCACCCCGGCCTCCTCGAGCCCCCTGATGGCCCTGGCAGCCTCTAGGCATAGGAGGAGGCTCCCGCGGGCGAGGGTTATGGTGCCGTCTACGTCGGTGAACACGATCCTAACCCTACCCGGCACGGCTCACCGCCATCGAGGGCGTCGGGGGCGTGGGGGAGGCAAAAAAGCGGGGCCGCCTGGGCTAGTCCTTCCTCTGGGCTAGCCTCTGGTCTAGCAGGAGGAGGGCCTGGGGGGACTCGCCCGCTAGCTGGAGGGCCTGGAGTATCTCGGCGAAGCTCTTCTCCTCCTCCACCTGCTCCTCTATGAACCAGTGTAGGAATACCTCGGTGGGCTTGTCGCCGAGCTTACGTGCGAGGTCCACTAGGCTGCTTATGGCCTCGGTGACGGCTCTCTCGTGCTCGAGCCCGGCCCTTATGGCGTCGGTGATGGAGTCCCACTCCGTGGGGGGCTTCTCGATGGCCCTCAGGATCACCCTGCCGCCCCTATCGTTTATGTAGTCGTAGAACTTCATGGCGTGCTCGACCTCCTCCTCGGCCTGGACCCTCATCCAGTGGGCGAAGCCCTTGAGGCCCTTGGAGTCGAAGTAGGCCGCCATGGCCAGGTAGAGGTAGGCCGAGTACAGCTCGGCGTTGAGCTGGGAGTTTAGGGCGTCGAGCATCTCCCTCTTCAGCTCCACGGCCACGCACCGGGGCACGCGGCCCGTGGGCGGGTTATAGCCTGGGGTACCTACGCCCCCGGCCCCATAACCCCGGGGGGTGGGGGCGGAGAGTCTTTGACTGGCCGCGGCCCCGCTTAGTGGTGGGTGGTGCTGGGGTTGGGTGTTAACCTGAGGGAGCTGATCCCGGAGGGCGCCCGTAGGACCATAGACTTGAGGGCGCTGAGCGGGCGCGTGGTGGCCCTGGATGCGTATAACATGCTCTACCAGTTCCTCGCCGCCATAAGGCAGCCCGATGGGACCCCCCTGATGGATAGGCAGGGTAGGGTGACGAGCCATCTGAGCGGCCTCTTCTATAGGACGATTAACCTGGCGGAGGAGGGCGTGAAGCCCGTCTACGTCTTCGATGGGAAGCCCCCGGAGATGAAGAAGGCGGAGCTGGAGGAGAGGATCAAGAGGAGGGAGGAGGCCGCCAGGCGCTACAGGCAGGCGCTCGAGGCCGGCAGGATAGAGGAGGCCCGGAAGTACGCCCAGGCCACTGGAAGGCTGACGAGCGACATGGTTGGGGAGGCCAAGAGGCTCCTGGAGGCCATGGGGATACCGTACGTGCAGGCCCCCGCCGAGGGCGAGGCCCAAGCGGCGTGCATGGCGGCCTGGGGCGACGCCTGGGCGGCTGGCAGCCAGGACTATGATAGCCTCCTCTTCGGGGCCCCGAGGCTCGTGAGGAACCTGGCTATAACGGGTAGGAGGAAGCTCCCCGGCAGGGACGAGTACGTTGAGGTCAAGCCAGAGCTCATAGAGCTGGAGGCGCTCCTGGAGGCCCTGGGGATAACGAGGGACCACCTGATAGTCATAGGGATCCTCCTGGGCACCGACTACAACCCCGGGGGCGTAAGGGGCTACGGGCCCAAGACAGCCCTCAGGCTGGTCCGGGGGGTGCGGGACCCCGTCGAGCTTCTCAGGAAGCTCCCCGCCGGCGAGGCCGGAGGCGCCGACCCGGTGAGGATATTCGAGTACTTCAAGAACCCGCCCTGCACCAGGGACTACAAGGTCGAGTTCAGGCCCCCCAACGAGGCCATGATCAGGAGGATACTAGTGGAGGAGCACGACTTCAACCCTAATAGGGTGGAGAAGGCGGTGGAGAGGCTCAAGAAGGCCTACAGGGAGCACCTCCGCGCCAGGCAGGCGAGGCTGGACCAGTGGTTCTCCTAGCCGAAGCGGCCCGACTCCACCACGGCCCTCTCGTGGATCACCTCGCCTATGAGGGCCCCGCCCTCGCCCGTGACGCGGGCGTAGAGCAGGATCCTCGGGCCCCTAACCGAGAGGAGGTAGCCCTCCACCCTAACCCTAGAGCCCACGGGTGCCGGCCTATGGTGGCGCACGTCAGCCCTCACACCCACCGTCACGAACCCCGGGTCCCCGAGCCTCTCGTCCACACACTCCTGGAGGGTTCTCTCCACTAGGAGCAGCATGCAGGGCGTCGAGAGGACCTTGACCCCCCTCCTGGCCAGGTGGCTGGCGGCGTACTCCTCGGGCACGACGGTCTCCCGGGTGCAGAAGGGCCCCGAGACCGCTAGGCCCGCGAGCCTCCGAGCGGCCTCCGCTGGCGACGAGGGCCCCGCCATCGCAGGCATCCCGGGAGCCCGGGCCCGCGCGCCCGCCTATATATGAGGTGACGCCCCAGGGGCGGCGCGGGGTTCGGGGTTGTCGAGTGATGTAAGGGTCGAGGACGTCATGAGCTCGCCCCCCATAACGATTAGTCCCAGGGCCACCGTCTACCAGGCCGCCAGGCTCATGGCTGATAGTGACATCGGGAGCCTTATCGTAGTGGATGAGAACGGGAGCCTCCTCGGGATAGTAACGGAGAGGGATATAGTGAGGAAGGTCGTAGCCCGCGCCCTCGACCCTAGGGAGGTCCTGATAGAGGAGATTATGACGAGGAACCCCTACTACGTCACCACCGATGACAGCATAGTGAGGGCGGCGGAGGTCATGGGTGAGCACGGGATAGGCCACCTCCCAGTGCTGGACCCCGAGAGCCTCAAGGTAGTTGGTATGATATCCAAGAGGGACATAGTGAGGATAGCCCCCGACCTGCTGATCACGGCCTACGGCCGCTAGCCCGTCTCAGGCACTACTTATTAGACACCCCCCGGCGTCAGGGCGTGGGGGTGCAGGGTTTGTCAATGGAGGAGGCAGTCCTGAAAAAGGCCTCGGAGGTCATGGACCCCAAGCCGCCCGTGGTGGACAAGGACGTGAGCCTATCCCACGCCCTCGAGGTCGCCTCCAAGGCGAAGACGGACCGGGTCATACTCACCGAGGAGGGCTCCATAAGGGGGATCCTCACCCTGAGGAACGTGATATTCAAGCTGGGCACGGTCCGCACGAAGTCCACGGTGCCGAGCGCGCTACACGCCAGCAGCTTCGCCTCGGAGCCCGTGGCGACAGTGGCGCCCGAGGACCCCCTCCTCAAGGCCCTCAGGGCCATGGCTGAGGGCGGCTTCACCAGCACGCCCGTAGCCACGGGGGACGGCGGTGTCGTAGGCCTCATATCGAGGTGGGAGCTAGCGAGGCTCGTCGCAGAGGCGCCCGCGGCGGGGGAGGTGAGCGTTAGAGACTACATGAGGACGCCCCCCGTCACGGCGACCCTCCAGACCAGGATCCTCCACATCAGGCAGCTGATACTCCAGCACGACCTGAGCGTCGTCCCCGTGACGGAGGAGGGCCGCTTCGTCGGCGTCGTGGGCATAGACGAGATAGCCAACGTGTTCCTCAAGTACTACGAGCTAAGCAGGGGGGAGCCCAAGAGGATAACACCCCTCAAGTTCCTAGTGGCGGCCGACGCCATAACCCTCAGGCCCCCGAGGCTAACGCCCGACGCCAGCCTCGCCGAGGCGGCAGCCAAGATGGCGGGGGAGAGGTACCGAGCCGTAGTTGTAATAGACGCCGACAAGCCCGTGGGCCTCATAACCGGTATAGAACTCGTCAAGGCCCTCCTCGGCAGGTAGCAGGCTAATGCCCACCCGCAGGGCCGGGGCCCGGCGGAGGGGGCCCCCGAGGTTTATCGTCGACACCATGCTGGGCGACCTGGCTAGGTGGCTCCGCATACTGGGCTATGATACCCACTACTCAAGCAGGCTCGAGGACTGGGAGATACTTAGGATAGCCGAGGAGGAGGGCAGGGTAATCGTAACCATGGACAAGGGCCTCTACTCCAGGGCCCGCCGCAGGGGCCTCAGAGCGGTGCTGATAACGACCTTCCACACCCCCGAGAGGCTGGCGGAGCTAAGCCTCCGGGTCCCAATACGCCTCGAGGCCGACCCCTCGAGGAGCAGGTGCCCCGAGTGCAACTCCCCCCTGGTGAGGGTCACGGATAAGTCCAGGCTCAGGGGGAGGGTGCCGCCAAGGGCCTTGGAGGCCTACGACGAGTTCTACGTCTGCCCCCGCTGCGGCAGGGTCTACTGGATTGGGAGCCACTGGAGGAACATCAGGAGGGTGCTCGAGGAGGCTAGGGAGCTTAGGGAGAAAATCAGGAGGGGAGAGGCCTAGAAGGGAGCGGGGCCCAGGGCTACTTCCTAGCTAGGAGGGCCGCCGCCACTATTATGATTATTATTATGACTATTACTGTGCCCCAGATGAGCGCCTTGTTGCTCTTCTTAGTCGTGGTCGTCGTTGGGGAGCTTGTTGTGGGGCTCGTTGCCGGGGATGTCTTGGTGGGCTTTGTGGTGGTGTGAGTGGTTGTCGTGCTAGTCGTGCTGGTTGTGCTCGTTGTCGTGGCTGTTATCGGCTTACCCGTGTGCGGGTCGACCTTGGGCGGGGTCTCGAGCTTGGGTGTTGTGGTTGAGGTTACCCACCACTTGAACCACTTTATCATGTTGGTCACGAACTTGGGGCCGTCGAGGGGCACGCCGTGGTACTTCCAGCTCCAGGTGGGCTCGTAGTCGCCGTAGGGGGACTCGCCGCTCACGACGATTAGGTCATTGCTGTGGACCTCGGCGGCTAGTAGTACGAATGTCCTGTTGACGTCAACGGTGGGGTCGTAGAGCACGAGTGGCGGTGGGTTGTTATCCGCTATATAGGCTGTCGTGTAGGTCCAGACTATCCTTATGAGGCCGGGGAAGGGGTCGGTGACGGGGTCGTGGTACTGGCCCTTAGAGTCCTGCCATATCACCACGTCGGGGCCGTGGTATAGGACGGGCTTGGTTATGCCCTGGGAGATTATGTCGGTGTGGTAGCCGGGCAGGTTGTCTGGGCTAACGTGGCCCAGGACCCTGTAGAAGGCCTTAGCGTTGTGCACGTTGTCGTAGACGGAGCCGTACTCGAGCCTGAGCTTAGCGTTTATCGCCACGAGCAGGCTGTTCACTATCTTCTGGACGTTCGAGCCGCTCCCGTAGTCGCTGTCCCCGGCGATCCAGAGGACCCTCTTACCCGTCTGGAGCCACTTGAGTATGGCCGCCACCTCGCTGGAGCTGAAGCTCGTCGTCGGCTGGCCTATGATGAGTACGTCCACGTTCTTGAGCTCGTCGTAGGTTATCGAGTTATTAATTAAGACGAACGTGGCTATGCTGCTGAGGTTGCCCACGATGTAGTTGACGTACTTGTGGCTCTCCCCGTGTGCGAAGTCTAGGGCCACGACGATCTTGCCGTTATTACTGGCTGCACAGGCGGGGCTCGCCAGGAACCCCAGGACACCGGTGGCTGCAAGTGCTACGAGTGCAAGAGCCACTGCCTTAGCGGTTGAGGGCCTCATAACCTAGCACCCGGGGCTCTATGCACCCCGTTACACCGCCCCGGGGGGTGTGGGTTTTAAGGGGTTCCACCCGCACGCCGAGTCGTTGCGTGGAAGCGCAACGGGGGCCCCTGGGGCTTGTGCCGCGTTTAAACCCTCCCCAACGCGGGGTGGCGCGGTGGCATGGTTGAACCGGGCGGGCGTAGCCGCTATAATCATCGTGGTCCTCATCGTTGCAGGCGTTGCGGCGTACTACGCCTACTCCTCCCATGGGGGCGCGACGAGCACCCTAACCACGACCACAACGCCGACCGGCACGCCGAGCCCTACGACAACCAAGCCATCCCCTACCACGTCGCTCGCCTCCAAGGAGTTCCCCTGGCTCCCCGAGCTAGTGAAGCTCGCCAAGGAGAGGCACGCCATCTACAAGAGCGTGACTCTCATAATAATAACGAGGCACGACGCCAACATCCAGAGGCACACGAGGGAGCTATTCCTCAACAGCCCCGTGGCCAAGGCGCTCAACATAACTAACCTCAAGTTCGTCCAGCTAGGGCCGACCCTCTGGCTGACCTACCTGGAGAGGGCTAAGCAGAGGGGGATAAGCTACGACGTCGCCTGGGGCGGCGGGCCTACCATATTCAACCTGATAGACAGCTACGGCTTCCTAATGCCGCTCGACAACAAGACTCACCCCGAGTTCAACGCTATAATGTATGAGTTCAAGAAGATACCCAAGGTGTACGCTGGAGCCAAGACCTACAAGGTAGGTAAGGACGGCTACATCCACTGGATAGGGGCGGCTGTCTCAAGCTTCGGCTTCACCGTCAACAAGCAGGTCGCCAAGGAGCTTGGCCTGCCGATACCCGAGACCTGGGCTGACCTGGCGAAGCCGATATACGCCAAGTACCTCCCAGCCAAGCCCGTCCTCGGGGGCGCCGACCCGACTAAGAGCACGAGCAACACCAGGATATACGAGATCATACTCCAAGCCTACGGCTGGGAGAAGGGCTGGGAGGTGATAACCCGCTTCGCCGCCAACGCGAAGATCTACGATGCAAGCGACGCCGTCAGGGACGCCGTGATCAGGGGCGACATAATGGCCGGGCTCACCATAGACTTCTACGGCTACATAGCCATGAAGCAGAACCCCAACACAGAGTATATCATACCAAAGGGCCTCTCCATCGTCAACCCCGACCCTATAGCGATACTCTCGACCACCCACTACCCCATAAGGGCAGCGGCCTTCATGGCCTGGGTGCTCAGCGAGTACGGCGGCCAGCAGGTCTGGCTCTACAGCGATGTGAACAGGCTCCCCATAAACCCGAGGGTCTTCGACACGCCCCTCGGCAAGCAGAGGCAGGACCTCCACTCCATCTGGCTGAAGGTGCAGAGCATAACGGGCATAAACTTCAGCGACGCGAGGGCTGCCAAGTGGGAGTTCGCGATGCAGGAGTACTTCCTGGCAACCCTGGTTAACGCGCACTCCCAGCTACAGTCTACCTGGGCCGCCCTGGCTAAGGCGTACCTGAACGGGAAGATAACCAAGGACCAGTTCGAGAAGCTCGCCACCGAGCTAAGTAAGCCCCTAACATTCAAGGACCCGTTCACCGGTAAGATGGTCACGTTCACCGAGAGCTACGCGGCGCAGATCAACAACAAGCTACGCCAGGGCGCCGTGCTCAACGCGTACCTCAACGCCTGGGAGCAGGCGGCGATACAGAGGTACCAGAAGGTCTACAACGAGCTGCAGCAGCTCCTCTCGGGCAAGGGCTAGCCCCGCCCAGTAAGGTTCCCCTCTTTCCCACACCTGTTTTACCCTTATTTTCCGTGTGCGTGCCTCCCTTCCAGTTTATTTTACTCCCCCACGCCAGCGGCCTCCCGGAGCGCTTCCAAGCCGCGGGGTAGAGGCTGGTGGGCTTCTACGACTCGCTGCTGAAGAGGAAGCCGAGGCTCCTAGACCTGCTAGCCATAGGCGTTATCCTAGCGGTTGCATACTACGCCTACTACAGGGCCTACCCCGCCCTAGCCCACAGCCCTGGGGCGAGGCCTGGGAGGCTGGATCTCCTCGTGGCGCTCGCAGTGGCCGCCCTGGCCGGCTGGGAGGCCTACAGGGAGGGCCTCGACCCCTACAGGCTGAGGTTCTCCTCGAGCCTGGGGTTCCTCACGATATACGGCGGCCTCGCGGTCGCCCTCATAGTTCTCCTGGGCCTAACGGGCTCCGCTGGAGCTTTCTCCGTGTTCCTTATGCCCCTCATAGCGGCCGTTGTGGCGGCAAGGGCTGGAGGGCGCGGGGGGAGGGAGAGGGAGGCCTCGACCCGCGACTCCCTCATACTAGGCTTCGCGGGCTTCTCCATGAGCTACCTCCTCCTCTTCCTCTTGGCCCCCCTCGCGATAATGCTCGGGTACTCCTTCCTCACGCCTCACGGCGTAGGCCTGGACTGGTTCGTCTCCATGCTCAACAGCCCCACCTACGTTAACCCCGCCGGGATCCCGGGCGACAAGGCCGTAGCGGTACTCTCCACCCCCACTGGCAAGGAGATACTCATAGACGGTAGGGACCACGGGATCATACTGAACTCGCTGATAAACTCGACGCTCGTAACGATATTCACGACTATACTCGGCACCGCTGTTGCGGCTGTCCTCTACAGGTACGACTTCCCCGGGAAGGAGGCGTTCAAGATCCTCGTGCTCATACCCATGCTAGTGACGCCCTTCATCAACGCCTATGCCATTAAGACACTCGTGGGCCACGGCGGCCTCCTCTCGATGGTGACGGAGAGGCTCTTCCACGTGAGGATGCAGGTGACGGGCCTGGCCGGTGTGACCCTGGCCCAGACGATGGCGTTCTACCCGATAGTATACCTCAACGCCTACGCCAGCTTCGCCAACATAGACCCAAGCATGGAGGAGCAGGCCGAGAACCTGGGGGCTAGGGGCCTCAAGCTATTCTTCGACGTCCTCCTACCCCTAGCCCTACCCGGCATAATGGCCGGTTCGACACTAGTCTTCATATACAGCCTCGAGGACCTAGGCGCACCAATAGTCTTCCAGCAGATGAACATGATGAGCCCCACGATATACCACATGCTCCTCACCCAGTACGGGAGCGTCATGCCCGAGATAGCCGCGCTGGGGGTCATAATGCTGACCGTGGCCCTCACGGGCTTCATAGCGGCGAAGAGCTTCGTGGGCCTCAGGCCCTATGCGATGCTCAGGCAGAGGATAGGTGAGAAGACCCCGAGGAGGCTTGGCTGGAAGGGCCTGCTAGTTGTCTACCTAGTCGTTCTACCCTTCATACTGGTAACGGCGTACCCCCAGATAGCTGTGGCCCTGATAGCATTCAAGATCATGCCGCCCTACGCATTCAAGATACAGCTCCACGGGGCCACCCTCCACTACATGGAGGCCCTCTTCCGCGACCCCGAGGTCTCCGTCTATCTTAGGAACACATTCCTCTACGCCACCGTTGCGACGGGCATAATCATACTCCTAGCCCTCACGACTGCCTACGCCGCCGCGCGGGGGCGGGGGGCTATACTCGAGGCCCTGGACGCCATAGCCACCCTACCCCTGGCTATACCCGGCCTCGTGATAGCGGTGGGTTACTTCATATTCTTCGGCTGGCTCGCCCAGGCACTGCACGCGGAGGCCATAGACCCGGTTAACCCGAACTTCATAGCAGCCATACCCATAATCATAGCCTTCTCCGTCAGAAAGCTGCCCTTCGCCGCGAGGGCGGCCTACGCCGGCCTGCAGCAGCTGGACGCCTCCCTAGAGGAGGCGGCCATGAGCCTAGGCGCCACCAGGCTGAGGGTCCTCAAGTCCATAGTGCTCCCACTAGTGGGCGTGAGCCTCCTAGCCGGGGGCATGATAAGCTTCATCTACTGCGCCACCGAGGTAAGCGTGAGCGTCACCATAGGCAACTTGAACCCGAGCTGGTCCCCCATGACGGCCTACATGCTGAACCAGTTCGTCGGCGGCACGGCCGGCAACATACCCCTAGTGGCGGCGATGGGGGTCGTTCTCATGCTGGTGCAGCTTGCGGCGCTCGCCACGGTGAACGCCGTGCTCAAGCAGAGGTACAGCTTCATAGGAATCTAGCCCCGCGGCCCCGTGGGGGTGGGTGCCCATGACTAGGGTCGAGTTGAGGGGTGTCACGAAGAGCTTCAAGGGCCAGGTGGTCGTCGATAACGTCTCTTTCACCGTGGAGAGCGGCGAGTTCTTCGTCATACTAGGCCCGAGCGGCTCGGGTAAGACGACGACCCTCAGGATAATAGCGGGCTTCGTCGAGCCCGACTCCGGCAGCATACTCTTCGACGGGGAGGACGTAACAAGGGCCAGGCCCTACGAGAGGGGGACGGCGATGGTGTTCCAGAACTACGCCCTATGGCCCCACATGACGGTCTTCGACAACATAGCGTTTGGCCTCAAGATAAAGAAGGTCCCATGGGAGGAGATCAAGAAGAGGGTCAAATGGGCCCTGGAGCTGGTCAGGCTCGAGGGCTACGAGGACCGCTACCCCCACCAGCTCAGCGGGGGCCAGCAGCAGAGGGTCGCCCTAGCCAGGGCCCTAGTGGTGGAGCCCAGGGTCCTCCTGCTCGACGAGCCCCTCAGCAACCTAGACGCCAAGCTGAGGGTTGAGATGAGGGAGGAGCTGAAGAGGCTCCAGAGGAGGCTCGGCATAACAACGATATACGTAACGCACGACCAGGTCGAGGCCATGACAATGGCTGATAGGGTTGCGGTGCTCAACAGGGGGAGGGTCCTCCAGGTGGGAACGCCGATGGACCTCTACTTCAACCCCGCGAACCTCTTCGTCGCCTCCTTCGTTGGGAGGAACAACATCTTCCCCTGCAGGATCCTCAGCCTCGGAGAGGGCATGGCGGAGGTCGAGGTGCCAGCGCTCAACGCCAGGCTCCGCGGGGTCCCGATGGGCAGGCTGGCCGAGGGCTCTAGGGCCTACGTAGCTATCAGGCCGGAGTTCCTCCGCCTCCACCCGCCCCGGGAGGGGGAGTACCACGTCCTCGAGGCAACGCTCGAGATGGCTATGTTCAGGGGCGATAGGATAGAGGCCCGCTTCACCCTAGCGACGGGCGAGAGCCTCGTCGCCTTCCTAGACCCGGAGGAGCGGGTGAGGCAGGGGGCCCAGTACAAGCTCTACGTTAAGCAGGCCAACATAAGGATCCTACCCGAGCCCCGGGAGCCCCACGAGATGCCCGACTAGGCCTCCAACCCCCTTAATAGGGGGCGGCCCCAGCCCCACCCGGGTGCCTTCGAGGTGAGGGTCGCCCCCTGGATCGCGCTCCTAGTCCTAGGCCTCGCGGCCCTGGCGCCCCTCGCCGGGGCCCTCCAGTCCCCGCCGCCGCCTGAGAAGGGCCTCAACGGGGTGGTGAGCCCCCTCCCAGCTCTGCCTGCTGTAGCTAACTCGACGAGCGGCTTCAGGATAGTGGCTGCCAAGGAGGTCTCGAGCGTCGAGGTGTTCACGGTCTACTACAACGCCTCGACGGGGCGCCTAGGGGTCTACTCCAAGGCCTACAAGCCCGTGCTCCTCTCGAGTGGTGGGGGCCTCTACACCTACGAGGTCAGGGCCAGCCTCCCACCGGGCCTCTACGACCTCTACATAACCTACAAGGACGGCTCCAAGGCCTTCGACCCCCGCTCCCTCTGGGTCATCCCCAGGGGCCTCGGGAGGGTTAGGGTGATACACCTTACCGACCTCCACTTCGGGGCCGGGGACTCCGACTACAAGCTCACAGCCTACCTCCTCGCGCAGGCGTTCAACGCCACCCTCATAATAAACACGGGGGACGAGGCCGACACGGCTGACGTGCACCAGTACTACCAGAGCCTGGCGTACCGGTACACGTTCGCCTACAGCGTGCCCGAGGTCCTGGTGCCGGGGAACCACGACTACCCGCCCGGCAACTTCTACAGGTACTACGGCAACACTACGGTGATCTGCTGGAGGCCCCTCCCATGGCTACTGGTCACGGGCGGCTACACGTGGGAGGTGGGCCACTTCACCGAGGCCCAGATAAGGGCGATAGCCTCGTGCCTCCAGGCCAACAGTGATGCGGCAGTGAAGATACTCATAATGCACCACCCGGTCTTCTACTGGCAGGGGGCCGTGAAGCTGCCCCCCACGTACCCCTTCAAGGACCCGCACAAGGACCCCCATAGCCCCCTCAGCTACTACTGGGGCGCCCCCGAGGTCCTCGAGAAGGGCCTCCTCCGGCAGCTCCTCGAGTTGATAGTGAAGTACAACGTCACCGTGGTCCTGGCGGGCCACATACACAGGGACCAGTACGTCGTCTACGAGCCCCCGGGCGGTGGGGTGCACTACTTCATAACCACAACGACCTCCGGCCACAACAAGGCGAGGCCCAACTACAATGGCGTCCAAGTCATTGACTTCTACCCTAACGGCACCATAAAGTTCCCCTACGCCCCACCATTCTTCATAGGCTTCAAGAACGCCAGCAGGGCGACGGTCTACAATAGCATACCAACCGACCCCCACCCCAAGAGGGCCCCGAGCGGCTACGTCTACCTGCACGCCAACCTCATAGTGGGCCCCGGCGCCTACACCCTCATGGTGACTAACAGGTACACCTACCCGCTGGAGAGCGTGGTGGTCCTGCCGCTCCCAGCCCTCCACGTTGCCCAGGTACTCAACTCGACCACCAAGAAGGGCTCCAGCATCGAGGTCCTCGACTACAGGAACGTCACGCTGCCCACGGGGGCGGAGTACGCCTTCCTCGCCGTCAAACTCCACGTGGTCCCGCAGAGCAGCGCCACGCTAATGGTAGCGGCGAAGCCCGACAAGGAGCCCCCCAGGGCCTCACTCGAGTACACGATACCCTCGAAGCCCGTGGCGGGCGAGGGGCTTAGGGTCTTCATAAGGGTAAGCGATGACTCCTCCGGCCTCCTAGGCCAGCCAGCAGTCTCGGTGGTAGACGACAAGGGTAGGACCGTCAAGGCCCAGGTTCTCATGTACCCCACGAGCGTGCCCGGAGACATGTTCCTCTACATACCCTCGACTCCGAGCGACGCCTCCTACCTCCTGGTGAAGGTCAGGGCGTCGGACCCGGCGGGCCACACAGGCGTTAGCACGATCAAGATACCCCTAGCCGCCCCACCGGCAACCACGACCACGGCGACGCATTCGATGGCGACGAGTACCCACACGACGCAGGCGAGCAGCGCATCCACGCAGGCCGCGAGCACCCCGGCGACGCCGTCAACAACCACTGGTAAGGCTAGGAGCAGCGCGCTCGTCTGGGCGGCAGTCGGGGTCGTGATTGTCATAGTAATCGCTGCTGCCGTGCTGCTGGCGAGGCGCTAGTCGAGGGGGCTTATGCCGGTCCTCAGTATCTTCCTCAGCTCCTCCTCGCTTTTCTTGTGCTTCAGGAACCTAGCCCTAACGTAGCCCTCCCCCGCCTCTATACTCACCACGGATAGGGGGACGCCCATGCCAGCGCTGTAGGCGGTGAACTCCTCCAGCTCCTCCATGCTGGCGAAGGTTAGGGTGAACTCCTCCGCGAGGGGCTCGCCCCTCGCGAGGGTCCTCACGGCCTCTATGGCTGGCTCGAGGAGGGCGGCGCCGAGCCTCTCGGCCTCGGCCCTCAGCCTATCCTCGTCCCACCCCTCCTCTATTGCCTTGAATATCTGCCTGAGCACCCTGGGGAATATGAATGTGCGCCCCTCGTCGAAGGGGTACCTCATACCCAGCTCTATGTCGTGGACGTTCGTGTAGCTCGTAGTATACTTCAGCGGCTCCACCCTGTACTCGGGGTCCTTGAGGACCACCCCCTCCCTGCCGAGCTCCTCGAGGCCCCTAGTCGCCTCGAGTATCTCCCTCCAGTCATCCTTCAGGAACACGCCCAGCTGGGGCACGTTCCTCAGGCCGGCCTCCTCAGCGAGCCTCCTCCTCTCGGCTACCGGCAGCGGCTCTAGGCCCCGGGTGAATATGTCGAAGACGAAGTAGTCCCACTCGGGGGCCTCGGGGTAGTAGTAGCGGGTGTAGGGGTTCTCGAGGCCCACAACCTCCCCCGCTATCACGGCCTCCTCGCCGAGGGCCTCGAAGGCCCTCTCGAGGGCCCTGCCGTACTTCCTCCTCATCCTAGCGGTGGTGTAGGGGCAGATGTAACCGCCGCGGGTGAAGGCGTAGACCTCTCCCTCTATCCTGGCTACCCTGACGTTGTGGCCGTCCATCTTCTCCTCGACGACTACCTCGTCTATGAAGTGCCTGGGAACGGCCCTGCCGAGGAGGAGGATCCTCCTGATGTGGGGGTACCCCTCGATGACCCTCACAGCGCCGCTCCTAGTCAAGACGACGCTCGTGCCCTCGTAGTGCTCGCCCACGTCCCTCCTGAGGACGATGTAGGTCAGGCCGTGGTACCTGAGGACCCTGGAGGCCCTCCCCTCGAGGAGCCTCCGAGCCCTCTCAACGCTAAGCCCGAGGGCCTCGGCCAGCACGGGCGCGAGGTCAGCCTGCCCACTCGCCTCCAGCTCTCGCCACCCCCTAGTCCGGCATGTCGTGCTCCCAGAGGGGCCTCCCGAAGGCTGTGGGGGGCGCGAGCCAGTCGATCACCCTCTCGGGCTCCGGGTGCTCGATGACCACTCTGATAGCTCCCATGGGGCTCTCCTGGTCGCCGCCGACGAAGCTTATCTTGCCGACGGTGGCGGCCTGCTTGTGGAGGTAGAACACTATCCTCCCCTGCCCCGCCCCCCTCTTGAGGACGCTCCTCGCGGCGTCCAGGATCCTCTGCTCCCTGAGGAGCCTGTGGAGCCTCCTGAGCCCCGCTATGCCTGCAGTGGCGACTAGGAGCTTCGTCCTACCGGCCTCCTCGACGTGGTAGTCCTCGATGTCCACTATCGACTTGACGGCCGCGAGCACCTTCTCGAGTGACTCGGTAGGCCTAACCTCCGCCTCCACTACAACCCTCCCACGAGCCATGGCGTAGCTCCTCCGCTACCCTGGAGACCTGGGCCTCCAGCTCCCCGAGCCCCCACTCGTTGACGATCATGTAGTCGGCGAGGGCTATAAGCTCCCCCACCCCGAAGTCGAGGTTCGCCCGGTCCCTGAGCCTCAGCGCCTCCCAGCCAGTCTCCCCCGGCCTCCCCCGGGCCCTCAGACGCTCCAGCCTCGTCCTGGGGGAGGCGTGGACCGCGAGCACGCAGACCCTGCCGAGCCTCGCGAGCACCGGGATCTCCTCGGGGCTCCTCGCGCCCTCCACTATAGCGCAGCCAGCCTCCCGGACGGCCCTAGAGACGTCGTCCAGCACGAGTAGGGCCACAGCCCCCCTGCCGTGCTCCCTCCTCAGCTCGGCGGCCAGCCCCTCAATGTTCTCGGGGGTGGGCTCAAGGCCCCTCCTGGCGGCCTCCCTCCTAACGGCGTCGCCCATGGAGACCACGGGGCAGCCCAGGGCGCCCGAGAGCATCCTCGACACCGTGGACTTCCCAGACGCGGGCATACCTACGACAGCCAGGATCCACGGCATGCCAACAGGCACCGGGCGCGGAGCCCGGGCCCCCGGGAGGCTAATAGCCTCGAGGCCCCCCGGCTCCATGGGGCCCCTATATTATGGTAATACCGCTACTGTAGGGGTGGAGGAGCGCGGCGACATGCAGGCGCTAGCGATAGTCGACGAGATCAGGGCCACAGCCGAGGGGATAAGCCAGGCGCCGCTCCGCGCAGCCAGGATAGCGCCGAGCCTCCTCAGGCTCAGCGACCTAGTCCAGGTCAGGGCCCCGCTGGAGGACCTCGGAGCCCCGGGGGCGAGGGTCTACGAGGCAGCGCCCCACCTCCTAGCCCCGAGGAGGCCACTACCGCCGAGGCCCCCTAGACTGTTGTTCGCGGGGGTCGACTCCGGCAGCAGGGGCGTCGAGACCCCCCTGGCGGGCTTCGCCGTCGCAGCGGTCTCAGCCAGCCTCTCGGCCCCCCTGGAGCTGTTCGACTGGCCCCCTCTGCACCCGGGCCTCGAGCCCCCCGTGGAGGGCCCCCCCTTCCTCAGGGTGCTCCCGAACTGGGTCGGCTGGGACCCCCCGCTCCCTCGGGGGGCCACGGATAGGAACCCCGGGGGCGAGAGGTACGGGCCTGAGTACAGCATGGCCCAGGCGCTCGACGAGGCCAGGGTGTGCCTGGAGAACTGGGCCCTGGAAGTCCTCGCGGGCATGGCCTCGAGGCCCCCGAGGGGGGCGAGGGGGCTGGTGGTGCTCGTGGATGGCCCCCTCTACCTCGTGCCCGGGGCCCTCGCCTCCGGGGGCGCGCCGAGGGTCTACAGGGAGGCTTGGTCTAGGCTCCTCGATGCCAGGCTCAGGGCGATCAGGCTCCTAGAGGGCCTCGGGGTCCCAGTGCTGGGGGTGGTGAAGAGGGTCTCGAGGAGCAGGATCCTCTCCAGGGCCCGGGGGCTCGAGGCCCGGGTGGAGGCCTGCGTGGGCCCTGGGGAGCATAGTGATGAGATGATAGTGTATAGGGCCTACGCCGCCTGCGCTAGGAGGATCCCGGGCCGCATCTACAGGACCCCCATAGTGAGGGTTGACCAGCCGGTGCCCGGTGCCGTCAAGCTGGTCGAGTACCTAGCCGTGCCCCCGGGCCGGTGGCAGAGCGGCCCCGAGGGTGTCAGGATAGTCAGGCTCGAGTACACCCCGGCGACCCTCGAGATACTGAGGGACTGGGGCCTCGAGCCCTACCAGGCCTACAGCCTCGCGGGGATAGCCTCGGGGAGCCTCTACCCCCTACCGATACTGGCGAGTGACAGGAGGGCCCGGGGGATAGCTAGGGCCGTCGCTAGGTTCCTCGAGAGGGAGCTGGCGAGGAGGGGCGTGCCCCTCAGCTACGAGTCAGCCCTCGAGGAGAGGCTCGAGGGGTGGGGGGTTTGAGGGGGTTGGGGGTGGCTTGGGCAGCCGGTGTGGGTTTGGGCGGGGCGGTGGGGGGGGCGGTATATGGGGGGTGG
>JALWPV010000003.1 GCA_027080775.1 Acidilobaceae archaeon
GCGCGCAGCGTTTACAGCGCCGCCGACGGGCGCTACGCCCTCCTGCTTTACAACGGCACGGTCAGGGTGCTGCTCGATTTGGGCCCCAATTTCGTTGTCTCCTCGCCTGCTTCCAACTACAACGATGGCAACTGGCATTTTGCGGTTGTCAACGTAGACCGCGATGGCGACCTGAGCCTCTACCTCGATAACACGCTGGTCAAGTCGACCTCCATTGCGGGCAGAAGCAACTTTGACTTCCGTTCTTACATCCGCAATCTCTACCTCGGCGCATACAACGACCCCGACGGCATCGGCGTGCATAACTCCTTTGGCTACTTCGACGGCGATTTAGACGAAGCCTTTTTCATCAACCGCCTGCTCACCCCGGCGGAAATCAATACCATGTGGAACGGCGGCAGCGGCGCAAGGCTGCCGCTGGAACGCTATTCCAGCCGCAAGCCCTACGTCACCGCCAAACAATCCGTCACGTTTTCCTCGACGCTGCTTTCCTTCAACGAAGTGCTGAGCCAAAACAACGAAGGCACGGTGACCTATCAGGTTTCCACAGATGACGGGCTGACGTGGCAATGCTGGGACGGCTCCGACTGGGTTCCGACCACAGACCGCAGCGGCGCGGAAACCTCCACCGCCGCCGACATCAACGCCCACATCGCCACGCTGGATACGGACGGCGGCAAGTTCACCTGGCGCGCTTTCCTGAACTCGGACGGCACGCAAAAAGTGGAATTAGACCAGGTGGAAGTGACCTTCCGCCCCAACCAGCCCCCCACCGACATTCAGCTGGACGGCGCGGACAGCGACCGCGTGGACGAAAACCGGCTCAGCGGTGCGGAAATCGGCGTTTTCACCACCACCGACCCGGACCCCGCCGACACGCACACCTATTCGCTGGTGGCGGGCGCAGGCGATGCCGATAACGGCAAATTTGCCATCAGCGGCGACCGGCTGCTGCTCAACGCGGCTATTGACTACGAAGCCCAGCCGACCTACACCATCCGCGTCCAAAGCGACGACGGTCACGGCGGCGTCTTCCAAAAATCCTTCACCATCCACGCGGTGGATATCGTCCACGAAGAAGACAACGCCACCACCGAAGTCTGGAAGCTGAACACGCCCGCGAACTACACGCTTTCCGATGCCCACGCCCTCGAATTTCAGGCTGGGGTGGGCAGGCTGGCGCACAACCTGATTTTCGATAACTACTGGGCGTTAGACGAAGCCAGTTGGAACGGCACCGCCGGGGAAGTCGTCGACAGCGCCGACGGCGGCAACGGCACAGCCACCGGCGCGGAAACCATCGCCGACGGCAAAATCGGGCGCGGCGGGCATTTCGACCGCGCTTCCAAAGAATACATTGACTTCGGCACCACCATCGCCAACCCGGGCGCAAACGATTTCTCTTACGGAATTTGGTTCCAAACCACCAGCACCGAATTCATGTCCATGATGGCGCGCAGCGTCTATAGCGCCGCCGACGGGCGCTACGCCCTTCTGATAAACAACGGGCAGGTCATGGCGCTGCTGGATCGCGGCACAACCAATCGCAACGTCACCTCGTCATCAAGGTATAACGACGGTCGCTGGCATCTGGCGATTGTGACGATGGACAGCGACGGGCTGCATCGGCTCTACATCGACGGCGCAGAAGTCGCCTGGAAGGATTGCTCGCCCGAAGACGGCTTCGATTTCAGCGGTCTGGAACGCAACCTCTACATCGGCGCATACAACGATAACACCGGATTAAATCCACACCCCTCTCGCCTTTACTACGACGGCAATCTGGATGAAGCCTTCTTCATCAACCGCCTGCTCACCCCGGCGGAAATCGCCGAAATCTACAACGCAGGGGCGGGGAAACGCCTCTACCGCTATGCCAGCAACAGCCCCTACATCACCGCCAGCCACAGCGCAACCTTCGCCCGCTCGGTGGCTTCCTTCACCGCCTACCTCAGCCAAAACAACGAAGGCACGGTGACCTATCAGGTTTCCACCGATGGCGGCGCGACCTGGCAATACTGGAACGGCTCTGCGTGGGCAACCGCCACCGCCACCGACGGCACGGAAACCTCCACTGCCGCCGACATCAACGCCCACATCGCCGCGTTAGACACAGACGGCGGCGAGTTCACCTGGCGCGCCTTCCTGAACTCGGACGGCTCGCAAAAAGTGGAACTTGACCAGGTGGACATCACCTACGATGCAGGCATTACGGTTTCCGCCATCTCCGGCGACACATCCGAAGATGGCGCGACGGCGACCTTCGACATCGTCCTGAACAGCCAGCCCACCGCCGACGTCCGCATTGACGTCAGTTCCGACGACACCACCGAAGGCACGGTTTCCCCCACCTCGGTCACTTTCACCCCCGCCAACTGGAACACGCCTCAGAC
>JALWPV010000004.1 GCA_027080775.1 Acidilobaceae archaeon
AGGAAATACTCATGGCGATATCGCCAGATCCTGAATTCCAAAACGAGTTCATTCTTTCCTTGCTAGAGGTTTCGATGATTAGAAGTAGAGAAGAAGCCCTAGAATTTATAGGAAACAGAGTTGCAAGCGGACAACCAAGAGATATTAGAATACAAAGAGCACAAGAAATACTTGACAATTATTTCATGCCACATATAGGGAGGTCACCGGATGAAAGAATAAGAAAAAGAAAAGCTTTGCTCATAGCTGATATGATAAGACGCATTATCGAGCTAATGAAAGGATATCGTGAACCAGATGATAAGGATCATTATGGGAACAAGAGGCTTAGACTAGCAGGAGACCTTATTGCTGAAGTCTTTAGACTAGCTTACGATACCTTTCTAAATAATATGGCTAAGCAGATGGAAATTCTCATAAGCCAGCGTAGAAAGATACACCTAGCTCAAATAGCTAGATCTGATATAATCTCAGATATGCTGAAAAGAAGTCTTGCTACTGGTAACTGGCCAGGTAATAGAACAGGGATAAGCCAAACCCTGGATCGTGTTAACTGGATATCCTCACTCAGTCATCTTAGAAGAGTTGTTTCCAGTTTATCTCGAACACAAAGCCATTTTGAAGCAAGAGATCTACACGGTACGCACTGGGGTAGGTTATGTCCGTTCGAAACACCAGAAGGTGCGAACTGTGGTTTAGTCAAAAATCTTTCATTATTGTCTTACATATCTGTAGGTCTTACAGAGCTAGAAAACACGAAACTCATAGATAGATTATATAAGCTTGGTGTTTTGCCTGTTGAAGAAGTACTGGAAAAAGCCAAAAACGATGATCCACAAGCAATAGATGCACTCGGCAAATACTCAAGAGTATTCCTAAACGGTATACCTCTAGGATTTCATCCCGACAGCAAAAAACTAGCCGAAGAATTTAGAAAACTCCGCAGACAAGGTGAAATACCCTTCGAAGCAAGCATTGCTTTCATTGAAACAGGGAAAATAGGAGAAGTCTACGTGAATACTGATGCCGGAAGACTAATGAGACCACTTATAGTAGTGGAAAATGGCCAAATAAAGCTTACAAAAGAACACATCAAGAAGATTAGAAGAGGAGAAATCAGTTTTACTGATCTAGTGAAGAATGGAATAATAGAGTATATAGATCCTGAGGAAGAGGAGAACGTACTTGTAGCATTATACCCAGAGGACGTGACGAAAGAACATACCCACCTAGAAGTGTGGATACCAGGTATTTTCGGTGTCGCCGCCTCAACCATACCATTCCTCGAGCACAATCAGAGCCCACGTAACACTTATCAGTCCGCTATGGCCAAACAAGCACTCGGATTATACGCCGCGAACTATAAACTAAGAACAGACAGCCGGGGCCACCTATTCTATTACCCACAAAAACCATTAGTACAAACACAAGCCCTAGACCTAATAGGATTCAACGATAGACCTGCGGGAATAAATGCAGTAGTAGCTATAATGTCTTTTAGTGGATATAATATAGAAGACGCTTTAATATTCAATAAATCGTCCATCGATAGGGGTTTCGCACGATCAACATTCTTCCGTCTATATTCAACAGTGGAAAACAAATATGCCGGAGGATTAGAAGATGAGATAACAATACCACAGCCAGGAGTTATAGATTATAAACAACCTGAACATTACCGGCATTTAGGTTCCGATGGAATTATTGCACCAGAAGTAAAAGTATACGGAGAAGACGTTCTAATAGGAAAGGTAAGTCCGCCTAGATTCACCGCAGAACAACAATTAGTCACCGGAGTATCTCCTTTCCAGACAAGAAAAAGAGATACAAGTGTAGTAATGAGGCCTAAAGAGAAAGGAATAGTGGATACAGTCCTTATAACACAAACCATAGATGGCAACAAACTAGTCAAAGTAAGAGTAAGGGATGAAAGAATACCTGAAATAGGGGACAAGTTCGCCTCCAGACACGGTCAGAAAGGAGTTATAGGGATGATGTTTCCACAATATGATCTGCCTTACACCGAAGATGGAATAACACCAGATATAATCATTAATCCGCACGCATTCCCCTCTAGAATGACACTTGGCCAACTCATTGAGACAATAGCTGGAAAAGTAGCAGCTTTATCAGGTAGATTCGTGGATGGAACGCCCTTCATAGGAGAAAAAGTAGAAGACATCAAAATGGAATTATTGAGCAAAGGATTGCCAGAAGACGCCAGTGAAATAATGTATGACGGTAGGACTGGTCTAATGCTAAACAAACCTGTTGTAATAGGAATTGTTTACTATCAAAGACTCCATCATATGGTATCAGATAAAATACATGCACGTGCAAGCGGACCAGTTCAAATGTTGACAAGACAACCAACTG
>JALWPV010000005.1 GCA_027080775.1 Acidilobaceae archaeon
CCGGAGCCCGGCGCTAGGAGCGTGCCCCCGCCCCTGGAGGCCTCACGGGCCCACTCTAGCACGGCCTCGCCGGCCCTCAGGCTCCCCGGGCCCGGCACGGGGTGCTCGCCGTAGACCACCTCCAAGCCGTCGAGCCCCGAGGTGTCGACCCCCCGGAGCGTCGCCACGACCCCGCCCTCCACGCTGCCCAGGGACTCGAGGGCGCCCCGGGCCATGGCGGGCGCGCCCTTGCCAATAGCTACCAGGTAGACTGGCCCCCGGAGGCCCCCGGGGATGGCCCCGCGCACCCTCGGCTCGAGCCTGGAGGCCTCAACCGCCACCCCTGCAAGCTCGTGGAGCAGCCTCCTGAGGGCCTCGCAGTCCCCCACGGCTGCTCACCCCTCTAGGAGTGCCCTGGGGCCCCCCTCGGCTAGGAGGCGCCTGTACCTCCTATAGCCCTCGAGGGCCTCGTCGAGCCAGTCTATGGAGCCCGCCAGCCCCTCCTCACCCGCCTTGGCTGCTGAGCGCCTGGCGGCCTCGCATACTGCGAGGGCCACGTGGCCCTGGTAGGCGTCGACGGGCGGCTCCCGGCCCGAGGCGTAGGCCCTGAGCGTTGCTAGGTCCTCGAGGTAGATAGGCTCCTCCCTCTGGATCCTCAGGGAGGCCTCCATCTCGGCCGTGTAGACCCTGGCCTCCTGGGCCATGTAGTCGAGGTGGGCGGCAGCCTGCGTGCCTGTGAGTGTTAGAGTCCTCTGCTTGTAGGGCGTTATCCTCGAGACCTCTATGGTCGAGTAGGAGCCCTCGAAGGCTAGGACTACTATAGCGTAGTCGTTGAGCTCGCTTGCGACGCCCGCCAGGGTGTAGCCCCTCACACTCCTAGGCTCCTCACCCTTCAGGGCCAAGGCCACGTCGACCTCGTGTACGCCCAGGTCCAGGATAACGTCTATCCCCCCGGCCCTCGGGGCGAAGGGGCCTATCCTCCTAGCGGTTGAGGCAAGCAGCTCCCCGAGCCTGCCACGCGCAACCCAAGAGGCCAGTGCGGCCACGGCTGGGTTGAACCTCTCAACGTGCCCCGACGCTATCCACGCCTCACCCCTATCATGGAGGCCCACGATGTACCGGGAGGCCTCAACGCTATCAGCGAGGGGCTTCTCCACGAGGAACCCCCCAACCCCCCGGGAGGCCAGCTCCCCGACGACCCTAGCGTGGAGGCCCGTCGGCACTGCTACGATGGCGAAGTCCGTGTCACGGGGCAGCTCGGAGGGCGGGCCGTAGGCCTCGGCGCCGTAGAGCCTCGCTACACCCTCAGAGCGCCGCCTGTCAACGTCTGAGACGTAGATCCCCCCCACGAGGCCCGGCTCCTCCCTCGCTATCCTCGAGAGCACCCTAACGTGGACCCTGCCTATGTAGCCAGCGCCTACCACGGCAACCCTCAGGGGCTCCAGCCCAGGGCACCCCCGGGCCTCCGGGGGGCTGGGGGCCTGTAATTAAGGAGGGCCGGGAGGAAAGCTACAGCTTAATAGGGGGGCCTACCATTCTATTCTTGTGGTGAGAGCATGGCTAACGTGAAGATAATCTTGGAGGCCGAGATAAGCGATGAGGTCCTCGGCAAGCTATTCGAGGGCCTTAAGATACCCAAGCCCGAGGAGGCCGCCGCTGGCGCGCCTAAGATAGAGATACCCAGGGTCGTCGAGATCGAGGTCTCGGAGGTCGGCGGCAAGCTCACGGCGAGGCTCCTGACTGAGGAGGAGGTTAAGAAGGAGGAGAAGTAGCACGCATGCGCGTGAGGCTCAGCGCCGAGGCGACCTACAGGGGCAGGAGGTACACACTATCCATCGAGGAGCTAGAGCTGAGGGGCCGCTGGAGGGCCCAGGGCTACAGGGGCACCTTCAGGGTCGAGAGGGGCCTCGTTGAGATTCGAGTGCCCATGGGCAGCATATTCAAGGCGCTGAGGAGCGGCGCCTCGCGGCGCGGGGGCTCCGAGGCCCTCGAGGAACTCGCCAGGAGCCTTGGGGTCAGGATAGTGGTTAGAGGCCCCCTGGGGGTGAAGCTCGTCGAGGCCGGGCCCCCGGGGGAATAGCCTCCCACTAATTATTTCCACCCTATATATCGCCTCCGGATCCTAGCGGCGCCCCAGGGTAGCGGCGCCGTTGAGGGGGAGCCTAGCGAGGCTGATGGCCTCAGCCATGCTCTGGGGCCTCACTTGGGGGCTGCTCTGGAGCGTGCTCGCCCCCTACCTGAAGGGCCTGGGCTACACGGGGAGCGAGTACGGCCTGGTAGGAGCTACCTCCGTGCTCTCCGGGGCCCTCTTCACGCTCCTCGGCGGGGTCCTAAGCGATAGGTACGGGGCGCGGCCAACCCTGGCGGTGGGCCTCGCCCTGGAGTCCGCGGCCATGGCGCTCGTCTCCACGGGCTCCCCCTCTCTGGTTGCTGCCGGCTTCTTCGTCAACGGGGCCTCGAATGGGCTGGGCCTCGTCGCCCAGCAGGCCCTGACCGCTAGGATCGGCAGCGATAGGGAGCTGCACTACACATTCAGCTACGTCTCCGCTGCCTCCACCCTCGGGGGAGGCCTGGGGAGCTTCCTAGGCTGGGCCCCCGTGCTAGCCAGCAGGCACGCGGGGATACCGCTCCTCGAGGCGTACAGGTACTCCATACTCCTGGCCTCGATCCTCCCCCTAGCCGCCATAGCCCCCCTGGCGGGCGTGGAGGAGAGGCTCCAGGCCCGCCAGCGTGGGGGGCGGGCGAGGCTCCGGGGGATCCTCGGGAGGCTGGGCAGAGGCTTCTACGTGGCCGCTGGGATAGACGCGCTCATAGGCTTCGGAGCCGCCATGAGCGTCCATAACATTGACTACTACTTCGCCGCAAAGTACGGCGTCACCAGCGCCCAGCTCGGCAGCGTGCTGGGGGCCCAGCAGCTCGCAATGGCGCTCCTCATGACCAGGATGCCCGGCCTAGCCGAGAGGCTGGGGGGCGCCCTGAGAGTCTACATACTGCTCGCCTCCTCGAGCCTCCCCCTCCTCGTCGCCATAACCCTCATCGACAGCTTCCCCCTCGCGGCCGGGCTGTACCTGGTGAGGAGCATACTCATGAACGTAGCCAACCCCCTCTTCACGGCCTTCATCATGTCCCTGGTGCCCAGCGAGTACAGGGGCACGGCGGCAGCGTTCCTCAGCATCTCCTGGACCGTCCCGGCCGGCATAGGCAGGGCCGTGGGCGGGTGGCTCCTCGACAGGGACCTAGAGCTGCCCCTCAGGCTAACCGCGGCGATATACGCCGCCGCCCTGGCCAGCCTCGCCCTAGCCTTCAGGGCCCGCCAGGGAGAGGCCAGGAAGGGGAGGGGGCGGGAGGCAATAGACCATCCCGGGGGGCTACTCCCTCTTGTAGGGCCTGCCGAGGGCCCTGGGCATCCTAGCCCTCCACGCCGTGGCGGAGACCGCCAGGAGGGTTAGTATGTAGGGTATGGTCCTGTATGGGTAGGCCGCCGCGCTGGAGCCCCGTATCGTGGTGTAGTAGGTTGAGAGCGCGTCGCCTAGGCCGAATACTATGGAGCCTAGGAGCGCTCCGAGGACGTCCCAGCCGCTGAATGCGACTGCCGCCAAGGCTATGAAGCCCCTCCCGGCGCTCATGAGCTTCACGAAGCTGCCCAGGTAGTCGATGCTCATATATGCCCCGGCGACGCCCGCGAGGGCCGCCCCTAGCACGGTAGCGGCGAGCCTCGTGCGCTCGACGCTTATGCCTAGTGCATCAGCTGAGCGGGGGTCGTCGCCCACCGCCTTGACCCTCAGGCCCCACTCGGTCCTCTCGAGGAGCCACCAGGCTAGGATCGCTACGAGGAAGGTGAGCGGGACCATGTAGCTGACCCTGACGCCCAGCACGTCGAAGGCGGGGGGCCTCGAGGCCACGGGTGGGCTCTGGCCGTAGTTGCCCCATACAGCCCTTATCCCCAGGGTGGTGCCCCCGGCCGCGGCGAGGTTGAGGCCTACCCCGGCGATTATCTGGTCCCCCCGGGCGTAGACGGCTATGGCGGCGTGCATGAGGCCCAGCGCCGCCCCCATGGCGAGGCCCGCCAGGTAGCCTGCTAGCCAGCTCCCGGTCGCTATGTCAGCGTAGACTGCGAGCCACGCCGAGGCGAGTAGTATTCCCTCGAGCCCTATGTTGACGACGCCGCTCCTCTCCGCTATAACCTCGCCCATCGCGGTGAGGGCGATGGTCACCATGGCGTTGAGGCCCAGCACCCCTACTATGGCCGCCTCGAGGGGGGTCACGGGGCGTCACCTCCTCCTGAGCCTTGATAGTAGCCTGAAGGCCTCGGGGACGGCTAGGAGGACTACTATGACGCCCACGATGAAGTCGCCCGCCTCCTTTGGCACCCCGTAGATTGGCTCCACGAGGCTGCTCCCGGTGAGGAGGGTCGCGAAGAGCACGGCGGCTGGTATTATGGCTAGGGGGTCGTTGCGGCCCATGAGTGCTACTCCTATCCCGTTGTAGCCGAATCCCTTGACGGCGCCGCCTATGACGTCTATTGCGTGGGAGTAGCCTAGTATGTGTATGGCCCCGGCGAGCCCCGCTAGGAGGCCGGCCACGGCCATCGATGCAACCCGGTAGAGGCCCACGTTCACCCCCCGGGTCCTCGAGGTCCACTCGTTGGCCCCGGCGAACCTGAGGGCGAGGCCCCAGCGGGTCATCCTGAGGAATACCCAGAGCACTGCCAGGACGGCGGCTGCTATAACTATAGTCGAGGGTATCTGCGTCGAGCCGATCGTTATCCAGGGCAGCCTAGAGCTTCGGGGGACCTCGAGGGTCCTCTGGGGGTTGTAGGGGTCCTCTAGCTTGGTGGCGACGAGGTATAGTAGGAGCCAGTAGACTATCCAGTTGAGCATTATGGTGCTCAGGACCTCGTTCACCGAGAGCCTAACCCTGAGCCAGCCGGCGAGGCCCGAGAGGAGGGCCCCGGCCGCCACGCCCAACGCTATCGGGGCAGCCAGGCCCCCCCACTTGAGGGCCGCCCAGAGGGCGACCAGGGCGCCCAGCTGGAAGGATCCCTCGGCCCCTATGTTGAAGAGGCCCGCATAGACCGGCACGGCGAACGCGGCGCCCGTCAGGGCTAGCATGGCGGAGTACTCGGCCACGACGTCGGGGAGGCTCCTCCAGGATGTCAGCATGGTGGCCATTACCCTGAGTGGGGGCGCGTGGAAGCCTGCGGCGACGGCCGCTCCAACGGCTAGGCCAGCTGCGAGCGTTGCAAGCACTATGGCTGTCTCCGATGCGATCCTGGACCTGAGGCTCAAGCCGCTCCCCCCATGAGGAGGCCTATCCTCTCCGGCGTCGCCTTGCCCGCGGGGAGGATTCCGGTTATCCTGCCTCTGCTGATGACTGCGACTCTATCGCTGAGCTCGATTATCTCGTCTAGGTCGCTGCTGACCAGCATCACACCAGCGCCCTCATCGGCTAGCCTGGCTATGAGGCCCCTAACGTACCTGGTCGTGGCCACGTCGAGGCCCCTCGTCGGGTTAACCGCTAGGAGGAAGCGGGGCCTCATGTGGAGCTGGCTCGCGGCGAGGAGCTTCTGCTGGTTCCCCCCGCTCAGGCTCCCCGCGGGGGCCCAGGGGCTCTCGGCCACTATACCGTACTCCCCGGCCACCTCCCTGTAGAGCCTCGCGAGCCTCGAGAACGTTAGGAGCGCCGGGCCCTCGTGGGCGTACCTGAGGAAGGCCAGGTTCTCGGCGACGCTGAAGTGTAGGACTAGAGCCTTCGAGCGGTCCCCGGGTATGTAGGCGGCCCCCGCCCTGTAGTACTCCCTGGGGGTGGGGTTGACGCGGCCGAGCACCACGACCCTCCCCGAGAGCCTCGGGGTGTAGCCTACTATCGCGCCCACGAGTTCCTCCTGGCCGTTGCCCTCCACGCCCGCGAGCCCCAGGACCTCGCCCTCCCTAACCTCGAGCCTCTCAACGAAGACCTCCATGCGGCCCCTGGCCCTAAGGCCCTCGATGGAGAGCACCACCCGGTCCCCGGGGCCCCCCCGGGACCTCGAGGGCCTCGGGGGGAGCTCGCCCACCATTAGCCTGGCCAGCTCCTCCTCCGAGGCGCCCCGGGGGTCGAGCTCCGAGGCGACGACCCGCCCCCTCCTGAGGACCGTTACAAGGTCGGCTATCGCCTTGACCTCGGGTAGCCTGTGGGTTATGTAAGCCACAGCGAGGCCCTCCCTCTTGGCCCCCTCGATCGCCCTGGCCAGGCCCTCGAACTCCTGGGGGGTCAGGTTGGTGGTTGGCTCGTCCAGTATGAGCACCCTGGCCCCGGCGGCTATGCTCCTCAGTATCTCGGCCCTCTGCCTCGCCCCGAGGGGTAGGTCCTCGACTCGAGCGTCGAGGGGGACGTCGAAGCCCGTGATCCTCCTGGCCTCCTCGAGCCTCTCCTCGGCCTCCCCCTCAGGCACCCCGGCGGACGCGAAGTAGAGGAGGACGTTCTCCCACACTGTGAGGGTTGGGACGAGCCTGGGGTGCTGGTATATCATTGCTATCCCCCTCCTTATGGCGTCCCTCGTGCCCCTGAACCTCGCGGGCCTCCCGTCGAGGAGTAGCTCGCCCCTCGTAGGCTTGATCTCACCGTAGAGTATCCTCATGAGAGTCGTCTTCCCGGCACCGTTCTCCCCTAGGACGGCGTGGACCCTCCCCGGGTAGAGGCGGAGTGACACCCCGTCGAGGGCCCTGACGCCGTCGGGGTACACCTTCACTATGCCCCGCAGCTCGACGACGGGCTCCAAGAGGGCGCCCCCCACCGGGTGGATTAGGGAGGTAGAAAATGAGGGGGTAGACGCTAGAGGCCGCGCGCCTCTAGCCGGTCTCTAGGGCGGCCTGTAGGTTGCCCTCCTCTAGCTGGTGGATTATCTCCTGGTACTCCTGGTGGTTCGCCGGCGTCTTGAACTTCACCTTGCCGCTTATGATCTCCTGCTCGAGCTGGTGCACGAGGTTCCAGGCGGTCTGGTCTATGAGCTTCTCCCTCTCCTTCATGACTATGTTTACCACGTCGTCCGGCGTGAGGCCCTTGGGTAGCTTGCCCTGCTCAGCCGCGAGCTCGGCGAAGTACTTTATCATCTCAGCGTTGCTGAGGCCGAGGCCCCCGTTCTTTAGGCCTAGGACGTGTATGCCCCCGGTGAAGTTGCCGTACACCACGCTCTTTATTGCATCGTAGACGGCGACGTCCACCCTCTTGAGGCCACTGAGCACTATGTGGTAGGGGTCGTACCACTCCTGGCTGGCGTCTTCGCCTATCGCCACCACCTTGGCCCCGCCCTGGGCGGCCTCCTTGACGGCGTCGAACATCCCTATGTGAGTCAGGCCAGCTAGGCCGTAGAGGACGCACACGCCATTCTTAATCATCTGCTCGGCGGTCTGCTTTCCCACCTGGGGGTTGGTGAATGTGCCTGTGTAGGTCCAGACTAGAGTGACGTTTGAGTGCGTGTACTCATCGTAGTACTTGACGCCGTAGAGGTAGCCTATGTGGAACCTCCATAGCGGGGGTATGTCCATGCCGGCCACGGCTCCCACCTTGTTGCAGCCCAGGTTGTGGGCCATGTCGGCGGCGAGTATGCCGACGAGGGCCGCGACCTCCTGCTCCCTGAAGACGTACGCTGCCAGGTTCTTGATGGGCTTCTGTGGGGCGGCGTCTATGATTGCGTAGCGCTGGTTGGGGAACTCGGGGGCGACCTTGGTCATAGGGTCGAGCCACAGGAAGCCTATGCCTATTATCAGGTCGTACTGCCCGCTCTTGCTGACGCTCCTCAGGAGGCTCTCCATCACGTCGGTGCTCTGGGGGGTCAGGTACTTGACCTCGACGCCGAAGTCCTTGCTGGCCCTCTCGGCCCCCAGGATCGCCATGTCGTTGAAGCTTAGGTCGCCCTTACCGCCTACATCGAAGAGTACTAGGACCTTGATCTTCTTGTTGGTTCCAGTTGCCTGCTGGGCGCTCGTCGTGCTGGCGCTGCTCGTAGTAGGAGTAGCCGAGGCCGTGGAGGCCTGGCTCTGGGCTGCGGGGGTGGTCGTGGCGGTGGACCTGCTCCTGCCTAGGGCCCACCAGGCGGCGGCCCCCGCTATGACCACTATGACCAGTATAGCCGCGGCGACCTGGGCCGCGGACGCGCCACGCCTGCCCCGGGCCAAGTACTTCGCCCACGCTCGCCTGGGGGTCCCCTGTTTAAAAGATTTGCACCGGGAGACTGGGGCTCCCGCCTTATCAAGCCCCCCAGGCAGGTGGTACTCGGTGGGTGTTGCATGGGCAGGCTACGCTTCGGGCCCGCCGGCAAGCCCCTAGGCTTCAAGGGGGCCATGGAGAGGGTGCCCGAGTACCTCGCCTCCCTGGGCCTCGACGCGCTGGAGTACGAGGCCGTGAGGGGGGTTAGGATCAGCGAGACCAAGGCTAGGAGGCTCGGCGAGGAGGCTAGGAAGTACGATGTTAAGCTAAGCATGCACGCCCCCTACTACATAAACCTGGCCAGCCCCGACGACTCGGTGGTCGAGAGGAGCCTGGGCAGGCTGAGGGACGCCATGATAGCCAGCGACTGGATGGGGGCCTACGCCGTCGTCTTCCACCCAGGCTACTACAAGGGCAACGAGACCCCGAGGCAGGCCCTTGAGAGGGTGGTAAGGGCCCTCCAGGCCCTCGAGGAGGAGCTGGAGGGCAAGGTGTCGACGCCCGAGCTGGCCCCTGAGACCACCGGTAAGTCCAGCCAGGTCGGAAGCGTTGAGGAGGTGATAGAGATCTGCAGGAACCTCAAGCGCTGCAGGCCAGCCGTGGACTGGGCGCACCTCCACGCCCGTAGCGAGGGGGCCTTCGTTAGGAGCGTCGACGAGGTCATAGGGGTGATCGAGCAGATAGAGAGGGAGCTGGGCTCGAGGGCAGTGAGGCCCCTCCACACCCACTTCTCCAAGATAGAGTACGGCCGGGGGGGCGAGAGGGAGCACCACACGCTGGCGGAGGAGGAGTACGGCCCCGACTGGCGGATAGTCTGCAGGGCCTACCTCGAGACGGGGATCGACGCCGTCATAATAAGTGAGAGCCCGATACTCGACAAGGACGCCCTAGTGATGAAGAGGATATGCGAGGAGGAGTCGAAGCGGTAGCCGCGCACGTGGGCACCCCATTTATACCCGAGCCCCCGCGCCCGCCTCCAGGTGTATTGGATGGCGCGGATAGCCAAGCTGGTATTGGATACCATCAAGCACCACCCCCTCCACAAGATGTGGCTCAACCTAGCCAAGAGCCTCGCCGAGGAGCTGGGCGTCGAGCTCGAGGTTAAGGAGGAGGACTACGTCTACGCCATAGATCACGGCGACACCGACGAGCTGGGGATGGCCTGGCTCCCCCAGCTCTTCGCCGTGCTAGACAACGGCGAGGTCAAGCTGGTGCTGAGCCAGTTCCCCTTCGACCCCAAGACCACGAAGCCCGACCCCCAGGCCGCCCTCGAAGAGGCCAGGAGGAAGATAAAGGAGATCCTCGAATCCTAACCC
>JALWPV010000006.1 GCA_027080775.1 Acidilobaceae archaeon
CTGGGGGTGGTGGGTGGGTTAGGGGCGTGGTGGAGGCTGCCGTTGAGCGTGGGGTTAACTTCTTCGACACGGCTGAGGTTTACGGGTGGGGGCGTAGTGAGAGGCTCCTCGGCGAGGCCCTGAGGAGCCTGGGGCTGGGCGACGAGGTGGTAGTTGCCAGCAAGGTTGGGGGCTTCAGGTTCCACCGCCGCCTGGTGCTTAGGGGGGTCGAGGCCATCAATAGGAGGCTTGGTAGGACCGTTGACCTGATACAGGCCCACTGGCCCCCGCCAGCGTGGATACCCGTGTGCTGGGTTGTCAGGGGGCTCGAGGAGGCCGTGGAGAGGGGGCTGGCCCACTACTATGGGCTGAGCAACTACCCGGCGGGGCTGGTCTCGGAGGCCCTGGAGTGCACCCGCAGGATCGAGCCCGTCAGCGACCAGGTCCAGTACAGCCTCGCCTATAGGGTAGCCGAGAATAGGTTGAAGCCCCTCCTAGACGAGAGGGGCCTAGCACTGATAGCCTGGAGCCCCCTGGCCAAGGGAGCGCTAGCGGGCCTCAGGGCCCCCAGGGACCCCGCGCAGAGGGGCGACCCAGTCTTCAGGGAGGCAGCCAGCGACGAGGCCCTCCAGGGGGCCATGGACAGGGTCTCCAAGAGACTCGGGATCCCCAGGGCCACCGTGGCCCTCGCATGGCTAGTCTCCAGGGGGGCAGTGCCCATACCCGGCACCAGGAGGCCCGAGAGGGTAGCCGAGATAGCGCTGGCCGGCGAGGTGGAGCTGCCCGAGTGGGCGCTCGAGGCCCTCGAGGGGGCTAGTAGCCGCTACAAGACCAGGTGGGGCACCTGCTACTCCTCACTCCAGTGGATACGCTTCGTCCCCTGCAGCATCCAGTACCTGGCCGTCAGGCTCTCCGGGGGAGTCTAGGGGGCCCGGGGGGCTGTGACTGTCTCCCCTCCGGTAAACCCTTTAAGGCCCCCGGGGCGCGGGGGGCCTCTTTGGGGTGCGGGACTGTATTGAGTGAGACCGCTGGGGAGGCGCAGTTCAAGTACATAGTGAGGATCGCGGGCACTGACATCAGCGGTAAGCTCAAGCTGCCCTACGGCCTCTCGGAGATCAAGGGCATAGGCCTCCAGACAGCCTACGCTATAATCAGGACCCTCGGCCTCGACCCGAACAAGAGGATCGGCTACCTGAGCGAGGAGGAGATCAGGAGGCTCGAGGAGGCCGTGAAGGACATCAGGAAGCTCGGCCTCCCAGCCTGGCTCTACAATAGGAGGAAGGACTACGAGACCGGCGAGGACCTCCACCTGATAGGGGCCGACCTCCTATTCCACGCGAGGAGGGACATCGAGAGGGAGATAAGGATAGGCAGCTGGAGGGGCGTGAGGCACAAGCTAGGCCTCAAGGTGAGGGGCCAGAGGACCAGGACGACCGGCCGCCTCGGCATGACGGTTGGAGTCAAGAAGAAGAGGAGGTAGCCCTGGGGGGTGACGCTTCGTGGGTGACCCGAGGAAGCCCAGGAGGAAGTGGGAGGGCCCCAAGCACCCGTGGATCAAGGAGAGGCTCATACAGGAGCTGGAGCTCATGGGGCGCTACGGCCTCAAGAACAAGAAGGAGCTGTGGAGGGCCGCCACCCTGGCTAGGAAGTTCAGGCACATGGCGAGGAGCCTCCTAGGCCTCCCCGAGGATATCAGGCGGGAGAGGGAAAGGGCCCTCCTGCACAGGCTCCACAGGATGGGCCTCATAGGCGAGAACGCCACGCTCGACGACGTGCTGGGCCTCACGGCCGAGCACGTGCTGGAGAGGAGGCTCCAGACTATAGTCTGGAAGAAGGGCCTGGCACGCACCATATACCAGGCGAGACAGCTCATAACCCACGGCCACATAGCCATAGCTGGCAGGAGGGTCACGAGCCCCGGCTACCTCGTCTCGAGGGAGGAGGAGGACCTAATCGACTACGCCCCCGGGAGCCCATTTAAGGAGAGGGCCCAGGAGGCCGCCTAGGAGGGGTGAAGGGTTATGGCGATGTTCCAGAGGGAGCTGAAGTGGGGCGTGGCGCACATCTATAGCAGCTTCAACAACACCATAGTCCACATAACAGACCTCACCGGGGCTGAGACTGTCGCCAGGGTCTCGGGCGGCATGGTCGTGAAGGCTGACAGGGAGAAGCCGAGCCCCTACGCCGCCATGATGGCGGCTAGCAGGGCAGCCCAGAAGGCGATGGAGAGGGGTATAGTGGCGATCCACATCAAGGTGAGGGCCCCCGGGGGCCACGGCCCCAAGACTCCGGGGCCCGGGGCGCAGGCCGCCATAAGGGCCCTAGCCAGGGCCGGCTTCATTATTGGTAGGATAGAGGATGTGACGCCCATACCGCACGACACCACCAGGAGGCCGGGTGGCAGGAGGGGTAGGAGAGTCTAGCCCCTCCCCCAGAGGTGCGAGGTCTTGCCTGGCAGGCGCGTCGAGGTCCTCGGGGCTGATGATAGGAGGATAACCCTGCTCCTCGAGGGCTACCCCATAGCCTTCGGGAACGCCCTGAGGAGGCTCGCTTTATCCGACGTCCCAACGATGGCCGTGGACTTCGCCTACTTCTACGATAACAACACTGGCGTCCACGACGAGATAATAGCCCACAGGCTAGGCCTTGTTGTCCTCAAGAGCGATGAGGCCCTCCGCAAGTACAGGAGCCCCGAGGAGTGCCGTGGAGCCCATGAGGGCGATAGGAGCTGCTACGTGGAGCTCATACTCGAGGACGAGGTACCCGAGGACGCCGACACCGGCAAGTACGTCAAGGCCGGCCAGCTCAGGAGCAGCGACCCCGACGTCACGCCGGTCTACCCGGAGACCCCAATAGTCTACCTAGCCCCCGGGCAGAGGGTGCACATAGTGGCCTATGCACGCCTCGGCAGGGGCAGCGAGCACGGCAAGTGGAGCCCGGCCTCGATAAGCGTGCTGAGGTACACGCCAGTCATACACTACAACTCAAAGGCCGCCGGGCCCGAGTGCCTCGAGTGCGTTGAGGCCTACCCCGAGGTCAGGAGGCTACTAGAGAGCGGTGGGAGCGGCAGCGTGGAGATGCCCCACCTCAAGAGGACGGGGGGCCTACTCTACTGTGCCGAGGAGGCCTGCCGCGGGGCCCTCGAGGTCGAATTCGACAGCAGCAAGCTAATACTCGAGGTTGAGTCCACCGGCGCCCTGAGGCCGGAGCGAATAGTATTTGAAGCCGCCAGGCGCCTCGAGGAGCGCGCTAGGAGGCTACTGGAGGAGCTGGAGAAGCTGGGCGGTGAGGCGGAGTGAAGAGGACTGGCCCTACTAACTTCGAGCTGAGGAGGCTGGCGCACGAGCTGAGGAAGGCCAGCCGCGTCTACAATGCCCCCGCGTGGAGGTACGTGGCCGAGCTACTCCTAAGGCCTACCAGGAGGAGGGTCGAGGTGAACATTGCGAAGATAAACAGGCACGCCCGCGAGGGCGAGGTAGTAGTCGTGCCAGGCAAGGTCCTCGGCGCTGGCACCCTCGAGAAGCCCGTCACGGTGGCGGCGTACGCCTTCTCAGCCGAGGCGCTGAGGAAGATCAAGGCCGCCGGGGGCAGGGCCATCACGATAAGGGAGCTGCTCGAGGAGAACAAGACGGCCCGGAGGGTCAGGATACTCATCTAGCCCCCTGGGGGTGGAGGCGTTGAGTGGGGGTAGGGAAGTGATAGTGGTCGATGGCCGCGGCCAGATCCTCGGGAGGCTCGCCAGTATAGTGGCGAAGAAGCTGCTCGAGGGCAAGAGGGTCGTCGTGGTTAACGTGCAGGACGTTGTGGTGAGTGGCGACCCCGTGATGGTCGTGCAGTCCTACAAGAGGACCATACTAGGGGTGAGGAGCCACTACAGCCACAGGCTCAGGCCCAAGAGGCCGAGGAGCCCCATAAGGCTCTTCAAGGCCACGGTCAGGGGCATGCTGCCGAAGCACAACAGGAGGGGCAGGGAGGCCCTCAAGAGGCTCCGCGCCTACATAGGCGTCCCCAAGGAGTACGAGGGGGCTGAGAAGGTGAGGTTCAAGGAGGCCGACGCCTCCCGGCTCTCCAGGGGCTACGTCACCCTGGGTAGGATAGCGAGGGAGCTAGGGTGGAGGGGTGAGGTTGAGGCTTGAGCTCGAGGATAGTGATAGCGTCGGGTAAGAGGAAGAGGGCCATAGCCCGGGCCGTCATAAGGCCCGGCAAGGGCAGGGTCAGGGTGAACGGGGTCCCCATAGAGCTGTACCCCATAGAGATGGCGAGGATCAAGATGATGGAGCCCCTCCTACTGGCTGGCGAGAAGGTGAGGAACCTAGTGGACATAGACGTCAAGGTCGAGGGGGGCGGCGTCATGGGCCAGGCCGACGCCGTCAGAATGGCCATAGCCCGGGGGCTCGTGGAGTTCTTCCGCTGCGAAGGCGAGGGCGAGGCCTGCGGGAGGATGAACAGGCTCTCGGAGATGCTACGCGAGATATTCGAGGAGTATGACCGCACCATGCTGGCCGGGGACCCGAGGAGGACCGAGCCGGAGAAGTACATGAGGTACAGCGCCAGGAGGAGATGGCAGAAGAGCTACAGGTGAGGGCCCAGGGGAGGTGTGAGTGGAATGCTACCGCCTATAAGGTGCTTCACGTGCGGCGCCCCCCTCGGGCACCTGTGGGAGGAGTTCAAGCGCAGGGTCGAGGCGGGGGAGGACCCCTCGAAGGTCCTAGACGACCTGGGGGTCTATAGGTACTGCTGTAGGAGGACCCTGCTGACTACGGTGACGTATATAGAGGAGATGGCCCTCTACCACGTGATAAGGATGAGGGCCGCCCGCCAGGTCCCCGGCGGGGTTGAGGGTCTAGCGGGGGTGGAGGAGGCTTGAGTAGTGTGGGATCCTCTCAGAGGGAGACCCTGGTCCCGGTGGAGTTGTACAAGAAGGCTGGGGTTGTATTCGGGACCCAGATATGCACGAAGTACATGAGGAGGTTCGTCTATAGGATACACCCAGACGGCTTCTACATATTCGATGTGATGAAGATCGATGAGAGGCTCAGGATAGCTGGGAGGTTCCTGGCCAGGTACGAGCCAGAGAAGATAGTAGTGGTCTCAGCCAGGCTCTACGGCCAGAAGCCGGCGACGATGATGTGCGAGAGGGTTGGCTGCAAGACGATACTCGGCAGGGTCGTCCCGGGAGTCTTCACGAACCCCCACCTAGAGTACTACATGGAGCCCGATGTCGTGCTAGTCACCGACCCCAGGATGGACAGGCAGGCCATAGAGGAGGCCTCGAAGATAGGGGTCCCCGTGGTCGCATTCGCGGATACAGACAATAAAATAGAGAACATAGACCTCGTCATACCGGGCAACAACAAGGGTAGGAGGAGCCTGGCGCTACTATACTGGATCCTGACGAGGGAGATACTGAGGAACCGCGGGATCCTAAAGCCGGATGAGGACCTAGACGTGGGGTACGAGGCCTTCATAGCAAGCAGGATCCACAGGTAGACCCCACCCCCTAAATACGGGTGGGCGCCCCCCACTAGGCCCCCGCTGGTGGAAGCGTGGCACGGCGGGGGCTTCGGGGGGCGCTGAGACGCCGCGGCCTACGCCTCTCCCTGCGCCCCCGCCCCCGCTATGTCCTCGAGATAATGACTGGCACCCTCATAGCCGACGCTGGGGACGTGGCTAACGTCTTCCTCTCAGCTTACTTCGCCTGGGCACTCAAGGCCTACCCCCTGATACTTGCCCTCCTCCCGGGCCTCGCGAACCTGCGCGGCGGCAACATGTCGGCTATGGCCGCTAGGATCTCCACCAGGCTCCAGCTCGGCGTGGAGGAGCCCAGGCTGCGGAGCGCCCTAGCCAGCGAGTCCGGGCCAGCACTGTCTGCCTCCCTCGTGGCGGGGGTGATGATAGCCGCCATAGCAGCGCTCGCCTCGGGGGTGCCCCTCCTCCGCTCCATAGCGGCGGCCGGCTTGTCCAGCGCTATAGTTCTCACCGTTATGATACCCTTCACGGCGCTGGTGGCCGTCTGGACGTATAGGCGCGGCGTGAACCCGGATAACGTCGCGGCCCCCATACTCACCGTGGCCGGCGACATCGTGTCGGTGCCCTCCCTCGTCGCCGCCGCCCTAGTGCTGGGGAGCCCGGTGGCCGAGGGGGTCCTGGCGTTTGCCACGCTATGGGCCGCGGCGACGGCTCTCCTCGTAGCGGCGAGGCTCGGGGGGCGCCTGGGCTCTATCGTGAGGGACATATCCCTCGCCATGCTCCTGACGGCCTTCATAGAGAGCCTGGCCGGGGGGATCCTCTCGAGGACCCGCGACGCCCTCTACGCGGCGGGTGTTATACACGTCGTTGCAAGCCTCCTCGAGGATACTGGGGCGGCCTCCTCCGTAATAGTCAGCAGGAGCTCGACCATGCTACACCTCTACGGGCCCGAGAGGGTTGTGAGGGAGACCCCAACCATGGTCTCGGAGGCGGTCCTAGGCGTCGCCCCAGCGCTGGTGGTGCTGGCTCTCATCGCCGAGTTATGGGGGAGGATCCTCGGGCTCCCCGTCACAGCATACAGGCTCGCGGTAACAGTAGTCGGCGGGGGCCTCGCCATAACAGCAGCCGGGAGCGCTATAGGCGTCGCCACGGCCCTAGCCACGAGTAGGCTCAACCTTGACCCGGACAACGCCGCGCTACCGCTGATAACGTCTATCGTGGACCTCATAGGCTCCGCCGTGACGGCTGTCCTGGCCCTCCTCCTCATACACTAGGCTAGCGAACTTGCTTCGAGGTAAGAGTAAGTACGAAAGAGATTAATATCTCCGCGCACCCCATTGCTTTACCGGTGAGAAGGGATGGCGAAGCCCTTCGGAGAACTTATCTATACCCAGGAGCAGGCCCCCGGCGAGGCCATAAGCAAGGCCGAGACCCACACGCCCAAGATAGAGGCCCCCGACAAGGTCAAGGCCGGCGAGCCCTTCAAGGTCACGATAAAGGTCGGCCCCCACGAGATGAGGGACGTCCACAGCATCAGGAGGCTCGAGCTCTACATCTACGAGGAGGGCAGGCCCTTCAACCCAATCCACGTCGCAACAATCCACTTCGGCCCCGAGTACACCGAGGCCGAGGCCACCCTAACACTGAAGCTCAAGAAGAACAGCGTGCTCTACGCCATAAGCTACTGCAACCTCCACGGCCTCTGGGAGGCCCGCAAGGAGATAAAGGTAGAGTAACCCGCCCCACGCCTCTAGGCACCGCATAGGCTTCACTCCCTACCCTCTTTCTAGCCCAGAACAACTCAATGGCCCGGCGGGTCGGTAGTAGTTTATTCCTCCTAAATCCTACATTCTGGGGGTCAGCGGGATCCCGAGGAGGCCCAGGCCCACCTCCAGGGCCCTCTTGACCAGCTCCACCAGGGCGGCCTTGCACTCCCTCGAGGCCTCGCTGGGGTCGTGGATGACGCTCTCCATCTGGTACCAGGAGTTGAACCTGTCCGCCAGGCCTAGGAGGTGGGTGGCTAGGTCCTCGGGGGCTAGGTCGTCGGCTGCCTTAGCGGCCACGAGGCCAGTCCTCAGGCTCTCCACTAGGAGGCCTCTCCTCTGGGGCTCGCCGCACTCGCCGGGGTCTGCGGCCCTGTAGTCTATGGGGCCGTGCTTCGCCAGGATCCCGACGGTCCTGGCGTAGGTGTACTGGAGGTAGGGCCCGCTGTTCTCCCTGAGGTCTAGGACCTTGTCGAAGTCGAAGGTTATGGGCCTGGGGGCGCTTGTCCTCACGAGGGCGAACCTCACCGCGCCGACGGCTATCTTCTCCGCCACCTCCTCGACCCACTCCCTCGGGGCGCCGGGGTTCCGGGCTCTGACCTCCTCCACAGCCCTAGCCTTGGCCTCGTCGAGGACCTCGTCCAGCGTTACCAGGATGCCCCTCCGGCTCCTCATCCTCCTCCCAGGCAGGTTCACCATCTCGTAGTCATAGTGGGTCAGGTTGAGGGCCTCCCTCCTATACCCGAGCCCCAGGAGGGCGAGCCTCAGCTGGAGCTGCGGTAGCCTCTGCTCGGCCCCGACGACGTTTATGACCTCATCCGCGCCTGCGGCCTCGTACTTGTAGAGCGTGTACGCTATATCCCTCGTGGTGTAGAGGGTGGTCCCATCGCTCCTCACGAGTATGAGGGGCGGCACCTCGAAGCCCCTGGGGAGCCTTATCCGCCTCCTAGCCTCGGGGTCGGGGAGGACTAGCTCCCTCACTATCCTCGGTATATCCAGGGCCTCGGCCCCCTTGTGCCTCGTGTAGTACCTGCTCCTCCTAGCCTCCTCAAGGATCCTGGCGACCCTGCCGCTCCAGAGTAGGTCGGTCTCCCAGTCCCAGGCGTCGAAGGATACCCCGAACCTGGCGAGGGTCTCCCTTATACCCTCGAGGGCGGCCTCCGCCACCCTCCTAGCGAGGCTCGCGGTGGGCTCCCTCCTGAACTCTACGTCCCTGAGCACACCCGCGACCTCGCCCTCGGGATCCTCCATGGATGATATGGCCTCGAGGAGCCTGTCGAAGAGGCCGGGGAGGGGCTCCCTCTCCCTGAGCCTCGCGAGGCTCGCAGCCAGCTCCTCCAGCTCCCCCGGGGGCGCCCCGGACCTGCGGACCTTCTCGGCGTCTATGAGGGTGTGGGTTGCAGCGTAGACCCAGCCCACCAGCTCGTCCGGCTTCAGGCCCGCCCTCCCGGCGGCCTCCCTGGGGTCTAGGCCGAGGAGCTTGAAGCCCAGCACCACGTAGGCGGCCTGGAGGCCGGCGTCGTTGACGTAGAACCTCCTATTCACCCTATGCCCACGAGCCTCCAGGAGCCTGGCCAGGGCGTCGCCGAGGGCGCTGTTCCTAGCGTGCCCCATGTGTAGGGGGTGTATCGGGTTGGCGCTCGTGTGCTCCACAACCACGACCCGGGGCTCCGGGGTCCCCGGGGGCCTGGGGGCCCAGCCCCCCTCGAGTAGCCTGAAGACCCTCTCCGCGGCGGCGGGGGCGTCGAGCCTGAGGTTAAGGAAGCCGCCCACAGCCTCGACCCTCGCCCACGAGACCCCCGCAGCCTCGAGTTTCCTCGATACCCTCGCCGCCACCTCCCCGGGGTCTAGGCCCAGCCTGCGGGCGTACCGCATGAGCGGGAAGCCCAGGTCGCCGTACTCCTCCCTCGGGGGCTTCACGGTGAGCCTCTCAGCCTCGAGCCTCCCTATACCCAGGATCCCCGCCAGGCTCGAGGTGAAGGCCTCGAAAGCCTCGGAGAGCGGGTCCAGGCGCTGCTCCACCACGCCGAGGGGCACCCCTCCGCCCCCGCGGGCCCCGTTCGGACCGCAGGGGCGTCTTCCCAGGCCCCCACCACCGCCTCCTTCGCCGAGGGGCTGTCCTCCCCCCCGACCCCCCCGCAGTTAGGGGCCGGGGCGGAGGACCTGCCCGCCGCCTCCCCGACCAGGCC
>JALWPV010000007.1 GCA_027080775.1 Acidilobaceae archaeon
GTCTCCGGGGGGCCTACGAGAGGGCCTCCAGCCTCGGCGTCATCGTGGGCTCCGTCTCGAGGTACGGGGAGGTGAGGGTCCAGCACGGGGCCAGGGTGGAGTTCGAGGTCGACCCCGAGGTCTACTACTCCGGGGGCCCCTCGAGCCTCCACAGGGTCGGCGACTACTTGGTCGTGGTCGACCCCAAGTGGGGCCACGCCGCGCTCCTCAGGGTAGTGGAGATAGTGAGGAGGGACGAGCTGGCCGAGCTAGGCGTCGAGCCTCCCGTGAGCGGGTACCAACAGGCCCTCGAGCCCCGCGGCCTCCTGACTAGGACCACTATAGTCGGGGAGCTACTCGTGGAGATGGACCCGGAGACGGGGGAGGTGGTGCCCGCCACCACTAGCATAGAGCCCCAGGCACCCGTGGTCGACCCCAAGCCGGAGGTGCTGGCCAGGCTCCTCGACCTCCCAGCAGAGGGTGTCCCCCTGGGGGCCCTGGCGACGCCGGGGTCCCTGGTGAAGGGGGGCTCCGTGCCCGTGAGGCTCCCCCTCAAGGCCTTCCTCCAGCACGTCCTAGTACTGGGCACGACGGGCTCTGGTAAGACGACTCTCCTCAAGAACATGATAGCCTCCCTCTACAGCCTCCAGGCCAGGAGCGCGAGGCCCGTCGTTGTGGTGGCCGATATGAACCAGGACTTCCTCCAGCTACCCCTCCCCCCGAGGCCCGTCGAGGAGGAGCCCCAGGCCGAGGCCGTGGTGCGCTCGAGGATCTACAGGGGCGTGGGGCCCCCGAGGGCGCTCCACGTCGTGGTCCCCGTGACGATATACGATGTGGAGGAGGCTATGGCCAACGTGGAGGACCCCTATGACCAGGCCTCCCTCTGGTCCTGGTTCGCCTCAGCCTACTACAGGTACTCCATACTCCCCCTCGCTGGAGTAGAGCCCGGGCCCTGGAGGCTCAAGGCCCGCGGGGGCGCGGTAGCCCTCGACTCCGAGGTGCCCGCGGGCTTCAGGCTCAGGCTAGTGCCCTACTCCATAGACACCTCCCGGATGGAGAGTGACAGGCTCGTAGGCCTCATGCCGGGCCTGACGCCGTTCGCCCGCGAGCTCCTCAGGAGGGTCAGGGAGAGGGTGAGGAGGAAGCTCGACGGCTACGCCGGGCCCCTCCAGGCCCTCTACGTCGCGGCGACCGTGGAGCTGGAGTACACGCTGAGCCGCGGCAGGATAGACGTTGAGGAGGAGATAGCCGGGGCCCACGAGATGCTCTCACCCTACATAGCCGTCCCCGCCGGTAAGGGGGTGGCTGAGGCCTACGAGGAGCCAGTATACACCGCGCCCTCGGGGGAGGACTTCACCCTAGGCGACCTGGCCAGGCTCTACCACGAGGAGCTGAGGAGGGTTAGGCCCCACAAGGGCACCCTCGAGGCCCTCCAGAGGAGGCTGGGGAGCCTCCTAGACACGGGCATGGTGGACCTCCTAGTCGACACGGGGGGCAAGCTGGAGCCCCTCCCGGAGCCCGGGTGGGAGTGGATAGTAAGCGAGGCCATGGAGGCCGACGCCCCTGTCGTGCTCGACCTCAAGTGGCCGAGCGAGAGGGGGCTCAGCAGCGTCGAAGCCCCCAGGCTCGCGGCCTACAGGATGCTCGAGAGCCTGATAGAGTGGAAGCACAGGGCGTGGGCGAGGCGGCGGAGAACGCCCAGCGTGGTAGTATTCATAGACGAGGCACACCAGTTCTTCCCCCAGGAGAAGGGGCCCAGCGAGGAGAGGGAGTCCAGCAGGCAGGTGGCGGGGATGATATCAAGGATAGCCCGCCTCGGGAGGGCCAGGGGCCTAGGCATAGTATTCTCAACGCACAGCCCCAAGGACCTACACGACATAATACTCCAGCTAGCCAACACCAAGATAATACTCAGGATGGACAAGGGCCAGCTGGACTACATAGACCTACCCGAGGACATCAAGAAGTACCTCCCACGCCTACCCGACAGGACCATGGTCATAGCAAGCCACGTCTACAAGGAGGGCTACATAATGGCGAAGACCAGCCTCCCACTAGTAATGCACTACGACTACACAGCCCAACTCTAGCAAGGCCCTCCAAGCCAGGGGACACGCCATCCCCCAGCAAAAGGGTGGCGCCGATGCGGGCGACACCCAACGGCCAGTCATCGGGCCCCAACCCCCAGCAATCAATGGGGGCCTATAAGGAGCCCACTCCCCCAGGTGGGGCTCAGCCTAGGACATCCTCCTCAACCCCCCATGGGGGGTCGGCGTCCGGGTGTCATCACTAGTCGTGCTCGCCTGGACTAGATCGCCTTGACTCCGAGTAGGGCGAGTACTAGGACTAGGAGTATCGCTGCTAGGGCCAGCACTATGAGGACTGGTATTATGAGTACTAGGAGGGGAGTCACGACGGCCAGCAGGATCCCTAGGCCGAGCCCGTAGAGGACGCCGTGCTTCCTAACGCCAACGATGAAGCCCACAAGGAACCCTAGTATGGCTGCCAGCGTCAGCAGCATCAAGCCGCCCGCCACCCACCCAACGCTGAGGAGCCCGGGGGTGATAAGGGTGGGGCCCGTCGGATGGACTAGGATTCTTCACCCTGCCCTCGCTGGGGGGTCAGAGACCGGATTCCACTCCCCACGGGGCCCCGGCTTCGCGGGGGTGGGGAGTGGATAAGTGTGGCTGGCCCACTCTGGTGGGAACTGGGGGGTATACCGGGGCTTCGGGGCTTGTGGTTGAGGCGCTCGGGGATTCCGGTGCCTTCCCGGCCTGTGATGCCCAGGCGCTCCTCTAGGCTTGGTGTCACCGTGGGAGTACGGGGCGCTCCCCACCACTTAACCCGGGGCCCCATAGCATGCGGTGGTGGCGTGGCCTTGTCGGCTGTAGACGCTGGAGTCGAGGCGGCCGCCGGCCTCCCAGTGGCTGTGGAGGAGCCGCTTGGCGCTGAGGCTGGCCTGGAGGAGTTCGCCGAGCTGGCCGGGCTCGCCGTGGAGCTACTCGACATAGGCGAGGAGAGGACCGCCATGGAGGTGCTGGCCCTAGCCTGCGCTGCCCTGAGGGACGCCGTCAGGGCTACTGGAGTGGAGGTGGGCGAGGCCCGGCTCCCCCCGCCGGGGGAGCTGGAGGTGGTGCCCATAACCGAGCTGGCTAGGGCCGCTGGGGCCGAGGGGCTCTACAGGCTCGCGAGTTCGGCTGTGGCCCTCGCTGCCGACGACCCCGCCGGGCGGGGCCTGGTCGAGGCGTTTCTAGAGGCAGCGGGGGTTCCCGTGGGGGGCCTGAGCGATAGGGAGCTAGCCGCCACCGCCCTCGGCTACCTGGCCCTCTCGATAGGCAGCATCCTCGACTAGCCCCATCTAGCCCCATACCACCCCGGGCCCTGGGGGCCGCGGCGTGATAAGGCTCGTCGAGGCCTACGGGGGCGCGCTCCGCTACGACCCCGAGAGCTACAGTCCCCGCGACACCATGCGGGTCTACAGCTTCGGCTGGATGTACTGGGGCGCCCCTAGGGCCCTCCTCGAGCTGTGCACCCACAGCCTTGTGCTCCTGGACTGGTCCCGGGGGCCCGGGAGGATTTTCTACAGGGTCTACTCCACGCCCGGCAACAGGTGCTGGGAGGACCAGCTGGAGAGGCTCCCCTGGATCCTAGGGCTCGACGAGGACCTCAGTGGCTACAGGATCCTAGCCCGCGGCGACCCCCTAGTGGGGGGCGTGGCCGAAGCGATGCCCGGCCTCAGGCTCAGGGCCTCGAGCCCCTGGCAGGCCCTCCTAGTCGGTGTGTGTCAGCAGAACGCGAGCTTCAGGCAGGGCTGGGGCATGCTCTACAGGCTTCACCTAAACGCATCCGAGAGGCTCGTAACCCCCGGGGGCCGCGTCTACCTCGCAACCCCCGAGCCCCACACGCTAACGCTCGACGTGCTCAGGGCCTCCGGCCTCGGCTACAGGGCAGAAACCGTGAGGCGCCTCCTAGAGGCCCGCGCCCACATGCTCGACTGCGAGAGCCTCGGGGAAGCGGCGGGGGTGAGGGGCGTGGGCCCCTACACCCTAGCCCTAGCGTGGGTGCTGGCCTGCAGGCGCTATAGCGAGCTACCCCTCGACAGGTGGCTCAAGAGGCTCGTAGCCGAGGCCTACGAGGTGCCAGAGGCCCGCGCCGCCGAGGAGCTGACGAGGCGCTTCAACGGCTGGAGGGGCCTAGCAGCGCTCCACACAACCATAGCATTCGACGCCCAGCCCCTGAGGAGGGCCCTCGAGAGGCTCCGCAGGGGCCTCAACAAGCCCGGCATAGACGAGCCCTCACCACTAACCCTATGGAGGACCACCCCGCCCCCGGTGTAGGGGGCCTGCGGGGAAAGAAGGGGGGAGGCAGGGGCTCGAGGAGCCGTGGTCTACTCCTCCTTCATTAGTATCTTCAGCTTCGAGATGGCCTCCTTGACCTCTTCTATGGATGCCTCCTCCTCGAGTGTTGAGAGGTCTCCCAGGGGCTCTCCCGTCCAGAGCCTCCTCAGCACCCTCCTCATTATCTTCCCGCTCCTGGTCTTGGGTAGCATGTTGACGAACTCTAGGCCCTTGAAGACGACTATGGGGCCGTACGTCTTCCTCACGTGCTCTATGAGCTCCCTCTTGAGGTCCTCGCTGGGCTTGTAGCCTGGTTTGAGTACTATGAAGGCGACAGCCGCCTCCCCGCGGATGGGGTCCGGCACCCCGACGACAGCCGCTTCAGCCACTGCTGGGTGGCTCAGGAATGCGGACTCCACCTCTATGGTGCCTATCCTGTGAGCCGCTATCTTGATGACCTCATCCGCTCTCCCAACGAAGTATATGTAGCCGTCGGAGTCGATGTAGGCAGCGTCGCCGGTGAAGTACACGCCCTTTAGCGCGGGCCTTGCCTCCCAGTAGCTCCTCCAGTACCTCTCGGGGTCTCCCCAGAGGGTTGGGGTGAGGCCTGGGAATGGGTTCCTCACTATCACAACGCCCCTCTCCCCGGGCCCGACCGGCTTGCCTGTCTCGGGGTTAACCACCTCCACGTGAACGCCTGGCACGCCCATGCCCGCACTGCCAGGCTTTATCGGGTACATGGCTAGCCCGTACGTGTTCGCCACCAGGGGCCCACTCGTCTCGGTCTGCCACATGTGGTCTATGACGGGGATCCTCCCCTCGAACACATCGTACATGAGCCACTTGAGCACGGGCGGGTTGAGGGGCTCGCCGGCCGTGAATACCCTCTCGACTGAGGAGAGGTCGTGTCTCCTAGCCTTGTCGACGCCGAGCTTCATGAGCATCCTGGCCCCTGTGGGCGAGGTCCAGAAGCCTGTGGCGCGGTACCTCTCAATCACCTCCCACCACATGTCGGGCCTCGGGTAGTCGGGGACCCCATCGTAGATCACGCTTGTGGCTCCCGCGAGGAGGGGGCCGTAGACGACGTAGCTGTGGCCGACTATCCAGCCTATATCGCTCGTACAGAACCACACGTCATCCCTCCTCATGCCGTAGACCCACTTCTCCATGAGGTAGACGTAGACCTGGTAGCCGCCGTGCATCTGCACCGTGGGCTTCGGCTTCGCCGTGGTCCCGGAGGTGGGTAGTATGAAGAGGGGCTCGTTAGACTTCATCCACTCGACATCCGGCCTGCCCTGGCTGGCGTGGTCCAGCCACTCGCCCCACGAGAGGTCGCGGCCCCTCCTCAGGGGGGCCTCCCTGCTCGTGTAGCCGGACTCGAATACTACGACCTTCTCAACCTCTACCTTACCCTCAACGGCTTGGAGGGCCCTGTCTATAGTCTCCTTCAGGGGTATCAGCTTCCCCCTCCTCAGGTTGTAGTCCTGGGTGAAGACCCACCTAGCCCCGGTGAGCTCTAGCCTGTCAGCCACGGCGCCAGCGGAGAAGCCCGCGAATACCGCCGCGTGAATAGCCCCGACCCTCGCGGCGGCCAGCATGAGGGCCGCCGACTCTATCCTCGTGGGCATGTATATGAGTATCCTATCGCCCCTCCTGACCCCGAGCCCGCGGAGGGCAGCGGCGTACTTCTCCACGAGGCCTAGGAGGGAGGAGTAGGTTATCGCCCTCTCCTCCCCGGCCTCGGGGTGGTGGTAAATGAATGCTGTCCTGTTCCCATCACCCCTCGCAACCTTGTAGTCGAGGGCGCTATACGAGACGTTCGTCACTCCGCCCTTGTACCAGTAGAACGTCTTGTCGCCCCACTCGAACGTCGAGTCCCAGAGGCGCCTCCAGAATATGTCGCCTAGGGTCTGGCGGGCGGCCCAGTCCCAGAAGGAGACGAAGTCCCTCTTACCCCACTCCATGAGGTAGCGCACCTGCGGGGGCACGAGGATGGGGGGCTCCCCTCCAGCCTCTCGGGATGGTGTGCCTATAATCCCACCCCACTAGGTTACTACTCGAATAAATATTTACGCTATAAGCGCCGCCCCGCATTTACTGGCCCCTCGGGGCTAGGGGTCGGCGTCGATGCCCCAGCGAGCCAGGGCCTCTCTTATTGTGGGGGCGGACTCCTCTAGATCCATCTCGACTACTAGTGAGTCCCCGTAGTCATCCACTATCCTGGGGGCCAGCTTCTCCGTTATCCTCCTGATGGGGGTGTTCTCCCTGAAGACGACGGCCCTGAACCTCCTTATGCCGCGTGAGAGGGCGCAAGCCGCTAGTAGCATGACCACGAGGGTGCCTAGGCCCTGGCCCTGGTGGCGGTCTAGGACGGTGACGGCTGGCTCGGCCACGTCGGGCCAGATTGTTCTGTAGGCCTCGCCGCAGGCTATGACGCCTTGGGGCCCCTCGAGTATGATGCAGTATAGCGTATCCTTGCCCCCGAGCATCTTGTCGACGACCTCCCTGGGATCCCTGAGGAGCCTGAAGAAGCGGTGGTAGATTGACTCCGCCGAGAGCTTGCGTAGGAAGTCCACGAGCGCGTCCCTATCCTCGGGGCGGGGGCTCCGGGCCCTGAGGGCGCCCAGGTATGGGTGCTCTATCCTCAGGTCTAGGTTGGAGCAGTCTAGGGTCACGGGCACCTCACCCCGAAGAGCTCCTCCGCGAGGCCGTGGAAGGCCTCCTCTATGTCACGCTCGCCGTAGCCGGCGGCCCTCAGGGCCCTCTCGACAATGTATACTAGCCCACGCACGTCGTCGTGGTTAATCACGGGATAGTCCGTCCCGAAGAGTATGCGGCCCTTGGGCACCGAGCGCGCCACCCTCTTCACCAGGAAGCCCGGCACCGCGGAGGTGTCGAGGTAGACGTTGCCGAACCTCCTGGCAAGTCCCACGGCCTCCTCAGTGAATATGCCCGGGGCTATAGCGCTATAGCCCCCCATATGGGCTATAATGATGCTCACATCCCTATGCCTCCTGAGGAGGGGCTCGAGCCTCGAGGGGTCGCCGTACCTGCAGTAGCGGGGTAGCTCCCATATGCCGGGGTCGCAGCCAGCGTGCACTACCACCGGGAGCCCTCGGGACTCCGCCACCTCGAGCACCGCCTCCACGGCCGGGTCGTCTAGGAATCTGAACTGGAGGGTGCTGATCACCTTGAAGCCAGCGTAGCCCTCGGCCGCCAGCCGCTCGAGCCGCTCCGCAAGCTCGTCGGGGGGCATGCTGAGGTCAGCAGCCGCCAGTATGGCGTAACCCCCGCCCCTCGGCGGTAGCCTGCAGAGCTGCCCGTAGCGGCGCAGGAGCTCGGCAACCGAGAGGTAGAGAGCCTCGGGCCTCAGGGCCTCCCTGAGGTCGGGCGCATACCTCTCTATAACATGACGCGTCCTCTGGTACTCGCCCACAATACTCTCGTAGCTCACACGGGCCAGAACGTCCCTGGCCGGCGGGACCCCCAGGATCACCGCCCCCCGAATCCCGGCCCTCGAGAGTTCACGCACGAGGTCCCCAGGCTCCACCGGGGGCTCCACCGGCAGGTGGCTATGGGCGTCTATGACGCAGCGTCCCACACTAGCCTCACTCCCGCAAAGGATAGGCGCTGGGAGGCTAATCTACCTGGCTACAGCGGCCGCCACGGGCGCCTTTTAATGGGCTCCACCCTAATAGGCTCCGTCGGCTCGAACATATTATACCATTAAGTAATCAGTCCTTAAAAGGGGCGCGTAAGGCCATCCCATTATAATGGAACCTACAATATCGTCATTAACGTGAAGCGATATATATTATGCGACTACTTATTGGAGTGGCCTCAGGGTGGGCTAGAGGTGTCTTCGGAGGCCCTCCCCTTCGGGGAAACCTACGTCCCCTCGCTCGAGGCGTACCTCAACTATTACAGGAGGAGCATCGAGGACATAGAGGGGTTCTGGGACGCGCGGGCCAGGGAGCTCGTGTGGCTTAGGTATTGGGATCAGGTGCTCGATAGGAGCAACCCGCCCTTCTACAGGTGGTTCGTCGGTGGGGTCACGAACATCAATATCAACGCCCTCGACCGCTGGGTCGGCACCGACGTCTTCAACAAGGTTGCCTACTACTGGGAGGGGGAGCCCGGGGATAGGAGGACCATTAGCTACCGCGAGCTCTACAGGGAGGTGAACAGGCTGGCCTGGGCCCTCAGGGAGATAGTCGGCGTGAAGCCCGGGGATAGGGTCAGCATCTACCTGCCCATGATACCCGAGCTCCCCATCTCGATGCTGGCCGTCACGAGGATCGGGGCGATACACAGCGTCGTATTCTCTGGTTTCAGCGCTGAGGCCCTGGCCGATAGAATCGTCGACGCCAAGGCGGACGTACTCATCACGGCCGACGGCTTCTATAGGAGGGGCCGTGTGGTCGAGCTGAAGAGGGCTGCGGACGAGGCAGTAGCCCTAGCCAGGCAGCAGGGCGTAGAGGTCAAGAAGGTTATCGTAGTCAAGAGGGCTGGCAACGAGATACCATGGAACGAGCAGAGGGACGCCTGGTACCACGAGCTAGTAAACGAGGCCCCCCTAAGGGCCTACGTCAAGCCCGAGCCGAGGAAGGCCGAGGACGTCCTATTCATACTCTACACGAGCGGCACCACGGGCAAGCCCAAGGGCGTCATGCATAGTGTAGGCGGTTACATGACCTACGTCTACCACGTCTTCAAGTGGAACTGGGATCCCAGGCCCCACGATGTCTATTGGTGCGCTGCCGACATAGGCTGGATAACGGGTCACACCTACATAGTGTATGGCTCCCTCATGAACGGCGTCAGCCAGGTCATGTACGAGGGCGCCCCCGACTACCCGGCCCCCCACCGAATATGGGAGATTATAGATAGGTATGACGTCTCCATATTCTACACCAGCCCAACCCTCCTCAGGCTACTCAGGAAGTACGGGGACGAGTGGGTGGAGAAGCACGACCTATCAACACTGAGGATCCTGGGCACCGTGGGAGAGCCGATAAACCCGGAGGTGTGGAAGTGGTACTACACAAAGATAGGGAAGGAGAGGGCCCCTATCGTCGACACCTGGTGGCAGACCGAGACGGGCGCCGCCATGATTAGCCCGGCCCCCGGCATAGCCCTCGTACCCCTGAAGCCCGGGAGCGCCACCTACCCGCTACCGGGCATAGTGGCCGACGTGTTCGACGCCGAGGGCAAGCCCGCAAGGCCCGGGGAGAAGGGATACCTCGTCATAAAGGAGCCGTGGCCGGGCATGCTGATGAGCATATGGGGCGACCCCGACAGGTACGTGAGGACGTACTGGTCTAGGTTCAGCAGGCCCGACGAGGGGGTGTGGATATACTACGCCGCGGACTACGCGATAAAGGATAGCGACGGCTACTTCTGGCTCCTAGGCAGGGCGGACGAGGTCCTCAACGTGGCCGGCCACAGGATAGGCACCATAGAGCTGGAGGACGCGCTCCTCACGCACCCAGCCGTCAGCGAGGCCGCCGTTGTCGGCGCGCCGGACCCCGTTAAGGGCCAGGTGCCCGTGGGCGTCGTCGTCCTAAAGGAGGGCTACGAGCCCAGCCCGCAGCTTGAGGAGGAGCTCAAGCAGACTGTCAGGAAGGTAGTGGGCCCCATAGCGGTGCCAGCGAGGATACTCTTCGTGAGGAAGCTCCCGAAGACTAGGAGTGGGAAAATAATGAGGAGGATCCTCATAGCCCTCCTACAGGACAAGCCCGTTGGCGACACGAGCACCCTAGAGGACCCCAGCGCCGTCGAGGAGGTCAGGAGGGCCATAGAGGAGTTCAAGAAGCTAATGAAGTCCTAGGGGGTTGCCTGGCTTGCCGGAGGAGGAGTGGGGCAACCCCGCAGCCCTAGGCCTGGCGGGCTTCGGCCTGACGACCACGGCGCTGAGCTTCTACAACATGGGGGTCATAGGGGCCTCCGGCTACACACTCTCCTACGGCTTCATGTACGGCGGGCTGGCCCAGGTTATAGCCGGGATAATAGACTTCAGGAGGGATAACACCTTCGGCGGCACCGCCTTCACGTCGTACGGCCTCTTCTGGATAGGACTAGCCCTCCTCAACCTGCTAGAGCATTACAAGATCTTCACGTCGAGCCCCGGGGAGCTGGCCGTCTGGATGGCCCTCTGGGGCATATTCACACTCTACCTCACAGTCGGGGCCATAGCCCTCAAAGCCAGGGCGGTCTCGGTGGTCCTAGGCCTCCTAACCATACTATTCTTCCTACTATCAGCCGCCTTCGGCCTCAACAACCAGACACTCCTCAAGATAGCAGGCGGCTGGGGCGTCGCCACAGGCCTCTCAGCCGTCTACACATCAGCCGCCATAGTGATAAACACCTCCTACGGCAAAACGGTCCTCCCCGAATAGCCCGAATAGACGGAGAGCCGGATCCCCTCTAACACTCCTTTTCCCGGGCCCCTCTAGCTGGTAGCTAGGCCTAGCCGTGCAAGAGCCGGCTTAGCGCGACACTCGAGGTGACTCCTGGATCTATCCGCCGGGTCGGCTAGCCTCCGCCCACCAGCTGGGAGGGATGCACGTACTTGAGCCCTACTATCCTAGGTATAGGAGGAGTCATAGCTGGCTATAGCCTCGTTCTCCACTATGGCGGTGGCGGCGTGGAGGCTGTCGAAGTAGGTGAGGCCGTACCTCATCCTGAGACTCCATGCCACCGCCAGGTGCCTGGCCCTGGGGGGTGGTATCGTTATGCCGTAGAACTCCAGTACCTCGCCTAGGTGGACATAGAAGTCTGGGAGCCTGACACGTATCCGGCCCGAGGATATGAGGAGGTCCAACTCCACAGGCTATAGGGGGACAGCCTTAGCTGAGGGCCCGGCCTCAGCAGCCTCACACCCTCCCCGTGGTGGGCGTCGCTAGGGGAGGAGGCCGCGAGGAGTAGGTCGGTCTCTATTAAGACCATCTCTCGGCCAGCCTCCTCCCAGCCTCCTCAAGGGCCCTCCTGCGTAGCTCCTCGATCTCCCTGGCCACGCCCCTAGTGCCCTCTACCACGCTGGCCTCCAGGGCCTCTAGGGGGTCCCTCACCGGTTCGACGACCAGCTTATCACCCTGCACTCTAAGCCTTACTAGGCCCCGTATGCCGAGCCTCTCCCTCTGCTCCTTAGGTATGACCAGCCCGCCCTTCCCGTCGACCCTCACTAGCGCCTCCACTATACCACCAGTATGGAGTGGATGGTGGGACCCTATAGTGGCTTCGGGCGAAACCCCCTTATGCCGCCCACCCCGGCCCGGGGGGCCAAGAGTGGGGAGGCCTTGGCCCGGCGTGTGTGCGTCACAGCGGAGGCCCCCTCGAGCTCGGCTAACCTGGGCTCGGGCTTCGACGTGGTAGCGGTCGCCCACTCGGCCTACAGGGACAGGGTGAGGGCGTGCGTTGAGCCCTGCAGCGGCGGGTACAGCGTTGAGGTAGAGGCCTTCCTGGGGCCCGAGGCGCGGTGCGCCGGGGGCGCCGCTACGGCCCGGCGCGCGGTCGAGTCCCTCCTGGAAGACCTAGGCCTCAGGGGCTCGGTGCGGGTCGAGCTGGAGGTGTGGAAGGGCGTACCCCCAGGGAGGGGCCTGGGGAGTAGCGGCGCCTCCGCGGCGGCTGCGGTCTACGCCGCCTCGCGGGCCCTCGAGCTCGCGGGTCTAACCCCTAGGGGGGCTAGTATCCGAGGGCTCGTGGCCCACGCTGGCGAGGGCGAGGCCGTGGCTGCCGGGGCGCCACACTATGATAACGTAGCGGCCAGCCTCCTAGGCGGCGTGGCCCTAGTAGCGAGGACCCCCGGAGGGCTCTTGGTGGAGTCGTACAGGCCCCCCTGCCCCGTCTACCTAGCCCTGGCCGTGCCCCTCGAGCCCCCGGGGCCCGGGAAGACCCGGGCCATGAGGGGGATCCTCCCCGGGACCCTCACCCTCAGGGAGGCCACGGCGTACGCTGGCAGGGCAGCGATGCTGGCCTCCGCCTTGGCCTGCTGCAGGCTCGAGGCTGCGGGTAAGCTCATGATGGCTGACGACATAGTCGAGGCGCGGAGGGCGATGCTCCACCCATGCTACGAGGAAGCCGTCAGGGCGGCCCTCGACTCGGGGGCCCTCGGCGTCTCGCTGAGCGGCGCAGGGCCCAGCATGGTAGCCCTAGCAGGCGACCCCAAGGCCGCCACGGGGGCCGCCGAGGCCATGGCTGGGGTCTACAGGGAGTCGTGCGGGCCAGCGAGGCCCCTCGTGGCGGAGCTTGCCTTGTGGGGTGCGAGGGTTGTGGGGGTCGACGAGGGGTAGCGGCGGGGACCCCGTGGTGCCCCCCGTCAGCGTTTCCGTGGCCTACACCTACGACCTGGAGGCACTGGCCTCCGGGGGCCCTAGGGAGGAGGCTGAGGTCAAGTACTCCCGGGAGAACAACCCGACCACCATGCTCCTCGAGGGGAGGCTCGCGGGCCTCGAGGGGGCCCGGTGGGGGTTGGCCTTCAACTCCGGGATGGCCGCTATCACGGCGCTCCTGCTGTACTGGAGGCTCGGCCGCGGCGGTAGAGTGGTGGTTGAGAGGCTCTCCTACGGCTCCACGAGGGCGGCGGCCTCCTGGATACTCGGTGATAGGCTCGCGGTTGCGGGGCCCCCCTGGGACGAGCTCCTGCACGAGGCCGACAAGCCCGGCGTGGGCCTAGTCCTGGTGGAGACCATGGGCAACCCGACCCTGAGGGTGCCTCCCCTACGAGACCTGGCCCGGGTATGCCTCGAGAGGGACTGCGTGCTGGCGGTCGATAACACCATGGCTAGCCCGGTCCTCGCCAGGCCCCTCGACCTCGGGGCCGGGCTCGTGGTTGAGAGCCTGACGAAGTACATCATAGGCTCCAACGACGCCCTCGGAGGCCTCATAGCGGGCGCCGACGGGATCCTGCACGTGGCCCTCTGGAGGGCCAGGAGGCTCCTAGGCAGCATACTCCAGCCCCGGGAGGCCTACCAGGCCCTCAAGGGCCTCGAGACCCTCAGCCTCAGGGTCCCCCACGCCTCGAGGACCGCCCTCGAGGTGGCTAGGTGGCTCGAGGAGTCCGGCCTGGCCGAGAGGGTCTACTACCCCGGCCTCGAGAGCCACCCCGACCACCACATAGCGAGGAGGATCCTCCGGGGAGGCTACGGCGGGGTGGTCTCATTCGACCTCGGCTCCCGGGAGAGGGCCCTAGCCTTACTCTCGAGGCTCCGCAGGATCCGGCCAGCCTCCAGCTTCGGGGCGACACAGCCCCTAGCGTCGTACCCCTATGCAAGCAGTCACAGGAACCTACCAGAGGAGGAGAGGGAGAGGCTAGGCGTAACCCCGGGCCTTGTGAGGCTGAGCGTGGGCGTGGCTACGCCCGAGGAGATAATCGGGGACCTCGAGGCAGCGCTCAGCTGAGGGTGACGCCGCTCACCAGCAGTGCCGGGGTGCAGACTGAGCCCCTGCACTCGCTGGGGCCCGCGGCGGCTATGTAGCCCTTGGATAGGGCCTCGTAGACGTCGGCCATCACGCTCACGCCCTTCACGGGCCTCACTATGGAGCCCTTCTCCACCAGGTAGCCGTGGGTTATCGTGGCGGTTAGCCTCCCGCTCTCGGGCCTCGACATCCAGAGGCCTATGTTGGCAGTCGCCACTACCCCCCTATCGATCTCGGCCACCAGGTCCTCGATGCTCCCCCGGACGTTGCTGGCCTCGACCACGAGGTTGCTCGCCCCAGGCACTGGCCTGCTCCAGGGCCTGGCCCTCACGGCGTTACCTGGGCCCCCGCCCTCGGGCAGCCTCCTGCTGGTGTAGTAGGTGTGGAGGTACGCCCTGAGGGTGCCTCTCTCGAATAGGGTCCTCCTCGAGGCCGGGTGGCCCTCGGCGTCGAAGCACCTCGAGGAGGGCCTGTAGGGCAGCGAGGGCTCGTCGGCTATGGTTATGCTGGGGGATAGCACCTGCTGCCCGAGCCTGCCTGCGAGGGGGCTCCTGCCCTCGATGACTGCCTCGGCGCTCAGCGCTGGCTCTATGAGCACGCTGAAGACCTCAGCTGCCTCCCGGGGCTCTAGGAGTAGCATGCCCCTCAGGGGCTCGTCGAGGCCCCGGGCCTCGCTCGCCTCACGGGCCCTCCCGGCTATCCTGGGTGCGGCCTCTAGGAGCCTCTCGGCCTCGACCCTCGTGGAGTCCACATAGTCGTAGTAGCTTCCCTCCCCGTGGACGGCCTCGACGGCGGCAGTGAAGCCTGTGCCCCTGGACTCCAGGGGGCCGCCGTGGCTGTTGGCGTATGCCTCGACGCCGGCGCTGGTGTAGATGAAGGCCTCGCTAACCCTGGCCCCCGCATCAGCCACGGCCTTGACGGCCCTCGAGAGGATCCCGGCCAGCTCTCCCGGGTCGGCCTCGGCTGTTGCCTCGTCGTAGACCCCCTCGGGGACCCTGGAGGAGCCCAGGGTGGGGTTGAAGCCTGGCCACCTCGGGTCCCTCGTGGAGCTCCTGGCTATTGAGACCGCCGCCTCCACTATCTCCTCGAGGCCGCTGGGGCTCGAGACCTGGCCCCCGGCGCCGCCTGTCCTCCCGTCGACGGCGACCCTCACGCCCACCACAAGCTCGGCCCTCCTCGTTGCCCTCTCGACCCTCCCGGCTTTGGCGTCGACGCGGAGGACCCAGCCGTAGGAGGCGTATACCTCGGCCTCGCCCCCGGAGGCCCTCTCCGCGAGCCTGAGGGCCTTCTCGACGTCGAACCACTCTGGGAACGCGGGCTCCGGCATCCACGATCACCTCCCGCCTATGAGGAGCCCCCTAACCCTGACGTGGGGGCCGCCGTCCCCGACCCTGACGAGCTGGCCGCTCTTGCCGCAGCCCCCGAAGACGCTCGTGGAGACCCTGAGGTCCCTGCCAACAGCGTCTATGTTGTTGAGGACCTCGAGTATCCTCCCGGTGATCGAGACGCCGCGGGCGACGCCGCGGATCTCCCCGCCCTCGATCCTGTAGGTGACGCCCATGTTGAAGGTGAAGGTCCCCTGCCCCGGGTCTGTCTGGCCCCCGCGGGCACCCTTCACCGTTATGAGGAGCCCCTCCCTCGTGTCGCTTATCATCTCCTCGAGGCCCCAGTCCCCCGGCTTCATGTAGAAGTTGGTCTGCCTCACGAGGTGGGGGTGCCTGTAGCTCTGCACCCTAGCGTTGCCCGTCACCGGGAGGCCCAGCTCGGCGGCCTCGACCCTCCCGGTGAGGTGGGTCTTGAGTACGCCCCTATCCACGACTATGGTCTCACCCTTGGGGCTGGCCTCGTCGTCGAATGGCACGTAGTACCCCTGTGGGTGGCGGCCGTCATCCACTATGGTGACGTACTCCGGCGCCACCCTCTCGCCCAGCCTGCCGCGGAGCACGCTCGCACCCGAGGCGACTATGTCGCCCTCGCTGGCGTGGCCGAAGGCCTCGTGGAGCAGTAGCCCGACGACCTCGGGCTCGAGGATGACCGTGTACCTCCCCGCCTCCGGCACGGGGGCCCTGGAGGCCTCGACGGCGAGCTTCGAGACCTCAACAGCCATGGACTCCCAGTCGCCCTGGGAGAGGAACTCCCAGCCCGCAACCATGCTCTTCGAGTCGTAGACCATCTCGAGGCCCCCGCCCGGCGCCTTGCCCGTGGTGGCGTGGGATATGCCCACAAGCCTCACGTCGACGTCGACCAGGCCCCCGTCGGTGGTGGCGACGACCCTCCTGTCGTGCTGTATGCCTATCCTAGTGATGGTGTTCACCGCGCCCTCCACCTGGGAGGCAGCCTTGTTGACTGCGAGGGCGAGCTCCACGACCTCGGAGGCGTCGACGCTCAATGGGTCAACCTTGTAGCTAGAGGCCTCCCTGCCCCTCGCCGGCCTCCCGGCCAGCTCGACCCTCACGCCCCCCGCGGAGGCCACGGCCCTAGCGTTCCTCCGCGCCTCCTCTATGGCGGCCCTTATCGCCTCCCTCTCCAGGCTTGTCGTGGAGGCGTAGCCCTGGTAGCCGGCCTCGACGACCCTGACGCCGATGCCCGTTGTGGTAGTGTAGGAGGACTCCTTCACCACGCCGTTCTCGACGACGACCAGGCGGTACCTGTAGACCTCGACCCTGGCGTCCGCGTACTCCACCCCCAGCCGCCCGGCCTCCTCGAGGAAGAGGTCGGCGGCCGAGGCGGGGTCAAGCGCCCCCGGCAACCCAGAGACCCCAGAGGACCTGGGCCACCATGGTATAAATCGCCGCGGCAAGCCCCAGCCGCTATCCCCTCCCGAGCCCCCCGGGCCCCAGGAGCCTTGTATCTGGGGAAGACATATAACTGGCTCCGATACGGGGCCCTGGGGGCTGGAGGCGTTGGAGTGCGCTGTCGAGGCCCGGGGCCTCGTGAAGGTCTACCCTGGCGGCGTTAGGGCTGTTGATGGCGTGAGCTTCTGCATCAGGCCCGGGGAGATCTACTCGCTCCTAGGCCCCAACGGCGCCGGGAAGACCACGACGGTTAAGATGCTCGCCACCCTCCTCAAGCCGACGGAGGGCGATGCCTTCATCCTGGGTAGGAGCGTTGTGAGGGAGCGCTACGAGGTCCGCAGGCTCATAGGAGTTACCCCGCAGGACCTAACAAGTGACGATGAGATGACTGGGTGGGAGAACGTCTACATACAGGCCCGCCTCTACGGCTACCCCGCGGGGGAGGCCAGGGAGAGGGCCAGGTGGGCCCTCGAGTACATGGGGCTCCTGGACGTGGCCCACAGGAAGGTCTCAACCTACAGCGGCGGCATGAGGAGGAGGCTCGAGATAGCGATGAGCATAGTCCACAAGCCCAAGGTGCTGTTCCTAGACGAGCCAACCCTCGGCCTCGACGTGCAGAGCAGGAGGCACCTCTGGGACCTCATAAGGAGGCTCCGCGGGGAGGGCGTCACGATACTACTGACCACCCACTACATGGAGGAGGCAGAGGAGCTCAGCGATAGGGTCGCCATAATAGACCATGGGAGGATCATAGCCGAGGGGGCCCCCGGCGAGCTGATAGCGAAGCTGGGGGGAGAGAGGATCCACATACTCATGCCCGGCCCCAGCGAGGCCGAGAAGCTCGCGGGGGAGCTCGCCTCGAGCGGCTGGAGCGCTAGGGCGCATGGCTCCGAGGTCGTGGTGACCGTGGCTAACGCCGCCGAGGCGCTGGCCGAGCTCGCCCCCCACCTCCGGGGGGCTAGGGAGGTCAGGATAGCCAGGCCTAACCTGGAGGAGGTGTTCCTCGAGTTGACCGGGAGGAGGCTCAGGGAGGAAGAGGAGTCGTTCGACGCCTTCAGGTACCGGGTGATGACTAGGAGGCTCAGGAGGTGAGGAGTGGTGGCGGGCGCGAGCCTCCTGCTGGCGTGGAGGGAGCTCAAGAAGTGGGTCGGCCGCCGGGGGGTCTTCATCTCCAGCCTGGTGACCCCCCTCCTCTGGATAGCCCTCTTCGGCAAGAGCTTCAACCTCCAGGCCCTCTTCACGCCGCCCCAGGGTGCCCAGCTGCCCCCGGGGATGGTCGAGGCCTTCAGGAGGGCTATAGAAGAGAGGATCGTGAGCCTCTTCGGCACCACCGACTACTTCACCTTCGTCAGCACGGGCATGCTGGTGGTGTTCGCAGTCTTCCAGGGGATGTTCGCTGGTGTGAGCGTGATATTCGACAAGCGCCTCGGCTACCTCGAGAGGCTCATGGCCAGCCCCGTGCCGAGGAGCAGCATATACCTATCCAAGGTCATAGCGACAGTCGCTAGGGTGACGATACTCGACGCCATACTCCTGGGGGTGGCGCTTGCGATGGGCCTCAAGATAAGCGGCGCCGGCCCCATAGACTTCCTGGTGGCGTGGGTCTACGTCGTCCTGCTGGCGGCCGCGCTCGCCGCCGGGTACGCCACCATGAGCTTCTACGCCGAGCACCAGGAGGCCGTCTTCGCCGCTAGCAACCTCATAAACCTGCCCCTAATGTTCAGTAGCAGCGCCCTCTTCCCTGTGAAGCAGATGCCCCACTGGCTCCAGGTCGTGGCCAAGTGGAACCCCGTCACCCACGCCGCCAACCTGGTGAGGCACCACCTCATAGGGGCACCCGTGAGCGACTACTGGTTGAGCGTCGCCTACCTGGCAACGGTGACAGCGGTCCTCCTCGGGGCGGGCCTATACCTGAGCGTTAGGTGGATGGAGAACAGGTAGCCACTGGCCCCAGGAGCCGGTGGTCCCGGGCTGGAAATCCCGGCGGGCCCGCCACCAGGCACCTCCTGGTAATCATAAACCCCTAGCGTGAAATATGTCGGTAGCCGAGGCCGCAGAACTGGGCCGATGCGTTTCTCGGGTTTGATAATCAGGGGTATGATCATAGTTTATTCAATTATTTATATCTATAGTAAGGTTTCTGTTCCTTAGGGTGTAACTTTTAGCCAGGGAACTCTTTTGAAGTCTTCATCAAAAGTTATGATAGTGTCTATACCGTGCTGCCTGCAGGTAGCTGCTATAAGTGCATCGTTGGGGAGGAGCCCGTATTGACCCATCACAGCTAGAGCCATTTGCTTGACATCTTCATTTATTTCCAGCTCAACAAAATACTCTCGCAAGAACGTGACTTGTTTATTAATATTTTTAATTATATCCTTGATTATTTGAGGCTTTTTCTTTAACTCATAAGCATTCATGTTAGCTAAGAGTTTGAGTAGTATAAATACGACCTCAGAGAATATAATATTATTGATAAACCCTGTTATCTCCCCACTAATTACCGGCTCCAGGGCCCTCCTGGCTTCATGGTCTCCGGCATAGTACTTGATTATGACATTAGAGTCAATACACGCCGAATTCATCCTCTGCCTCCCTCAGCACCTCCTCAACCCTCTCTTTATCCACTTTTATGGAGCCAAAAACCTCCTCAGCAAGATCCCTACCCAGTATCTTGATAACGAGTACATCTCCGTCCCTCAACCCTTCGATCCTGCCTAGAGGCTTGAGTACTCCCTTCTCGTACCTGGCCCTTATTACCTTAGACAGCGTTTATCACCATTAGTGTAGCAATACCCCGGGACCTCTAAGCCTTTACTCCTGTTGATGTTGCAAGATTATCGATGATGAGCCGCCAATAGGATCGTCGCGCTGAAGTGCGTGTTGCATCCCGTCATGAATCTATGCAACGTTAGTTTTTATGGCGCGGGCCCCCGTAGCCGGGGGGCTAGCCCCTGAGGGACATGATTAGGTGGAAGGCTGCGTTCGAGAGGAGGAGGCCGAGGAGGAGGCCCCCTAGTAGGGCGCTCCCGAGGCTGCTGAGGCTGGCGAGGCTTGAGGCGCCCTCCCTGAGGAACTCGGCTATAGCGCTGGCCCCGCCTGAGATCGTCGCTGTTATGTCGGGGGAGTCTAGTATGAGGTGGCCGAGGGGGTCCCTGTGGGGGTCCCTCACGTCCCAGTGGGCCAGGTAGCAGTCGCCGCCCCTATCCCTCACGTGGAGCCTCCCACCGTCGGGTAGGGGGAGGGAGTAGTGCCTCCCCCTCCCGAGGCCCAGGGTCCTCCTGAGCCCCGCCTCCCGGGGGTGGGGCACGGCGTCGCGTGGCACGCACACGTCAACGTGCGGTGGGAGGCTCGAGGTCACCACGGCAGCAATCTCTAGCCAGGCCCTCAGCCCCTCACTACCACTCAACCCCGAGGCTCCCCCTATCCACGTGGGGTCCCGGGCTTCTTATGCTAAGGCCCAGGAGCCGGGGGCTATGGGTGCGTGGGGGACCCCTTAAAAAGGGGCTGGGGCTGTGGGGGGCTAGCCGTACTTCTGGAGGTACCTGAGGCCCTCGGGGTCGTGCTCCCATATGATCCTCATACCCAGCTCGTCTGGGGGCTCTATGACCCGGGGCTCCTCTGGGACGAGGAGCTTGAAGCCGCTCTCCGCCTGGGCCTCCTCTACGGAGACGCCGGGGTGTAGGGCCCGCAGCACGGGGCCCTCGCGGGTGAACTCTATGAGGGCCTTGTTCGTGCATAGCAGGGTCTCGAGGCCCCTCTCGACCCTCCACCTCCCCTGGCCGGTGACGAAGTCAACCCTCTCCACTAGGGTGCGGCGGTCGTGGCGGGCCCATATGAGGATCCTCTTGACGAGGGGGAAGAGGAAGGCGGTCGCCGCGCCGCCGGGCAGCTTCACCTTGGGCTTCTCGTAGCTGCCTATCACGGTTAGGTTGGTGTTGCCCCACGCGTCTATCTGGGCGGCGCCGAAGAACATCACGTCGACCCTCCCCCGGGCGGCTAGGTCGAAGACGTCCATCGTGGTTACGACGCCGACGCTTAGGGGCTCCGTGCCGGGGCCCCCGCTGCTGGGCTCTACCCTAACCCTCTCGACGACGGGCATGTTCGACTCTGAGACGCTGAGCCATGTGAACCTCCTCCCGAGCCTCCTCCAGGCGTAGGCCATGGCTAGCACTGGTATCTGGCTGGTGAGGCCGTGGTAGACTACCTCGCCGTCCCTTATGAGCTCGGCGAGGCACTTAACCATCACATCTGTGGGCCTGGGCTTGAGGCTCTCCACGGCTCACCACCCCCACCTGGATAGGAGCCTCCCCTCGATCCACTCGCGGGCCCTGCCCTCGCGGGCGTAGTCCCTGTACTCCCTGATTGCATCGTAGTCCGCCGGGTAGAGGCCGTACATGGCCGTGGGCCACGCTCCCCCGGGCGCGTGGACCACCGCATCCACGTGGACGCTCGTCGATGAGAGCGTGTGCGGTAGGCGTCGGAGGGCGTCGCTCTCCACGATCTGCTCAGCCGTGATTATCACCCTCCTCGCAGCCCTTATCTTCAGCTCGTCCTCGTAGCGGGGCCCCTCTATCACGCAGTTACCGTACTCGTCGCAGTAGTGCGCGTGCACCACCGCCACGTCGGGCTCTATGGCCTTTACGGCCACCACCTCCTCGCCCGTGAAGGGGTCCCTGATGACCCTCCAGGTACCGGCCCTCTCGTGGAGCTCCACGAGCTGGGAGCCTAGCACGCCGCGTACAGGCATGAAGCCGAGGCCGTAGGCGGCCGCCCTCAGCCCGGCTATGACGGCCCCGCAGGTGTCCTCCAGGAACTCGACCCTACCCTCCTCCACGAGCCTCCTGAGGGTGGGCATGAGGCCGTATAGCTCGAAGGTCGCCATAGCAGCCCTGACGCCCCTCAGGGCCCCCGCAGCAGCGAGGACGTCGAGGCCGAGGCCCGGCTCCCTATCGATGAAGTACAGGTCCCTCCTACCAGCCTTGACGAGGGCCGCTATGAAGGCCATGGGGTTCCTCGAGAAGGTTATCCCACTAATCGTTATCGAGGCCCCATCCTCAACAAGCTCGACTGCCTCCCCCAGGCTGGCCAGCTTGCTCGAAGGCAAAGCCCAACGCCGCGGCCCACGGGGGCCACACTAGTTAATCACTACTCCCATGTTGTCCCGCACATACTACCCCAGCCCCCCGGCGGCGTGGGGGCACGCGCCCCGGAGGGGGCACCTGGCGCATCGGGCCCTGCTGGGCTTGGGCTTCGGGGGCCTCCTGCCGAGCCAGTAGCCGGATAGCTCCTCCACGAGGCGCCTCGCCCTGGCGGGGTCGTAGATCCTGGTGGATACCACCCACGAGCCACCCCGCCCGGGCCTGGGCCTGGGGGGCCTGAGGGCGTGGGCGAGGGCCTCGGCCAGCCCCTCCCCATCGGGGGCTACTGCCACGGCGAGCACGGGGTCCCCGGCTAGGAGGCCCTGGCCCTCGAGGACTAGGGCTGCCACCTCTAGTATGGCGTAGTCCGACTCGTAGACCCTAGGCTTGGAGCGTATCCTAGCCCTGACGAGCCCCGACACCAGCCCCCCATCGATGACGACGGCCTCGGGGCTGATGGCCCAGTAGACCCCGCCGGCCTCGCCTACGATGGTGAGCCTCTCGACCCCCCAGTCCCCCTGGGAGGCTATGGCGTCAACCATGAGCCTCGCTACCCTCCTGGCCTCCCCCGGCCTCAGGGCCCTGTAGGATCCCTCCCGCAGCCTAGCGTCTAGGAGTGCCTCGCAGTAGAGCTGGTCCGAGAGCATGGAGCCCGTCACGACGCCAACCCTCTCCAGAGGCGCTGGCGTCCCCCCTGCACCCCCCGGGATTGGCTTGGCGCGGTGCTACCCTATAGACCCGGCCCCGGCCATTTGGCCTCCTTAATATACCGCCTGGCCCCTCTACGGCGTGTGGTGCCCTGACTTGTATCAGGCCCCCGTAACCTACCCGCTCGAGAGGGCCTCCTCGATCTTCCCCGGGAGGGAGGTGGTGGGCCCCGACGCCAGGGTCTCCTATGGCGAGATGATGCGCCGCGTCAAGAGGCTAGCCTGCGGCCTCGCCGCCCTCGGGGTGGGTAGGGGCGACGTAGTGGCGGTGGCTGACTTCAACAGTGTGAGGTTCATGGAGCTCGCCTACGCCGCTGGCCTGGTTAACGCTGTGCTCATGCCCGTTAACTACAGGCTCCCCCCGGCCCTGGTCTCGGAGATACTCGGGGAGGCCCAGCCCAAGGTGCTCCTCTACTCGAGGCCCTTCAGGGAGCTAGTGGGGGCCCCCGGGGCCTCTGGTGCGAGGAGGCTGGCCCTAGAGGACGCCTATGAGGGGCTCCTCGGGCGCCCGGGCGACTGCGGCGCGGAGGTCGACCCCGACGCCGACTACGTCCTCCTCTTCACGAGCGGCACCACGGGCAAGCCCAAGGGGGTCCTCTACAGGCAGTGGAAGATGCTTGCGGGCGCCATGGGGATAGCGGGCCAGCTCTCCCTCTACGACACCCCCGCCAGGCTCTCTTCGGGGGACGTCATACTCTCGCTTATACCGATGTTTCACATACTCTCCTGGGGGAGCATATTCATAGCCCCCATGCTCGGCTCCAAGCTGGTCTTCATAGAGAAGTTCGACCCCGCCGCCGTGGCGAGGGCCGTGGAGGAGGAGGGCGTGACGTGGATGAACGCCGTGCCAACCATGATATACATGCTCCTCGAGGCCGGCCTCAGGTTCAGGGGCCTCAAGGTCCTCGTCGGCGGCTCCCCCCTACCCAAGAGGCTCGCGGAGAGGATGAAGGAGGCCGGCATGGCGTACTCGCTAATATACGGGGCCACCGACATGCTGGCAGCCTCGATATCGATCCGCACCGACCGCACGAGGAGCGACGACGACCTCAGGCTCACAACCCACCCCGTCCCCTACGCCAGGCTGCGGGTCGTGAAGCCCGACGGCTCCCCAGCGGCGCCGGGGGAGATAGGGGAGATCTACTTCCAGGCGCCCTGGATGCCCGAGGGCTACTGGAGGAACCCCGAGAAGACCAGGGAGTCCTTCGTGGGGGGCTGGTTCAGAACCGGCGACATAGGATCCCCCACCCCCGACGGGGGCGTGAGGGTCCTCGACAGGCTGAAGGACGCCGTTAAGAGTGGGGGGGAGTGGATACCCACCAGCATACTGGAATCGATAATCCTCGAGGTCCCCGGCGTGAGGCTCGCGGCCGTCGTGCCGGTCGAGGACGAGAGGTGGGGCGAGAGGCCCGTGGCCTTCTACGTAGGCCACGCCGGCGAGGAGGAGGTCAGGAGGCACCTCGAGGCCGCCTACAGAGAGGGCAGGATAGCCAAGTGGTGGATACCAGACCATATAATGAGGATAGGCGACATGCCCCTCACAAGCACGGGCAAGATCAACAAGCTCGCCCTGAGGGACCTGGCAAGGGCGAGGCTCCGGGGGGAGGCATAGGGGCGATGGCCGGGGTCCTGAGGGTCGCACTAGTGCAGCCAGCCCCCGTGGACGGTGACCCGGCCTCCAGGGCCAACCCGGGGAAGGCGGCCCGCCTCCTGGGGGAGGCGGCTAGGTACGACCCGGACCTCGTGGTCTTCCCCGAGTACTTCCCCTTCCACGAGGGCCGGGAGCTAGTCGAGGCCATAGAGGACATCGGGGCGTACGTCGTGGCCGGCGTAGCCAGGAGGGTCGGCGGGGCCCTCTACAACACGGCCAGCATCTACGCCCCCGACGGCCGCCTGGTGGCGTGGCAGGGTAAGAGGTACGTGGGCAGGCTCGAGAGGAGGCTCTGGGGCTTCACGGGCTGGCACGGCGACTACGTTGTAGTAGACATAGGCAAGGCCCGCCTGGGCGTGGGGGTGTGCGCGGACTTCTGGAGCTTCCCCGAGGCCGCCCTCGAGCTCTTCCTGGGCGGCGCGGACCTCTTCGTGAACCCCTCCTACATGTTCAGCCTCCAGGGCCACTGGCTCTCAGCCAACCTATCCAGGGCCCTCGAGTTCTACGTGCCCGTCGTCGGCGTGGACCTCGCAGCCTTCCCCCTGAGGACTAGGAGGTACACCTTCACCGGCGGGGGCCTGAGCCACGTGATAGTGCCCCCCACGAGCGAGGCGGAGGCCGAGGAGTGGTGGTCAAGCGGCGCCCTAGCGCCGACCTCCTGGGTGAGGCTGAAGCTCCACACAGGCGAGGCAATCGCAGCCGCAGAAATCGACGTCGCGGGGGCCTCGAGACTCAGGAGGGACTGGTGGGATAGGATGAGGGGCGTGGGCCTCGAGGAGTGGCTCCGGGAGGCCCGGGCCAGGCATAGGGCTGCCAGGCTGGTGAGGGCCTAGGGGGCGGAGGCCACCGGCTCCAGGGTTGCAAGGCTCCACGCCCTCACCGTTGGGAACCCGCTCGGGTGGCTGGGCATAACGGTGTAGAGGTAGCCCCCTACTATGAGGGCCCTAACCTCCCAGGGACCCGGCTTCAGCTCTGCGTGCACGAGCCTGCCGGCCAGCACGAGGGTGCCGTTGGAGACCCTCACCAGGTAGGCCCCACAGTCGGGGCCCCTGAGGCTGGCGTAGGGTATCACCGCCAGCCCCCTCGCGGGGTCGTAGACGAAAGCCCTGCTGCCGTGGGGCCCCGAGAGGACCGGGGTCCAGGCGGCGCCGAGGTAGAGCCTAGCCTCCACCACGGGGGTGCCGTTGGCCTCGAGCCTGTAGAGCGTCACCCTCAGGCTGCCGTTGGGGGCCCTGCCCAGGCCCAGGAGGAGCCCCTCGCCCACTGGGTGGAGGTAGGCGTCGAAGCCGGGGGCCTTCAGGTAGCCTATGACCCGCGGGTGTAGGGGGTCGCTCACGTTAATAGCGAAGAGTGGGTCATACGACCTGTAGGTGACGAGGTAGAGGATCCCGCCTAGCAGCCTGACGCCGCCCACCCTCTCGTGGACAGCCACCCCCACGAGGCTGGCCGCCACCTCCATGCTGCTCGTGTTCACCACGTAGAGGCTAACGTTGCCCCCACGCGACTCCGTCACCACGTAGAGGTAGCCGTTAGCATAGTTCATGTACCACTGGCTCCAGACCCTCCCCGGCACGCCCGTGGCTCCCGCGGGCTCCAGGGTGCCGGGGCCTACCCTGAGCTTCACTATCCTGGTAGAGCCGAGGGAGGCCACCGGGATCCCGGAGCCCGAGACCACAATGGTGACCCCCAGGGCGCCAGGGGCCGTGAGGGCCACGTATGCGGGCCTAGCGCCTAGAGCCAGGTAGAGGCCGCCGTGGGAGTCCATGTAGACGGCCGTGGGCCCCGGGCCCAGGAGTGCTATGGTGCTGACCCTATGGGCCCCGGGGTCTATCGAGGCCACCAGGGTGTACACGCTGGCGCCAAGGCCGGCGAGGTAGACCTGGCTGGCGTTGAGTGGGCCCTCACTCGTGGCTGGCCTGGCTACGCCGTAGCCCTGGAGGGCCCTCATGTAGGCCACGAGCGCTAGGGTCCCGGTTGACTCCACGAGCCTGGAGTCGTAGTAGGCCCCCGTGACCCAGTAGGCCCACTCGACGCTCCCGTTGGCGCTTGCCACGAGCACCCAAGTCCTGGGGGCCTGGGCTACCCTGTAGTCCGCCCACGCCGTGGCTATAGCGGCGAGGCGCCCATCGGGGAGGGCGTAGAGGCCCTGGACACCGCAGCCGGAGACCCCGACCTCGCCGAGCACCTCAACGATGCTCCCGTTTGGGGCGACCAGGGCAACCCTGAGGGCCGGGGTGTGGCTCTCTATGTAGCCGCAGACATCCACCACCGCTACCCTGGCGAGGCTGCCCGGCGGGTATGCCCTGTAGACCAGGATCCTCCCCCCGCTGGCGACGTAGATGTAGCGCCCGTTAGTCTTGACTATATCGGCCTCGTCCACACCGGGCACCTGCACGTTAGTACCAATATAGCCGGGCGGCGACGCCGAGGCGGATCCGTAGCTTACCTCGTAGCCGGTAGCACTCACCGGGGGCCCAGCGGTCCAGGTGGCAGCAGGGGGCAGGCGGCCCGCCGCGGCTGTGTGCTCCACGAGCCTAGCCACGTCGCTCCAGCTCTCGAAGCGCAGGAGGCCCCCGTAGGACTCGAGGTGCACCACTCCCCCAGAGCCCCCCGTGGGGGTCTGGGTAGCCGTTGCGTGGGGCGCTCCAGTAGTGGTAGCGGGCCTCGAGGCCGGGGGCTGCGTTGCAGAGCCCAGGGGGCCAGCGCTGCCGCCGCCCCTAGATGCTGGGCCCTGGTGGCCCGGCACGGCGAGGTAGGCAGCGGCGACCAGCACGATACCCACAAGGATCCCAGCGGCGAGCGCCCTCAGGGCGCCGCCACCCGTGGCGCTCAACCCTCCAACACCATGCAGGCCCGGGGACGGGGAGGAGTGTTAGCTCTACCCCCTGGCACGGGGTGTTCGATGCCCTAGACTCAATACCCACCCAGCCCCCGCGCCCCCAGGGGCCGGGGCTTGGGGTCTAGGGGCGAGGGTGGCGACCCAATCGCCGTCCTCGGCGGGACCGCATTGAGGGTCTACCTATACCTCCTAGCCGCTGGGAGGCCCGTGGGCGTCAGAGAGCTCCAGAGGGCCCTAGGCTTCAAGAGCCCCAGCACGGCTAGGCACCACCTGGAGAGGCTCGCCTCCCTAGGACTCGCCACCCGGGGCCCAAGGGGCTACGTTGCAGTGAAGCCCTCCGGGCTCCTAGGGGAGTTCATAGCCCTCTCGGGGAGGATCCTGCCGAGGAGCCTCTTCCTAGCTGGCCTCCTCCTCGGGGGCTCCATAGCCTATACCCTCCTCCCAGCCAGGGATCCCAGGGCCCTCGTGGTCCTCTGGGCCTCAGCTGCAGCCAGCCTCTGGTGGACCCTCAGGCTCTACAGGGCCCTCAAGGCCCTCATGAGGATCCCCGGCGGGGAGGGCGACTAGGGGTCTAGGTATATCCTCGCCCTGTAGGTGCCGTCGGTTACTGTGATGTGCCGCTTGCCCCTGTAGACCCTGAGGCCCCTTCTCCGGGCCTCCCCGACGACCCTGTCCACGTCCCTGCATCGCAGCTGGAGGTACGGTGGGTGGTAGTCTACCATCAGCAGGCCCCCGGACTCGATCGCCTGCTTGGTGTGGCGGGTGGGCTTGCAGTACTCGAGGAGGAACCCCATGTATTCCGGCACGGCGAGCCCGGGTGTGAGGCGTATCATCCTGGGTGACCCGTCCCTCTTCATGTTAGCCCCAGCCTCCTCAGCAGCTTGCCTAGCTCCCTCTCGAGGCCTGCCTGGCGTGCTCGCTTGTAGAGGTACCCCTTGTCAAGCCTGTGCCAGGCCTGGTGGAGGACTCTCTTAAGGTCGTCTAAATCCTTCCTCTCTCCCGACATGAGCTTGAGGATTATGATGTCCTCGAGCGACGGTAGCAGGATCCCCTCAGCCAAGGCCCTGCTCCTCCCAAGGAACTCCTCGTCAAGCGTGAGTGGGGCATAGTTTATGTCGACGTGTATATCGTCCTCCACTAGGAGCCCCCACTTCCTCCACTGCACCTTGAAGCCCCGGGAGCGCAGCTCCCTAGTCAGGGTGTCCCGTAGCTCGGGTGTGAAGGGCTTGTCTATGGTGACGTCCCAGTCCCGGGTCTCCCGGCCCAGGTCTACCCCGTGAACCATGAGGCTCCGCGCCCCAATTATGAATACGCGGAGCCCGAGGCCCGATAGGATCCTGGAGAGCCTGAGTAGTCCCGGGTGCAGGTTGGCGGCTTCTCCTCCACTCACCCTGCTGGGTCCCCGGCTACCCTATGCTTCAAGCGGCCGGATAAGTGGTCCTGGGATGCCAAGCCGCCCCCCGGGGGCTACTCTGGGCCGCCCTTTAATGTGGGCCTCGGGGGCGCCTCGGGTGGGGTTGCGTGTGCCCTCTGGCTTGAGTGTCTCCAGCATACTGGGGCTCTCGCCGGGTCCCCTGGCTAGGATCGAGTGGGAGGCCAGGAAGCTCCTCGGCGGCGACCCGGCTCATGGTTGGCCCCACGTGTTGAGGGTCGCGGGGTGGGCTAGGAGGATCGTGGAGGGCGAGGGCCTGAGGCCTCGGTGGCTCGTGCTCTACGCTGCGATAGTGCTCCACGATGCCGGTAGGATGCTCGCTGGCCAGGGGGAGCACCACGCTGTGGCGAGTGCCAGGCTGGCTAGGAAGCTGCTGGCGCCCTACTCGACCCCCCGCTTCATAGAGGAGGTGGAGCACGCCATACTAGCGCATAGCTACAGCCTCGGCGTGAGGGCCGAGACCGTGGAGGCCAGGGTGCTGAGCGACGCCGACAAGCTCGACGCCCTCGGCGCCGTGGGGATAGCGAGGGTGTTCCACACGGGCTGCAGGATGGGCAGGGGCTTCGAGGACAGCCTGAGGCACTTCCACGAGAAGATACTCCGCCTCCCCGACCACCTCTACTACACCTGGAGCAGGCTGCAGGCCGAGAGGCTTGTCAGGAGGGTCGAGTGGTTCCTCAAGTGGTGGAGCGACGAGCAGCCCGGTGCGGCCCGGGAGCCGTGAAATACCCGGGAGCCACCCCGTAGGCCCCACTGGGGTGTGGCCGCCGTGGCCGCTGGTGTGCGTGGGGAGCGCTCCCGAGGCGTCTACTGGATAGTCCTCTCGAGACCCGAGAAGCTGAACAGCCTCGACACCCAGACCCTAGAGGAGGCCAGGAGGATCCTCCAGGAGGCCTGTGGCGACCCAGAGGTGAGGGTTGTAGCCATCACCGGCGAGGGGAGGCTGTTCTCGGCCGGCATAGACCTCGGGGAGGTCGCCTCCGCCGCAGGCCCCGCGGAGGCCTCGAGGCCCTTCAGGGCCCTAGGCGACCTCATTGGGGCCATGCTGGACTGCGCCAAGCCTGTCGTGGCTGTGCTCAACGGCCCCGCCGTCGCTGGAGGGGCGGAGCTGGCGGCCGCCGCAGACCTGGCCTACGCCGTTGAGGGGGCCTGGCTGCAGTGGCCCGAGGTCAAGTGGGGCCTCATACCCCCAGTCGCAGCCTCCCTGCCCCTACCGCCGCCCCTCAAGGCCAGGCTGGTCGTGGCTGCGGAGAAGCTCGACGCCCCCGAGGCGCTCCGCCACGGCCTCCTCTCGGGGGTCTACCCGAGCATGGAGGAGGCCCGGGGGGCCGTGGAGGCCCTAGCGGGCCTGATCGAGGAGGCCGGCTGGGAGGCCGTCGAGGCAGCGCTGGAGGCCGTTAGGAGGCCGAAGAGGGCCGCCGTCGAGCTGGCCTCCCGCCTGGTGGGGCTCGCCTCGAGTGAGAGGCTCATAGAGAAGGCGAGGGCCTTCATAGCCTCCCGCCGCTGAGCCCCCACTAGAGGTGACGGGATGGGCCTCTACATGCTGCGCCAGCCGCGGGGCGACTGGAGGAGCGACGTGGAGGCGCTCGTCGCGGCGGCATTGAATAGGAGGCGCCTCCTGGGCGTGTACTGGCTCCCCCACCGCGGGATCCTGGCGGCTGTCTTCAGGGACCCCCTGGATAGGTGGGGCCTCTTCGAGCCCCTAGACCCCCGCGAGCTGGAGTCGGCCCCCAGGATGGAGTGCCCGCGGGGCTGCGGCTACTGCTGCGCCCTCAGGAGCGGCGCCATGGTGCTTGACGTGGAGCTACGCTACCTGCCCCGGTGGGCCCGCAGGCTCGTCGAGGGGAGGCCCTACAGGCTCGTCGAGACCAGGCTCTTCGGGCCCGTCAGGGTCTACAGCCTCGCAACCGGCCCCCTGGGGTCGTGCGTGTTCTTCAACCCCAGGACCGGGGGGTGCAGGCTCGAGGAGGCCGCTGGCAGGGATGCGAAGCCGATACTCTGCAGGCTAACCTACTGCACCCTCTTCGCAACAGGCCCCCGGGGGAGGCTTCTCAGGGTGCCCGGGAGCAGGGCCCCCAAGTACAGGCCTGCAACGAGGCGCGAGTGGGAGGAGGCAGTCAGGGAGCTGAGGGCTAGGTGGGTTGAGGCCTGGAGAAAGAGGGGCCTAGGACTGGCCTAGCATCCTCTTCAGCTCCTTGATCCTCTCCTCGACTCCCCTTAGCTCCTCCTCCAACTCCCTCTTGTACTCCTCGAGCATCCTAAGCTCCTCCTCGGGGCTC
>JALWPV010000008.1 GCA_027080775.1 Acidilobaceae archaeon
GGGCGCACCTGTAGGGGGCTGGCGGGGCGTACACCACGACGGTCCCCTTAGTCTCGGTCCAGAGCCTCTTCTTGAATACGTCCACCCTGCCGGGCTCGTAGACGTTGACTATGTTCCCCCTATACTCCTCGTAGCCCTCTATGCCCGTGCCGTCCAGGACCACGCCAGGCGCTAGGACTAGGTAGTCGTACTCGAGCCTCCTGGGCGAGGGCCTCGTGGGGGCCTCGGCCACCTCGACGTACCTCTCCTCCGGCACCACCCTCGTCACGACGCCGTGCTCAACCCTAACCCCGATCCTCTCGAGCTCGCCGTAGCCCCTGATTATCCTCTCATAGCTCTGCTCGCCTGTGAGCAGCAGGGGCCTGCTGGGGCCAGCCAGGTAAAAGGTGTCCTTCGTCACTATCGTGACGTCAAACTCGGAGCCAGCCCTCTCCTTCAGGGCCCTGGCGAGGCCGACGCCCGCGATGCCGCCGCCGACCACGAGGACCCTCCTGGCCACGAGGCGGCACCCACCGCCCTCTAGCCGGAGAGGGGATTTAAGCACCAAAACTGGTTTCTACTAGTTCTTCAGTGCTGAATAGAAAGCAATACGGATTATGGCTGCGGCCCCCCGCCCCGAGGCTCCCTGTAGAGGAGCACGATCGCCCTCTCGCCCTCCTGTAGGGGCTGGTCGCCGGTGTAGAGGATGCCGTCGGCCATTGCTAGGCCTACGTTGGCGCTCGTGAGCTGCAAGTTATCCTCGAGTGGATACACTATGTACTCGCCGTCCCTCCACTCCACCCTGACCTTGACGGGCCTCGGCCTCCCCTTCTTGACTGGTGCCCCCAGGCGGGCCTCCACGAAGGGCGGCGGCGGGTGGGCCCTCGTGACCCTCCCCATATACTTGAGGAGGGGGTATACGAGCCTCGTGAAGGCGTGGAGGGCGCTGAGGGGGTAGCCCGAGAGGCCTATCACGGGCTTGCCGCCTACGACGTAGGCGCTCGTAGGCCTGCCGCCCCTGACGTAGAGGCCCCTGAAGACAAGCTCGCCGCCGATCTCGCCCGCGAGCTGGTAGAAGAGGTCTATATTACTGGGCCCTGTGCCGCCCGTCAGGAGCACTATGTCCGAGCGCTCGAGGAACCTCTTCACAGTCCACGCCACAGCCCCCCTCTCATCGGGGAGGAGCGCGGTGTCTACGATCTCGACCCATGGCGTGTAGGATGATATGAACCATAGTATGAAGTCCCCCGTCGTCGCCGCGACCTCCCCCGAGAGGATCCTCCGCCTCGCCTCCTCAGGGTCGCTCGGCGTGAAGAGCTCGCTCCCAGTGCTTATCAGCGAGAGCCTGAGGGGCCTGTAGACGCTCACGCTGGTTACCCCGGCGTCTAGGAGTGCCACGGCGTCGGCCGGGCTCACGACGCTCCCGTCCCCGAGGAGGAGCTGGCCCTTCCTCACGATGGAGCCCGGTGGGTCGACGTTCCTCCACTTCTCGATGGGCTCCTCTACTATAACGTAGCCGTCCTCGACCCGTGCCTTCTCCTCCGGCACGACTGCGTCGGCGCCCTCCGGCAGGTAGGCGCCCGTTGTGACGTAGGCAGCCTCGCCGGGGCCTATCCTGAAGCCCACGTCTACCCTGCCTATCAGGGCCTCCCCGACCAGCCTCAGCCTCCCGGGGACGTCGCTGTGCCTCACGGCGTAGCCGTCGTAGGCGCTCTTGGGCCTGGGCGGCCAGTCGTGGGGCGCCACCACGTCTCCGGCCACGGGGAGCCCCACGGCCTCCCAGACGGGCACCTCACCCAGGGGCTCGACCCTAGCAACCCTCTCCTCGAGGAGGCGGAGCGCCTCGGGCACCGGCGTGAGTCTCTCGATGTACCTAGACACCTAGCTCCACCTCGAGGATGCACCATCTAAAGGCGAGAGTATTTAGGGTATTGAGGTTAACGTATCTCTGGGAGTCTAAGCACTCCTCCATGAAGCCTCATGGGTGGGGTTCTCTAGCCTCTTCAGCTCTCCTCTAGCCAAGGCTTCAAGGTTGTCAAGGGCCGTTCTAGTAGCCACTGCTTTCCACACCACTATTCGGTGGCGCAGTAGTAGGGCGTATGCCAGCTCGTCTATACCATCAACTATTACATCAGTCACACGGTTCTCGCATAGAGCTTCCGCGAGGTCGGCCCCCACGAGTGGACTCGCGCTATTATGGTACACGGTGAATTGGGCTTTACTTGCTATCGTCTCCACTTCGACACTACCACGCTCTATGCGGGCCACTAAGAAGTAATCTGCATCCCCAAAGCGCTCGGCAACAAGGGATTTTGGGCTTGGCTCGCGTAATGGAATCGCTACGACAAGGGACTCTCTACGCGAGGGCTCTATGACCGTGGAGATCCCCACCAATCCCTCAAGGGCCTCCCTCAGGGCATCCTCAAGGCGCTGTGCAATCTCGGAGGCCTCCTCGATAGAAGCTAGCGGATGCACTTTTAGGCGGGCTTCAACGAAGATTGCTGGGCCAGCCCATCTTAGCCTGATATCCGTTATCTGGGCTCCCCGAGAGACCGTCACGCTCCTGGCAATGTCCCGTGCGAGCTTCACAATTTCCTTATTAACAGGCAGATCCAAGAGTGCTAGGACAGAGTCTTTAGCCGCCTCGTAGGCAGCGGCGACCAGACCAATAACGGCTATGAGGAGCGATGCCTTATAGACGATTGATGTTTCCTCTACTAGGTAAATCGCCAGACCTATGGTAACAGCAGTAGACTCCGATACATCGACCCACATATGAGCTGCGTCGGCCTTAAGGGCGGGGCTCTTAAGCATAGTAGCAGCGCTCTGCTTGGCCACGGTTGAGAGCGCTAGTAAGGGGAGCGTTACGGCCTCCGCTATCAGGCCTGGCAGTGGTAGAGGAGGAGGCCCACCCCCTAGGGAGGGCACATAATAGGCGGCCTCCACTAATATTATGAGGGAGAGACTGAACGCCACTAGGTCCTCCAGCTTGTAGAGGCCGTATGGGTATCTCTTACTCGCTCCGCCTCTTATCAAAAGCAGTGCTACTATGATGAAGAGGGATAGAATTAAGTCTATGAGTACATGATATCCCTCCACTATGAGAACCGGTAAATCCATGCTCAGGCCAGCGGCAAATCTAATCAGGGTAGAGGCTGTTAAGGCCGCTATGGATAATGTTAGGAGGCTCCAGGCTCTTCGGACTCTGGGATCCTGCATTCAAACCACGCCTCCCGGGCTTGCGTTTCAGCCTTAGGGGATCCGGCGCCTACAGCTCTTGTGAATATAGGCCTCAACGCCGTCTACGATTATCTTTCTGAACTCTGTGGGATCGCCTGGTGGGTGGAGGTAGGGGGTGCAGTCGGGTATTCCGGCCTCTAGGAATGCCTGGTGCCTCTTCTTGCAGCTCTCGCAGCGGCCGCAGTGGAGAGGGGTCTCGCGGTAGCAGCTCCAGGTCTCGTATATGAGGTCTCCCAGGATACTGTAGGCGTAGCGGAGGTTCTCAGCTTTCGAGAGGCCCTCGCGGGCCGGGCTCCAGATCTCTATGCGCCTCTCGCCCCTGTTGTGGCATATCCTCAGGGCGGCCTGGAGTGCCTCGCTGCACTCAGGGCTGCAGTCGGGGTAGAGGGGCTCCCAAGTCTCGGGGTCTGGTTGGAGGTCGTCATACTGGGCCCCGTAGGCCACGTAGACGCCCCAGCCGGGCCTCTGGGAGGCTAGGGTCAGGGCATAGGCTGCTGCTATTGATATCATTACCACGTTCCTGAGTGGCACTATGACGGTCCTAGTATACTCCTCCTCCACCGGGACGGACTCGTCGGTCAGCTGGACGCCCCTCCAGAGACCAGCCATGAACCCCATGTCTATGACCCTATGCTCCACGAGCTTCCCCGGCAGCCTGCCGCTGCCAGAGGCCTCGCGGAGCCTCGCCACGATCCTCCTCGCAGCCTCTATCTCCCTCGAGGCCTTCTGGCCGTAGTTGAATGTGAGAGCGTAGACGTCACACCCCCTCTCCAGCCACCTAGCGGCGTAGCCAACGCTATCCGGGCCCCCGCTGACGATCGCGACGACCAGGCAAGGCCTCGACACCACGGGCTCCACGCCGCGCCCCGCAGCCAAGCCGTGCACCCAGGGAGCGCCGCGGTGCGGGGCCCCGTTAAGTCCTCCCGTCGAGGACGCCGAAGCGCCTGAGAGGCCCCCTAGCCGCTAGGCCCCAGAGGCGCCTCCAGCGGGGCTCCCCCACCCTGACTAGGGAGTCGGCCCAAGTCCCAACAGCTACCCCGGCTATGACGTCGCTGAGCCAGTGGGCTGCGAGGGCTACCCTGCTGAGGGCCACTAGGCCAGCCCAGAGCCATGCCAGGAGGGCCCAGCGAGGCCCTGCCTCGGAGAGACGGCAGGCCGCGGCCGAGGCCCTGGAGGTGTGGCCTGAGGGGAAGGAGTACGCCTCAAGCGCCGCCAGTAGGCCCGCCTCCCCGGGTGCGCCGCGGGGCCTAGGCACTCCTAGGGCGGGCTTGAGGGCCTCCGCAGTCAGAACCGCTATGAGTAGCGAGAGCGCTAAAGCAGCCGTCCACCGCCTCACACCGCCTAGACGGGCCGCCTCAGCCGCCAGTAAAGCGAGCACGGCCAGGGCCATGGCGCCCGCGTTCGCCGTTAGCGATAGGGCCTCCCATAGGCCCCGGGGCCCGGGGAGGCCGCCGGGCCTTACGAGAGAATCAAGGGCTCTGAGGGGCCCAAGGGCCTCCAGCGCCACGAGCGCGGCTAGCACCGCCGTCGCCGCTACGAGGCAGGCGACGCCCCGGCCGCTCTCCTCCCCCGTCATGGGACGCCTCCGCTAGGCGTATCTCCTCCCGCTGGTTAAAGGCTGGCTGGGGATCAGTGGTGGATGCCCGCGGCTTCGTCGAGTCGGTTCTGGGCGAGGCGGGCTTCGACCCCGCCCCCGCCCTCGGGGTGCTGGAGGAGCTGCTCTCCCAGGGGCTCGGCGGGGAGGAGGCCCTCGACAGGCTTGAGGCGGAGTTGTCGTCGTGGGCGGCCCTAGAGCCGCGGTGGGGCAGGGCAGCTAGGCTGCTGCAACTCGCCAGGATCTACCTGGAGGCCCGGGGCGACTGGAGGCCCGCGCTGAGGCCCCGGGGGGTCGAGGAGAGGCTCTCCTGGCAGGCCCTGAGGCTGCTCAGGGCCAGGTACCTCCTGAGGGATCCCGGGGGGAGGCTCAGGGAGACGCCTGACGCCATGATTGTTAGGGTATCGAGCTACGTGGCCCAGGCCGAGCATGGGTGGATGGGCTATGAGAGGGCCTTCAGGGAGTTCTACAGGCTCCTCTCGAGCCTGAGGTTCGTGCCTAATAGCCCCACGCTCATGAACTCCGCCACTAGGTACCCCCAGCTGGCGGCCTGCTTCGTGGTCCCCCTAGGGGATGATATGGACTCTATCATGGATGCCTTGAGGGTCTCGGCGTGGCTGTTCAAGAGTGGGGCGGGGGCCGGCTACGACTTCTCCCCCCTCAGGCCCCGGGGAGCGCCGATAGCTGGGACGGGGGGTAGGAGCAGCGGGCCGGTCAGCTTCATGAGGCTCTTCGACACTCTGGCCGACGTCGTGAAGGAGGGTGGTAAAAGGAGGGCCGCGATGATGGGTATACTACACGACTGGCACGCCGACGTCCTAGAGTTCGCTAGGGCCAAGTGCGGGGCCGGGGGTGTGCTTGAGAACTTCAACATAAGCGTGGCCATCCACGACTCCTTCATGAGGAGGGCTCTCGGGGGCGGGGAGTGGAGGCTCTACGACCCCAGCACGTGCCCCGGGCTCGTGGCGAGCCTCTCCGAGGAGGTAGAGGAGGCCCAGGGATCCTGCAGGGCCTCCAGGGTCATCGGTGCCGCCGAGCTGCTCGACGCTATAGCGGAGTGCGCGTGGAGGAGCGGCGACCCCGGTGTGGTATTCATAGACACTATTAACAGGCACAACGCCACCCCCGTGCTGGGGAGGATACACTCGACCAACCCCTGCGGCGAGACTCCGCTCCTCGACTGGGAGGCATGCAACCTGGGCAGCATAAACCTGGCCCGCTACGTCGACGAGGTCAACCGGGAGATTCGATGGGAGGAGCTGGGGAGGGACGTGGAGCTGGCCGTGAGGTTCCTCGACGATGTGATAGAGGTCTCCTGGTACCCCGACAAGAGGATAGCGGAGGCTGTCAGGAGGACTAGGAAGGTGGGCCTGGGCGTCATGGGGTGGGCTGACACCCTCGCCGCCCTGGGGATCCCCTACGACAGCCACGACGCACTCTACCTCGCGGATAAGGTCATGGAGTTCATAGCATACCACGCCCGCAAGGCTAGCAACGAGCTCGCCTCGGAGAAGGGCCCATACCCCGCCTTCCAGGGGAGCATCCACAGCCTCGGACGCTTCAACTTCGAGCCCCAGGTGCCCGCCCGGGAGATCTACGACCCCTCCAGGGTGAGCGGGGAGGCCCGGGCCATAGTGGCTGACAGGCCGGCCCTCGACTGGGAGCTGCTCAGGAGCGAGATGAAGAGGGGCACGAGGAACGCCACCGTCACAACCATAGCTCCCACGGGGAGTATTAGCATAATAGCGGGTGCCAGCGCCAGCATAGAGCCCTACTTCGCCCTAGTATACCTCAGGCGCTCCGACGTGGGGTCCTGGATAGAGGTCAACAGGTTCCTCAGGAGATGGCTCGAGGATAACGGCATGCTAAGCGAGGAGGTCCTACTCGAGATAGCGGAGAAGGGGGGCGGGATACGCTGGGCCCCCTGGGCACCCGAGGAACTGAAGAGGAGGCTACCCACGGCCCTCGAGATAGGCTGGGAGTGGCACGTCAGGATGCAGGCAGCCTTCCAGAGGTGGACCGACAACGCCGTCAGCAAGACCGTGAACCTACCAGCGAGGGCCACGGTGGCTGATGTGAGGGAGACCATAATCCTAGCCTGGAGGCTCGGCTGCAAGGGGGTCACGGTCTACAGGGACAGGAGCAGGGAGGGCCAGGTGGTCTCAAGCCACGTAGAGGAGATAAGGGAGGCTCTCAGGAGCCCCCCACCACCGGCGAGGGCCAAGGACAAGAGGATCTACACCTGGCTCAGGATAGGCGACAAGCAGCTAATGATGGTACACGAGGACTACAGCGGGGGATGCCCGACCTGCGACCTCTAGACCCTGGAAAGAGGAGGGGTGGGGAGGGGGGCAGCGCCCCAGGGCTTGGAGGCTACCAGTAGGGGTAGTAGCCCTTGGGTAGCTGGTTGCCAACCTCACCGGCCACCTTTATGCCGGGCTTTATGGTGGGCTTGCCGGGCTCCCACTGGGCGGGGGTTACCTCGTCGGGGTGCTCGCGGAGGTACTGGAGCGCCTTTATCTGCCTGAGTAGCTCGTTCACGTTCCTGCCCATGTTGAGGTTCACTATCTCTATTGCCTGTATGACGCCGTCGGGGTCGATTATGAACCTGCCCCTATAGGCCACGCCATCGTCCTCCTTGTAGACGCCGTAGGCCCTAGCCACCTGGCCTGTGGGGTCGCTGCCCATTAGGAACTTGACGCGGCCCTTGAGCAGGGGCTCCTGCTTGACCCAGCCCCTGTGGTCGTAGACCGTGTCGGTGCTTATGCTGAGGACCTCGACTCCCAGCTCCTTGAGCTGGTCGTATATGTTGCTTACAGCCGCTATCTCGGTGGCGCAGACGAACGTGAAGTCGGCGGGGTAGAAGCATAGTAGTAGCCACTTGCCCTTGTAGTCCGAGAGCTTCACAGTCTTAACGTCATCGTTCACGGGGTCGTAGGCCTTTACCTCGAAGTCGGGAGCCTTCATCCCTGGCTGGAGGCTCACGGTTCTCACCACCACTAACAGGGGCGGAGGGGGTATTTATGCTTTAAACCAAGTTCTACCTAGATACTATTTCGCTTTAGACATGTAGGGCGCCAGCGCCGCCGCGCCGGAGCCCAGAAGCAGCGCCGAGAAGAGGAAAACCCTCACGAGATCCCCGCGCCCCAGCGCGGGTGAGAGGGCCGCCAGAACCAAGCCGCTGAGGCTGTTCGAGAACGAGACAACACCCGCCGCTGTCGCCTGGAGGCTCTCTGGCAGCATCGTGGAGGCGGAGAGCATCATGGCCACATCCCTGAAGGGGTAGACCGGTAGTACCCACAGCGCCGCCAGGAGGAGGCCGTGTGCCACTAGCATGCCGTAGGCGAGCGGTATGTATGCGAGGGTCGAGGCGAGGAGGAGCCTCACATGGCCCAGCCTATCCGAGGCCCACCCCGCCAGGGGCCTCACAGCGGCGCCCACGAGCGCCGTTATCGTAGCGAAGACGAAGCCATAGAGGACAGGGCTCCTAATCTCGGCCCGGAGCTTGAGCGCCGCGGCCCCCGCGAAGAGGGAGAGGCCGGCCGAGGATAGCACCAGGCTAACAGCCAGGAAGCGGAGCCCGGCAAGGCCGCGGGCCACATCCCCAAGCCCCAGGGACGTGGGGGCCTCCAGGCTGCCGGGCGTCGAGGCGGCCGCCACCACGTAGCCAGCCCCTACTAGGATGCCAGCTAGGGAGAACTCCACCCTAGGCCCAAGGCCGTGCGCTAGCCCCGCCGCCAGGCCCCCGAGGCCCCAGCCCACGCTACCACCCATCGCCACCAAGCTGTAGGTCAGCCCGCTCCCCGAGGCCCCCGCTAGGAGGGCGCCAGTGTAGGCCGTGTACGACACGGCGTGGAATGAAGCAGCCACCGCCGCGAGCAGCGGGAGACGCCTCAGGCCAGCGGGGCCCATCGCCGCCATCGCAGCGGCCTCGCCCAGGCCGAGGAGCATCATCCTAGCCCTCCCGAGCCTATCGGCCAGGAACCCTAGGAGCACCGAGAGGAGCATGGGCGCCGTCTCGGCGGCCATGAGGAGCGCTATGAAGGAGTACGCCTGGCCCAGGGACTCCTCCACGAGCATCCTCGAGTAGGTGTAGTACAAGCCATAGCCGGTCCAATACACGAGCTGCGCCACGGCATAGGCTAGCAGCCACCCCCGCCGCCCCCCGCCCCCCCCCCCCCCCCCCC
>JALWPV010000009.1 GCA_027080775.1 Acidilobaceae archaeon
GTTGAGGAGAGGTACGGGGAGGCTGCAGGGGAGATGGCAGGCATTGCTGGAGGGGAGCTAACCGTGGCCTACACCCCCATAATGCTTGGACCAGCCTTAAGGATAGCTGAGATCATGGGGGGAGCATCACATGCCCCCAGGCTGGCTGAGGCGTCAGCACTGGCCTCCCAGGCCGAGATAAAGGGTAGTGTAGGCCTACTATACACGAGCGTGGAGGAAGCCGCTGCCAGGAATCTGAGGACAAGGGTCCTGCAGGAGGGGTTAAGGATGATTGAAGTGGGATTCAACACCGATCCCCTCACAGCCCAGATATACGGGTTGATGGTGGCTGAGATGGTTGGGGAGAGGCTAGTAGGTGAGGGGGAGGGTGAGGAAGGCTAGGATGCAGGAGTATAGGAAGACCATGATGTAGGATGCAGCAACCTCGCACTCCGTGACAGGCCTCCTGGAAGCCATGAGGCCCACTATTGTTAGGGGAGCCTTGGAAGACCTGTTAGCATGGATCAACCCATCCTCAACGTAGACGGGCCTCTCCCCCATCTCCCCCCTCTCCTTCAAGCCCCCCACGCTTCTAAGAATATTGTAGCCGTTGAGGATGTAGGGGAGGGAGGCTACGAGGCCTACGACCTCCATCCTACCCATAATCATGGCTGAGGCCAGAGCTGAGCCCACCATGAGGCTGCCCGAGTCACCGTTGAATAGGCGTGCAGGATACCTGTTATACCTATAATAGCCTGCCAGGAGGCCTGCCATGAGGAGGGGGAGAGCATATGCTTCAGGCCCAGAGTACCCGCATCCATGCACATATATGCCTGTGAAGAAGAGGACGATGAATACTAGGAGGGCTGAGGAAGGCATAACACCGTTATGAGTGTCAGCCATGTTCACAGCATTACTCATGACGGCTATGAAGAAGGGTATTAGGAGAGGGTAGATCAAGGTAAGCCTGGCAACACCTATGAAGGGAAGCATGAGGCGTGGATCATATGCCCCAAGGGCGATGATAGGCGTGGAGGCCATGAATGTTAGGAGAGGCTTGCTCTTAGCCCCAAGCCTACGCAGATCGTCCAGCAAGCCTACAAGCCCTGCAAACACAACTGTCCCGAGAAACGCTGCAAGCCTACCAGCATCAACCCCCTCCAGGAGGAGGAGGGGGGAGGAGGCTAGGAGGCCCAGGATAAGCGTAACCCCGCCTGCCTCTGGAACCCTGACCCTCCAAGGCTTATGCATGTCGAGGCCTACGAGCCCCCTGGACTCATTGATCCTCGCCACCCTTGGAGCCAGAAGCCACGTTGAGGCGAAGCCTGCGATGAACGCTAGGGCGGCGAACAGCACTGGTCATCCCCGCCTCCTTTATAGGCCCTCCACACTCAAAAACAATAGTGGTGCTGGGATACGAGGATAGGGGTCATACACGAGGCTGCCAGGCCTCCCTGGAGCGCTAGGAGGCTGCTGGAAGCCGCTGCCAGCATGGGGGCTGAAGCCAAGTATCTGAGAGTATCCAGGATGTGGGGGTCCCTGAGCGACGGGGCAATATATTATGGCTCGAAGCCCCTCAGCCTGGATGGAGGCATAGTTAGGAGCCTGGGATTCATAGTGAATGTGGAGCAGCTTGAGAGGAGGGCAACCCTCCTGAGGCAAGCCGAGTGGAGCGGCATAACCCTCATCAACCCCACAGACCCCCTGCTAAAGGCCAGGGACAAGTATCTGAGCCTACTCATCCTGGAGCGGAGGGGAGTCAGGGTTCCAAGAACAATGGTCACAGAGGATCTAGGGGCGGCGGTGAGAGCGGTGGAGGAGTGGGGGAGAGTAGTGGTTAAACCGATCATAGGGAGCATGGGGAGAGGCTCGATGATGATAACAGACCCCGACGAAGCCTTCACCATATTCAGAACACTGCTAAGCCTGGGGCAGCCACTATACATCCAGGAGTATGTTGAGAAGCATGGAAGAGACATAAGGGTATTCGTAGTGGGTGACAGGGTGGTAGCCGCTGCATACAGGTATGCTGTGCCGGGTGCATGGAAGACCAATGTTGCTCAGGGGGGGAGAATGGAGCCCCTGAAACCCTCGGAGGAACTGGAGAACCTCGCCTTAAAGACAACGGAGATCCTTGGATTAGAGTATGCGGGGGTCGACGTAGCCGAGGATAGGGAGGGATACATGGTGTTCGAGGCTAATGCATCCCCCCTGTGGAGGGGGCTCCAGGAGGCTACAGGGGTCGACGTAGCAGCACATATTGTCGCCAGGCTCGCCGAGTTACTGAGGAGATGATGACAAGCGAACCGGGCTAGCCCTCTCAGGGGCTGTGGGCTGGAGCTCTCACCCTGATCCCTCTAGGCGGAGGGAGTAGTCCTCCCTGAACACGCGTAAAACATACACTGTCTTAGTGGAGGCAACGCCTCTCACAGAGCCCATGGAGTCAACTATGCTTGCAAGCCCCTCCTTGTCAGCAGCCCTTATCTTAGCTAGGAACTGGTACTCCCCGCTAACCTCGTATAGCTCGTAGACCCCTACAATACTCCTCAAAGCCTCTGCAACCCTCCTCCTAGCAGCAGGCTCGACGCGTAGGAAAACATAGGCCTCCTCCCCCAGCCCAGCCCTACGTGGGTCAAGGATGGCGTGGAAACCCCTAATAACGCCAGCCTCCCTCAGCCTCCTAATCCTCAAGTGCACTGTAGCCTCACTCACACCCAGCATCCGCGCAATCCTGGAGAAAGGTGTACGCGCGTCGCGCTGAACTATGCGTAGTATAGCCTTATCACGCTCGTCAAGCAGGGGCAGACCTCCTCCCCAGGAAGGCCTTGGCAAGCGAGGCTATTATACCTGGCCTCACAGCCATCCTCAACACGTCTCTCAGCCCAGCCTTGCCCAGTGAAACCCTCTCCATAACGTCGCCAGGCATGTCTCCGAGAACCCTGGCCCTCATGCTGGGGGAAGCCCTCCTAACATAGCCTAGGATCAGCCTGTGGAGACGCATATTGCTGAGCAGCCCTGTCTCCTCAAGCACTGATCTATAAGGCCTGCCTGCAGCAATGCTTTCAGCCAGAGCCCAAGATGTAATTATGCTGGGCCTTATACCCTCACCCGTCAGGGGGAACACTGCTCCCAGAGCCTCCCCCACAACATATGGACCCTTCCATTCCAGGAGATCCTCATCCACCCCTGATACCACGAGGTAAGCTCCCTCAACTCTCCCCCCGGACCCTCTGGCCAGGCCGGGCCTCGAAGCTATGAATGCTTCAAGCCTCCTCTGAAGCTCGCCGAACCCCTTGAAACCCCCTACGCCGACCCTAGCCTCCCCCTCCCCCTCGGGGAAAACCCAAGTATAGCCCACCATGCTGCTGTTAAACCATATTTCAATAACCTGTGGGTCAATGTCGACGCCTCTCAGGCGGCGCTGGATTGCCAGCAGCCTTGTCCTAGGCGCTCGGGGCCAGTAGTGCCCCGAGGCAACCACGACCACCTCTCCCTCAAAGCCGCCAGCAGGCCTCCCGTCAGGCCTGAAGCGCACGGGGCTTGAGAACCTTGCCTCAACCCCCTCTAGGAGGAGCTTGATCAGCCTGGGCTTATCCACAATGTACCCCCACTTCCTCCTGGAGGAGATGTTTTCATGGATGAGCCTGCCGTCAAGGTATATCCTGTACCCCATGATATCGTTGATCACAGCGTCTCCAGGTATTCTGAGATACTCTTCAACCTCAATAGGCACGCCCCAGCCGCATGGCTTTAACGCAGGCCTAGGGGCGGCGTCATATACTGTGACCCTGAAGCCCTTGTCTGAGAGGAATCTGGCGAGGGCTGCTCCGGCAGGCCCTGCACCAATAATGCTTATCAAGCCTTCATCCCCAGGCTGAGCCCCGCTTCCCCAAGCATCCTGTCAGCCATGTAGAGAGGTATGCCTGACAATATGTCTCTGAACCTTGTTGCAGGGAGGCTGAGAGCCTCGGCTGAAGCCTCCTCCACGAGGCCTTTAAGCCTCTTAACACCTGCCTCAACAGAGGCTGCAGCGTCTCCGGGGAGCCTTGCAGGCCTTCCAAGCATCCATGAGGCTGCCAGTCTAAGCGTCCTTGGAGCCTCCTCCATCTCCCCCCTCCTAATCCTCTCAAGATCAACTATGTCGTCTGCAACCTGGTATGCTTCTCCCAGCAGCCTCCCATACCTTGAGAACCCAGCGTACTCGGAGTCCCCGGCCCCCGCCGCCCTTACTCCAAGATATATTGCAAGCTCGAAGAGGCTGGCCGTCTTATAGTCTATTATCCTCCAGTACAGGCTTGAACCATCCACGCCTGGCGTGAAGACGTCCAGTATCTCCCCCCTCGTCACCTCGAGCCAGGCCCTAGCAGTCCTGGCAACTGTTTCAAGCCCATACCTCTCAACCAGGAGCTGGGCTAGGGGGACGAGGAGATCCGACACCAGGATGGTCTTGGAGACACCGTATACAACCCAGCTTGCAGGCTTACCCCTCCTATAAGTATCCTTATCGATAATGTCGTCTAAGGCTAGGCTTGAAGCATGCACGAGCTCTATGGCTACAGCGGCGTCTAGGGCTTCGTCAACCCTCCCTCCAAGAGCCTCGCATGTAAGCATGGTGAGCATTCCTCTAAACCTCTTACCACCCTCAGCAATGTATCTTGCAACCTCCACGGCCCTGGCCTCCTCCACCCCCTCTAAAACCTCCCTGAGCCTATCTTCGAGGAGGGGTTTCCTGGAAGCCCAGTAATCCTTAATGCTCCTAGCACTCATCGCTTCCCGCACCCTTCTACCAAGAGGGATGGAAGGCTAGGTGCTAATATGCTTGCCTCCTCCAAGACCTAACCCTTGGGGGGAGCTCGCGGTACAGTATGATTAGAACCGTGCCGCAGAGAGCGGTGAATACTAGGACGCCTAGCAGCAAGGAGGGGAGGATTATGGAGGCGACATAGAATAAGCCTAGGACCAGCAGCCTGGGCTTGAAGGCCAGCATGGCTGGGAGCTTAAGCTTTATGAGGGTTTCCCCAGCCCTCTCAGCTACTCTGAGCTCAACCCTGATCATTGCTAGGCTGATGGATGATGAGAGGGCTATGAGTGTGGCTGGAAGCCACACCCTCCCGTCACCGTAGCCGAGCACGCCAGCCTCATTTCTAACAACATGTAGGATGGGAGAGGAGAGGAGGAATGCAAGCCACGTGTAGCCCCATCCCCCTGAAACATCTGGGAAGCCTAGTCTACGGGACAATGCTATGAGAATTATGAGTGAGGCGCCGCTGAGCCACGGCTGATCTACGAGGAGAAGAGCCACTGCAAGCCATGCAAGGATCCACGCCCACCTATCAGCCACTAATAATCCCTGAGGATACATTCATAATCCGAGGAGAATATAAGCAGCATGCCTAGGAGCAGGGCGGGATGCTCAGGCAGATTGCAAGACTAGTGGTTGAATCCATCCTTGCGGCAGAGGAGGGGGTTACTGCATCCCAGGTAGCCGCACGTACGGGGAGCCCTGAACCCCTAGTAGCATCTGTTCTAAGGGAGCTTTCACGCCAAGGCCTGGTGGAGGAGGCTGGGGGAGTATATGTGGCTGCAGATAAGCTTGAGCTAGCCCTATATGCTGTGAGGATAGGCGTAGACCCAATGAATGCTGCTAGAAGCCTCGACTGGAGGTTGTTCGAGAAGATGGTTGCAGAGGCTTTGAGCATGGCTGGATATAGGGTTGTCAGGGGGCTTAGGCTTAAGCCTCCCGGGGGCTTGGAGGTAGACGTGCTTGGCATAGGGCCATTATACTCCCCTGTGATAGACTGTAAGCACTGGTCCCCAGGCTACAGTAAGAGGGCGAAGCTACGTGAAGCCGCAGAGAAGCATGCTGGGAGGCTTAGAAGGCTTGCAGCAAGGTGGGGTGAGACAGGCCTCCCCTCAGCCACCCTTACCCCAGCCATAGTCACGCTGACTGATCCCGGCCTAAGGCTGGTGGAGGGGGTGGCGGTAGTCCCAGTATCAGTTATGGCTGACTTCATAGAAGATCTGCCGAGATACGTTGAGGAGCTGGGGCTGATCAGGGTGGAGGCCTCGGCGAAACAATAAATATTCTAGGAGCCTATAAAGCCATTCAGGGATGATGCTTGCCTGCTGAAACCATGGCTGCGAAGATCTCCTATCCCGATGCCAAGGCCTTCCAGAACATTGTTGAGGCATTATCCAAGATAATAGACGAGGTGTCATTGAAGCTCACCCCTGAGGGGGCTAGGATAAGAGCCATGGATCCAGCGAAAATAGCGTTGATAGACATATGGCTCCCCTCCTCAGCCTTCCTCGAGTACAGTGTTGAGGAGGAGGTAACCGCAGGCTTCAATGTTGCAGGCCTCTTAAAGCTGCTTAGAAGGGGTAGGAGAGGGGACAGGCTGGATCTAGAGGTCACACCTGAGAAGATAACTGTACGCATGGTTGGAGACGTTGTTAAGAAATACGTGTTTAATAACCTGGAGGTCCTGGAGCCGGAGATCCCAGGAGAGCTTCCATTCACATTCAAGGTGTCTGCAACCATACTTGCAGACCTCTTCAAGGAGGCTGTCAAGGATGCTGAAACCGTGGGGGAGACAATGGAGCTGGAGGCCCCCGACGAGAACACCCTCTATATAAGAGGGGTGGGGGCAGAGGGAGGCGGAGTGGAGGCTAGGCTCACAGTGGAGGCTGGGCAGATAATAGAATACAGGGTTGAGGAGCCATGCAAGTCCAGGTACTCAATAGACTACTTGAAATACGTGTTATCCCTTACAAAGGTTGCTGACACAGCTATACTCGAGTTTTCAAGCAACTCCCCCCTCAGACTGAGGTTCACGATGCCTAGTGAGGGCAGAGTAGACTATTTACTGGCGCCTAAGATAGAGTAGCATGGGGTATGTGAGGAGCATCCGGCTCAGCCGAGCATAATGGATGCTGTGATGAGGGCCAGGAAAACCGATGCCCTCACACTCTAGGAGGAGCCTCCGCTCCTCCCCCCAAGTATTCTTGAAACAGCTAGGAAGGACAGCGCCATCAGGGCGGAGGCTGCGAGGAAGTCGGCTGCGAATCCCAGGGTATCGGCGATCACTCCGCTGAGAATAGAGCCTAAAAGTATTCCCAGGCTTGTAGCGGAGTTGAGCTGCCCTATCTTCTCCCCCCTCCTAGCAGGCTCAGCCAGCTCTAAGGCAACACTATTCATGGAGACGCTTATCATGGACCAGGTAGCCCCCGTAGCTATGAATGTGGCGAGGCTCATCAATATGGGGGAGAGGGATGAGAGGAGGAGGGGGAGGGTGAACGCCACAGCCCTTACAGCCAGCGCCGCTTCAAGCAGCTTATCCATGCTCACCATGGAGGCTACAGCCCCGTAGAGGGCTGTGAAGGTGAGAGTCGAGACGCCGCTATGTATGGAGAGGTATGTGAAGACCTCCCCATTGCTCAGCCCCAGCCTGAGCTTCATATATACCGGTATCTGGGTGAAGAAAAGGGATACTGAGAGGAAGGCCAGCATCATGGCTGTTATATAGGCGTTAAACCTCTTCTCAACGAAGCCTCTGAAGGCTGATATAGGCCTCCTCAGACTAGTAATATAGGCGAAGACAAGTCTAACCCTCTCCACTACTCCTAGGAAGAACATGCTCGGCTTAGCTGTAACAGCGCGTTCGAGGAGCACGGGGGTTCTAGGCACTATGAGGGCTAGAAGCATGGATACTGCTGAGAGGGATAATCCGAGCAGCGCTGTCTCCCTGAAGCCAGCGATCCTCATAAGCCTCCCGCCGAGCAGCATCCCAGTAAACCATCCTCCACCGCTTGCCAGGCCCAGTGAGGCTAGAGGCCTCTCAGGCCTCATGTTCCTCAGCGATCCAAGCTCAACTACAGCCATGGTAGCATTAACCGAGAATAATGCTCCAGCAGCCCCTGCAAGCATTGCTGACAGCAGCACGGAGTCATAGGAGCGCTCGGCTACAAGGATGGCCTGGGAGGACATTATTAGGAGCACGCCTAATATGAGGAGAGGCTTCCTACCAATAGTGTCACCAGTCCTCCCCGAGTGAGGGGAGAGCACTATGAATACAGTGTTTATCAGGAAGCTTGCAAGCGAGACTGCTAGGGGGCCTAGGCCGAGGGAGACTACTAGGAGGGGAACCATGTTGTTATAGAGGCTTGCAGAGGAATTGTATAGGAAGACGAGGGCTAGAAGCCCCTTCACACCTGCCTTAGCCTCATCCCTTCTCCCCCCACCCCTCATTGCTCCCGCCTTCCTCAGCCTCTCCGCCTATAAGGGGATACTAGTCTAGGAGATCCCTGGTCAGCCTGCGTGCCACGAACTCCTTGTCCATGGAGGCCACCATGGGTGCTGCCCTAGGCCCTGACTCGCTGCCCAGGAATACTAGGTAGAACTCCCTGTAGAATCTCCTCCTCTCCCCACTGCTCATGCCCTCAGTCACCCTTATCATAGTCTCCTTCACTGAATCCACGCTCCAGTCCTCCAGTCCTTCAAGCTTTCTTCCAAGCTCAACCAGCTTGTCCCTCATTTCAAGCTTCCCCTTGATCTCGGGGCCCAGTGCCTCCAGGACCCTTATCCTATATCTTCTGGGAGCATACTTCTCAACCCAGCGGGCAGCCTTTTCCAGCAGGCTTCTAATCCTCTCCTCATCCTCCCTGCCGAGATCCCCTGTTATCATCTTACTCATCCTCAGCCTCCTCAAAGCCTCCTCAACCCTGTTCTCCTCTGGAAGTGTTTGAACCATGAGGGCCATATGCGTGTATGGTATCTGGATGGGCATCCTGCTGGGAGGGTTGGAGAGCTGGGCTAGCTCGTAGCTCCTAGCAGTATCCCTGTCCTCCTCGTTTGAAGGCTCCTCCACCCCGTAGAATAGTCTCTCAGCCCTATAGTATTTCGAATAGTATGATGGTATTTCAGCCATGCCCACTATGATTTTCCTCATGGGCGGTACTGATAGGTAGAGGAACCTCAGAACCTCTGCGTGCGCTACTTCAAGCCACTGTCTCGGAGTCACGCCTACGAAGTCGCTGCTACTCATATCTGATACCCTGCCGTCAGGCATCCTTATCGCCACCCACTCGTACGGTATTCCTTCAGGGGGCTCGTAGCCTAGCAGGCTTCTCGAAAGCTCGACGCAGCTATCCCTGCTTCCCCCAGGGGTTGCGTGATCCTTGCCGAAGGGCTCGAAATCGACTTCCAGGGCCTTCCAGATGCCTGCCCACTCGAGCCTCCAGTTCAGCTTTCCCTCGCTTAGCTCCGCTTCACCCCTGTAGCCGCAGCTCCTGCAGACGTACTGCACCATGCCATCCTCCACTCCCACGGCTTCCGTGGAGTCTATTCTGCCGCATCCGCCACATATGGGTTCGAAGGGTATCCAGCCTTCAGGGTATGGCCTCCTACCCCTATACTTGTTTATTATTCTCCTAGCCTCCTCTCTCTTCCCAAGCACCTCCTCGACGATGCTCCTCAAAGCCCCCCTGTACAGCTCAGTGGTTGTTACAATCTCGATTCTACCGTCGGTGAATTCGCCGAGATATTCGCCGAAGTCCTCCCAGAAGTGTTCAACCCAGTTTGTATGGCATCCCTCAGGGTCTGGAACCCTTATGAGAGGCCAGCCCCTATACTTCTCTGCTTCGCCTGGATCCCTGAACCTGGCTAGCTGCGCCTCCTTGCCCTTCCAGGCATCCTGGGTGTAGAGTGTGAGGAGCTGCCTTATCTTGAAGCCCCTTGCCTCAAGGATCCTCCTCAAAACCTCTCCTAGGATAACCTCCCCTCTAAGCCTGCCTATATGCTGGAGCCCTGAGACCGAGAGACCCCCGTTAAACACGTATTCCTCCTTACCCCTAGCCCTAAGCTTCTCTGCAAGCTCCTCTGCAAGCCTGTCAGCCCAGTGTACCATGAGCCTCCCCTCACATCATCCCTCCTAATATCAGCGGTAAATAATGCTTGGGGAATTATTGTCGAAGCACAATATTAATACGTAACTAAAGGGATATTATTTCAAGGTTAAGGGGTGTCCTGCCATGCCCACGGTTCGCACAGGCCCTGTAAGGGTAAGCGGCTATGCTATTAAGCTTAGAAGAGTGGTTAATGCTGCTCTTAGAAGCATGTATAAGGAGGGGAAGCTGAGCGCCAAGCAGATAAACGAGCTTCTATCAGAGCTTAACAGGAAGATATACAGCGTGCTGGTTGAGAAGTTCGAGATCCCTAAGGACACGGTTGTCAACATAACGCTCGAATACGATGTGGAGGACTCCGAGTTCAGGGTGAAGGACATACAGATAGACGTCTATGATAGGGATGATATTCTAAGCAGGAATGCTACAAGCGATGTTAAGAAGCTTGTCTTCGGGGAGGGTGGGGATCAGGGGTCCTCCCAGTAGCACTGCCCCTCGGCAGGCGCCTAAGCCTCTGAGAGAGGCTGAGAGTAGTGGTGGTTAGAGCCGATAAACCTGATCTCGGCGGCGGGCTTCAATACCATATACGTGTCAGGCCTGGAGATGTGGCGCGCTATGTTCTGCTCCCAGGGGATCCTGGCAGGGTTCCGCTGATAGCGGGCTTCTGGGATGAGGCTAGGCTTATTGCAAGCCACAGGGAGTACACGACTTATACTGGAACCTATAGGGGTACGCCCATATCAGCCACGTCGACGGGCATAGGGTCTCCCAGCACAGCCATAGCTGTGGAGGAGCTGCTGAGGGTTGGTGCCGACACGTTCATCAGGGTTGGGACTACGGGCGGTATTCAGAGATGCGTGGAGGTAGGAGACCTGGTGATATCCTCGGCGGCGGTGAGGCTTGAGGGGACTAGCAGCCAGTATGTTAGGGTGGAGTACCCTGCCGCCGCTAGCTACGAGGTGGTTCTAGCGCTCATAGAGGCTGCTGAGAGCCTGGGCTTACGCTACCATGTCGGGGTCACAGCATCCACTGATTCCTTCTACCTGGGTCAAGGCAGGCCTGGCTACAGGGGGTATAAGCAGAGCTGGGCTGAGAAGCTGATCCCCGACCTACAGGCTGCAGGGGTGCTTAACTTCGAGATGGAGTCCTCAGCGCTATTCACCTTGGCGTCAATATATGGTGCACGTGCTGGAAGCATCTGTGCAGCCGTGGCTAACAGGGTTACAAATGAGATGAAGCCTGACGCAGGCCTCCGAGACGCTATAAGAGCTGCTAATGAGGCTGTGCGGATACTTTCAGAGTGGGATGAAGCCAAGGAGAAGAATGGTAAGAAGTACTTCTACCCCTCGCTGATAGCAAGGTAAGCCTCCACCATAATATATGGGGAAACCTATGGACGGCGGGTGTAAGGCGTCTTCACCCTAGATGCCTGTTGGAAACACCTCTGAAGCCTTTTCAACCCTGCTGAACAGCCTCCGCTCCCCACTACTGCATGCGGATCACCGTGCTGTTCCCCGCGCAGTCACGTTAATTTTGGCCTAGGGCAAGGATAGCATGGTAGTGCCAGCATGGCGGGCTTCCATGGAGGCGGGCGGATTTTTGCGGTGAATGCATGCTTGGCGGCTTCACGCCTGTGGGGATGCATAGGGGGCGCTGCCCAGCATGCGGCCTGTCTACCCCATATTCCCGGTGCTGCGGGGTGATGGTGATCTGACTTATAGTATTATAGGGCTTGACAGGGAGGCTCAGATGATAGGGGTGGCTGTTGCCAGCGGCTCTATTGCCGTTGGCTCTAGGGTTCCATGGGTTAGGCTTGGTGTGGGTGGGGTGGCTACTCAGGCTTACACTAATCCTGCCTTAGGCCCCCTGATTCTAAGCCTGCTTGAGGAGGGGTTTGATGCCCGCGCAGCACTGGAGGAGGCTTTAAGCAGGGATCCTGAGCCTCAGAGAAGGCAGGTGGCCGTCCTCGCCTGGAGCGGTGATTCAGCGGTGTTTGAGGGTGCCTGGATCCCGCCTGAACACGCCTATGTTAGGGGCGACGACTATGTATGTGTGGGGAACCTGCTTAAAGGCAGGGTGGTTGTTGAGGAGATGTGCAGGGTTTTCAGGGATACGATGTCGACTCTGCCTAGGAGGCTGCTTGAGGCTCTTAGAGCGGGGCATAGGGCTGGAGGTGATGCTAGGGGGGATAGGTCTGCAGCCATTATTGTCGCGGGGCCTACGAGGCATGGCTCACTCTACGACAGGATCCTTGACTTAAGGGTTGATCTTAGTAGGGGTGACCCTGTAGGGGGGCTGGAGCTTATGGCCAGGATGCTCGGCTTCTAGGATGCTCGTAGACGTATTCCAGCCTTGCCTCCAGGCTTCCCAGAGCCTTCTTCATGGATGATAAGCCTATGTCAGGGTGTCTTCCAAGATAGTTGAGCCATCCTCTAATATATGGGAGGAGGGCTTCATGGCATTCCGCGGGGTGGAGTATGGGTCTCAGGGACTCGGGCTCGGCTATCAGGAAGACCAGGCTGCTTGGGGGGAGGTATGCTTTATCCACCGGTATATGGGCCTTAATATTGTTTAAGAGGCTCTCCGCCCCTACGAGCCTGGCTGCCCCGGCCCAGCCTGCAATGCATATGAGGCCGCTGATCTCTATGCCTCTAGGATTACCTGCAGCCACTAGTTCGAGCACTCTTCCCCCTGGCCTATCCTCCCTGAATGATGCTAGGATGAGGTATTCGCGGCCAGGGGTTTTAGCCACTATTATTCCTGGGAGGGATAGCCTCCTAGTGGTTTTTAGGACTGTGGGTATGATGAGCCTCAGCATTCCTCCCACTCTAGAAGAGCGTCCTGTCGCCAGTGTAGACGTATCTTAGAACCTTCTTGGCGGTCGTTATGCCTAGGATTCTTACTAGGAGGGGTGCTGTCACCCTGCGGTGCTCCCTTATCCTGAGTATCAGCTCCGCGGCTCCGGGGCCTATTCCAGGGATTCTTAGGAGCTCGTGGAGCGACGCGTTGTTTATGTCGACGGGGTATAGGTCTGGGTTGGCTTCAGCGTAGGCTTCCTTTGGATCCTTGTCGGGCAGCATTCCACGCTCATCGAGTATTGATGAGAGCTCCGCGTAGCTGTAGCCGTACCTCCTTATCAGCTCTGACGCCTGGTATAATCTATGCTCCCTCCACTTAGGTGTTGGCGGGGCGTTTTCCAGGGGGGTGCCTCTAACAGGCTTGAATGCACTGTAGTGGACCCTGGATAATCCGAGTATCCTGTAGAGCCTCCATGTAAGCCTCAATATGTCTTCATCGCTGTCCCCGGCTACGCCGACCATTATCTGCGTGTCCACGCTTGCCTTCCTCCACCTGGACTCCCTAGCCATGTATTCCAGCTTGTAGAGGATGTCCTGCCTCCAGTCCCCCTTGCTTGGAGCTATCTCGCTGAACCTTGCTGGATCAGTTGTCTCCAGGTTTACGCCTATCCTGTCCGCCAGGTCTGCAGCCCTCCTAATATACCACCAGTGTACCCCTGGCATTAGGCGTAGATGTATGTAGCCTTTGAACCCTGCCTTCCTCAGCTTTTCAGTCACTTCTATCTGCTTCTCAACAACTGTGTCAGGGTCTCCGTAGAGGGCGCTTGTCAGGAATAAGCCGCTTATGACTCCCCTCCTATATAGGTCGAGGGTTATTCTGACAAGCTTGTCTGTCTCCCATGTCCTCCTCTTGGCGAAGGGGCATCCAGCCCTGAAGGGACAGTAGCGGCAATCCATGCGGCATGCTGATGATAGGAGTGTTTTAAGAAGGGTTGCCCTCCTCCTCCCCGAGGCCTCGTATAATGGGACCTCAGCCCTATCATACTCTGCTCCGAGGACCAGTGTACGCCACTTGTCGGGCACCGGTATTCTCCTCAACAAGCCCCACCGTTCACCTATACTTGAGTCGCGGCGTGGGTGATAAGCTGAGCGGGCGGCCTTGGCTGAGCCTGCGGGATGGAGCCGCCGGCGGGATTCGAACCCGCGGCCACCGGCTGTCCCTCGATCCCGGGTTTGGTCTCAGCCGATACGAGGCCGGCGCTCTGCCGGGCTGAGCTACGGCGGCCCGTCTGCAATGTTTACTGGGTGAGGGGAATTATACTTTCTGCTTCCTGGAGGCTTCAGCCGCCTCCTTGATTCTTCGGAGAAGCGCGGCCATGTCTACTGGTACGGGGCCCTCATCGGTGAAGGTGAATGGTATCCATTGGAGGCTGTGCGGCGTGCTCCTCATCCTGCGGATCCTCATCCTCCTTAACGGTATGCCTAGCTCCTCTAGGCTTGGATCATATTCTAGCTCTATGATGCCGTCAACCATATATGTTATTATGGCTTCAAGCTGCTCGAATCCAGGTATCCCTGAATGCATTGTGGCTACTCCTAGCATGTTCATGCTCTTGGCCAGCGCCTTGATCCCCCTTATGAAGTCCAGGGCTATGAAGGCCTCTGACTCTAGGAGTATGGTGTTCACTGAGTCGATCATGAGTAGGCCTCCCCGAGCACCCTTCCTCTCATGGAAGCTGCTGATGGTTGACGCTATGGTCTCTAAAGCTCTGTCAGGATGCTCGGGGTCTATTTCAACCCAACTTCCCCTCATTATTCCAGGGACGTTTGTCTTGAAGCCGTTGATAGCTACGAAGTTCTCGTCGCTTATGTTTGGGGGGACATCGTCCAGTGAGACGTGGAATACTGGGCTGCCCTGGGAGAGGTATTTGGACCTGATTATTCCTGCCAGGTGGCTTTTACCTATGCCTGGAGGCCCTAGGATCACTATGAGGCTTCCCTCAGGCACTCCCTGGGGGAGGAGGGAGTCTAGGAGCGGTACTCCAAGCCTAATGTTACTCATATCTCCCTCCTCTCCTCAAGCCTTACTCCCCGCCGCCCTGTATGCATACTTGTCGCCTACGGGTTCCAGTACACCCTGCTCTACCAGCCTCCTGGCAGCATGCTCGTAGTAGAAGTCTTCAACCATTATTCCATACCATTCTCTGAACATATCCTTGATCTCCTTGAGGCTTAGAGGCCTGCCCGGCTTTTCTTCTCCAAGCATCCTGGCTATGAATTGCGAGGTGTCTTCAAGCCTTGTCCACGGGTACTGGAACCACACCCAATCCTTTATTTCTAGGGCATAGTAGTCGGGCTTGAACTTGGCGACTGTTGATATCCATTGAAGCGCCGCTACTTTCAGCCTGCTTGGCCTCCACTTATCCTCCACGTAGCGGCGGGCCAGCATAAGGGTGTCCCCAGTGTCAACTATGTCGTCTACTAGGAGGGCCCTGTGGCCTCCCAGATCAATGGTGTACTCGAATTTTATGAGGGCTTTTTCAGCCATCTTTGCAGCCTCTGTCCAGTGTTGGCTTTGAATTGAGACTAGGTTTTCGACTCCTAGGAAGTCGCAGAGAAGCCTTGCTGGAACATAGCCTCCCCTTGACACTGCTATTATGATTGTCGGCCTATATCCCGTTGAAGCTATTTTCTCTGAGAGGATTCTGCTCCACTCTACTACTTCTCCCCAATCCACGAGTTTTACAGGGATCTTGGCCAATGATTCCCTCGTTTAGAAGCAGCATGCTTGAATAATAGTTTTTGCGTTTCGCGGCGATGCATTATTATTCCATGAGGCTTCCCTGAGGGCCTGGAGGAGGCCATGGGTCTCGGCAGGGTTTACAGGGCCATAGTTTTCTTCGGTGTTGTGAGCCTTCTAGGGGACATGGTGTATGAGGGTGCCCGCGGTGTTGTTCCATCCTACCTGAGGTTTCTAGGAGCCTCCGCGCTTATCGTCGGCCTTGCGGGAGGGGTTGGAGAATTCCTCGGCTACGGGTTCAGGCTTGTGGGGGGATACCTGGCTGATGCTACTGGAATGTACTGGGCCTTCATATTCCTCGGCTACGGTCTCCTCGTAGTGGTTCCCCTCCTAGGGGCTGCTTGGAGCTGGCCTGTAGCGGTGGGCCTTGTGCTTGCTGAGAGAATGGCTAAGGGGCTTAGATCCCCTGCCAGGGATACTGTTCTCTCAGCTGTGAGTAGTAGTGTCGGCTACGGTAAGGCTTTCGGCCTCCACGAGCTGCTGGACCAGGTGGGCGCTGTTGCTGGGCCAGGCTTGGTTGCAGTGGTTGTAGCTGCCTCGGGCTTCAAGGCTGCCTTCGCTGTTCTAGCTGTGCCTTATGCTGCCCTGATGCTCGTATTGTATGCTGCCTACAGGTATGTGGGCACTATGCCTGGGGGGAGGCCTGGAGGCGGAGGTGGGGCTAGACTGCCACGCGTATTCTGGCTTTACTCCTCGGCAGTGCTGTTTAATACTCTTGGATTGATGCATGTCTCCCTCCTCCTCTACAGGTTTTCAAGATATGCTGCGGCGTGGGCTGCAAGCACTGCTTATCTCGCGGCGATGGGTGTTGATGCTGCTGCGGCTCCTCTTGCAGGCTTGGCTTATGATAGGATTGGGCTTCCAGTGCTCTTCATCCCCTTCGCTTTAAGCGTGGCTCCCTCGCTTCTAGGCCTCATGGGGGGTGAGGCCTACCTTGCTGCAGGCATAGTCTTGTTCGGCGTTATCCTAGGCCTCCAGGAATCCGTGTATAGGGCTGCGGTTGCCTCCATGACTCCGAGGAGGGGGAGAGGCGCGGCCTACGGGGTGTTCTACACCGTGTATGGCGTGGGCTTCGCGGTGAGCGGCGCTGTGTACGGGTATCTGCTGGACGTGGGCGCTGTAGGCGTCGGGGCGGCGTACACGCTGGCAGCCCAGATTGTAGCCCTGATACTCCTAGCCGCTGCTGCTAGGATTACAGGTATTTCTCCAGGTGCTGCTCCCTGAGCCTCTGCCTATCAGCCTCGACGGCCACTATCAGCCCCAGTATGGCTAGAAGTGATCCTAGGATAACGTATACCATGTCACTGTACATTGCTCCGACGAGGATGGTGTAGGCTCCCAGGAAGCCTCCAGTAGTGGAGAAGAATCCGGGGATGCCTCCCATCAGGGTGGCTGCGGATACTATTATGCTGCCGAGGATGAGGAGGAAGATGAAGGTGGCATAGGGGGATAACCCCGCCCCGACTAGGAGGCTGTACCACGAGGAGCATACAGGTTTGAGGGGGCCTGGTTCAAGCTCCCCTGCCGCAGCGTAGCTTAGGTTCATCGCGGCCCCTAGAACCACTACCAGCCCCCACACTGCCTTAAGTGAAACCAAATTCAGCATCCCTTGCATCTACTGCTTTAGCCTTATTCTATTTAAGACTGCAGCGTATCGGCTTAGAGTTGAAGGCTCTTATCCCACCTATAATTCCTTAGTGCTAGGATTGGAATTGTGGTAGTATTTTGAGGCGATACAGATAGGATCAGTGGCTACTAGACATTCACCATATTGCTGGGGCACCCAACCTACTGGTATATTCTTTTGGAGCTCTGCAGGAGCAGCAATGCTTTTCGTAGATATGGTTATGCTGGTGTCAACCTTTATCTCATTAGTAGTATACTATGTTTTCAAGCATCTAAGAATAAAGACTGACATAAGGCTGCATGATCGTTAATAATGCAATATTCCAGGATATCCGCGGAGAACTGGTTAAGATTGGTAAGAGAACCAGTCTGTGGGTAATGCTGGGCATGCTGTTTACCCTGGTAGTCTTCCTTGTCTCATTAGGTGTGATGGTCTATGGCATGGTCCTAGCCTCCTCAGATGGCACCTTAGATGAGAGTGCCTTCATTGCAATCATAGGGCTTGCTTCCGCTCTGGATTATGAAATATATGCAGCAGTGCTGAATTCCTTGAGGACTAAGATGGGATGGGCTTTCCAGGGAACGATGTGAGGCTCAAGTCGTCTGACGCTATAGTTATAGAACTCTACAAAAGCAGGTTCAACCTGGATCACTGTAGCCATGGTCATCTTCCTATTAGATGCCCTGATTACAATAGCCGCAGGCCTGCAGGAAATAGCCTCAGCCTACACCTGTACTTCAAGCATACTGGCCTCCTAGACACTAGGGTTTATCAGTATAACGGAGCATTATGCTAATGGTATGCTGACAATCATGGATAGCATAGGGAGTCTAATAATGGCCGCTGTACTTAGGTTCCTTAAAACTCAGGCCTCGCATGAGAACATATCTCCTGGAAAGGTAGCCGCGCCTCATCCTAAAGGTAGAGCTAGCCTCCCTGAGGATAAGGGCAGGCTTCCAACATAATGTTGCCTAGGAATCTTAGCCTCATGGGGGATGCGTCTCCTATTTGTAATAAGTGCCTCTCTAGCCTACAATATGAGCATGAGTAATTCGGGCAAGGTATTTTAATTATACTTGCTGGAATTATTGCTGATGATTCATGGGGAACCATGATGTACCACTGTCAAATTATGCGGGGGCATTGGCTGTTATATTGGTCTTAGCAAGCATCCTGGTAGGGGGTTCGAACCTCTCCAGGCCAGGCACTGTTAGCAGTGGAGGCGTCCATGCTGACAGCACTATGAATTTGGAGAAACCTGTGATGCTTGAATCAAACTATACTATGGCTGTGGAGACAGTAGAGCCTTACTCGGAGATATCCAGCCTTAACCAAAGGGCTGCTCCTAGAACTACGCCGATAATAGGTGAGATGGTGACGCTTACGGTAAGTAATTCAACCATTGTTAAGGAGTTCAACATCACTAGTCCGCAGGCATTCCTAGCAATAGACGGCTCCTCGCAGAGCGAGGCTATACCAGTGATGTACACCGTTGTTTATCCTGACGGCAAAACCACGAGTTTCAAGAGCACTGTGAACAACCCCTTCCACCTGTTCCTGGCGAATCCTCAGATAGGCGTCTATAAGGTGAAGCTAAGCACAGTGAACCCGGGTAACACTACAGCGTGGATCCAGGTTGTAAGCCTAGAGTCAGGCACTATATCCATAGATACAGTGGATAAGGAGTGGATACATCTAGCATCAGGGCAGGCAATGTACTTCAAGATAAATAAAACTAAGGATGAGTGGATACTCATATATGCAACTAAGCTTGCCGGCGCTTCCATAACGCTGACCCTGAGGCATCTCCCAAACCTCACCAGGATATGGAGGGAGAGCCTATGGGAAAACTATGAGAGGCTGCTCTACTTTTATTCTCCCAGCAAGCTAAGCCCAGGCGAATACCTGTTGGCTATTCGTAACAGAGGTCATACAGACCTATCAATAATGGTGGCAAAGCCCAGCGCTGTTACCAATAAGCTCAGCGTAAATAAGGGTAGGACAATAATGTTCAAGATGCCCACAGATATATTTATGGCCTACATAGATATCCAGCATAATGGCTCCTGGCTTGGATTCGATGTGGGTTTAGATTGTGGTGGGCAAGGCCATGTATGGTTACTTGACCCTGAGTATAATGTGATCTTCAGTGGAAGTTTAAGGAAGACGAGTGATCTTCTCGGTAGCGTTTGGGAGAAGCCTAGGACAGGTAGATACCTCCTCCTAGCTGAAGGTATTAATTATCCTAGGATAACCGTTAAGTTGGTTAATATTAGTGGAGTGGAGGATCTAAGCAGTTATAAGAAGATGAGTAGACGGTATGTTTTCAGCCAGTCGGGCCAAGCAGTGTATGTTAAAATATTGGGGAATAATACTCCGATCCTATTGTTTGCAAATAATGCTACCTGGTTCTCCTCTTATTCCCCCTATGGAGGCTACTGGCGTATATCGCTTATCAGCCCTGAGGGAAAGGTGCTGGCTGAAAGGGAGGATAATTATTTTGGCACTGCCTTCCCAACATGGATATTGTCGAAATACAATTACACCTACTATTACCTACGCATACAGTCTGAGAAGGGCTTCATAGTATTCCACTACAGGGCGGTTGGAGCAGAGGATTACAATGCGTCTACGCCAGGCTTCTTCGAAGTACACTCTAAGTTGAGGTGTGACGCGGTGTTCATTAATGTGGATCTAAGGAGGCCTGCATACTATTATCTCTGGTATGTGCCGCTAGTTAGAGGAGCAAAGATATGGGTCTTCAATGAGACGCGGGGAGTAGTGGGGTTCAGCTATTATTTCGGCAGTAAGGGCTGGCTGTGGCGTGTAGGACATGAGTTAAAGAGGCCTCCTACCAGGTGGACTATCGTGGTGCTCTCCAACCTCACAGGCCCTGCAGCCAGGCTATCACATATATCAAGCGGTGATGAGAACCTGGTTATCCCACCCTATAATGACACGTTTAATCCGAGTACGGGTGCCCTCATAGGGTTGAAGATAATGGTTGAGAATGGCAGTAACTGGCTACTGCTGGTGCCACACTATGTGGGAAGCTTCTCGGTGCACTATGTTTTCCTAGACCCTGATCTATCAGTGAAGGATCCATCTCTCTACGACTATACTACAATCTCTGGTGCTGAGAGGGAGAGATTCGAGGTATACGGCTTCACCTATCCTAGCAGGGGATACTGGATCACCCTGATAGCAGTGGGATATGTTAAAGAATTATCTCTGGAACTCTCGGTGCTCTCCAAGCATGACTTACTAGGAAACTTCATGACAAAAACTGTAACCCAGACCGTAACCCAGACTAGGACTCAGACTACAAGCCTGACGAAAACACTAATCACAACCACCTCGGAAACCATTACTATTACCGCTCCAACCACACTCACAGAAACGGTAGCAAATACTAGGACTTATACACAAATCGTTACAAGGAGTTTCACTAAAACCCTTACGGAGACGGAGACCTCCATCCTCACAACAACTATCCCACCCGTCACAACGACATATACTACTGTTAGCACTCATACATATAAAGAGATAAGCATGATTACAACGACCACTCTTGTTAGAGGTTTGAGGGGGGGAAGCGTGACGGGGATAGTATTATTTGTCGCTATATTGTTCTTCATAATAGGCTTCGCAATGGCTAGGAGAAGATAAAATGCTCCAATGCCCCCAACTCACCATAATATTTTATTCTCTACCTGTGATGCAGGGCCAGTAAACCTGGTTTCGGGGATGCCGTAGACTTGCAGGAAGATGACGGAATATTTCCGTTCTCTCTGATCTCCTCTAGGAGCTTCAGATCGCATGCCTGTAGACTTCTCATGTATTCCTGCATAGTATGCCAGCCTTCAGGAACAAGCATCGTGACCCCAGGGCTTGATCCCCTCAAATGTTTCTGAAGCCGAATTTTAAGGCTAGGCAGTATTATAGACATGCCGTAGTCAGGCATCTTTTCCTAGCCCACAATATTAAAATACATGGTGCATTGCAGAGAACCCGAAAATACTGGTTATTGTGTGATAGCTGTGTAAATTAAGGTGTTTTTACTGTGCTTACCAGCAGTACTGGTACCCTGTGCTTCAGGGTTGAATAATATGGATTGGTGCGGGGGGTGGGATTTGAACCCACGCCGGCCTGCGCCAGCGGATATCTCCCCTAGGGGGTCTTGAGTCCGCCCCCTTAGTCCTGGCTCGGGCACCCCCGCGCCAAGGAGATGTTAGGCTTCCTGGACTTATGAAGGTTTTCAGGGGGCCTGTACTCGTGGGGGTGGTGGATGCTTTCCCCTAGGCTTCGCTATGCTAATTAATATTGGGGGTTGCTAGGAGTATGTGTCTGGGTGGGGGGTGTGATGTGGCTTAGAAGGCCTGATTGGTGAGGTGCGCGGGGATTCTGACCCCTCCATATTTTAATCCCGTTTCCCCTTGATCCTGCTTGGTGAGGCGTGTTTGCTTGAGCCTCTGCCTAGGAGGTTTGTGGAGGACTTCTTTCTTCCGCGTAGGAGGTTTGTGGAGTCTGCTGCTAGGGGTGTGATGGATGAGTCTGCGCTGCTGGGCCTTGCTTATAGGCTTAGCCCCATGGTCGCTACTTGTGGGCCTGCAGGCGTTAATGTTGCTCCATTCATGGTGAGCTTCCTCGTATCAGAGGAGTATTTGGAAGGGGTTGTGGAGAGGCTTAGAGGGTTCGTCGGGTCTGCTCCTAGGAGCATGGCTGATGCTGCTAGGCTGCTCCTCGACACAGTGTATAATCCGGATATGCTTGACCCTCTGCGCCTCGTGTCGCATATTATGAGTAGGGGGCATACTTGGAGGAATATTGAGGCTTCAGGCGAGGCTTCCCTCGGAATACTTGTGCCTCCCGACAGGGCTGCCTATGAGCTGCGCGTCAAGGCTTGGATTGTTGAGGAGGGCCTTGTATACGAGTATGCTAACCTAGTCCACGATGTGGTTCACGTTGCCCCTAGGGGGGAGAGGAGTCACCCATGGTATCCTGCAGTCGTCTTCGAGATCAGGGAGATCTATGATAACTCCTACCAGGCTCTGGGTAGGAGGATCTATCCACCCTAGCTGCCCGTACGCCTGGCTGCTGCTAGTAGCGCGGCTGATGCCGCTACAAGTATCTCTGATGCCGCCAGGGTGTCGGTGTAGCTTGGGGAGGCTTGGGATAGGAGGAGGGAGGCTAGGCCTGCCGCAGAGTATGCTAGGACTACTAGGCCGCTGGCTGACCCCTGCATTTCCTCGGGGAAGAGCCTTGAGGATAAAGTATAGGCTGCCGTATCGTAGAACACGTATAGTGGTATGAGCCACACTGCGTAGAGTATGGGGCCTGTTGCAAGATATATGGCTATGAAGAGGGCGGCGTAGCCTGTTATCACTGCTCCAAGCATCCTCCACGCGCCTGCATGGTCCACGGCTCCTCCGGCCAGGGGTCTTGCAGCAACTCCTACGAGTGTGGGGGCTACTGAGAAGAAGAGGCTGAATAGGGCTATGCTTCCAGCCTCGCCGTAGAGCTTGAGGCTGGAGGTGTTCCAGAATATCTCTGAGGCTCCCTGTAATGCTACTAGGGATAGGAAGAAGTAGAGTATGCTCCGCCCGCTCTCCTTGAGGAAGCCTGCCACGCCTGCTATGCTTGTACGCGGCGCTGAGGCTTCCACTACTCTTATCCCCATGACTCCTGCCGCCGCTAGGCTTACGGCTGCTGGGAGGTAGGCTGCCGCGGGGCCTGTTACCCCTGCTTCACCCATCATCATTACTGCTAGGCCTCCTGCACCCCAGCCCGCAGTGCTGCCTATGGCGAACCTAGCGTACCCGCTGCCGCTCCTACCGGTCTCCTCCATTACTGGTGCAACTATGTTGGGCCAGAAGTACGCCCATAGGGCGGAGCATGCAGCTATTACTAGGGGTAGGCGGCTGAGGCCTAGGAGGGGGATGGCGGCGAATAATGGTGCTTGGAGTGTTGATAGGAGGGCTATCATCCTCCTCCCAGCCACGTCGCCGTGAACCCCGCCTAGAAGGGAGATTATGACTGGCAGGGTCTCGGCTGCAGCTAGTGTTAGGATGAAGCCGTAGTCGTTTCCAAGGGCTGTCCTCACCCATGCCCTAGAGTAGGTGTAGTGGATTGACCAGCCCAGGCTCTCCAGGAAGCCCACGATCATTGCCAGCCTAACCCTATCCAACCCTCCCTCTCCGCCGAGGCGTGTTAGGGGGGTTAAGGGTATTTTACGCTGCCCTGCAGGAGGCTGTCTTTATCATTGGTGACTATGTATTGTGTCTTGGTGGGTCTTGTTGCTTGACGTCCTGGTGGTTGGTGGGGGTAGGATAGGGGGGTTTGCGGCTGAGATGCTTGTCGGGATGGGTTTCAGGGTGGGTGTGGCTGACCCTGATGAGGCGAGGCTTAAGGCTTTTTCGAGGAGGCTTGGAGTCGAGGTTTATAGGGGTAGGGCTTGGGACAGGGTTGTCCTCGATGCTGCTAGGGGGTCGGGGGTTGTCGCCGTGGCTCTGCCTGGCAGGGTGGCGTTCAAGGCTGTCCGCATCCTCCTCGGGGAGGGTTGCAGGGTTGTGGATGCCTCCTTCTACCCTGAGGATCCGTGGAGCCTTGAACCCCTGGCTTCCCGGAGCCTCTACGTGCCTGACGCTGGGCTTGCTCCAGGCCTCTCAAACATGCTTGCAGCAAGGGTGGATAGTGTTCTCAGGGGGGCTGAGCGCATAGACATCCTGGTTGGAGGGTTGTCAAGGGATCCCTCAGCCCTCCTCGGCCTCACTGCAGCCTGGTCTGCTGAAGACCTTGTGGACGAGTATGTGAGGCCTGCTAGGATGAGGGTTGGGGGGAGGGTTGTCTCAGTTGATCCTCTAAGCTATACTGGGGTGGCTGAGATCCCTGGGTCAGGTGTCTTCGAATACTTTGCCAGTGATGGGCTTAGAACCCTGCTTAGAAGCCTGAGCCACGTGGCAGGGCTGAGGGAGCTGACGCTCAGGTATCCAGGCCACTTGGAGGCTGCTAGGCTGCTGAGAAGCCTAGGCCTGCTTGACAGGCGGGAAGTAGTGGTTGTAGAGGGGTGTAGGTGCCCCGCCAGCCTCGTCCTAGCACGCCTACTAGAGGAGAAGCTGCCGCGCAGCGGGGACAGGGTTGTATTATACGTTGAGGGTGCTAGGGGGGAGGCTGAGAGATGCTTCAAGCTGGACATGGTGGGGGAGCCTGGTAGAACAGCCATGAGTATAACTACAGGCGGGTTCCTGGCAGCGGCTGCAGCCGCTGCTCTGCAAGGCCTGGTGGAAGGCTTCACGCCTCCCGAACGCCTGGGAGCAGTGGGGGAAGCCTACACCACTATTCTCAGAATTCTGGGCAAGGCTGGCGTGAGATTAGAGGAGAAGTGCGGTGCAAGAATATCGGCGCCGCGCATAGGCTCCGAAGCTACCCCGGATCCAGCCCCCACTACGGGCCACACGCAGCTAGGATAAGTGTAGCCCGCCCCAGGGAGAAGCCTCCTGCGGCCTCGGGCTATTGGGAGCGGCGGGCTAAACCCCTCGAGACGCAAGCCTCTCGGGGCTTACACCCCCGCCCCATCAAACCCGTCTTCTACGGGTGCCCTCGTCCCCGCCGGGAAACCCCAGCGGGGAACGGCCGCCTCTTTTCGGGGAGGGTTTCCCGCTTAGATGCTTTCAGCGGTTACCCCTTACGGCGTGGCTGCCCGGCGCTGCCCTGCCGGACAACCGGTAGACTAGAGGCCGCGGCGCCCCGTTCCTCTCGTACTGAGGGCGCCTTCCCCTCAGGCGGCCGACACCCCCCGTGGGTAGAGTCCGACCTGTCTCACGACGGTCTAAACCCAGCTCACGATCCCCTTTAATGGGCGGGCAGCCCCACTCAAGGCAGGGGTCGCGGAGACCATTTAGATATTTTAATCAGTTTGCCTCTGCCCTTAGGGCTCTAAGTTCACTCCACTTATCCTTTATTTTGGGGTGAAGAGGTTTTAGGAATGCAACCAACTTTTCTACATTAGTCCATCCTCGTATATTCACCTTATACAGGGTTTTTCTGCTGCCCCTAGGGTCTTGATACTTTGTTAAAGTAGCATGTATACCATGTCTTCTAAGATATAAGGCTATTTTTCTGACTAGGCGTCCATCAGTTAATGCTATTGTAGCTACTATTCTTCCCCTATCATAGTATAGCGTTCCTTCAGCATCTAGGATCCCCCTAACAAAACTCTTTGTAATATGTCTTTGAGAACGCTTCATCCTTTCCTTGACTTCTTCGTAGATTCGCTTATTTGTGAATTGCAATCTATAATAATTCTTGTTCTTGCTGGGCTTAATTATAGAGTAGCTTACATGCATTGTCCTCTTTACCGATTCAGCAACTTCTTTAAGAAAGCTCATATTACTGTCATATATGTAGGTGAAGTACTCGCCATTTCCATGATAATAGTATAATGATCCATCCCCGTATACTAGTCCAGCCAAATAATTGATAGCTGTCCTCCATTGATGCATGGTTACTCCCATGCTTCCTAAGAGTGGACAGAGGCCTACTTAGATGTTTAGCTATGATAATCTTAATAGTATGCTCTCCGCGGCGCCCTGCTCCCTTGAGGGCTGCTGCACCCTCAGGATGGGAAGAGCCGACATCGAAGTAGCAAACCGCGGGGTCGATAGGAGCTCTCGCCCGCGACGACTCTGTTATCCCCGGGGTAACTTTTCTGTCATGCCCGGCCCCCACCAATGGGGGCACGAGCGTTCGCTAGGCCGCGGTTTCCCGGCCGGACCCCTTGCGTTCGGGGGTCCGGTCAGGCCGGCTTTTGCCCTTGCACTCTACGGCGGGGTTCTGACCCGCCTGAGCCGACCTTTGGGCTCCCGTGTTACCTTTTCGCGGGAGTGCCGCCCCAGCCAAACTGCCCACCTGACGCTGTCCCCCCGGAGTCCCCGGGGGTAAGGCCTCCGGGCGTCGGTGGGCGGTGTTTCATTGGCGGCTCCACCGCCCCCGGAGAGGCGGCTTCACAGCCTCCCGCCTACGCTACGCGCCGACGCCCGAAGGCCAACGCCAGGCTGCAGTAAAGCTCCACGGGGTCTTCTCTCCCTACGGGGGGTCGCCGGACTGTGCACCGGCTCAGGGGGTTCGCGGGGCCCCGGGCCGGGACAGTGGGGACCTCGTTGATCCATTCATGCGCGCCGGAACTCTCGGGGGTGGCGGGCGGGTGGATTCAAAGTATTCTTTCCCGCGAGTTTGGGGTGTTCGGGCCTTACTTTGTTAAGGAAAAGTGTTCGCGATAAGCTTGAAACCTCAAGCACGTATACGCTGGTACTTTTCTTTTTATTTTCGAGGTGGGGGCCATAGGCCTTTATGCCCTGGCTTTCAAGCATCGTCTTGGCGAGTATTAGTTTCCCCTTATCCTTGCTCCATATTCTAGTTCTTCTCCCTGTTTTATCACCCTCAGCATCATATAGTCCAGCTAACCAGGCTCTTGCTGCATGCTGGTTGCTATGAAGGATGTCTGGCAGTTTCTCCATATAGCTGGTCAGCACCACGTATAGCTTCTTGCTTGACACCCTAACCTCATATCGCGTCTCACCTTTGATTAACTGGATCTTCGAAGGAATATTGTAGTGCCTCATTACGCTTCTCAGCCGTGGAATAATGGAGCCTGCCAACCACTCCGGATCCTTCTGTGTCCATACACATCTATACTCGGTCCTCTTTCCCTTATACCTTAGATAATAGCATCCACCATCAGCCAGTGCCCCCGCAAGATAGGCTATCATGCTGGAGATACCGCCATCCACCTCTCATCCACCTATAGGCTCAATTCAAGCATTTTAAACACTCCACCCACCCTGCCACCTTACCCGGCAAGGCATTTGGCTACCTTAAGAGAGTCAGAGTTACTCCCGGCCTTCAGCGGCGCTTCGCCGGGTTGAACCCCGGTTTCACGGACCGCCAGTGGCCAGGATTCACCCCCCGTACAAACCCTATCCCGGGGCGGAGAGACCCGTCTTTCGACCCAACCTAGTGAGGATTTTACCCAGCTTAGCTGGGTGTTTAAGCTTGATTATAGATATAAGATGAGAAACATTGCTTTTATTTGAAATAACATATTCTATGTATTTGCATTCCCCTCTTCTCCTACACCTTGTGTATTCCAGGAACTTTACACCTGTTTTAAGCAGTGCTTTCTTAACGGCCTCTGCTTTAACACCTTTTTTTAATACTATTCTAACTCTGAGAGGCTGGCTTGTCTGGGTCACGATACTGCCTTCAGCATCTATGGCTGCGGCAAGCAGTATGTTGTCCGGTTTAGCTAAAAGCTCTTCTGAAAGCTCTTTAATAAGGTAAATAGTCTTCTTACCATATATTCTGAGCCGCCACGCCTTATCACGTGTTCCTGGTCTTAATGAACATCTTATTCCCAGCATGTTCAGCTCGTTTATCAGTTGTTCTAGGAACTCCTTGTTCTCATCTGCTATGATGATCTCATAGTTCTTGCCAGGCCTTATGTCGAAGCATCCGTCAAATAATGCCAGGGCAGCTACGTATCTTAGGATTTCTTGTTTTGGTTCCTGATGCATTACTGCCCACTTATATCTTGGTTTCTCCAGGGCAGTATATGATGAAGCCCGACTAATATAGTTCTAGCCTGCTGGGCGAGGCTATGACGGGAGCTCTCCGCCCTTTCGGGCTAGCGGGGAGCTATGTTTTTAGTAAACAGTCAGGTCCCCCTAGGCACTGCGACCTGCGGTTCCAGGGGTCTCCTAGAACCGCAGGCACCCCTTCTCCCGAAGTTACGGGGCCAATTTGCCGAGTTCCCTAGCCCGGGTTAACCCCCAGACGCCTTGGGCTTCTCACCCAGGGGCACCTGTGTCGGTTCTCGGTACGGGCGCGGGGGATCGTTCCCAGCCTCCTTTTCATGGGCCCCGGGGATCGGCTGAACCCGCCTAAACGGCAGGCCATTCCCTCCTTCAGCCGGTTCTCACCATTACGGTTCTCCCCGGCTTTCAGACGGTTAGCCGGAGCGGCGGCTCCGGTCAGCCTACCCTGAGGCGTCGGAGGCTGGGCTTGCGTTGCCGCGCCTACCCCCGCGGCACGGGAATATTAACCCGTTTCCCTTTCCCAGGGTCCGTGTTACGGCCCTGGTTAGGACCGGCTAACCCTCGGCCAACGACTGTTGCCGAGGAACCCTGGCCCTTTCTGGCGGAGGGGATTCCCACCCCTCTTCGCTGCTACTACCGCCGGGATCCGCGCTCGGAGCGGGTCCACCGGACCTCACGGCCCGGCTTCTAGCCCACCCCGACGCCCGCCTACCGGATCACCCCTGCATTGCAGGGGTGCCCCGGGGTCTCGGCGGCCGGCTTAAGCCCCGACCAATCTTCGGGGCCCCCGGCCTCGGCGGGTGAGCTGTTACGCACTCCTTAGAGGATGGCTGCTGCTAGGCCCACCTCCCCGCTGTCTTAGGCCGGGGACGCCCTTTGGTTGGCACTTAGCCGGCACTTTGGGGCCTTAACCCCGGTCTGGGTTGTTCCCCTCTCGGCCCCCAGGCTTATCCCGGGGAACCCCACTCCCGCCTTCTACGGCGGCCACGGGTTCGGAGTTTGATAGGGAGCCGGGGGCTCTACGCCCCCTGCACTCCCAATCAGTAACTCTACCCCGCAGCCCGCCTCCAGCGGGGCTGGGCTGAGACCCACTTCGGCGGGAACCAGCTATCACCGGGCTAGATTGGTCTTTTGCCCCTAGACGGAGGTCGGGGGAACGAATTGCACGTCAGAACCCTTTCGGGCCTCCACCGGGCTTTCGCCCGGCTTCACCCTGCCTCCGCCTAGATCGCCCGGTTTCTGGTCTCACAGCCGTGACTCCGGGCCCTGTGAGGACCCCGCCCCTCGCTCCCTAGGGGAGCTGCGGGCTTGTCGGTTTCCCTGAGCCTTCGGGGATGATCCCCTTAGGCTTGCCACGGCTGTGAACTCCCCGGCCCGTGTTTCAAGACGGAAGGTGCGACCCTGGTCCACCCTCCTCGTACTACCCGGTTGCCCGGGGTTCCTTCGGAGGGCTTCAATCCTTTCAGGCCGCACCCTGTGTAGCCGCCCGGCTTCAGACTCTTTTCACCCCCCTTGCGGGGTACTTTTCAGCTTTCCCTCACGGTACGTAGTACGCTATCGGTCTCGGGACGTGTTTAGCCTTGGAAGTTGGTGCCTCCCAGCTTCCCACGGCAAAACCAAGCCGTGGTACTCTGGTTCCCGGCGGAAGCCTCCGCGGCTTCGCCTACGGGGCTGTCACCCTCTACGGCGGGGCATTCCAGCTCACTTCGGCTGCCGCGGGTAGGCTTCCCGGGCTCGAGGCCCAGCCGGGAACCCGTCAACCCCTCATATCCCCGCAGTCGTCCCGCGGGGAATTGGTTTAGGCTACCCCCCTTTCGGTCGCCCCTACTCAGGGGATCCCGTATTGGTTTCTCCTCCTCCCCCTACTAAGATGTTTCCGTTCGGGGGGTTCCCGCTCGGTACTTCCACGGCGAACCGTGGTTTCCCGAGCGCCACGGGCTGTTCGCCCGTGGCAGGAGGTCCCATTCGGGGATCCCGGGTTCAACGGCTGCATGCGCCTACCCCGGGCATATCGCTGCTTGCCGCGCCCTTCCTCGGCGCCCGAGCCGAGCCATCCACCGGGCGGCATACGCGCCGCAGGCCCCTGGGATGAGGGCTGGATCCGTCTGGGCTATCGGAGCCTATGCGCGGCGCTCATCGCGGGACAAGCATTACATCCCGCTGGCACCCTTCACCCAGCAGCACATGGCTGCCGGGCTGCATACAGGCCAGTCAGTGGGAGGGGCTTGCACCACAGGCAGGGAGAACAGCCTACACGCAGCTCCAGCCCCCAGGCCTCCACCCGCTGGCAGCAGGAGGTGATCCAGCCGCAGGTTCCCCTACGGCTACCTTGTTACGACTTCTCCCCCCTTGCGGGGGCAGGG
>JALWPV010000010.1 GCA_027080775.1 Acidilobaceae archaeon
GGGTAGGGCGCTCGAGGCTTACCTGGACGGCCTGGGGGCGTCCTGGCAGCTCCCCGCGCGGGGGCAGGCGGCCCTCTACGCCCTCCACCCAAGGGCCGTGGCAGCCGTCACCCCCCTGGTGCTCTCGAGCGCCGGGGCGCCGGCGCTCTACCCCTTCGTGAGCGAGGAGCTCAGCCACCCCGGGGGCGTCTTCCTGGGCTTCAACGTGAGGACGGGGTCGCCGATAGTCTACAACCCCTACGAGATGCCCAACTACAACTTCGTAATAATAGGGGAGACGGGGAGCGGGAAGTCTATGACGGGGAAGGTGTACGTTAGGAGGTGGTGGAGGAGGTTCGCGGGCCCCGTCTTCATAATAGACCCGACCGGGGAGTACGCCCGGGTCGCCGCCAGGCTCGCCCCGGGCCTCGGGGTCCACAGGGTCGACCCCGACCGCGGGGGCCTCGACCCCGTCAGGCTCGTTGGGCTCGGCCTCCTCAGGCTGGGGGAGGCCTACGAGATCCTCGCGGAGGCCTACGGCCTAGCCTCTAGGGGCGAGAGGCTCCAGCTCCTCGAGGCCCTCAGGGGCGCCGGGGGCATGGAGGACCTCCTCGGGGTCCTCGGGGAGGCCGAGGTCGACATGGGGCTCTTCAGGGGGGAGCCCCCCGAGGTCGACCCCGGCAGGGGGGCGGTCTTCGACCTCTCAAGCTTAGCCGAGGACAGGCTCAAGGTGCTGGCCGGGTCGGTGCTGGCGTCGATCCTGAGGCCCATGCTCAGGAGGAGGAGCCTGCTCGTCGTGGACGAGGGGTGGCTCTGGGCCCAGTACCCGGCGCTCATGTCGCTCCTGGCGGAGACGGCGAGGACGGGGAGGAAGTACGGGGTTAACTTCCTGTTCATAACCCAGAGGCCCGCCGACGTGCTCAGGAACGAGGCGGGCAGGACGATCCTCGAGCAGTCCTCCACGGTCCTCCTCCTGAGGCTCAACGAGGCCTCCCTCGAGGCGATAAGGGGCGTATACATGCTCACGGAGTCCGAGGCCAGGAGGATCCTCGAGGCGAGGCCCGGCGAGGGGATCCTGCGGGCGGGCTCGTGGAGGCTGGCCGTCTACATCCAGCCCTCGAGGGGCGAGCTGAGGGAGTTCACGACGAGGCCTGGGGAGTGGTGAGCCTTGCCGGGGACCCTCTACGAGGAGCTCGGGGAGCTCCTGCGGGAGGCGGGGACCCTCCGGGGCCTCCTCGAGGGGTGCCCTTGTAGGGGCTGCAGGCTCGCCCTGGAGGAGCTCGCGGAGTGGGCCGAGGCCGCGCGGGGGGTCCTCGAGGGATCCTGCAGGGTCCAGGACCTCGGGGGCCTGCTGGAGGCCCTCCGGGGCGCGCTAAGGGACGCGCGGGAGGTGCTCCGGGCTTGCGGGTACCCGCGGTAATCCTGGTGGCCCTGGCCCTCGCGGCCCCCGTCCTCGCGGGCCTCGGGGCCAGGGCCCGGGTCTGGGTGTCGGACCCCGTGATGGAGCCCTACAGGTCCTACGTGGAGGCCTCGGGGATCCCGGACTGGCCCGTAACATACAGGGGCCACGTGCTCCGCGTTAGGGCGGAGTGGGCCGAGTCGGCCATCATACCCGACGAGCCCAGGGAGGGGGCCGACGCCCGGCCGCCGAGCGTGGGGTACACCCTGGTCTACAGCCGGGCCGACTTCAGGATCCTCAACGAGACCCTCCTATACTACAACGTGACCACCGCCCACGACCCGAGCCTAAACGCCACGATAGCCACCGTGAGGGTGGGCGTCGAGTGGCTCCTCCTCGTTAGGGAGAACGCGAGCTGCTTCGAGCGACGGGACTGGAGCGGGAACTACTCGAGGCGCCGGGTCTACGTGGAGTGGACCATCACCCACTACACCTACCATAGGGTCAACGGGACCTGGAGGGTGGAGGAGGAGACCGCGAGGGTCGACGACTACCCCGAGCCGGAGTACCTCAGGATCTACGCCCGCCAGCCCACCTACGGCCTGGACCTCCAGGCCCTCGTCGAGGGGTCCCCGCGGGCCTGCAACTGGAGCGCGGCCCGGCTCCTAGTGAGGATCTCGAACCCCGCCCTCGGGGTCCCGCCGCCCAACTCGAGCGGGTGGGGGAGCCTCCTGAGGCTCAGGCCCGGCCAGCTTGTGGTGGAGGGCCTGGAGCTAACCCTGACCCTGAAGGCCCCCAACGGGTCCACCCTAGGCGTCATAGTGTGGAGGGGCAGCCTGGGGGCCACCCTGGGCTGGGGCCTCACGCTCAACGCCACCCCCCGGGACCCCTGGGCTGCCAGGAGAATCCTGGTGGAGCCCCGGGCCACTGCGGCCTGGGACGCCCCCGGCGGCCCCACCAGGGCCCCCGTGGGCGTGGGGCCGGGGGAGGCGGAGCTACCCTGGACCTGGGTAACCATCCTAGAAGCACCCGCCGACACGGTCAGGGCCACGAGCCGCGTGGGCGGCCGGAGCTACGAGGCCCACGCCCCCTGGCCGGCGAGGCTATGCCTGCCCCCGGGGAGCTACAGGCTCACATGCAACGGCTGCCCCGAGGAGTGGATCGTGGCCAGCGACCCCGCGACCGTGAGGATCCCGCGGGCACCCAAGACGCCACCCACAACACCCCCGACCACACAGCCTCCACCCAGGCTAGCCTGGATCCTCACACTACTAGCCACGGTGCTAGCGTATGCTATAACATGGCTACTAGCACCTAGAGAATAGCAGTTAGTTTCAGAGTACTCTAGGTGAGCCTACAATCGGCCAACCATTGGATGCGGGGGTACCTCTCTGCAATATCATCGATTAATCTAGAATAAACGCTTTCCGCTGTTCTAGCTGGATTTTCAAGGAGAGAGAATATAGGCTTACTTATCGGCTTAACTTCGTTTATGCGGTAGAACTCTTTTCCTGGTCCTCCCTCCCATTCAACAATAACGTTAATAACTTCAAAGCCTCCAGGACATCCTTTACAGATAATTCTACAAGAGCCTTTATATCTAGCTTTCTCGAAACATTTTTTTAATAATTTAGGCAAAGATTCTTGATAGTCCTCTTCCTCCACTTTGATTAAAACTACATTAGCGTTGGCCTCTTTAACTTTTTCTCCTAGATACCCTCGTAGTTCTTCTTCGGCACGTTCAAATTCTATAGATGAAAAAACGCCCAACTCAACAAGCTCTACAAGCCTTTCCAGACGGTGTACTCCTGGCTCGCCCACCAGATCCAAGATCACGGCATATCCATCATTATCCTTTAGCTTGAGGCTACCCTCTTCTGTAGGCCTCCTAAGGATCCTACCTCTTAGTTGCACATACGCTACAGGGCTTCTCACGGGTCTTGCCAGGACAAGCACCTCAAGGTTAGGGTCATCGAAACCTATGTCAGCCATGTCAACGGTTATAAGTATGGCCTGCTTTCGCAATCCAAAACTTCTAAATGCATTGATTGTCTTGTGAGCAAGACCTTTCATGTAATGAGCTGTTTGTATCCATACGTCTTTGCCTTTCAGGAGTGCTCTAAGCTCTTCTCTTAGTATGTCAGCTTCCAGAGCGTTAGCCGCTACCACAAGAGTTTTTGGCATACGTCCATTGAGTTCTTTCATGGCTATCGAGTCCAGTTCCCTTACAATCACCTCTGCATACCGCCGAGCGCGTTCTCGTATCGCATGAATCCAAGCATCTCGTTCATCAACAGATGTTCCATCAGTCCTTGTTATGTTAGTAATTATTGTGAAATACTGTATTTTGCGTAAGGCTGGCGTCAAAGTTCTTCTCTCCATGGCCTCTCGAGAAGGCAACATATAAATCACGTCGCCGAAAAGCCTTTTACTTTCCTTTACAGGAGTAGCTGTAAGACCCAATATTATGGGTGCCTTGGCCTCGCGTACAATTCTAGATACGATGTTTGATACGTTTAACCCTTTATAGAATGCGTGCGCCTCGTCGAATATAAGAACGTTCGCGTTTTCTAAAATAGTATCAAGACATTTCTCTTTTTTGCTAATATATGTCGCTAAAAGCTGAGATGAAATTACTCCCACGAACATTGCTTCCACTTCTAACTCACGATAGGCTTCACTAGGATTAGCCTTGCCTTTTCTAATACTTACCTTATCTAGGTCCCCACTACGTGAAACGGTTCTTATTAGGAAATCTTTTACTGCATTGCAAAACATCTCAGTATAGGTTCCTCTATAAAGCCTATCCCGACAACGTTTAAATGTAAGGCTGAAGGCGATGTAGCTTCCAGTTCTTGTACACCTTAGGTGCATCTCCTTGGATAGAAGTGCGTGGACTTGAGCTTGAATGGCTCTTCTGGGAGTTATGAATAATGCTAGAATCCTTTTGAAGGCATCTTGGTTAGAACAATACATCCGACTAGCTAAGGGTAGTAAAAGCATAGCTGCAACTCCCACTAAAGTCTTACCGGTACCAGTGGGCATTTGCACTATGCCTCTCACTTTGCACATCTTTGAGTATTCTTCAAGTATCTTAGCAAGAGCCTCACGCTGACATGGATATAGTCTCTTAATACGGCCTTCTGTGACCTTCCTTATGACGCATTCCACCCTGGCTATCGGATCGGCAAGGTCCCTACAGGATCCCGCCTCCCACGAATAGGCCTCCTTGCTCAACGGCCAGAGACCATATAACTGCATGGAACCTGCACGAAATAAATAATCTGGTAAAAGCCTGCGCCTGGCCACGCTGCACTGCATTATCTCATGCTCTGGGTCCCCGGGGGCCCGGCTATCCCTGGGAGGGGGGCTCTTGGCGGGTCTGGCCGTGGTTATGGGGTGGCTCCTGGGGTTCTCGGGGATACTGGGCGTTATCCTCTTGCTCGTGGGCCTGGTCAGGTGGGCCACGGGGGGCGACCCGAGGGCGGCCCTCCTCTGGGGCTTCACCTTCCTCGCCGTGGCCGCGGGGGGCTACGGGGCCGTGAGGTGGTTCCTCGGAGGCCCCCAGCCGGGCGTGGGGGGCAGGGCGGGCTTCATAGTGGTCCCCGCCGACTCTGGGCCCCGGCCCTTCGAGGCGGCTAGGTACTTCCCCGTCGAGGTGACCGTCATACCGACGTGGACGGGGTTCGACTACTACATAGTCATGGTGGACTGGGGGGACGGCTCCGCCTCGAGCTGGCCCCACGGCTACCCCTACGGCGACAGCGGCGAGCCCGCATGCCTCAGGCACGCCTACCACGACACGGGCCTCTACACGGTTAGGGTGGAGATCGTGTACTACACCCCCGGCGGGGGTAACGCGGAGGAGGGCCACAGCGTCACGAGGAGCTTCACGGTGAACGTGACCGCCCCCTGGTACCAGTACAGCGAGGCGGTGAAGAGCTACATAGCGGGTATCCCGGAGGAGGGGAACTTCGTCGAGAGGGCCGTGGCGAAGGCCCTGAAGTGGACGGGGAGCAGGCTCGCCGACGCCTTCGCCGCGGTCGTGGACATGATGGCGAGGTGGATGAGCAGCCTCGGCCTCGACGCTGGCTACGCGTACTACTACTACGTGGCCATGCCCACGGGCGACAACTTCCCCCCGCTCGATGGCGTCTACTCCGAGGTGGAGGGGTGGGCCCTCTACCTCTTCCCCGCGGCCGTCGTGGCCTCCCTCCTCTGGAGGGGGTTCTGGGAGTGGGAGAGGGGCTCCGACGCGCTCCTCGACACCCTCAGGGACGCCCTAGCCGTGGCAATAGGGATCTACGTGGCCCTCGACGCCTACGACGCCCTCGCCAACATATTCAACACTATCACCCTAAGCATAGCCCAGCTCGGCCAGCTCGGGGCCCTATACGCCATGGTCCTGAGCAGCGCTGTAGTCCTGAGCGTCGTGGGCATGTTCGCCTCGAGCGCCGGGGCCCTCGGGGCCTCGATATTCGTCATGGTCCTCGTCATGGTGCTCGTGGGTGCCCTCAAGTGGCTCCTCGCAGCGGCGATAGTCGCCGCCCTCCCCCTCCTCCTGGTCCTCTGGCTCGTGCCCCCACTCCGGGGCGCCGCCCAGACGGCCCTGGAGCTCCTAGCCGGGCTCTTCGTCTTCAGCCTTGTGGCCGCCGTCCTATCGGCCCTCGTCAGCAGGATGGCCCTCACCCTCACCGAGATAAGCGAGGGCCACTCCCTCCTCTTCGCCCTAGTCGTGCCCCTAATCTTCGCTGCCGCCACGCCCCTCCTAACGCACACCGTGGCCAGCAGCCTCGGCTGGGCCCCGAGCCTGCCCCTCCTTCGCGGCGCCGCCCTCGCACCCGCGGCCCCCGGGGCCCTCGCCGCCGCGGCTGCCGCTGCAACCGCGGAGGGGGTACGGGGGAGCCCAACGCTACCCCTGGCGGCTGCGAGGCCCCCCAGCGGCACCGTGCTGGGCGTGGCGCCCGCGCCGGTCCCCGCGGCCCGCCCCGCGGCGCGGCCCCTCATAGTCGAGAGGCCCATCACCCCCGCCTCCAGGATCCGCGAGTGGCTCGACGTAGCGCGCGGGAAGACCACGGTGCTACCCCTCAAGCCCCGCGAGAAGCTGGCCTACCACACGGCCCGCGCCGCCAGCGCCCTGGCGGCGAGGATCCACCGGGAGGCCCGGGCGTTCGAGGCCGAGCTGGCCCGCCGCCTGGGACTCACACCCCTAAGAGCAGCCCAGAGAGCCGCAAAGGCAGCATACCACACGGGAAGGCTAGCCGTCGAGGCAGCAAGATGGGTTGTCCCGAGGATAACAGGTGCCTCCGCTCTGCTGAAGGGCGAACACCAAATAGTAGCTGTGGCGGCTCACAATGTTAGAAAAAAGCGTTAAACGCTAAGGTGGAATTCACGTGATTAGCCCGTACTTCCTTAATAGCGCTAGTTGGGCATAGAGGCCCCCTATGAAGCCTTGGATGAAATCGCTTTCATCTATGGCTTCCTCCCTTTGGGAGGCCTTTTTCAGGAGCCTATCTGTGATCTCGGGGAGAACAAGTGAGGCCACATACTCCACTATTTCACGTGCTGTCTTCTCGCCCTGGCTACTTGCTAGAAGCCCGTATGTGACCCCGTCGATTAGATATATCTTACCGTTGGGCGACCACACCATGGCCTGAAACAAGAAGGTGTATCCTTTCAGCTCTACGGGTTCGAGAAGCCAGTAGGCGATGACGCCCTTCCTCCCTTTAGGCCTCCATGCATTCCTATTAATGAGAACCCAACCTAATTCCTCCTCTGTAAGCACCTCCCTGGGATCCCCGAACTCGAAGACTAGAGGTATAGGCTCAGCCGCTTCAAGTTCCTCCGGCACAGGCCTATAACCTTCATTCCCGACAAACTCGCCAGCAGGCTTAATACTATTGTTGGATTCCCCTGTTGCCCCCGCTCCAGAGTGCCTCCCCCTCCAGAGCACCAAGGGTCCTCTCCCACCTTAGCCTTCCTCCTAGGAGACCTATACCGTCTCCAGCAAGCTCCCTTAGGGATCCCTTAGAGCCTCCTTCACAGCCTCACGGTCTACGAGCTTGTAGTGTGTATAGCGCTGGGACTTGTAGGTTATTCTCACAATTCCCTCGCGCACAAGCTTCATTAACTCGGCAGGATAGGCACGTACGTGGTACCACTCCCACCCTAAGCTCTTTATGATATCCGAGTCCTCGTGCACGCCTTTCTCGGCGTCTTCCTCGACCCTCACTATCCTTTGTAGGATCCCCATATATTTAGGATTTTGCGTTATTAAAGATTTAACCTTATAAACCAGTGTACTCACAGTATCACACCCACCAGATTGTGTGTACACCAGTCCTAATAAATGTTTTCATAATATTTTACAGACTATACAACATGGTAGTTGCAGGCAAGACGGGATAATACGGGATAATACAACCGCGTCCTTGTATCTAGAAGACTCAAGCTAGGCCGGGACTGGAACTATCCTAAAGGAGGAGCCCCTTCTTTCTGAGGTAGGCGAGCTGTGCGTAGTAGGCGGCTAGGGCGCCCAGGATCCCCTCCCTCACGTCCTCGCTGGTGTTCTCCAGGCCTTCCTCCTCGAGCGCCTTTCTCCATGGGTTGTCCTTCGGTAGCCTCGAGACGTAGCCAGTGAAGTGTTCTGTCACGAGCTCGGACGCCGTCTTCTCGCCTATGGAGTCCCGGAGTAGGGCGAAGGTCAGGGCATCAGCTAGATATACACTACCATCGGCCCCCCATATAATAGCGTCGTACGGTAAGTCCCTACCGGGCACCCTCACGGGATCCCTGAGGAGGCTACCATGGACCCCCTCAGGCCTCCTAGGCCTCCACGTTTCCCTGTTGAGGAGCACCCACCCATACTCCTCCTCGCTAAGGAGGTCGACCACCCCCTCGTCTAGTAGGAGCTGCGGGAGGGGCTCGGCCCCCGCCACCTCGTCGGGGTGCGGTATGTACTCGCCGTCCTCCGTGAACCTGCCCAGGAGCCTCCACCGGGGCGCTCCCCGGGAGCCCCCGCGGCCCCGCAGGATCCCGCCAAACACCAAGCCCGGCCACCCCCGCCTCGCGCCCCAGCCCCCCGGGGGCGGGGGGCTCCCCCGTATGCTAGGATAGCTCTACCGCACTCTAAACCCCACCCCCGGGCTCCCCCGGGGCCCCCC
>JALWPV010000011.1 GCA_027080775.1 Acidilobaceae archaeon
CCGCGGCCCCCGCGCCTCGCCCTAACCAGGGGCTCTCCGAGGATCCTCTCCGCCCTTGCCAGCCTCTCCCAGAGCCTCGAGTACGCTATCCCGAGGATCCTGCTAGCCGCCAGCAGGGAGCCCATCCTCTCGACGACGACGAGGGCTAGGCCTAGGTCCTCGTCGACCACAACCCTGCCCTTGTGAAGCAGCTCCACCCTAGCCCTGGCCTCGAGGTCCACGCGGCGCCCCAAGATGGCCCCCGCTACCCCTCCTAGGCATCGCGTGGAGCCCCCTTTAACCCCCGTGCGCGCCTCGCATGTGATGTGGGGGACCCGGCTCTGCCTAGCAGGAGGGCCCTAGCGCTATCAATCGCCTGTGTGGCGCTGCTACTCGTGGCTACGGCATTCGCTAGCGTGGGCTCGGGCCTCTCCCAGTTCCAGCTACCCAGGTACCGGGCCGTGAGCGTTAGGCTGACCCCCTACTATGGGGGGGCGGATGCGGCCCTGGTATTCAGGGTCGACGACTTCGTCGTCGACGGGGCCCTCCTGCACAGGCTCCCTGACAGCATAGGCGAGCCCCATGAGTGGTTCGAGAACTATGAGTTGGACCTCATAGACTACGTCACCACCCGGTACCCCTGGCTCAGGCTGACGGTCGGGGTCATAACGTACTGCGGGGGCGATTGCGAGGGCACCTGGAGGCTATACGAAACCCTCGTCAAGCGTTACGGCTGGGAAGTAGCCTCCCACTCCAGGTACCACGTCAGGCCCCCCAGGAGCCCCAGCGATTACCTAGGCTCCCTGAGCGATATTGAGGAGAGAATACCGGGCTACAGGGTCTTAACTTACATAGAGCCATTCGGGAGGGCATCCCAGAGCGAGCTAGAGCAGCTGCGCGCCCATGGAGTAAGGGTCTTCTGCACCACAACACTGGAGCCCCCCCTGAGGCCCGACGTGGAGGGCGGCGTGCTCAAGCTGGGGTTCACCGTTAAGGCCTCCGACAAGTTCCCCTGGCACAAGTGGCTCTCGGCCAGCATAAAGCTCGCCGAGGCCGATGGCGGAGTCGTCGTGGTATACACCCACGCAACCTCCTACGACTGGAGGAGCCCCTCCGACCTACTCAAGGCCGTAGACTACATAGCTAGAGAGGCCGACTCCCCGAGGATATGGATAACCACGCCGGGCGAGCTATACTCGTACCTCGAGGAGCTGGGGTCCGCTAGTGTGAGTGCCTACTATGAGGGCAGCACGCTCCACATCAGGCTGGAGGGGGCCCCGGCCCACGGCGCCTGGAGGGTGCCACTGACTATCGCCGTTGACGTGGGTGGAGCCAGGGTCGTGGGGGTCGCCGTGGATGGGAGGCCCATCCACGCGGTAGACGCCACGCACCTCGGCAAGCCCAGGGTAGGCTACTTCATGCGGGGCGGGGTCTTGTACATAAGCGCCGTGCCCCCCGCCAACATAACCGTGACCCTATCCCCAGCGAGCCCCGCGACCATAGTCATCCCGCATAGCATAGACTCCGGCTTCAGGGGGCTCGACAGGGCTAGGCTCGCAGCCTACCTCCTCTGGCTCCCCTTCACCGTGATCCTGGTCTCAGCGTACCGCAGGGGCCGCGTGGTCCGAATCTACAAGTACAACCTGAGGAAGAGGAGCTGCCGGAGAGCTAGGGAGGCCCGCTACGCGGTAGTAATCCCTGCTAGGAACTCGGAGGATACGATAGGCGACGTGCTGAGGGCCGCCCTGGCGCAGAGCGTCAGGCCCGTAGCTGTGGCCCTGCTAGACGACGCCTCAAGCGATGGGACCGTAGCCGAAGCCCTCAGGGTGCTCGAGGAGGCCGGAGCGGTCCTCGAGTGCCAGCGGAGCGAGGGGGCCCGTAGGATCCTATGCTACAGGCTCCCCTGGGGCGCCCCATTCTACATGGTCTCTTTCGGCTCGCACACCGGTAAGTCCAGGATGATAAACTACGCCCTCGAGAAGGTGCTCTCCGAGGTTGACTATGACTACCTGCTGATACTGGACTCCGACACCCTCCTCGAGAGGGACTACGCCGAGAGGCTGCTAGCCAACATGCTGGGCGGCCCGAGGTACTCGGCCACCAACGGCCTCCTACTCCTCTGGAGGCCTGACCGACGAGGCCTTGCGGCGAGACTCATAGCGGGGGCGTTCAGGAACGTCGGCACAGCCATTCTAACACTGGGTATCAGGATGATAGAGTCGGCCGCCGGGGCCCTAGGGGGCCTCAATGGAGCTGCCCTCATGATAGAGAGGGGGCTCCTCGAGAGGCTGGGGGGCCTGCCGACGGGCACTACGGCCGAGGACGCCGAGGTCACCTGGAGGGCCATACTGGATGGTTACAGGGTCGGCGTCACACCCACGGCCGTGGCCTACACCGTGGACCCGGGGAGCCTGGGCTCCCTGGCTAGGAAGACGCTCAGGATCGCCACCGGCACCATAGAGTCGATGCTGAGGGTCGCCCCCAAGCTGGCGGCTAGGCGCAGGTTCAAGGCGCTCTTCTCAGTCCTCTATAACTCCCTCGGCGGGATCCCCCTAGCGCTCTCAGTCATACACCTAGCGCTCGTCGTCGCGCTCGCCTCCCTGGGCCTTCACCCTCAGGGCCTGGCCCTGAAGCTCGCCCTCCTCCTACCCTACACGCCGCTCTCCCTGGCGCTCCTACCGCTCCTAGAGAGCCCCCTGGGGTACCTAGCCTTCATGTACGCCATCGGCATGGGTGAGGCCTCGCTCCTCCTCGTAAGCCTAGCCCTAATCTATTACGGGGAGCCGAGGGTCTCGAGGAGGCTCCTAGCGGCGCTCGCCTACGTACCCCTCTTCCCAGCGGTGCTCTGGCTCAACACGCTCATCCTGCTGGCCGCGATACCGAGGGCCCTCTACCACTACGCCACAGGCGTGCACCCCGACAAGTGGTGATCCAAGCCTTGCCCAGCAGCCTGCTCTACGTGTACCTCCTATCACTCCTGCCCTCGGTAGAGGGGCGCTACGCCGTGCTAGCCGGGAGAGCCCTAGGGGTGAGCCTCTGGGCCGCACTACTAGCCTCTGCCCTAGGCGTGGCTACCCTCTCCCTCGTATTGCCCCGTGTCCTCTACCTCGTCGACACGCTCGTTGAATGGATGGCCGCTAGTGGGTGGCGCTCCCTGGGGAGGATGGCCTCACTCTATAAGAGATACGTCGAGAGAGCGCGGGAGAGGGCGGCCCCATACATTGAGAGGTACGGGCTCCCGGGGCTCGTGGTGTTCGTCGCCATACCCCTACCCGCCACCGGCGTCTGGACGGGGGCCCTGGCGGCCTACCTGCTGGGCATCGAGAAGGGTAGGGCCACCGCGGCCCTACTCCTCGGGGGGCTCCTCTCGATCGCCTTCATGCTGGTGCCCGCGTACCTCGCCGCCGGCTAGGACCTGCTAGCGGAGCCCACGGCCCCCGCCATCCGCTCGGCGAACTCCCTGATGCGGGGGTTGGAGTCGAGCACCTCTCCCGGCCCGCCTACCGCTACCACGCGGCCAGCCTCCATGAATGCGAGTCTATCCGCTGCCTCGAGTGCGAAGTCGAGTTCGTGTGTCACTATTATCATGGACTTCCCCATGCGCGCCACCTCGAAGAGGGCCTCGAGGACGTCGAGCCTGGACTCGGGGTCAAGCGCGCTTGTGGGCTCGTCGAGGAGCAGCAGCTCGGGCTCCATGGCGAGGGCCCTAGCGAGGGCCACCCTCTGCCTCTGTCCCCCGCTCAGCTGTGTGGGGTACCTATCCGCCAGGCCGTCGACGCCGAATAACGCTAGGTACCTGCGGGCCCTCTCCTCCGCCTCCCGGCGGGGCAGGCCCCTGACTACCCTCAGCGGGAAGGCGACGTTGCCGAGGACTGTCATGTGGGGGAATAGGCCGTAGTGCTGTGGCAGGTAGCCTATCCTGGACCTCACCCTCCTCAGCAGGCGCTCGTCCCTTATCGCTGTGATCTCTAAGCCGTCGAAGAATATTCTGCCTCCACTCGGCTCTATGAGCCTGGGTATTACTTTGAGGAGCGTGGACTTCCCGCTCCCACTAGGCCCCATTATGACTAGTCTCTCCGAGGGCTCCAGCGAGAGGGTTATGCCGTGCAACACCTCTACTCCATCGTAGGCCGCCTTGACGCCCTCGAGGCTGAGGAGGCTCACCTCGACCACCTCTCGAAGCCCGGTATGGCCAGGAGCCTCTCGAGGCTCTTAGAGGACCTCATGAAGGCGTAGGATACCGCCAGGTATATGAGGGCAACCAGCATGTATGCCTGGAAGGCCCTGAAGGTAGCCGCAGTCATGTACTCGCCCACCCTCGTCAGCTCCATGACGCCTATCACGCTGGCCAGGGCGCTCTCCTTGAGTAGCATCACGTACTCGTTCGTGAGCGCTGGTATGGCGTTCCTCAGCGCCTGCGGCAGCACGACGTGTCTGAGCACCTGGGCCTCGCTTAGGCCGAGAGACCTAGCCACGAGGAGCTGCTCCTCATCCACCGACTTAGCCGTTGACCTCACTATCTCGGCCTGGTAGGCCCCACTGTTGAGGCCTATGGCGAGCGTTGCAGCCGTGAAGGCGTCGAGTCTCACGCCGAGGCTTGGGAGGCCGAAGAAGAGCATCAGGATCTGCACGAGGAGCGGGGTGCCCCTGAAGAAGGCTATGTACGCCTCGGCCACCGATCTAATGGGCCCCGGGCCTAGGAACCTGGCGAAGCTGAGCGCCGCGGATATGGCGAAGCCTAGGAGGAAGCTGAGGACCGCTATTGCTATGCTCCTACCGAGCCCAACCAGTAGGAGGTGCCCGTACTCGACTGCTAGGTCCAGCACCTGCCCCACCCCAGGCCGGGGGCGCTGCTAGAAAGATGTGGGAAGAGGCTACCCGCTGCCCTGCTGCGAGGCCTGCACGGCGAGCCACTTAGCCACCTCCTTGTCTATGATCTGGTCTAGCTCCCCGCTCTGCTTGAGGTTCCATATGACCTGGGACACCTCCTGCTTGAGCTTGAAGGCGCACTTGGGCACGACCACTGCGCTGCAGCTGAAGAAGGGTATCTTATCGACTATCTTCAAGCCGCTCTCATGCGACACTATGATCTTGGCCACGTCGGGTGCGAGTATCATGGCGTCTATCTGGCCGTGCTTGAGGGCCATCACCATCTCTGGGTAGACCCTGTCGAACGTCACTATCTGGGACTCGTTGCCGAAGTACTTCTTCGCTAGGTCCTGCTCGGTCGTGCCCAGCTGCACGCCTATCTTCTTCCCCTTGAGCCAGGAGTAACCGTTGTATGAGGAGGCGTCTGAGGCCCTCACGACTATCACCTTGCCCGACTCGCACCTGTAGGGGACGCTGAAGTCTACGGCGGCTAGCCTACCCGGCTTCATGGCCACATCCGCTAGCACAATGTCGACGTCGCCCCTCTGCACGGCCTCGAAGAGCGCTGCGAACTTCATATCCTTAATCTCCAGCTTGACCCCCAGGTAGTTCGCTATCTTCTTGGCTAGCTCTATGTCTATCCCGGCATATTTACCATCGGGTGTGACGTACTCGTAGGGCGGCCAGTCGGCGCTAGTGCCGACTATGAGCACCCCCCTCTCCTTAATCTTCTCGAGCTGGTTATAGTGGAGCAGGCAGTCCTTAGGCACGTTCACCTGCTTGCACTGCGTGGGCGATGAGGCATGCGAGCCCTTCAGTGCAAAGCCTAGGGCGCCAGCCACCACGGCTACTATAACAATAGATGCAACAACTATTGCCTTTAGTGTTGCATCCATATCTATCACCGGTTGCGGCGCTGGGAGAGGCCCCATTATTAAATCTTACTGAATCGATAGTATCAAGCTTAAAAAGACCAGTAACAAATGTTACCATGGGGATGCAGGCTTGGACGCCAGCACCGCACAGCTCGTGCGAGAGAGAGTCCTATCAGACCCCTGCCTGAGCGAGTGCCTAGCCAGGGGCGTGGTGAACCTAAGCGAGCTGGCCCGCCAACTCTCAAGCGAGATTGAGAGGATGGGTCTCGGCAGGCCCCGTGTAGCAGCGGTCAAGATGGCCCTCTACAGGCTCTCGAGGAGGCTCCGAGAGCAACGCTTGTCCCAGCGCGTGATCAAGCTACTAGCCCGCTCCAGGATCATAATCCACGATTCAGTCAGTATACTCACGTTCCCCGGAGAGCTAATGCCTAGGGCCCTAGCCGTCGCTGCCGAGATAGCCTCGAGGGCCAGGTTCATACAGGTCACACAGGGATTCAGGAACGCCACCATAGTAGTCTCGTCCGAGGACGCCGACAGGCTCGTCTCTAGGATCGGAGAGCCCATTGACAGGATAGACGGGCAGACAGCCATAGTGATCGTGAGCCCCGAAGACATAATAGAGACGCCAGGCGTCATCTCAATACTCACAGGCTACCTAGCATCAAACGGGATAAACATTACACAGATAATATCCTGCTACGTCGACACAATAATAGTGCTGGACGCCCGTGACGCTCTGAAAGCATTCAATCTCCTCCACAACATAATCCATGGTATGGAGGGGGAGGGCGCTCGAGGCCGCTAACCCGGCCGTCGAGCCCCTCTAGCCGCCAGCCCGAGGGTCTCACGTATAATCTTAGCGGCTGCGTAAGCCGTGATCCCAGAGCAGTCATAGCTTGGTATGAGCTCTACTACATCGAAGCCGATGACGTCCACCCTAAGAGACCTAACCAGGTCGACCAACTCCCTCGTAGAGAGGCCCCCGGGCTCCGGGTTCCCAACGCCTGGAGCATGGGCCGGGTCGAGAACGTCTAGGTCAAAGGAGATATAGGCCCTGTCAAAGCTTAGGTTAAGCTCTGTGAGACGCCGCGCCTCCGATGCCGTGATAATCTTTATCCCTGCCTCCTCGGCGTATACTATTTGCTCCCTAGTAGGGGCTCTAACGCCGACTATGACTATATTGGATGGGTGCACGAGTCCATCCTCTACTATGCGCCTTAACACGCAGGCATGAGAGTATGGATCCCCCTCGTACGATTCATAGAGGTCCGGGTGAGCGTCGAAATATACGAGGCCAAAGCCTTCAGGCGACGCCTCCTTCAAGGCCCTGACGGTCGCATACGTTATGGAGTGGTCTCCACCTAAGAACAGGAACAGCTGGCCCAAGTAGCGACTTGTTACAATAGACTTAACACGTTCGACTATCTCGCCGAATGTAGAGCCCGCCACATCCCCTAGGTCGTCATAAGACCAGGCCTCTCTGAGGTCAACGAGATCCTCGGTGAAGCTATTGTAGAGAGCCTCGCTGGTAGCCGCACGTATGACCCTGGGAGCCCCGCTTGCACCCCTCCTAAAAGAGGAGGAGCCATCCCAGGCAACCCCTAGTACATAGAGATTAGGAACGCTAGACCTGGGGATCCCGAAGAGCAAAGCCCCCACCCCAGCCTGCCTCCACATATAGGCCGTACCAGCGGCTTAACCTCCATTATAGAGGCGTACAATAATAATCGAGACCGCGGGCCCGATCCATCATTACATCATTACAGGTGATGCTCTCCTTCCTCTGCTCGAAACCTCATCTAACTACTGGAACCCTCGGCTCTCCTCTAGCAGGCCCTCGGCTACCCAACGTACCCCCTGGAGCCCTATCCCTCGGGTCTGAGCTCCAGCTTATGAACTCGACCAAGTACTCCTCCACACTGGCACCCAGCCTACTAGCTTCCTCGATGATGCAACGGGCAAGGCAACCCTACTATCCCGAGTAATCCGTGGAATATAGTCCCTTGTATACTTTTTTATTCTATGCAGTAATTAAGTCTAAGGGGAAGTAAGTTTGCTCAACTGAAGCTATAATTCATTTTGATAAGCTTTTTGGAATAGCAGGAAAACTTTAATGCAACAGCTATTTGATGGGCCCGCGGGGATTTGAACCCCCGGACCTCCGCCGTGGCCCACCACCTATGGGAACTTTCCATGTGCCTCAAAACATTATCTGAGCTTTAAATAAAGGAAAAGGATATGAGGAGGCGTCCCTACCATAAGCTTGGGATGTGGGATTGTCGGAGACCATTAGGGTGAAGAAGAGTATATATGATATCTTGGTTAGAATTGCAAGGGAGCAGGGCATGTCTGCAGAGAAAGTATTGGAAGAGCTGGTTCTCGAAAAAGCTGGCATTCCTAGAGACATGTTTGGCATTGATAGAGACAGGGTTAAGCCGTATACAGAGAAGGATAGGATGGAGGATAGGGGATAAGCGATTTGCCTGTATATGATACATATGCGTGGATTGAGTATTTTAGAGGTAGTGAGAAGGGTGCTGTCGTGAAGCGGCTTCTGGAGTCGCAGAAAGGGTATACTCCATCGATAGTCCTAGCTGAAGTAGCAATGATGATGATATTCTAAAGAGATTACTGTTTATTGTTGGCAAGACGGAAGTAGTAACAATCGATATAGAGATATCGCTGAAAGCCTCCGAAATATATCTGGAATTATTAGAGCTATCTAAAAAGCTGAGATTAAGAACACCTAGCCTAGCTGATGCAATAGTATATTCTATTGCAATGCTAAAGCAGGACAAGCTCGTCACTGGAGATAAGTTATTCAGAAATATGGAAAATGTTATTTATATTAGAGATTAAAAATAAATACTACATGTTCATTATATAAATTAATTGGACTTACGAGAGCCATACATATCTGATGGTGTTTGATATCGAAATTGATATCCTTGTTGTTATGCATTTTGGATTATATGAGTATAGCTGATATACACTATTGCATATCTGTGTGTTCTCACCGCGGGGATTTAAACCCCCAGACCTCCGCCATGAGAGAACACACAGATATTAATAATTCCTCATATGACAGATATGCGTGGAGTCAAAAAAGAATATCAACACAAGGATATCACTGGAGATATCAAACACCATCAGATATGCATGAGGATTGCTCTATCTCGGGCTAGCTTTAAGAGAGCTGGGTAGGTCAAATAACTCCTGGGGAGATGGTGTGGAGCGGAAGTTTAAATGGATTGAAATAAATCCGAATGTTTGCCATGGTAAACCGGTCTTCAAGGGTACAAGAGTCCTGGTGGCTGATGTTCTTGAAATGATTGCGTCTGGTATGAGTATCGAGGAGATTTTAGAGGAGTATCCCCAGCTAAACAAGGAGATGATTCTTGAGGCAATAGCTCTTGCAGCCGAGCTCCTTAGGAGGGAGAGACGTGTCATACCAATTCCTGCTTGACGAAAACGTACCCAGAACAATTTTTAAGCTACTAAGACAGAAAGGCTTCTACGCTGAATATGTACCTCAAGGTGTTGACGATAGAACAGTTATTGAAATAGCTAGAGAAAAGAACTTGATATTAATTACAAGAGATAGCGATTTTGCCGACGAGTTGAGGTATCCACCAGACTCTCATCCAGGTATAATTGTGCTCCGCATCCACCCTTCACTACCAAGAGTAATGGCTGAGCGCTTAGCATTCGTGCTGGAAAACGTCAAAGAGTTAAGTGGAAGGATTACAATAGTATATAATGATAGAATAGAGATTATTGGAAGATAGTAATTTTCTACAATGTTACCGATTATGTGGTGGGCCCGCGGGGATTTAAACCCCCAGACCTCCGCCATGAGAGAACACACAAGTGTGCAAGAGTTCACATCCAGAGTATGCATGAAGTCCAAGCTGATAGATGTCATGGATATCCAGGTTGAATATCAACAACCGTGAGATATGCATAGCCACAAAATAGAGTATTCTACTCCAGGAGTTAGAAGGGTTTTTACTTTAAATCAAAAATACTCTTTAATTCCTCCTTGACATTAAGTAGAGCCTTTTCAGTGAGTTTGCCGACAACCTTTATCACTAATTTCTTCTCTACAGTAAAAATACTTGAACAATCTATATAGCTTGGCTCCTTCTTTAAACGGCCAATGGCTAAGTCCGATTGTGTTATTGGTACTCTATGCAGGCCAGGAGAGCTGGTTATCTTAGCTACCATTATATCGTTGCCCAAGTCTATGGCATTCAATACCAAGACAGACCTTAGTTTAGAGCCGAGTAAATCTGTGAAGGGGAGTTCTAGGACAACAATATCTCCTTGCTTATATCTCGAAAAGTTCTTCGGCATCCTCACCCTCCCTTAAAAGCCTAAGATATGAATAGAGCTTCTCGGCATCGACACCCTCAACCTCTACTATCTTTATTTTGACCTTCTTGCCCTCAAGCTCTGTTAAGGGCTTAAGCGGAATAATTACACCGCCCTTTACAATACCCTCTACCTCAGACATCTTCGAAGACCCACATATTACTGCTACTACAGTGAGGCTAATCAAGTTAGCCTACACCATTCTCCTAATTTTTATAATAATATAAGAGTTAATGCAGAAGTAGGTGGTGGGCCCGCGGGGATTTGAACCCCGGACCTCCGCCGTGTGAGGGCGGCGTCCTAACCAGGCTAGACGACGGGCCCCCATGGCTTCTGCTCCTGCTTGTGGGGGTTTAAGTGGTTTCCTCGGTGCCCCAGGGGCTCCTATCCGTTGCGATCCACTGCTGCGTATGGGTGGGGGCCTGAGGGTAGACTGTTATTCCGGTAGCACCGCTAGACATGCATGGTGGGCTCTGGGTTGCCCGAGGTTCCTGGGTGGGTTGCGGAGAGTTATCACGGGCGCCCCATTTGGAGGTTGATCGAGGAGGGCTACTATAGGCCCTGGGAGAGGCTCCGTGTCAGGCACATCGTAGGAGAGGACCTCCATGTGAGGAGCGGCTCGTGGCAGGTCGAGGGCGTGCTTAGGATGCTTTTCCACGTCCTCGACCCTGAGGTGGCTAAGGACCCCGAGCACCTGATAGTCTATGGCGGCACGGGTAGGGCCGCCAGGAGCTGGGAGGCGTTCGAGGCCATAGTTGACACCCTAATGGAGATGGATGAAGATGAAACCCTCGTAGTCCAGAGCGGTAAGCCCGTGGCTGTCTTCAAGACCCACAGGATGGCCCCTAGGGTTGTGATAAGCAACGCCGTCCTCGTGCCCAAGTGGGCTGACTGGGACTACTTCAGGGAGCTGGAGAGGAAGGGCTTGATAATGTATGGCCAGATGACGGCTGGCTGCTGGGCCTACATCGGGACCCAGGGGATCCTCCAGGGCACCTACGAGACCCTAGCGTTTGCTGCCGAGAAGCACTTCCCCGAGGGCACCCTCGAGGGCAGACTGGTCCTCACCGCTGGGCTGGGCGAGATGGGCGGCGCTCAGCCCCTCGCCGTCACGATGAACGGTGGAGTCGCTATTGTCGTCGAGGTTGACAAGAGGATGATTGAGAGGAGGATACGCCACGGCTACCTCGACACCTGGACGGATAGCCTCGACAAGGCCCTAGACATGGCGCTGAAGGCGAAGGAGAGGAGGGAGCCCCTGAGCATAGGCCTCCTAGGCAACGCTGCCGAGGTCTTCCCTGAGATACTGAGGAGGGGCATAGTGCCGGACGTCGTCACGGACCAGACGCCGGCCCACGATCCCCTGAGCTACGTGCCGGCGGGCATGAGCCTCGAGGAGGCCGAGAAGCTTAGGGATGAGAACCCGGAGGAGTACAAGAGGAGGGCCCTCGAGAGCATGAAGGAGCACGTGAGGGCCATGGTGGAGTTCAAGAGGAGGGGCGCTGTCGTGTTTGAGTACGGAAACAACATAAGGAAGATGGCCTACGAGGCCGGCTATAAGGATGCATTCGAGTTCCCAGGCTTTGTGCAGGCCTACATAAGGCCCATGTTCGAGGAGGGACGCGGCCCCTTCAGGTACGCGAGCCTCACGGGCAACCCCAAGGACATAGAGAGGCTAGACGACGAGATAATAGCCACGTTCAAGGACAACAAGAGGCTCGTCCGCTGGATAGAGAAGGCTAGGAAGTACGTCAAATTCCAGGGCCTACCGGCTAGGGTAGTGTGGCTAGGCTACGGTGAGAGGGCCCGCTTCGGGAAGCTGATGAACAGCCTCATCAGGCTAGGCGAGATCGGCCCCATGTGGATAGGTAGGGACCACCTAGACTCTGGCAGCGTAGCCAGCCCCTACAGGGAGACGGAGGGGATGAAGGATGGGAGCGACGCCGTCGGCGACTGGCCCGTGCTGAACGCCCTGCTAAACGCCGCCGCCGGCGCCACCTGGGTGTGCTTCCACCACGGCGGAGGCGTCGGGATAGGCTACAGCCTCCACGCTGGCCTGGGCCTCGTGCTAGATGGGAGCCCCGAGAGCGAGCTGAGGGCCGAGAGGGTCCTCACCGCGGACCCCGGCCTCGGCGTCGTCAGGCACGCCGACGCTGGCTACGAGAGGGCCCGCCAGGTTGTATGCGAGAAGGGAATCAAGGCCCCAATGATTAAGTGCTGATGAGCCATGAGCCCCCTAGAGGCCCTGCAGCCCCCGGGGGAGCCCCTCCTCAGGGACCCCAGGGACGAGAGGATCCCCTGGGGCCCCGGGGAGGGGCCCGTGGTGAGCCTCGTGGGCGTCCCCTGGGACTGGAGCGCCGCCGGGGTCCCCGGGGCGAGGCTCGCGCCAGCCAAGATCAGGGGGTACCTCAGGGCCCTGAGGCCCCACGCGCCTGGCGTCGGCTCGGATTTCCCCTGCAGGATAGTGGATCTAGGCGACGTCAGGGTGGCCCCAGGCGACTACGAGGCCACTAGGCCCAGGATAGTGGAGGCGGCCCGCGCAGCATACGAGGCCGGCTCTATAGCGGCGTTCCTCGGGGGCGACCACTCCATCTCAAGGTGGACCGTTGAGCCCCTAGCCTCGGGGGGCGAGGCGCTCGCCCTCCTCGTTCTAGACGCACACTACGACATGAGGAGCGTCTCGGAGGGCCTCACGAGCGGCTCCTGGCTCTGGGACCTCCTAAGGAGCCACCCCAGCACCGTGCGCGTCGCCGTCGTCGGCGTCGCGGACTACTCAAACCCCCCCTACCTCTGGGAGAGGGCCCGCGAGGCGGGGGCCCTGGTGGTCCCCAGGGCCTCGCTCCTCGACGGCCTAGAACCCGCTCTAGAGGCGATCGACACTATAGCCTCCGAGGCCGGCGTGGGCTACATCAGCATTGACATGGACCACCTAGACCAGTCGTGCGCCCCCGGCGTCAACTCCCCCACGCCCCTAGGCCTCACGCCCCCCGAGAGCCTGGCGATACTCAGGCACGCGGCCCGCAGGCTCAAGCCCCGGGGGGTGGACGTGGCCGAGGTGACACCCACCGTGGACGTGGGCGACGCCACCAGCAGGCTCGCCGCGAGGCTGCTAGCCTACACGCTCCACTGGGCCTGCGAGGCCTCCGGGGTGATGCGGGGTGCCTAGGGCCGACCTAGTAGTCTACAATATAGGCGAGCTCGTGACCTTCAAGGGGGGCCCCACGGCGAGGCCTAGGCCCGGGGAGGCCGGGATCCTCAGGGGGGCCGCCGTCGCCATCAGGGGCTCCAGGGTAGTCGAGGTGGGGCCGAGCAGCCTCCTGAGGAGCAGGTACACCGCCCTCGAGTGGCTCGACGCCGAGGGGAGGCTGGCGACGCCGGGCCTTGTGGACATGCACACCCACCCACTCTTCGCTGGCAGCAGGGAGGACGAGTTCGAGGCCAAGCTCTCGGGGGTGAGCTACGGGGAGATACTCGCGAGGGGCGGGGGGATCTACAGGACCATAAAGGCTACCAGGGCCGCCTCTCGGGAGGAGCTGCTAGGCCTCCTACTCGAGAGGCTCTACAGGATGCTCTGGGGTGGCACGACTATAGTGGAGGCCAAGACGGGCTACGCCCTCAAGCCCCGCGTGGAGGTTGAGCACCTGAGGATAATCTCGGAGGCCGCGAGGCTAACACCCCAGCTGGTTGTGCCAACCCTCCTAGCCCACGTGCCCCCACGCGAGGGCGACAGGGAGGCGTACATCGAGGAGTTCAGGGGCGCCATACGCGCCGCCGCCCGCCAGGGCCTGGCGAGGTACTTCGACGTCTTCTGCGACCGGGGAGCCTTCACGCCGGTCGAGTCGAGGATCCTCCTCGAGGAGGCCTGGAGGGCGGGTCTGAGGCTAAGGATGCACGCCGACCAGCTCGAGTACCTGGGGTGCTCTAGGCTGGCCGCTGAGCTACGCCTGGATAGCGTGGACCACCTCGAGGTCATGCCACCCGAGAACGCCCGGGTGCTAGCGGAGGCCGGAAGCACGGCGGGGCTCCTGCCGACAAGCATCATGGCCATGATGCAGGCCGAACGCCCCCCCATCAAGGCCATAAGGGAGGCGGGGGTCCCCATAGCCCTGGGGAGCGACTACAACCCCAACAACATGACCCCACTGGTCCAGACCGCGCTCCAGGTCGCACCCTACATCCTAGGCCTCACACCGCTCGAGGCCCTAGCGGCTGCCACGGTCAACGCCGCGGCCAGCCTTGGCCTGGCCGGCATAGCAGGCAGGGTGGTCCCGGGCTTCAGGGCGGATCTCGTTGTGTGGGACGCCGAGAACTATAGGTGGCTCGGGTACGAGTGGGGCTACAATATGGCCCTCCACGTCGTGGCAGCCGGCCGCCCCGCCCTCGTGGATGGGAGGCCCGTCCTCAGGCCTCCCCAACGCTGAGCGAGACCTCCCTCACCTGGCGGAGAGCGTTTGCTATCGGGCACCTGGATAGAGCCTCCTCCACAGCCTCCCGGGCCCTCTCGATGCTCTCGCCCTCGGAGAGCCTGAGCCTCGCAACGACGGAGACATCGTGTATGCCCTTCCTCTCCCGCCTCGGCACCTCGCCCCGCAGCTCTCTCAGGTCCACCTTAGCCTCAACCTCGACCTCAACCGACTCTATCCTGAGGCCCCGCTCCCGCGAGACCCTTCTCGTGAGAGCGGCCACGCAGGCCGCGAGCGCGGCTATGGTATACTCTATCGGCGTGGGCACGCCCGTGCCGCCGAGGGGCTTGGGGGGCTCCGCCACTATGACGTGCTCCCCCCTAACCCTAGCGAGTACAGCCGGGGCGGGCCCCCAGGTCGCGACCGCCCTAGGCCTGGCTATCTGGGGCTCACCCAAGTCAACCCACCACGCCCCCACGGCCTGGAGACGGCTCAATGCGTTGAGGGGGTTTTTGATTGATTCAAACAATATACGCCCGACTATCAGCTCTTACGAGCCGTAATCACACCCCCTTAACCCCCGGAGGCCCCGGCGGGCGCCCGTAGGGCCCTAGGGGTGCAGGGCTGATCCGGGGTGCACGGACTCGGGGTACTGCTGGCGTTCGCCGCCGCCTACGCGGCCCTAGTAGTTGCGGTGGCTCTGAGAGCCAAGGTCATGACTGCGATAGCGGTGCTCATACTCGTCTACGCGGCCCTTACCTGGTCCTGGGCCGAGGCTGGGCGGGCCCTAGTCGAGGTCTTCGATAAGTGGGTCAACCTGAGGGTTTTCGTCTACATATTCTTCAGCATGCTACTAGCCGGCATCCTCAGGGAGAAGGGCATCCTAGACCTCATGGTGGACTCGGCGGGGAGCATTGGCTGCAGGTTCAGCCTCGCCGCCGTCCCAGCCATGATAGGGTTAATGCCGATGCCGGGTGGGGCCCTCGTATCAGCTATAGCTATGAAGAAGAGGTACTTCGAAGACGCTAAGCTATCGAGGGAGTGGGCGACGTACCTGAACTACTGGTTCCGCCACGTCTGGGTCCCGAGCTGGCCCCTCTTCCAGAGCATGGTGATAACAGCCGCGGTCTTCGGGGTGGAGCCTACCCTGATAGCGAGCCACACGTGGCCGGCCACCCTGGCGGCGATAATCGCTGGGCTGCTAGTCGCGAGCCCCATCCTAGCGAGGCTCAAGTGCCCCCGCCTCGAGGGCTCCGGTATGTGGGGGCTCCTCGAGAGCCTCTCCCCCTTCATACTAGTAGCTGTCCTAGCATTCGGGCTCCACGTGAACCTCCTCTACAGCCTCATAATAACCGTGGCCGTAGTGGCCGCCGTCCTCAGGCCCAACAGGGAGCAGCTCTCTAGGGCCCTCAGGCTCGCCACCAGCCCCAGGATACACGCCATAATCCTCGAGGCCCTACTCTTCAAGAACCTCCTCATAGCCACCGGAGCCCCCCAGGCGCTCATGCACGCCCTGGGGGGCAGCAGCCTCCCCCTGGGAGCCGTAGTCTACCTTATACCATTCATACTGGGCCTGAGCGCCGGCGGCGAGACATTCTTCGCGGCGTCCGCGATGCCCCTCCTCGCAGGCGTGATCGCCGGCCCCCAGGGGGTCGACTGGGGCTTGATGCTCCTAGCCTACACTGGGGGGTACCTCGGGGTAATGGCGAGCCCCGTGCACCTCTGCATAGCGCTCACTGCCGACTACTACGAGTCGGGTCTCGGGAGGCCCCTGGGCCTCTCCCTGGCCTCTATAGGCGTAACGACCCTCATAGTGGCGCTACTCGCCTGGCTCCCCGTTTGAGGCCGTGAGCTTGGAGACCTCGCCGCATGCCTTCCCGGCTAGGTGGAGGGCCTCCTCTAGGAAGCCGCGGGCGGCCCTCGCGGCCTCCAGGATCCTCTCCCGCTCCCGGGAGGCGGCGTCCTCGAGGCTCTCGGCTAGGAGCCTCTCAGCTATGAGCCTCATCAGGAGGGCTCTCCTCGAGTAGACTCTCTCCCAGCGGAGCCCCGCTGACTCCACGTAGGACCAGTGCTCCTCGATCGCGTCGACGAGTTCCCTTATCCCCTGGCCCATGACCGCGCTGGTCCTGAGGAGCCTGGGGACCCACGCGGCCCCGCTCCTGCCTATGTCGCCCTTCTCGAGTGCGAAGCTGACGTACTCGTAGGTCCTCGATGCCTCGGGCTTGTCACTCTTGTTGACCACGTATATATCGCCTATCTCCATGACGCCCGCCTTCAGCGCCTGGATGTCATCGCCCGCCCCCGGCATTGTGACGACCACGATCGTGTGGGCAGCGTGCATTATGTCGACCTCCGCCTGGCCCACGCCGACGGTCTCTATGAGTATCTTATCGTAGCCGAGGGCATCGAATGCCTCAATCAGCGCTAGGGCCGCGAGGCTGAGGCCCCCGCGGAGGCCCCTGGTTGATATGCTCCTTATGAAGACGCCGGGGTCGGTGCTGTGCTCCTGCATCCTGAGCCTGTCACCCATGAGGGCCCCCTGGCTCAGGGGGCTCGTGGGGTCGATCGCTACTACAGCGACCTTGTAGCCCCTCCTCCTCAGCTCCCCTATCACCCTGGAGACGAGGGTGCTCTTCCCAGCGCCGGGTATGCCTGTGAAGCCCACCACCTGGACGCCGCGGGCCATCGAGGCGAGCCTCTCCACGAGCCTAGCCGAGAGGGCCCCGGGCTTCTCGAGGAGGCTTAGGAGCCTGCCCATAGCCCTCATGTTGCCCTTGAGCGCGTTCTCGAGGAGCGACTCCGCGGCCTCTGGAAGCTCCACGGCCACCCGCGGCACACCCGGGAGGCTTTGGGGGTGCGATGGGGGCTTATAGTAGGATTATACCGGTCTGTCATGGATAAGCTGGGCTTAGCCGAAGAGGCCCCTCAGGCCGAAGTACGTGCCTATCAGCTCCCCGAAGAGGTAGGATCCCAGGGCCGTCGCCAGCATCAGCCCGGTGCTCTCCAGGAACTCCCTGGCGAACTTCCTGTCGAACACCACCGAGCCGTAGTAGGTGAACGCCGCTATGAGGGCCACGCCCAGTAGCACGGAGACCGTGAAGGCTACGAGCATGCGGTGGGTGAAGAAGTAGGGCGCCGCCAGAGTGAAGCTCGCCGCGAGGTAGCCGAGCCCGGTCATTAGGGCGGAGGTCATGGGGCTCCTCTCCATCTCATGCTTGGCCTGCAGGTAGGCGGCGCTCGCCATTGAGACCGCTGCTGAGAGGCCCACCACGAGGCCCGCTATACCGGCCATGACAGTGTAGTCGGTTACGCCTAGGAAGCCCGCGTGGACCCCGTTTATCTCCACTATGGCGTCGGCTAGGCCGAGGACTATGAAGCTCATGTACTTGACTATGGTCTCCTCTATACCGCTCATGAGACCCTTCTCGTGCTCCTCCTCATCCCTAATTATCTCCTCGAGCCTCTTCCTCTCCTCTCCCTCGAGCTTGTCTAGATAGGCCTTGTAGGCCTCCACCACCCTCTCCTCGTGCTTCTCGAGCCACTTTAGGGTGAAGGTCAGCCCGAAGACCCTGCGCATCAGCCTTATGAGGCGGAGCCTGGCCTTGCCTACCTCGCGGGCGCAGTCCCTGCCTATGACCCCGCGCCAGAAGAGGTAGTGCTCGTACTCCTCGCGGGCGAGCCTCTCAAGTATCTCCCTTAGATCCCCCCGGGCTTCGTGCTCCGCGAGGTAGCTATAGATAACGTAGTCCTCGTACTCGTCCCGGCAGAACTCCTCGGCCAACCTTAGGTCGCCCGCCTGCATCCCTCAGCCGCCACCCCCCAGGCGTTGCGGGCTAGCCCCTCGGTGCCGCTACGTGGTAGGCACCTTTAAGGGAGGGCATTAGACGGCCCTGGGCGCGCATGCCTCAACCTCTCTGGCCAGGAGGAGGCCGAGTGAGGCCGCGAGGATGTCGAGGGCTGCGCCCGGGCTCCAGCCTCGGGGCCTCCACTTGGAGTCGAGCCACTCCAGGGCCTCTCGGAGTGTGAGCCTCCCCTTCTCGTATAGGGTCAGCGCTACCCGGGCCTCCTCCATCGAGCGCTGGTACGCTCTGAGGCCCCACCTAGCCGCTATCAGGGTGTCCCCGCGCCGCGCCAGTATCGAGAGGAGCACCCTGGCTGCGGCCTCCCCGAGCCCCCAGCCGCCGGCCCTCAGGGTCTCCAGTTCCTCGAGGGCCTCCCGGGTGGCCGGGTACGAGTTGAGCAGCTCAGAGTGAACTAGATCCCACCTCGCCGCCCGTAGCACGTCGCTGAAGCTAGCCGGGTAGCCCTCGCCGACCCCGGGGACTGGGCCCTCGTAGCGGCCTAGGTGCCTGGGCGAGAGGCTCTGGAGTAGGTCGTAGTAGGCCCTAGCCGCCCCGGCCCCGGCCTCGAGGGCTACCCTGGAGGCCTCGGCGGTGAGGAGCGCGGCGTCGCAGGGGCCCAGCCTGGGGAGGGCCGCGGCGAGCGGGATGAGGAGGAGCGCCGTCCCGAGGCCCACGTTCCCCGGGGGTAGCGGGAGGATCCTCAGACAGGCCGCGTACGCCCTGAGGCCGTCCTCGAGTGGGTCCCCTCTCGAGTGGCATGAGGCCTCGAGGGCCTCTCGTAGGGCGACCGCGTGGACGACGAAGTCCTGGAACGACTTATCGCCATGGCTAGCGCACGGCGTTACAGCCCCCGGCTTCGGGTGCACGCTAGCCTCCAGGACGCTCCCAGCCGCGAGGAGGGAGGCGTACCAGGAGCACTGGCGGCGGGGCTCGCCGGGGAATCGCTCCACACCGGCTACTCCTCGGTGTCGCTCCACTAGCTCACCGCCCCGCCGGGGCGCAGTAGGGGGGCAGGGGCGTATTAGCGGGCCTCAGGGGGTGAGGATCCTGATTATTATCCTCGCGGAGGCGTAGGCGAGGGCCGCTATCGCTATGGCTAGCACTATGAGGGACGTGTAGGGGTCGATGTAGTCCCACGTGTTATACATGCCGAACCGTATCACCTCCGTCACGTAGACTGAGGGGAAGAGGTATGCCAGCCAGGCGAGCCTCGGGGGCATGAATGCCTTGGGGAACAGTATGCCCCCTAGGAATACCATCGAGAACCTGACTATGTTGAGCACGGCAACAGCGTGGACTGGGTCGTAGTAGAATGCTATGAGCACGCTTATGAGTGAGTACACGACCGCCCCGAGGACAACCCCGAGGATGAAGTAGAGGGGCCTGATCATAACGAGGTGGCCTGCAACGATATACGAGACTAGGGCAGCGACCCCAGCGCCCCCGATGCCATACGCAATCCCCCCAAGGCTCTTAGCTAGTACTAGGTCGGCCCCCGTCAGGGGGAGGTAGAGGATCCTCGCCAGTGCGCCGCTCAGCTTCTCGAAGCTTATAGCCACCTGGGCCATGCTTGATGAAGCGAAGAGCAGGGTAATGGAGAACATGGCGGGCACAACCCTGGACTCGCCGAACATCCTCATGTTGAGGCTCATGAGCGCCATGACTGTCACGGGGAATAGGATCCCCCAACTCAGCACGGGGGCCTTCAGGTAGTAGGCGCGGAGGTCCTTAGCGAATATCCTTAGGGCCCTCAACCCGCTCGGCCCCCGCATGGGCAGGCGGCCCGGCCGCCGGCGGCCTCGATGTGGGCCTTGAACACGTCGTCCCAGCTAGGCGGTAGGACCTCAACGTCCACGACGCGGAGGCCCCTCTCCCTCAGGAGGCGTATTGAGGCCTCCAGAGCCTCCACGGTCCTCGACGCCTTGAAGGATAGCGCCCCCCTCTCTATCTTGAGATCCTCCACTCCATACGCCCCCAGCGCCTCGCGGGCCTCCACGGAGAGGCTCTGGGGGGGCTCGCCGGTGTAGTATATGGTCACCCTCTTCTTAGACAGCACCCTCCTCAGCATGGCCGGGGTGCCCTCGACTATCTTCGAGCCCCTGTAGAGTATGAGCGCCCTATCCGCCAGGGCCATGACCTCCTCTATGTAGTGTGATGATAGTACCACCGTCTTCCCCTGCCTCGCGAGTGCTGCTATTCTCTCCCTCAGCCTCGAGGCGGCTATGACGTCGAGGCCACTCGTGGGCTCGTCGAGCAGGAGTATGGGTGGGTCGTGTATGAGGGCAGCCGCTATGTCAACCCTCCTCTTGAGGCCCTTCGAGAGCCTCCCGTAGCGGACTCCCAGGTAGTCCCCGAGGCCCAGGGCCTCAGCGGTCTCCCGGGCCCTCCTACGGGCCTCGGAGCGGCTGAAGCCGTAGATGCCGGCTATGAACTCCAGGTTATCCCTCACAGTGAGCTCGGGGAATAGGCTCGGGAGCTCCGGCACCACGCCTACGAGCCTCTTAACCCTCAAGGGCTCCCTCGCGGGGTCTACACCCTCCACGAGGATCCTGCCCCTGGTGGGCCTCAGGGCACCCGCTATGGCCCTGAGGGTGGTGGTCTTACCCGCCCCGTTGGGGCCCAGGAGCCCGTAGACCTCCCCTCTCGCCACGGTGAAGGAGAGGCCCTTGAGGGCGTAGGTGTCGCCGTACCTCTTCACAAGGCCCTCCACTACTACGGCATCGCCACCACCCAAGACGCGGCGCCTCGCTGGTCCCCCGGTTAATAGTGTGGGGAGCATTTTGAGTGCGGGGGTTCCCTCTTGAGGCCCGGCCTAGCCGCTGTTACCGCCCTTGCGCTTGTAGCAGCCTCAGCGCTCCTAGTGGCCAGCGCCTCCCAGCCCCTAGGGCGTTGGGGGGTCTCGTGGCCTACCTACAAGTACTCTATGACGCGGAGTGGCTACGTGGACTTGCATAGGCTCTACCCGGGGTTCCATTATGTGGGCTTCAGGGTCCTGTGGAAGGTTAAGACTCAGCTCTGCATATCCTCCTCCCCGGCCGTGGGCGACTTGAACGGGGACGGGAGGCCGGAGGTTGCCTTCAGCTCTTGCGATGGCCACTTGTATGTGGTTGACGGTGCTACTGGCAGGATACTCTGGAACTCCACGACGGGTGGGGGCTTCGCGAGCCCCACGATCTGGGATCTCGATGGGGATGGGAGGCCCGAGGTCGTAGTGATGGGTGCAAGCGGCGTCGTCTACGCGTTCAACGGTGAGGGCCGCGAGGAGTGGGAGGTGGCGGGCTACTTCCTCCGCGGCTCCGTGGGCGTGGCCGACGTGAACGGCGATGGGAGGTATGAGGTGCTGGCCCCAAGCTTTGACGGGCGCCTCTACGTGATAGACTATAGAGGCAGGGTACTGGAGTCCATACGCGTGGGCCCCTACCCCGTCTCGACGCCAGCGATAGCCGATGTGAATGGCGATGGGAGGCCCGACGCCGTGGTGACTGACGGCTCCTACGTGGTACTAGCCGAGTTCGGCCCCGGAGGCAAGGCGAGCGTCTACAGCATTAAGGTTGGAGGCGACCTCGTGGGCCCCCCAGCCCTCTACGACTTGAATGGCGACGGGCACCCGGACGCGGTCGTCGTCTCCCACAGCTGTAGGGTATCCATCGTAGACCTCGCGCGGGAGAGGGTTGAGGCCTCCCTGAGGCTACCGGGGGCCAGTGAGTGCTACTCGCCCCCCTCTGTAGGCGATGTTAACGGGGACGGTAAGCCGGATATAGTGGTTGGGAGCCTCCAAGGCCTTTACGTGCTCTCCGCGAACCTGAGCGTCGAGTACTCCTTCCCGGAGGTGAAGGTGTACACCTCAAGCCCCATCATAGGGGATGTAGACGGGGACGGCCGCAACGAGATAGTCGTGGGCCAGGAGTCAGGCGAGGTAGACGTGATAGACGTGTCTCACGCGGGCCAGCCCTACGAGGAGATAGAGTGGTTCCTCGAGACAGGGGCACCCATCATGGGCTCAGCCGCCATAGCAGACGTTAACGGGGACGGCTCCCCCGAGATACTGATCGGGAGCAGGGACTTCAACCTCTACTGCATAACCGGGATAAAAGCGCCCACCACAACCACGACCCTACCAGGCCCCACGAGCACCTCCCACACCCAGGCCTCCACGGAGGCAGCGGCTACCACACCCAGCCCCGCCGGGGAGGGGGTCCACGCCACACCCGGGCCAGCCGGGGGTAGGGCCTCGGTGGACTGGGTCGTGGTGGCGGGGGCTGTGGTGGCTGCCTTGCTGATCGTCGCCGCCGCTACCCTCTACGCTAGGAGGTAGCGCCGCGCGCCGCCCGGGCTAGGCGCCTCAGCCTCTCGGGGTCCAGGGGCTCGCCGGCCCTGCCCCCGGCCCTCACGTAGGATCCCACGACGACGCCGTCTATGTATGGCCTAACCCTGGAGAGGAGCTCGGGGCTGGCGCCGCTGGCCAGGTATACCGGCAGGCCGTGCCTCCGGGCCTCGCGGGAGGCCGCCTTCAGGTACTCCACGCTGGGGGGCTCGCCTGTTCTGGGGCCGGTCACGGCTATACCCATGAGCCTGAGGGGGCCGCTCCTGTGGGCGCACTCAGCCACCTCCCAGGCGAGGCTGTACTCTGGGCTGAGGGGGAGCCCGTGCTTGACGTCTACATCGGCTAGGATCTCGATGGTCCCCGTGCTGCTGGCGGAGAGCGCGAGGGCCTCCGCCGCCTCGGCTAGGGAGGGGCCTATCACGCCCTCTGGGGTGACCCTTGGGGCGCATAGGGCGTTGACCCTCACGAAGCTGGCACCCGAGGAGGCGGCCGCCTCTATTGCCTCGCGGGGCGCGTTCCTTAGGAGGCTGAGGCCGACCCTGAGGCCCGTGGCCCTCCTGACCTCCCACGCCGCTATGGCTGTGAGGGCCACCGCCCCGGGGCCTGGCCTTTGGGTGTATGGTGCGTCTCCGTAGTTCTCTATTATAACGGCGTCATAGCCGGCCTCCTCGGCCATCCTCGCCTCCGCCACAGCCCTCTCTACCGCCTCCGCGGGGTTGGGGCGCCCGGCTAGGGCGTAGGCAGGCGAGCCCGGCGTGGGGGGTAGGTGTATGACTAGTATCAAGTCGAGGCCCATACGGGCCTAGCCCCCGGCCTTGGAGCGCACGTACTCGACTAGGAGCCTCACACCCCACCCTGGGGCTAGGCCCTGGGGCCAGTACTTCGGGGCCATGGGGCCCGCGTCGCTGCCTATGCCGGGGCCCGCTATGTCGAGGTGCGCCCAGGGCTTGCCGTGCGTGAACCTCTCGAGGAAGAGGGCCGCGCATATGGCGCCGCCAGCCCTCATGGCCGCGTTGGCTACCTCGCCGACGGGGGCCTTCTTGCCTAGCATCGCCTTGTACTCGTCCACGAGCGGGAGGCGCCAGACCCTCTCGCCGGTCTTCTTCGAAGCCTCCTCTATGGCCTTTGCTAGGTCCTCCCTGCGGGTGAAGAGCGCGGCGTATAGTGGGCCTAGGGCTATCCAGGCGGCGCCCGTGAGGGTCGCCAGGTCTATGATCTCCCTCGCAGCGAGGGATTTCGCGGCGTACGCTATGGCGTCAGCCAGCACTAGCCTGCCCTCGGCGTCGGTGTTCGTGACCTCGACGTAGGTGCCGTCCCACATCCTTATCACGTCGCTCGGCAGGTAGGAGGAGCCGCTCGGCACGTTTATCGCCGCGGGGACCAGCGTGACTAGGTTGACCTTGAGGCCGAGCCTCGCTATAGTCCAGGTGGCCCCTACGACGGCCGCGCCACCAGCTTTGTCGGCCCTCATCTCGAAGAGAGACTGCGAGGGCTTGAGGTTTATCCCGCCAGCATCGAATACTATGGTCTTACCCACGAGGGCTACGGGGTCGCCCTCGCCGCCCCTGTACCTTATGACTACGAGTCTGGGCTTCTCCTCGCTGCCCCTCCCCACATTAACTATGCCGCCGAAGCCCTCCCTCACGAGCCTGTCATAGTCGAATACCTCAACATCAACGTTTTCGAGGCCCGAGAAGAGGTCCCTAAGCCTCTCCGCGAGCCTAGGCGGGGCCACCTCGTGGGGAGGGGCGTTAGCCAGATCCCTCGCCAGGTAGACGCCCTCCGCTATGGCGACCGCCTCCCTTATGGAGTCACCTGGGAGGTCGACTAGTAGCCTGGAGAGCCTAGCCTTCTTCTCGTTCTTGAACGCCTCCATCTTATACGCTCCTAGGAGGGCGCCCACGAGCGCCTCCACACCAGCGTTCCCCAGCTCCGAGAGGACTAGGGTGGCCTCCTGGGACTTCTCGACGAGCCCCTTTACAGCGGCGGCGAGGGCGCTCCTGGCATTCTCGAGCATCTTATGCTCCTCGACTCCCTCCTCACCGACGCCCACGAATACTACGCTCCTACCCTCGCGGGTGTAAGCCGCTAGGGTCTCGCCGACGTCCCCCTTGAACCGGCCGGCCTTGACGGCCCCCGATAGGGCGCCCCCAACAAGCTCGTCGGCACGGGCGGCGGTGCCCTCGAGCTTCACACTGCCATCCTTGGACTTGAACACCGGAACCACGACGTCGCCAGCGCCTGCCTCGAGCGGGTCGCCCTCGAGCGCCTCGACCCTGGGAGGTCTCGTGTACAACAAGGCCGACCGACACCTCCAAGAGAGCCGGTGCTAGGGCTGGATTATACGCTCTAACCGTGAGCGCACCCTATGAGCTGCCGCCACCCGGAGGGTGTACGGGTAGGAGCCGAGGACCGGCCGCAAGGCACCCGCCTTCACTGCTCCCGCGTGACGCGCGAGCCTCCGGCGGGCACGGGTCCGTCTTAGAGGGTGGAAACGGGGGGTTAAGGGGGTTTAGCACTCGCAGGTGAAGTCGACGCCACCAAGCTTGTAGGCGCTTCCCAGCCTCTCGGCTAGGGCGCCCTGCACAAGGGGTCCCGTGCAGTGTGTTGCCGCTAGCAGTTTGGGCCTCTTCTCGCCAAGGTACGAGACGACGGCCGCCATCCTCTCCCTTGGAGCCCCCAGTAGGTGGAGGCCGCCTATGAGGCCGTGGAGGCTCTTTGTGCTTGTCAGGGATAGGCCGTACTCTACTATGTTCTCGACTCCAGCGTGGCCGCAGCCCGTTATCGCTAGCAGGCCCTCGCTAGTCTCTATGTATAGCGCCATGTCGTCCCTCATGTCGTCCTCGACTAGGCCCCCGTCCTCTAGGCGCAGCATTCCCCAGGCGTGCGTTGGCCCCCACTCCCTGGGTATCTCCCCCGAGACCGTGATGTTCTCAGTGAGCTTCAGGGGTTTCCTGATGAGGAGGAACCTGGCGCCGAGGGCCTCCAGCTCGCCCCTAGTGAATGGCAGGCCTATGTCGCGGAGGGTGCCGCCTAGGGCCTTTATCCTGGCGTAGGATGGCTTGAAGAGGCTCTCGTGTGCCACAACTGTGACGGGCTTGCCACCGCGCATCTCGAGGAACGCCTTCAGGCCACCCGTGTGGTCGTAGTGGCGGTGACTTAGGACGACGTAGTCGACCCTGGAGGCGTCGACGCCTAGAGCCTCCAGGTTGTGCCTGAGGGCTACGCCCGTCGAGCCCGTGTCGAATAGTATGGTTGAACCGGACTCCAGGTCCTCGACCAAGGCGGAGAAGCCGTACTCCGCGAGGAGCCTAGTGGGCAGGGGAGCGGAGTTATCAACTAGGATCCTGACCCTGAGGGATGCCACTCCCACACCACCCCCACGAGCTAAGTGGCTGGGGAGGTATTCAAGGCGCCCCCGGGCTACTCCCACTCTATGGTCGCCGGGGGCTTGGGTGTTATGTCGTATACGACCCTCGTGACCGCGGGTATCTCACCCGTTATCCTGGCGGCGATCTCCTCAAGCACCTCCCAAGGCAGGCGGGCCGGGTTAGCCGTCATGGCCTCCCTGCTCTCGACGACTCGCACGGCAACAACGTAGCCGTAGCTCCTCCTATCGCCCTTGACTCCCGTGGCCCTCGAGGCCGTGAGGACGGCGAAGTACTGCCAGAGCCCCCGGTGGAGCCCCCTCGACTCTATCACCTCCCTCACTATGGCGTCGGCCCTCCTGGCTATCGCTAGCTTCTCCCTGGTAACCTCCCCCTCTATCCTCACGGCCAGGCCTGGGCCGGGCACTGGCTGCTTCTCCAGGAGGCCCTGGGGGAGGCCGAGCCTCCCCGCTATAACCCTGACCTCGTCCTTGTAGAGCCAGCGCAGGGGCTCAACGACCACGAGGCCCAAGTCGCGGGGGAGCCCGCCGACGTTGTGGTGTGTCTTTATAACGTCGGCGCCCGGCCTGGCCCCCGACTCGATCACATCTGGGTAGATGGTCCCCTGCACCAGGTAGCCCGCCCCGAGCCTCCTGGCCTCTCTATGGAGCACCTCAGCGTAGACCCGCCCCACTATCCTCCTCTTCTCCTCTGGGTCAGACACGCCCCTAAGGGCCTCCAGGAACTCGTCCGAGGCGTCAACGACTAGTGGGTCCAGACCGCTGGCCCTGAGGAGCCCTAGGGCCCTCTCAACCTCTCCCTCCGGGTGGAGGCCGTGGTCTATGAATATGGGGGTGAGCCTATCACCCAGGGCCTTCTTTGCTATGACGGCCGCCACGGTCGAGTCGACGCCGCCGCTGACGGCGGCCACCGCTCTGCCGTCGCCCACGCGGGACCTCACATACTCCACCAGCTCCCCTATTACGTCACCCGGCCTCCAAGTGCCGAGGAGGCCCGTCTGCTCGGCCCAGTTCCTGAGGAGGCTGAGCCCCCCCTCACTATGCGCCACCTCCGGGTGCCATTGCACCCCATGCACGGGGGGCAGGCCCTCGCGCCTGTACTCGAAGGCGGCGACGGGGGAGCCCGGGCTAACGGCTAGAACCCTAGCCCCCGGAGGGGCCTCTAGTACGGCGTCGTTATGGCTCATCCACACCCTAAGCCTCCTGGGGAGGCCGCGTAGTATGACGTCCTCCTCCAGCACCTCTACCACGGTGGGGCCGAACTCCCCGCGGGGCGCCCGATCAACGCGCCCCCCGAGTATCTTGGCGAGCAGCTGGTGCCCATAGCATATCCCGAGCACTGGCACCCCGAGGCCCAGCGCCCACTCGGCTATGTCGTCGTGGGAGGCCTCCCAGACACTCGCGGGGCCCCCGCTCAGGACGACGCCGCGCACGTCGAGGCCCCGGGCCTCCGCCTCGACACCCTCCACGCCCCACGAAGCGCTGGCGAGAGCGGCGAAGACCCCGAGCCCCCTGAGGGCCCTGGCTATGAGATGAGCGTACTGGCCCCCGAAATCCACGACGAGAACCGAGGGCCTCCTCAAAGCCGCGCACTACCCCCTGGGTCCCTAGGGGGGCGCGGGAGCCCTTAACCACGAAAGGCCTTCCCTATTCCTGGTGTGCGTAGGGTGGCCGCCGCTCCTAGGGGGTGGAGGAGGGCCGCCTCGGTTAGGGTGTGCTACAGGGTACTGGGGGCGCGGGGCTCCGAGGACTACTCGCGCCTCGTCGAGGGACTTCTCCTAAGCGATGCAGAGAGGCTTGCACTCGATATCGAGAGGGCCCCCCGAGGGGGTGGGGGATGCGATGCCCTGCTCCTGCTCCTAGCGACGGGTGGGGTCGAGCGTGAGGCTCTTGAGGTGGCTACTGCCTCCTGGCCCGTCGCCGTCCTAGCGCACTCCGCGGCCAACAGCGCCGCCAGCCTCGCCGAGATCCAGGGGGACCTGGAGAGCCTTGGGGCCCTGCCAGTCTACCTGGGGGCCCTCGGCGTCGGCTCCAGGGAGGCGCTCGAGGGCCTCGCAGCCGCCTATAGAGCGGTTAGGGCCGCCGCGGCCTTGAGGGGCTCGAGGCTTGGGCTAGTCGGGGAGCCCGCGCCCTGGCTCCCCCACTCTCCAGGGAGACTCGCTGGGAGGCTTGGAGTCGAGGTCGCCAGGATCCCGGTCGAGGAGCTGCTGCGGGGGATCCCCACGGAGCCCCCCAGGCCCCCGGCGTGGCTCCTGGAGCTTGCTCTCGGGGTCAGGGCCAGCGGTGAGGCCCTCCGGAGGGCCATGAGGGTCTACGCCGCCCTGAGGAGGCTTGCCGAGGAGGAGGGGCTCGACGCCATAGCACCCAGCTGCCCCAGCTTCCTCGAGGAGGCCGGCTCCAACGCTTGCCTCGCAATGACCCTCTTGAACACGGAGGGACTGACTGTCGGCTGCGAGGGGGACGTACCCGCTACTATCACCCTACACCTCGCGCAGCTAGCCGCTGCCAGGCCGGGCTTCCTCGCCAACACAGCCTGGGCAAGGCGCGGCGTCGTAGGCCTCGCGCACTGCGGGGCGCCGCCCTCGATGGGGCTGGCTTATAGTATTGAGAGGCACTTCATCACAGGCTCAAGCCCCACCCTAGCCGTCTGGATCCCCGCCGGGCTCAGGGCCACCCTCGCACAGGCCTCCTGGGACGCCTCGAGGCTCATCGTCGCGGAGGGCACGATAGCCTCCGGGGCACCCTGGAGAGGCCGCCAGTGCGAGACCCAGGTCGAGATCAGCCTTGATACAACCAGGCTGGGGCTCCTCGGGGCGGGGAACCACGCCGTCCTACTCCTCGGGTCCTGGGGCAGGGCGATAGCGCTTGCCTGGAGGGCGTTAAACCCTGGAGCCCCCGTGGAGGCCGTCGGTGTGAGCCCGTGAGCCTCTCGCTGTACATACTCGGCGCCGGGGGCTCCTACCCGCCCCCGGGCTACGCTGGGCCGTCCCTGCTCGTCGAGGCCCCGGATTACAGGCTCCTCTTGGACTGCGGCGACTCCTGCGCGGCCCGCCTCGAGGAGGCCGGCTTCGACCCCTGTGATGTCGACGCGGTATACGTGTCGCACAGGCACGCCGACCACTGGAGCGGGCTCGTGCAGCTGCTGAGCAGCAGGGGAGCCCGGGGGTGCCCTAGGCTGGAGGTCATAGCCCACAGGAATGTTGCAGTGGAGCTACTCCGCCTCCTCGAGCCCCTGGTGCCCGGTAACGCCGAGGTGTCGCCGAGAATCCTCGGGGACGAGGAGCCCTTGAGGCCCGGGGTGCTGGAGGCCAGCCTCTTCAGGGTCAGGCACCAGGTGCCCACGTATGGCGTCTCGATACGGGAGGGCGGGGAGGGGCTCCTGGCCTATACCGCTGATACCGCCTACGACGAGGGGCTGGCAGAGAGCCTGAGGGGGCACCTGGTTGTTGTGGCTGACTCGACGCTCCCCCCGAGTGGTGAGTCCGAGAGGGCGGCCATGTTTCATATGAGCGTCAGGCAGGCCTGGAGGCTCGCGGTGGAGCACGCGGGTGCTGATAGCGTGGTGGCTTTCCACCTGAGCCCCGAGAGCCTCGAGTACGCCCGCCGGAGCAGGCTTCCGGGGCTCCTAGTGCCGGGCGAGGGATTGAAGATGACCCTCTAGGCCCCTGGCCAGCTCGGAGGCCCACTCAAGCGCCTCCCTCGGGGGCTCGGAGAGCCCCGCGAGGCACACAGGAGTCACGGAGGCGTAGCCACTCAGCACGGCCTCGACGTCGCTCCCGGGCCTCGTGTCCCAGTACCTCTCCCTGAAGCCGTGCCTCCTGGGGGCTATAGAGGCTCCCTCGGCTCTTAGGGGGATCCTGTAGTCGTTCCAGGCCAGCCTGGTCGCCTTGACGCCGCGGGGCACTCCCTCGGGCACGTTCACTACCAGGAGCCCCGCTGCCCCTGGGGGAGGGGGATTCGATGCCACGAGGCCTGCGAGGTCCGCAGCAAGCTCAGCCGCCACCCTGTAGTCGTCAACGCTGTGGCCAGCGTCGGTTGCCAGACTGACGGCTATGGCTGGGAGGCCGTGGAGGACGGCCTCTACAGCCGCTCCGATGGTGCCACTAGTGAAGAGGTCCTCTACGCCCATGTTGGGCCCCCGGTTTATGCCCGACACGACCAGCTGGGGCCTCTCCGGCAGTAGGAGACCGAGGGCTGCGAGGACCGCTGCTGCGGGCGTTGAGTCGACCCACCACGCCCTCAACGCGCCGTCTACACGCGCCTCCCCGTAGGTGGCCGGGTAGAGGAGCGCCTTGCCGTAGCTGCTCGAGGGCCTACGCGGGGCCGAGACGTATACCCGGAAGCCCCTGGAGGCCAGGGCGGCCACGAGGGCCCTCAGGCCTGGGGCGCTTATACCATCGTCGTTTGTTACCAGCACGGTTTCCAAGTCAGCCCATCACCCCGCCGCAATAGCGCTCACTACCTGCCAGAAGGCTTTTTGATAGCTCGCCTCACAGCCCCCCGTGAGCTCCCTCCTATACGGCAGTATCCCCCGTGGAAGGAGCGACAGCGTCGCCGGGGCCCATCGAGTGTACTCATTAAATAGGCCTGGAGGCTTTGGAGAGCAGAGGGAACCCGGGGGCCAGTGGGGCCGGGGTGAAGCTGCTGGCTGTACTCAGGATTGGCAGGGGGAGTAGGGCCGTCATAGCACTCATGCTCGTCCTCTCAATAGTCGCCCCCGTCCTGGCCCTCATAAGGACGAGTATACCCCTCCCCGCTATACTCGGCCTCCTAACCCTCGCCTGGATCGCTTCCTACCTCCTCGTCGATAAGATCCTCGATACCGCCCTCCACGGAGCCATGCATGTACTAGAGGAGAGCTCCGTCGCCCTCCCAGGCATGGAGGCCCCCCGGGGCTCGGAGGCTGTTACTCCCAGCATGAGCAGGCCCCCCGTGGGGCTCCCGGAGATAGGCGTGGAGGGCCTCGCAGGGGCGGATGAGGATCAGGGTGACATAAGCGAGGCGTCCCTGCTCGTCTGGGGGCTCGTGAGGAGCCTCTTCGAGGAGGTTTCCGGGCATAAGGTGGCCGTCTACGTTGCTGTTCACGACGAGGGGGTAATCTATTACATCTACCCTGAGAACTATGGTGACAACGTCTACAAGCTTATAGATGAAGACGCCACAGGCGATATAAGCATAGCGAGAGCAGGCGACAACAGCTACCTAGCCATACTAAGCGAGGATGCCGTAGAGGAGTTATACTACATGGCCAGCGAGGGCTCGGGCGAGAGGCTGGTGGTCGAGAGCAGCAGCCAGGCCCAGCTGCTCTACAAGCTAGCACTCGAGATAGCCCGGTCCTACCTGGGAGGAGAGGCGCCCGAGGCCTACCTAGAGTACGTGGCCTACAAGGCGCTAGTAAAGCTCAGCCTGAAGGGCGTGCTACAAACCGAGGGAGCCAACCTGGAGGACATACTAAACGTTGACAACGACACCAAGACCAGGATAAAGAAGCAAGTAGACGAGGAGCTAGGCTCCCTAGGCTCCGGGAACCCCGGCGCCGCCCTACCACAGTAGAGGACACAAGCCACCCGCAGACCCAGCGGGATCCCTCTTAGGGAGACAGAGCGGGCATAGACTCCAGCGGCTAATCATTTATAGCCCGCTCATCCCATACGCTCGTACCACTGGAACCCCCAAGAGGGGCGGGGGCCCGTAGCTCAGCCCGGTAGAGCGCCCGGCTGATAACCGGGTGGTCGGGGGTTCAAATCCCCCCGGGCCCACCAATACAGAGCACTAATACCTCAATCCCCCCGGATGCCTCCCAGGGCCTCCTCGTCGTGTGGATCCGTGGCGTACACCCTACTAGGGAGAACACATCCAGCCCCTAGCGAGCGATAGAGGCGGCTGGCATGACGCCCCCTGCTGGCATTAGGACCCCTTTTTGGCGGCCCTCCTGAAGGGGGATGTAGGAGCGGATGATTGGTGACTCCAATAGCGACCCGCCAAAATGATGGGTGGGGATGAGCGGGTCCACCCTTACTGACGCTACCTCTTCTGGGTTAGGTATTGGTGTATCTTGTTGGCTGCGTCTACGCCGCTCTTCAGGGCTGGCCCTATGAGGCTGGGGCCGTGTCTCACGTCTCCGGCGGCGAATACGCCCTCCCTGGTGGTCATGAAGTTCTCGTCGGTCTTTATTGTGCCGTTGGGGTTGACCTCTATGCCGCAGCAGCCGTTCTCTACTGGTGGTGTTGGGAGCACGCCTACTGCCTTTAGCACGTAGTCGAACTCGGCCTCGAACTCGCTCCCCTCTATGGGCACGGGCCTCGGCCTCTTCTCGCCTTCAACTGGTACGAGTTTCATTCTAACGAACCGCACTATCCTCTTGCCACCCTCCTCCCTGAACTCTATGGGCTGCGTTAGCTCCCAGTACTTGGCGCCCTTCGCTATGAGGCTCTCGATCTCCTTGGGGCCCATTGGCGCGTACTCCTTGGTCCTCCTGTAGCTGAGAACTACCTCCTTCACCTTACCCTTCACTTCGGGGTAGGTCTCGGGTATGAGCACTGCGTCCGCCGCCGTCAGGCCGCCGCCTATTACCAGTATCCTCCCCTCGAGTGGTGGTACCGTGCTCCATGGCTTGTAGCCGTACTTGGCCATGTGGAGGGCTACTATCCACTCTACGGCTGGGTATACCCAGGGAAGATCCTCGCCGGGAACCTTCATCTCCCTAGTCCTCCAGGTCCCGGTGGCTATGAGGACTGCGTCGCTCCTCTTAATGACATCCTCCAGGTGTATCCTCTGCTTCGGTGATACGACCTCCTCCATCATGCCTAGGTTGGTTGTCATGTCGACCTTCGTGTTTAGGACGAACCTGACGCCAGCATCCATGAGTTCCTTTATGCCCCTCCTAACGGGCTCCTTGGGGATTCTAGTCACGGGTATCCCAAATATTATCAGGCCGCCGGGCTCGGGGTTCATGTCGTAAACCACGACCTCGTGGCCCTTGCACCTCAGTATGCCAGCCGCGCCTAGGCCAGCAGGGCCAGCTCCTATGATTGAGACGACCTTACCCGTTGAGGGGGGTATCTTGTCAGGCTTGCATCTCAGGAACTTCACCTCTAATCCACCTCCACGCTAATAGGTTCTCCCAGCGGCTATCGAGTCCGGGGGCCCGGTATTAATAGGTGATGGCCCTGGAGTTGTTACCCACCCCTCTTCCCCGATAGGAATTCCCTCAGGATCCTCCTCTTCGAATACGCCTTCGGCACGGTTCTCATGGGCAGCCAGAGAGCCGGGGATGAGGCTAGCTCCAGTATCCTCAGGGAGCCACTCCAGGAGCCCGCGTAGCCCTCCAGCATCTCCAAGAGCAGGCTGTCCTCGGCATCGAAGAGTCCGGAGTAGGATAGAGCCACCACTATGTCCCAGGCCGCCCCGCGTAGGCTGAAGCGCCTGGCCTGCTCGGCGTCGACAACCCAGGGCAGCCCCCGCGGGTCGACGACTACGTTACCGGGGTTCGAGTCACCCATTACATAGCCAGCCTCGTGGAGGCGGCCTAGGACCTCGCCAGCCAGCCTCCAGTGGCGGGGCTCCTTGGAGGCTAGGACCGACTCGCCTTCCACGTACTCCCTAGAGGAGGCTGCCCTCGCTATGTCGCTGCAGACTGCCACGATCCTGGGGGTATCTACGATATCCCTGAATAGCCTGAGGTACCTGTACTCCGCTGCGAGCCTGCTCCTGGGCCCCAGACGGTAGCGGACGGCCACACTCGAGGCTATCGCGGCGGGGAGCCATTTGATGGCCATCTTCATGTAGTCCTTCACTATCACCCTCCTAGAGCCGCTCACGCATAGGTAGGCGCTCGAGAAGCGGGGGAGGGGCCTGCAGTCGCCCTCACCCAGGATGCTGAGGGGCTCCTCCTCGCAGAAGCCGGCGAAGACTCCCTCCGGCATCCTCACCAGGCGTCCAATACCTCCGAAGACGGCGTCGAGGTCGCACTCCCGCCCCTCCCAGGGGGTCCTCGGCACGGGGATCCTGTGGGATATGCTTAGCAGCGTAGCCCTAACCCTGGAGGCTAGGGCCCTGAACTCGAGACGCAGACTGGGCGTTCTAAGCCTGAGGAGGCCCGAATCAACGCTCGCCACGTCCCTGCTCAGCTCTAGGTACGATCTACCCAGCTCGGCGCCGTCCCGGAGCCCTGTGGGGCAGGGGGCGACCCTTGCTAGGAGCCTGAGCCTCGAGTAGAGGGGGTAGAGGGGGTTGACCAGCGCCTCCGAGACGAGGGGGCCCACGCGGACTGCCAGATCGTAGAGCTGCTCTACCACAACCCTCCTCCTATAGGCCTCAACAAGACCCGCGAGCCTCGAGGCCAGGCTCCCCGGGCAATCCCTGAGCTCGTGGGGAAGCATTAGGGGGGCCGCGAGCCTCTCGCCCACAACGGAGGCCACGGCGTCAGCCCTGAGGAGCGGTAGTGTGACCTCAAGCTCCCCCCCGACTAGGCGAGCCCTCCATAGGGGGGAGTCCACGACCCTCAGCTGGAACCCCTCACCAGCTACCAGGCATCCCTTCTGCAACAAGCCCCCGAGGACCGCGGCGGGCCTCCCAAGGGTTTAACGTTGAGAGCCCCCCGGGGGTCCTTGGTGGCTCCCATGCTCGTCAGGGTCTCGAGTCCTAGCCATGTATACGCTGGGGTAGTAGACCTGCATGGGGGCCTGGGCAGGGTCTGCGGGCTCCTCGGCTTCGCCCTCCAGGAGCCTAGGGTGGTTGTCGAGGCCGAGGATGCCCCGGGGGGCCTCGCGGTCGAGGATCCCTGGAGCGGCGGTGACGCGCTAGCCTACGCTGAGGAGGCTTGCAGGCTCTACAGGTGTGAGGGGGCCCGCGTCAGGGTCCTCGAGGCTCCGCCGCGCCACGCAGGCCTCGGCTTCACCGCGCAGCTGGCCCTATCGATAGCGTGGGCTGTAGCCGCCCTCCACCGGAGGAGGTTCGACCCCGCCGAGGCCGCCGTGGGCCTAGAGCTAGGCCTTGAGGCCGGTGTAGGCGTGAACGCCTTCACATACGGGGGCTTCATAGTGGAGGGCGGCTTCCCCTCCACAAGCCTCGGGAGGAGGGTGCCGCCGCTGGTCTACCGCGGCGTTGTCCCGAGGTCTTGGCGCGTCGTTGCGGTGCTCCCCTCTAGGCCCCTCCGGGACCCTGGCAGCCGGGAGCTGCCGGGCTGCACTCCCGGTCCCCTGGAGAGTGAGGAGGAGGCATGCGTTAGTAGCAGGCTCGTGCTTATGGGGCTCTTACCCGCTGCCTCGGAGGGTGACTGGGCTAGGGCCTCGGCCTTCCTGCAGGAGGTAAACGATCGCACAAGGAGTCGTCTAGCCCCTGGCGGCGATGGGGAGTACTGCTGCGGAGAGGCCGAGCTAGTAGCGGGTGCCCTGAGGGCGGCAGGGGCCCCTTGCGTGTGCCAGTCGGGCCTAGGGCCCATGGTCTACTCCCTTGCCCCGGCCGGGGTTACTAGGAGATTGCTGGCAGCGGCTAGGAGAGCCTTGGGGGAGGCTGGCGGGGGCTCCGCCTGGGTTACAGGCGTCGATAACCGGGGGGCTCACATATCAGTCGCCAAGTAGCCTGGGGGGCGTGGGGCTCTAGGCCTACGCGGGGTCTCCCCGGCTAATCCTTAAAATTCTTCGGCGCCGGGAGCCGGGGAGGGGTCAAGGAAGTGGCCGCCGTCGTGCCCAGGAGGATAGACGTCTACGACCCGGTAGAGCCACCCGTATGCACGAGCTGCGGTAGGATAATCCACCCCACGGAGAGGGCCGTGGCGTTCTACTGCCCTAACTGCGGTAAGGCCCTGATATGGAGGTGTGCTAAGTGCAGGAGGCAGGGAACGCCATATAAGTGCCCCTACTGTGGCTTCGAGGGCCCGTGAGGTGAACTAGGCATGGCTAGGGTCGCTGTCATACTGAGGGTTCTCCCCTCCAGCATCGATATAGACCTGAACGCTCTGAAGTCGAAGATCGAGGACTCACTGCCTGAGGGCTACAAGGTTGAGGGGAGCGGGGTTGAACCCATAGCCTTCGGGCTGAAGGCCCTAAAACTCATAATATCGATGCCCGAGGAGACGGAGGGCGGCACCGAGGCCCTCGAGGAGAGGCTCCGGAGCCTCCCGGAGGTGGATCAGGTAGAGATAGAGGCTGTCCATAGGCTCTCCTAGAGTGTTACGCCTCCTTAGCAGACATTACATCCTGCTATTAAGCCTCCCCGGGCCTTGAGACTCGGGGGGCCTGGATAGTTAGGGGTGCACTATAGGATGCCGAGCGCTACCGGCGGCGAAGGTGAGAAGAGGCCTACGAGGAAGGAGGTTGTCCTGCGGGTAGCAGAGGCGAGGCCTAGGGACTCCGGGAAGAGGAAGGTTAGGATAGATATTAACGTTATGAGGCTCCTCGGCGTCGAGCCCGGAGACGTCGTTGAGATAGAGGGTAAGAAGAAGAAGACCGTCGCTATAGCTTGGCCGGCTCTGCCGGAGGACCAGGGCCTGGATATTATTAGGATGGACGGGATACTAAGGAAGAATGCTGACGTTAACATTGGAGACAAGGTAATCGTGAGGAAGGCGGATGTGAAGCCAGCTGTCAAGGTGAGGCTGGCGCCCACTTCACAGCCAATGAGCGTTGACGAGGCCTTCAGGAACTACGTGAAGAAGAAGCTCATAAACACCCCCCTCCTCGAGGGCGACATAGTAGTTATACCAGTGATAGGGCAGGCCGTGCAGCTCCAAGTTATCGATACGAGGCCGCGTGGAGCCGTAATAGTGACCGACAGAACTATCGTGGAGGTCCTCGAGAAGCCCGTCGGCTCCATATCCCTCCCGAGGGTGACGTACGAGGACATAGGCGGCCTCAAGCACGTAATATTCAAGATAAGGGAGCTGGTGGAGCTACCCCTGAGGCACCCGGAGCTGTTCAAGAGGCTGGGCATTGAGCCCCCCAAGGGGATCCTACTCTACGGGCCGCCCGGCACGGGTAAGACACTACTAGCGAAGGCTGTGGCGAATGAGAGCGACGCTTACTTCATTAGTATCAACGGCCCCGAGATCATGAGCAAGTTCTACGGTGAGAGCGAGCAGAGGCTCAGGGAGATCTTCGAGGAGGCCCGTAAGAACGCGCCGAGTATTATATTCATAGACGAGATAGACGCCATCGCACCAAAGAGGGACGAGGTCGTCGGCGAGGTTGAGCGCAGGGTGGTGGCGCAGCTACTAACACTAATGGATGGGCTGGAGAGCAGGGGCCAGGTCATAGTCATAGGCGCCACTAACAGACCCAACGCTGTCGACCCGGCCCTCAGGAGGCCCGGGAGGTTCGACAGGGAGATAGAGGTCCCCCTACCGGATAAGCAGGGTAGACTGGAGATCCTCCAGATACACACTAGGCACATGCCACTCGCCGATGACGTGGACCTCGAGAAGATAGCCGAGATGACCCGCGGCTACACAGGCGCCGATCTGGCAGCACTAGTAAGGGAGGCGGCGATGCACGCCCTCCGCCGCTACCTACCGGAGATAGACATCGAGCAGGAGAGGATACCAGTCGAGGTCCTCGAGAAGATGGTTGTTAAGATGGAGGACTTCCTGGCAGCGTTCAAGGAGATAACGCCGAGCGGCCTCAGGGAGATACAGGTCGAGGTGCCCGAGGTCCACTGGGACGACATAGGTGGGCTGGAGGAGGTCAAGCAGGAGCTACGTGAGATCGTCGAGTGGCCCCTCAAGTACCCCGAGGCCTTCAGCAGGCTCGGTATCAGGCCCCCCAAGGGGATCCTACTCTTCGGCCCGCCCGGCACGGGTAAGACACTACTAGCAAAGGCGGTTGCAACTGAGAGCGGGGCGAACTTCATAGCCGTCAGGGGCCCAGAGATACTATCAAAGTGGGTCGGGGAAAGCGAGAAGGCGATAAGGGAGATATTCAGGAAGGCGCGCCAGTACGCCCCGGCCGTAGTCTTCATAGATGAGATAGACGCCATCGCCAGCGTGAGGGGAACCGACATAGGCTCGAGGGTCACCGAGAGGATAGTGAGCCAGATGCTCACCGAGATAGACGGTATCTCCGACATGTCGAATGTCGTGGTTATAGCGGCCACCAACCGGCCGGATATGGTTGACCCCGCCCTGCTTAGGCCCGGCAGGCTGGAGAAGCTCATCTACGTGCCACCGCCCGATAGGAGGGGTAGGCTCGAGATACTCAGGATACACACCCGCAACATGCCGCTGGCCGATGACGTGGACCTCGAGGATATAGCAGCTGCGACCGAGGGCTATACCGGCGCCGACCTGGCGGCCCTAGTAAGGGAGGCGGCGATGATAGCCCTTAGGGAGGACATCTCAGCGACACTCGTTAGAAGGAGGCACTTCGAGGAGGCCCTGAAGAAGGTCAAGCCGAGCGTGTCGCAGTACATGATAGAATACTACAAGCGCTGGATGGAGCAGGCCAGGGAACTCGGCGCCAGGAGGAGGGTCGAGGTGCCAACAATACACGTCTAGCACCGCCAATACTGCTCTAGGGGGTGTCGCAGGTGATACCTTGGAGGAGCCTTCCCATTGTGAACATGGTCTATGAGGCTGTCGAGGAGAGGACTGCTGGCGGCGACAGGCCAGTGAGGATTGAGGAGGTCAGTGACTGGGTGCTGAAGAGGTTCGACTACAGGCTCTCCGAGGCCGAGCTCTCGAAGAGCCTCCTAACACTCGAAACGCTTGGCTACGTGAGAGTCCTCAGGACGGGAAAGGACGTCATAGTGAAGCTTGTCAAGAAGGTCGAGTAGCGGCGGTCGGCCGGGTACGTTCTCCACACAGCGGTGCGGACCGGGAGTAAGCCCTCACCCCGCCGCTCCAACGAGGCGAGGGGCACTCTAGCCTTAAGGCCTCCTCGCCCTCTCCCTGGGAGCGGCCGCCGGGATGAGGATACTTGCCCCCAACCGAGGCTTCAATGAAGGAATTATCGCGGGCCAACCGGCGGGCCCAAAAGGCCTTCTAGGCCTAAGGTGGATGCTGGGGGTGCCTGCTGGTTGGCTGGGTGGAGCGGCAGGGCTAGGAGGATCCTCGAGGAGGCCGGTATGACTGTGAGCGAGAAGGAGGTACGCTACAGGACCCTCACGGGAGAGGCCATTGGTGAGTCCAGGGTGACCGGCTACTCGCGTGACGGGCTCCTCAAGATATCCCTCAGCCAAAGGGAGGGCGAGGGCTATGTGAGGGTGAGCGTGACCGCGCGGGGGGCGGCGAGCCGCGCGAGCCTCGCGGAGAGCCTCGAGGCCCAGGGGGCTAGCGTCGACTTCGAGGAGGGCGAGCGCATGCATGCAGTTCTGAAGAGGGTGCCGCCCAGCGATGTCGACCGGGTACTCAGAGATATTCTCGAGTCTTAGCCCCCTAGACTGGTGCTCGTACCTCCAGGAGGATCCCAGGGGCCTCCTGGGCGCCCCGGTGGTCGCGGCGCTCTGCGGCATCAAGAGCCGCCCCGACGGGGAGCCCGTAACTCTAGCCTGGGGCAGCGCCAGCCTCGACTTGGGCGGGGGAGGCCTCCGAGCGCTTCTAGGCGGGCCTCCGAGGCTCAGTGTCAGGCCGCCAGCAACGCCCCAGCCGCGTGGCAGTGGGGGCCCTTGGATAGCAAATACGCTACTCCACAGGAGGGTCCTCCCAGCCCGCGCCGCCAGCGCCTTCCCCGGGTGCCTTGAAGCCCCTGACACCGCGAAGGTGGGGTTGCTGAGGTTGGAGCCCCTCGAGGCCGCGAGGGCCCCCGAGGCGTGTGGCAAGAGGGAGTGGAGGCGTGGCGGCCCCCCGAGGCTGGGTCCCGCGGTAGTAACTGGGCATGGCTTGAATTGCTCCTGGGCCCTTGACGCCCGCGGCTCCAGGGTGGTAATATGCAGTGGAGACGAGCACTACCTCGTAGCATCTGAGAGTGGGGCGCTTCTGGTGGAGGGCAGCCTCGCTCTGAGGACTGGATGCGCCGACTACATGCTCTCAACCATCCACCCCGGAGGCCCCATTACGATATACGTCTGGGGGCACAGCGAGGTAGAGGGTGTGGCATTCACTATAACATGCAGCGAGGGGAGGCTATTCGCGGCGTCACCCTGGGGGCTCAAGCTGAGGCTCGCCCCAGGCTCGATGCGGCTCGAAGCCCTGGGAGGCCCCGTAGCCCTAGGTCCAGGCGGCCCCCTTGAGGCGGTGAGAGGCCTCTTCGAGGCCTGGATGCCAGCCGACTACAGGCTCGCAGAGGATGAGGTTGGCCATGCCAGGTGCGCTAACTGTGCTGGCAGCGCCGCTTATGATCCCGCTAGGCGCGAGCTCTGGCTCTACGCTTGGACGCCCACGGGGAAGGCGGGGATTCTGGAGGTGAGGCTCAGGAAGCCCTCGGAGGCCAGGGCGCTTGTTATTGATGCACACGGAGAGTCATGGGTGCCAGTGGAGAGGGGCCTCTTCCGGGTCCCCCTGCCTCCAGGGTGGCACACACTCGTCAATGTAAAGCTGAGGGAGGGGGAGGGGCTCGCGGACCTGCTAAGGAGTAGACTCGGCCGCCGAGGGGGGACGGGCTAGAGGCTGGTCGCGTCCTCGTACTCCTTTAGGACTAGCTCGTCGAGCCTGCCCTCGGCTGCCGCGGTTACATAGTGTATGAAGTCCTCCTCGTAGGGGACCCCGATGAAGGCCATCTCCCCATTGAGCGCTATGGCAGGTACGCTCATTACGTTGTATTTGTCTGCTATGTCGGGGTTCTCATAGGCCTCCACCGTGTCCGCTATGACCGCCTTACTACCACTCTTCCAGGCCTCGTAGGCGAACATGTTTGCCAGGAGCACTGCGTAGGGACAGTAGGGGCAGCTCGGCGTCACTACGACCTCGATGTAGACTCTATTCTTGAGGTTTGCAAGGGTCTCCTTGGTCTCCTCGTCGAGACCGCTGTCGCCCTCACTTATCCTGAGGATCGTCTCGACTAGCCCCCTGACCTCCTCGCCCGCGGGTATGCCAGTATACCTGATATAACCGTCTATTAGGGTGACACTAGGCACCCTCTCGATGCCCTGCCTCGCGAACTCCCTCCTATCCTCCTCCCTGCTCTTATCGAATACCCTGACTTCGAGCAGCTTCCTGCCGTGGACCTCTGGCGCCGCCTCCTCGAAGGCTCTCAGTAGTTTCACTGTGTCCTCACAGGTCTCGCAGTTCGGCCCGACGAATACATCGACCCTGACAGGCTCCACCATGTCAGCTAGGCTCTCCCTGAGGTCCTCCATGAACTCCGGGCTCAGATCCAGCTCGTAATACCTACCAGCCACGCCACTGGCACCCCTAGGGGCTCCTCATTACGAGAGTATATTAACGCTGTTACTTCCACCGCCTTGGAGGGGATTAGTTCCCTTCTCGGTGAGGGGATTGCCTAAGAGCGGGCACAACGGCGGGGGAGTCAGTAGGATCGCCGAGATGCCCTGCGAGCTGGCGGCGCGCGAGATAATCCCCTCGATAAGGGCCGCCCTAGCAATAGCGATGGTGAAGAAGGGTGCCAGCCGCTATCGCGTTGCCTCCCTCCTGGGTTTAACCCCGGCCGCGGTCACCTACTACGTCACAGGTAGGCGCGGCGGCAGGTATCTAAAGGAGATACTTGCCGACGAGGAAATGAGGCGGCTGGTCGAGAGAGTCGGCGACGTCCTACTAGGCGAGGCTCCTATACGCGAGAAGGAGAAGGCCTTCAAGGCCCTCATATGCTATATATGTAGCAGACTAAATAGGTACGAGTGCAGCGCCCCCTTCGCCAGGGACAGTGAGGAGCTACTTGCCTCACTTGAGAAGGAGGCCTCGAGGGGGGTGGGGGGCTAATACCTAGTCTCCCACGACTCTGATGCACGACGCAATAGACTCCGCGCTCTCCTCACCCATGCAGGTCATGAAGGCTGCCTTGGGGTTACCATAGGGGTACCCCCTCCTACTGAAGAGGGTCACAACCCTGCCGCCATGGTTCAGCTTGAAGCCGGTGTGGACGGCCTCGTGGGCCCTTATTATGTACTTTACTCCAAGCTTCTTTACGGCTAGCTCCGTCGCCTTCGGCCCCCACTCGTAGCCGACCCCTCTCATGTTCGGCTTCCTGAAGTCAACTGACTCCGTGGGGTCGTTCCATAGTATCTCTACCATTACATCCATGGGGTCGTCTCTCGGGGCGCCCAGTATCTCTAAGGGATCCTCGTGTCGGAGCAGCGACTCCGTCGGGACACCGCCGTGGACCAGGAGAGCCCAGCCCTTTATGTAGACAGCGTAGGGCATGGTATCGAATAGCTCGCGGGCGGCCTGGTAGAGCTCCGGTGCCCTTCTGTCGTATAGGTTCAGGAGGGCCATGGGGAAGTCATGGGGTGATGGCTCGAGGTTGGGGGGAGGCTCGTGGTTACCCCTAAGCAGTATGACCCGATCAGGCATCGCCTTTTTCAGTCTTAGTATAGCTGCTAGCACGGCCGCCTGGCCCTGGGGCGGCCCTCTATCTATATAGTCCCCGAGGAAGACTATGTGGGCGCCCTTCTCCTGTAGGAGGCCCCAGACCTTGGATAGTATGAGCCTCAGCGTCTCCACGTCACCGTGTAGGTCCCCTACCACGATCAATGGGCTAGGCCTTTCCTTGTAGATCACGACTCCGCCGAGCCTCCTCGCTTGGCCTACTAGCCTGGTTTTACGCTCCCTCGTGTGAATGGCTTTTACCTCATTTATGAGGTCGAGTAGCTCGCCAGCAGATGGTATCGAGAGCAGGCCCTCCCTCTTCATACCTGCAAGCTCCCCTTCCAAGCACACTACCCGGGAGAGTGCGGGGGCGCTCGCCCACATAAAAGCCTCCATTCACAATACATAAACAGGGGCCGTGGCGTGGGGGGGCTCAAGGAAGCGTTCTACAGGGTGCTAGCGATACTCTACAGGTACTCCGAGGAGGTGGCCGTGATCGACTACCCGGATAGGATAGAGAAGAGGAGCCTAGACGTGGCTGTCAGGATCGGCGGCGGGAGGGTCCTGCTGCTGAAGATAGCTGATGATATAGTGGATGTGCCGAAGTCCGAGGTGAACGAACTCAAGGGCCTGGGGGCGGCTATGGGCCTCCCCGCGGGCATAATTGCCACTAAGAGGAGAGGCAGGGAGCTGGCGCCTTACGTGGCCTATGAGAGGCAGGGCCTCCCCGTGGTTAGCCCTGAATCCCTCGAGGAGTACCTGCGGAGCGGTGGGGCTGGCATATACGCCTACCAGTCGAGGGACTCCATAAGGGTTAAGATAGACTCGGAGGCCCTCAAGAGGGCCCGCGAGGCCCTGGGCCTGAGCCTAGGTGATGTAGCGAGCTTCCTTGGGGTAAGTAGGAAGATGGTTTACCAATACGAGAAGGGAATGGCGGATCCCACGCTCGACAAGGCAGAGAAACTCGCGAGCCTGCTGGGCGAGAAGGTCATAGAGTCGTGGGACCCCTTCAAGGAGCCGCCCAGGCCCCCAGCCAGCCATCCACCCTTCGACGAGGAGGGCGAGGAGGCCCTCGCCATGGAGCTTGCCAGGAGGGGTCTCAAGGTGTTCCACGCGAAGAAGACTGCCGCCGATATAACAGCCTCGGCGCCCCCCGAGCCCCGTATAGTGATTGCCTATCAGCACCGCCGGGAGCCCCTACCGAAGCTCGTAGACAGGGTAGACAATATCGTCAGGCTCTCTAGGGTCGCCGAGTCGAAGCCCATAGCAGTAGTCGAGGGCAGGGAGGAGGAGGCCGAGCTAAGCTCTATCAAGGGCGTGACACTGATCCGCAGGAGCCGGAGAGTGAGCCTGGATGAGCTGCTCGGCGAGGAGGCTACTGATAACAGGGAGGCCGGGGGTCGGTAAGAGCACCCTGTTCTCCAGGCTGGTAGGCGAGCTCAAGAGGCTCGGCTGTAAGGTGGGCGGCATAGCCGCGCCAGAGGCCCGGGGCCCCAGTGGTAGGAGGGAGGGCTTCTACATAGTAGACCTGGCCAGCGGTGAGAGGGCCTGGCTTGCCCGCGTAGGAGCCGGCAGGGGGCCCCGCGTGGGCAGGTACACTGTGCTTGTTGACAGCGCAGAGAGGCTCGGCGTGGGGGCCCTGAGGAGGGCCCTTGAAGGCGCCGACGTCATTGCCATAGACGAGGTCGGCCCAATGGAGCTTGCCGTACCCAGTCTCAGGGAGGCTATACTCGAGGCCGCGAGGGCGGCGAAGCCCCTCCTAGCGGTGGTTCACGCACGACTGGCGTCGAGGGACCCGGTGGTCCACGGGGTTCTCGCAGCGAATTCCAGGATAGTAGAGGTGACGCTCGATAATAGAGGCATCCTAGCCTCGAAGGCGCCGGAGCTTGCGGGGTGGCTAGTCGATGGCGGCCGATGCTGTGGTCGCAGAGGGGAGGGCCCTCGTCTGGATACCTGACCCCACGGGCGCCGTGGCTGGTAGGAGGCTCGAGCCGGCCTGGCTACCCGTCTTCTACAATCCCGTGATGGAGTTCAACCGGGATCTAAGCGTTGTAGCCCTCCAAGCCTACATTGACCTATACGCCCCACACAAGCCCGTCACTATAGTCGAGCCCCTGACGGCTACAGGCGTCAGGAGTGTGAGGTACGCCCTCGAGGTGGAGGGGGTTGGGAGGGTCATAGCAGGGGACATAGACCCTGAAGCCGTGGAGTACGCCGCCAGGAACGTCAGGTCGAACGGGGTCGAGGATGTAGTGGAGGTGAGGAGGGCTGACGCCTCAGCACTCCTCTACAGAGTCTCCCGGGAGGAGGGAGAACCCGTTCTAGTTGTAGACCTGGACCCCTTTGGGAGCCCCGCCCCCTTCATGGACGCTGCACTAGCCGCCATTGGCCACCGCGGCCTGCTCGCAGTCACCGCCACCGACCTCGCCGTGCTAGAGGGATCCAAGCGCAGGGTAGCCCTCCGCCGCTACCATGTCAGGATAGAGAGGATCCCGCAGGCGCGCGAGATCGCTCTAAGGGTTCTGCTGGGCTACGCTGCCAGGGTGGCGGCGGCCCACGACAAGGCCTTGAGGCCCCTCCTGGCCTACTGGGCCGACCACTACGTGAGGGCCTACATGCTCGTGGAGAGGGGGGCGCGGGCGGCCGACCGCATGCTGGAGGAGTGCATTGCAATGGCCCGCTGGTGCCGGGACCTAGGCCACCCACTCTTCGAGGGATGCCCCACGCCTACTAGAGCACCAGAGCTGGGCCCCCTCTGGGCCTGCGATTTAGGAGACGAGGATTTCGCGGCCCGACTGGCCAGACTCGCCCCAGAGAGGTACGGGTACCTAGCCAGCATAGCGAGGATCAAGTCCTTAGTGAGCGTCCTCCTAGAGGAGCTACCCCTAAGCAGGGGCAGGTTCTACTATGAGACGTGGGCGCTCGCCGCCAGCCTCAAGATCGACACTCCCTCGAGGAGGGGGCTCGCTGAGGAGTTGGAGTCGAGGGGGTGGAGGTCCTCGCCCACGCATTTATCCCCAGCGGGCCTGAGGAGTGATGCCCCCCTGGTTGAGGTCGTGGACGCGGCTGTCAAGCTTTACCATCATCGCCGAGGAGCTCGCGGGCCTTCCTCTCGAGCCAGGCTTGAAGTATAGGGCACGTCCTGGGGTCGTTGAAGTTGCCTGGCCCGCACTGCCCTAGGAAGGGGCAGGTGAAGCAGGGTATGTCGAGCACGTCCTCTATGTCGACCTTTAGCTTCAACTCGAGGCTCGGGGGCCTGGTGTACCTGAGCCTGTAGGTCCTCCTCCCATTGACGACCACCTGCTCCCTCCTGATGAGCCCCTTCTTAGCCAGCCTGAGCACTAGCCTCGAGCCCTCCCTGCTATCGAGGCCCAGCCTCCTCCAGAGGTCGCTCTGTAGTATACCCGTGGAGCCGCTGTTCCTTATCATCTCTAGGGCGGTCTTCTCCAGCTCCTCCATGCTGACCTTCGGCACGCTACCTACACCTCCACGGCTTGTCTGGAGGGTGGCTTCTCAGCGCCTAGGAGTAGATAGTGCATTCTGGGGGGTTTATAGTTTAGGATAGGGAGCGTTAGCCCTATGCGACGTGGGCTTAGACTTTAACTATTATGACGAGGTCGGAGAGTATGAATCTGAACTGCTTCCGTATAGTCGACTCCATAACCGATAGGGTGCGGGCCACGTCGCGCTGCGAGACCCTGTAGCCGTAGAGCCTCGCCGCGAGGTACACGGCAGCCCCCGCGAGGGCCTCGGGCCTCCTGCCCTCGACACCCTTACCCATCTCCACGACCTTATCGAGGATCCTGAGGGCGAGCCTGGTCACCTCATGGGGAAGCTTCAGGTCGCCGGTGGCCTTTACCACGAAGCTCCGCATCATGTCTATGTGTGTGGATAGCCTCCCCCTGCCAGCGACGTAGTTCATGCTCCAGATCCTACTTAGGACGCCAGAGTCGTTCAGCTCGCGTGTTCCCTTCCAGAGCTCGCTCCTGGTGATGCCTAGGGCCTCGAGGATCCTGGCCTGTGGTATGCTGTACTTGTGCAGGCCCACCGCCTCCTTTATGGCGGCGCCCACTATCTGGCGGGCCTTGCTGGGCTTCGGCTTCCCGTTCTCGAAGTACATGTGAAGTATCATGCCAGCTGTCTCCTGGACCTCGCGGGGCAGATTAAGGGTGCTCGCCACGTCCTTCAGGAGCTTGAGGTGCTCGAAGTGGACTCTCTCCGAGTACGTCAGACCGAGTCTCCCGCGGCACCTCCTCCCCCGGCAACGCCTCAGGAGCATGAGCCTCCTCGTCCTCGAGGACCTAGGGGCCTCGAGGCCAACCTGCTCCCTTAGGGCGTGGTGGGTGTACGTGGAGCGCACGGAGGCTCTGGCCCTATCTATGCCCTTCTCCCTGTCCCTTGCGGCGTTCCACTCTGGACCCACGTCCATGACCGCGCCTAGCACCCGCCCCGTATCCGCGCAGATCACGTTCCCGAACTCGTCTACCACCTTTCTGCACGACACGCCCGGCACCCCTACGCCTACCGCGGCCGGCGGGCGCCTCCCTCCGAGGCGGGTGCATCACCACCTGGACGCCCGCCTGGAGGCCCTGCAAGAGACCCCTCTCGGATGGCTTCACGACAACGTAGGGGTCCCCCACATTACCTATTATATCGCTGACAACACCAATCCTCCCACCAGACCCGTCCAGCACTTCCCAGCCGAGCCTTGGGAGGCCGTTGGAGGGCTTCACTACTATATGGCCAGTCCTCACCAGCGCCCATACCTCGCCTCTAACTACACGCTGCCTCTGCCTCTTGCGCGCCGCACGCCTACCCTGCAAGCGAGCACCCGCCTCGGAGGGGTGAGGCACCCCCCTCTTAAGGCGCCATGGAGACCTGTGGGGGAATGGGTTTAAGGAGGGTCTCGGCCCTAGGGAGCGGAGAATACATTTAATCAGGGCGCCCAGCTTCTCTGGGTCTAGCCGCCGCGGCCCCTGCTCCTGAGGCGCCTGATCTCCCTGGCTATCTCCAGGAGGGTGCGCCTCTTCGAGCCGATCTTCTTGACCGAGACCCTCCTGGTCTGCCTGTACCAGGAGCGGGGGTAAGCCTTGTCCTCCACGATGGGTTCCAGACCCAGGCTCTCAGCCGCTTTGACTATCTCGTCCAGGCGTGGCTGTGGCACGGCTTCGCTTCTCGGTATCTTCCTGCCCTCTCTGGTGGTTGCAGATGAGTCTATGTTAACGGGCCAGAAGACGACGCGGCGCCCCTTATAGTCTCTACTGCTCACAGCGGCTCCCCACGAAGGATCCTATCGGGGGTCGCGGGCTTCTGCCTCCTACTTTTAGGGGCTAGTGAGCAGGGGCGGCGCGCTAGCCCCGCTTCTCAGGCTCGCCTATGAGTACCGCGTTCACCACACCATCTTGCCCGGGCCTGCTTGTGACCCTGGCTAGCCCTGCCTCTGTCTGGATTATGACTCCCCTCACGATTATCCCTCTCCTGGCGAACTCCCTGTTAGGAGCGCTCTCTACGACCCTCAGGATACGCGCCTTCACGCTCTTACCCGTCTTCGGGTCGGAGACCACAGCGTAGGCGGCCCTCCTCACTCTAACCTTGAAGTTGCCTCCGCGCACCCTGATCTTGGCCCTCTCATCCTTGTCTGAGAGCACCGGCGGAACGAAGGGCCTCCCATAGGCGTACTTCCTCTTGACCTTGTAGTACCAGCTCCTCTTACCCCCGCTGGGCTTCTTGTGGTCCCTCCACTGGTAGACGCCCATTGCCTGCCTCCACCCCTAGGCGTGGCGGGGGGTTGATGGGGGCCTTTAAGCTGTTTCCAGGCGGGCCCCGAGCTTCTCCGCGAGATCCACGGCGCTCTGGAGCCACTCGCCGCCCCTAAGCCAGGGTATGAGGGCTGCCTCTATCGCCTGCTCGGTGAGCTCCTGCCTGGTCGTGTAGCCCATGCTCTCGACGCCGATGTAGCCTATGCTCTCGCCTATGTCTCCACGCCTAGGCCTATAGGCCTCGCCCAGCTCCCTGCCCGACAGCATCTCCTCCACCAGCCACGGCGGCAGCTCAAAGGAGCTGCTGAGACCCACGCTGGCCCTCAGCCTCGGGCCCACTATGACGGCTGCCTGGGTCTCGATGAACCCTGTGCTGGTGGGCATCTCGAATAGGCCAGCCTCGACGCCGACGCCGTAGAGGCCCCCCGTTAGGGCGCGCGAGCGGTACGCCCTCTCGAGGGCCCCCCGGAGCAGCTCGTCAAGCCCCACCGGCTGCCTGGGCACGCTCGTCTCGATAGGGACCCCCCTAACGGGAAGGCCTACCAGGCGCGCGAAGACCCTCTGGGCAGCCCTTACCTTGACGGGATTCGACGTGCCTATGACGGCGAAGGCCCCCTCCAGCGTTTTGCACCCAGTACTCGGGGTGGACGGGGTGAGGCTAGTAATAAGCCCTCGCCACACCCCACAGCCCCGGGGGGCAGCTGTAGGTGCCCAGGGCTCCGCTCCATGTAGGCATTATCCCAGATGGCAACCGCAGGTGGGCGCGTAGGCACGGGGTCTCCCTTGATGAGGCCTATGAGAGGGGCTATGAGACCCTGAGAACCATCATAGACCATCTATACTCCTGGGGGTCCCGGTACGTCACAGTGTACGTTCTCAGCCGTGACAACGCTCTCCGGAGGAGCAAGCTTGAGCTATCCCTCGTGTTCCGCCTGGTAAGGAGGGGGCTCAAAGACCTCATGAGCGACGAGGCCCTCGAACGTAGAGACGTCAGAGTCGAGGTCCTCGGTGACACTAGCGTCCTCCCCGCCGACGTAGCGGATCTAGCCCGGAGGCTCGAGGAGGAGACATCCCATAGGAGGGGGGGCCTTCTAGTCTTGCTTATAGGCTACTCGAGCCTCTGGGAGCTGGCCCTCGCCCTGAAGGGCATAGAGCCCCCAAGCACTAGGCTGCCCCCCGTGGACCTAGTCATAAGGACCGGGCGCTGGAGGAGGCTTAGCGACTTTGTGCCCTTCGCCGCCCGCTATGCAGAGCTATATTTCACCGAGACTCTATGGCCCGACTTTACTATTGAGGAGCTGGAGAGAGCGCTAGACTGGTTCTCGAGCGTCAAGAGGAACTTCGGGGCCTAGCTGGCCTCTGTAGCCTGGGGGCTAGACGCCCCGGGGCTTTCCCGGCGTTCACCCTCGCCCCTCCTGCTTAGAGCCTTGCCGGCTAGCTCGACGAGGCCCGCTAGGGAGGCGCCTATTATTGAGAGCTCTAGGAAGTCACTCTCTAGCAGAGCGCTTGTTAGGGCGCTCGGCAGGTCGGGGCCCCTAACGTATTGGAGGCTCTCCCCGAGCCTGTAGAAGGCTGCCGTGGCGAATAGGAACAGTATTATCGCCGCCACTTCCCCGTAGACCTCGAAGTCCCCATTGACAGTCATGTAGAGTATCCTCCCTATTATAATGTAGCCTATTGCACCTATTGAGAAGAGCATTACAGAGTACCTGAAGAAGTTAGCCATGCCCTCTATGAGGCTCTGGCTCTGGGAGATGCTATAGTAGGCCACTACGGCGCTGGCGGCCGTGAACATAAGCATGATGACATAGCCAGCCATGACTAGCCCGGGCCTGGACGAGAACCAGGCTATCTCCCTCTTGATTACCGGCTCTAAGTTGAAGCCGTGTACCACCATTGCTAGGCCTAGGAGTGCAGCCACGGACTTGAATACCAGGCCCCCGAGGCCGAATATGCTGAGGAGCCCCGCCGTTGCGAGTAGAACGCCGGGTATACCCACGGTGTACTTAGCGAAGCGGGGGTCGGTTACGGCTTTCTTGATGTACCTAGCCACTAACATATAGCTAGCCTCGATTCCCAGGTGCTGCTCTACTACAACACGCTTTATCCCTAGTAGTGGTAGGTGACTCCTTATTACCTCAGCTATGAGCATGTCATACTCGCTATCAGAGACCAGTATAGCTCCAGCGGGCCTCCCGAAGTCCTGGAGTATCCTTGAGAGCTGCTCTGAGACCCTCCTCTGACCAGCTAGTAGATCCGTGGGGTGCCCAGCTAGGAGCACGACCTCGGCGTCAGCTCCCTCACTTCTCAACTGCCTGTAGACATGAAGACCGGCGAATATCGTGTTTACATCCGAATCCTCCGGCCTGGCGATCGCGAACTGTATAGCCGCCTCCAGTACATTCTCATACCCGATAATGGGAGTCTTTAAGCCCACCGTTGAAAGGTCGTCGTCAAGATCCACTATTATTACCAGTATCCTTCGGCCTTCGAGACCGCCTATACTCTCGACGTCTACGTCTAATATCGCTCTCTCCATTGGAGGGCCCCTACCACGCTCCCCAAGAGCATCACGGAGCTAGCAGGCCTATAAGCCTGCAATCAGGAAACCCTAAATAGACGGCCTGGGAAATCAGGGGCTATCCCGGGAGAGTTTTTAAGCCTTCCTTGGGACTCCCGCGGTTCCACTAAGCCAAATATACAGCGTGCGGGCGCGGGGAACACGAGGAATCCTAAGAGCGGCTGGAGCGGCCTATGATCTCGTCGAACTCGCCGTAGAGTATCCTTAGCTCCTGCAGGCTCAGTGGCTCTCCGCGCTTGTACTTCTCCATGACCTCCTTCCTCCTCTTCTCAAGTTCCTCTAGCGACATCCTGTACTGACGGGCTAACTTGAGCTCGCGCACTTTCACCATTATCTCCCTGTAGACCGCATAGAGCAGATCGAGCTGCCTCGAGAGGTCGTCGAGTATCGCGCTTCTCTCGTTTATCTCCTCGCTTAGGGCGTCTATCTTCTTGTTATACTCCTCTATGCGCTCTACCAGGCTCTGGATCTCCCTCTTGACCTCCCCTATGGACTCCCTTATCTCGTTGATCCTCTGCGTGAGATCCCTATTCTTCAGGCGTAGCGCCTTCACCTCGGCCTCGAGCTCCATTATTGAGAGGACCTGCTGCTTTGCCTTGCGCACCCTTTCGATGAGCTCCTCGAGCCTGCTTATCTCCTCTACTATCCTCTTCTCGGCCTCGGGCGGTAGGACGCTCGTCATCTGCCTCCACTCGAGATCCTCGAGCCTCCTCTGGAGCCTCTTGAGGGAGAGCTTGGCCAGGTCACCCTCCTTCTCGGCGAGCTTCCTCGCGAGCTGTAACTGCTCCCTCTTCTTCTCTAGCTCCTCCCTGATCTTGTCTCTCTCACTCTTCAGCTGCCTCAGCTGCTCCATCAGCTCGTTCCTCTTCCTCCTCACCTCCTGTAGGCGGCTTGTGAGCTGTCTCTTCTCCTCTATGAGCCGCCTCCTCTGGGCCCTGAGCTTCCTGTTCTCCTCTACAAGCGTCCTCCTCTGGTCCTTGATGGATATTATCTTCTCCCTATACTCCTCGGCCAGCTTGAGGAGTTCGTCCTCGCTCATGTCCTTGAGCTTCTCAATTACTCCGCGTACCTCTTCTGGGAGTGCTTCCTGCGGACCAGCGCTCTCCTGCTTCACCAGATCCTCACCCTTCACACGATTATCCTCGCATCCGCTATCGCGGCTCCCCGCTCGTACGACATCACGGGGTTCAAGTCCAGCTCTCGCACCTGGGGGATGTCAAGCATCAGCCGGGCGATTTTTAAGATTACCCCCGCGAGGGCCCTCTTGTCCCTAGGGGGCATGCCCCTGTAGCCCTCGAGGAGTCGCCTGCCCCTAATATCATTGACCATATCCAGCGCCTCGCAGGGCTCTATGGGCGCCACCCTTATCGAGACGTCCCTGATCGCCTCTACTAGGACGCCGCCGAGGCCGAAGAGTAGCACTGGACCGAAGGTCTGATCCCTCCTGGAGCCTACTATGACCTCGAGGCCTTCAGGCACCATCTGCTGGTATAGCACGCCCACGAGTCTGGCATCGGGTTTGTGAGCGGCCAGGCTACGGCTTATCTCATTGAACGCTCTCTCGGCCTCCTCAACGCTCTTGATACCGAGGATTACCCCCCCAACGTCACTTTTGTGGATGACGTCGGGGCTAACTACCTTCGCCACAGCCGGCGTCCCGACCCTCTCGAGGCATGATGCCGCCTCCGAGCTATCCCTAGCCAGGCAGTAGCGGGGCACTGGCAGGCCATAGGCCTCGAGGACCGCGAAGGCCTCGTGCTCGAGCAGCTTGCCTCCCCCACGCTTGACGGCCTCTTCGACTATGCGCTCAGCCTTCTCCTTAGCGTCGCCCGGCACGACCGCCCCAAGGCTCTCATAGGTCTCGCCACATGGCCTGGCGCCCCACCTGCAGGTGGAGCATCTGTAGAGGGCGTAGAGGGCGTTCGCAGCCTTATCGGGGAAGTCGTATACGGGTATGCCCCTGTTCTCTAGGTACTCCCTCATCCTCTTGGCGTACTCTGAGCCTATCGTCACCGTGACTACAGGCTTATCCCTATGCCTCCAGGCTACATCGGCTATGATATCAGCTATCCTCTCATGCATTGTTGGGGGCTGCATGAGAGCTAGGACCATCAGCATGTCAACCTCGTCGCTCTCTATGACTATCTTCATGGCCTTCTCGAAGTCCTCGGGCGTCGCGTCCCCCGTGAGGTCGACGGGGTTACCGACGGCTACCCTCTCAGGGAAGAACTGGCGGAGCCTGGCTTTGAGTTCTTCTGTGAACCTAGGGACTACGAGACCCAGCTCGGCCAGCCGATCAGCCGCTATCACACCCGGGCCCCCGGCGTTCGTCACTATCCCAACCCTGGGCCCTCGGGGCGGCGTGAGCCTGGCTAGGGCCTTGGCCATGTCGAAGAGTTTTATGGGCTCATCGACCTCTATCACTCTGGCTTGCTTGAAGGCTGCGCGGTAAACAGCGTAGTCGCCGGCTAGGGCTGCTGTGTGGCTCGCGGCGGCGGCTGCCCCGGCGCTGGTCCTGCCAGCCTTGAGTACCACGACGCTTTTACCCGCCTCCGTGAGCCTCCTAGCAGCCTCTATGAAGGCCCTGCCGCGGCCGGGGTTTATGGATTCGAGATACATAACTATGACTTTTATGTGCTCGTCCTCGGCGAAGTACTCTAGGAGGTCAACTTCGTCTACATCAATCTTGTTGCCGAAGTTCACCGCCTTGCTTATGCCTATACCTTCATCGGCCGCCCAGTCCATGATGCTGGCGAGGAAGGCGCCGCTCTGGCTTATGATAGCTATGGGCCCCTTGTGGGGCCTCTTCATCCTATCCTTCGGTAGGAAGAAGGTGTCAACGCCCGAGAGCGCGTTGTAGACGCCTATGCAGTTGGGCCCTATGAGCCTCATGCCGTACCTCTTTATTATTGCCTTTAGCTGCTCTTGCAGCATCCTACCCTTCTCTCCAGACTCGGCGAAGCCGCCGCTTACCACTATCACTCCCTTAGCGCCGACGCGTCCAGCCTCCTCCACTATGGGGGGAGTCGCCTCAGCCCTCACTGCGACTACTACGAGCTCCGGGGGCTCCGGGAGTGATGAGAGGTTTGGGTAAGCTTTCAACCCGAGTATCTCATCGTACTTAGGGTTGACGGGGTATATTGCTCCCTTATAGGATTCTAGGAGGTTCTCTACTATGGCCCGCCCTATGCTCCCCGGCCTCTTGGAGGCGCCCACCACTGCTATGCTCTTGGGGTAGAAGAATACGTCGATCTCGGTCTTCGAGGGTTTAACTATCCTCCTCTCCAAACCGGGGTACCCCCGCTCTGATAGGTGGCGGGCATAGGAATTAAAGTGAGAGTGAACGCGTGAGACACTTAGCCTACGTAGTCGTAGAATACGTAGTCATCACCTGCTGCCAGTATCTGCTGCAGCTTAGCGTAGAGCCTGGCAAGGCTATCAGGGTCGTGCACGCTGACGGGCAGCACTTCCCCTATGAAGCCCGACAGGTAGAGGGCCTCCGATATGCTGAGTGCCAGGTTCCTCGTAAAGTCATCGATGCCATCCATGGAATTCACGAGGCTAGAGAGGTACCCCTCCTCGCCTAGGCGGGGGATTATCTCCTCCAGCACCTCCCGCCGGAGGAGGTCCGCCTTGCTCACCACGTTTACCTGGGGCAGCTGTAGCCTCACCGCCACGCTAGAGGCTAGCGTTAGTATCGAGACCATGCCTATTGGCTCCTCGAAGAACATGGGGTCCATGAGGAAGACAGTCGCTGAGGGTCTATCCTCTATGATCGCTCTCACGACGACCGGCCCTCCGATACGGTAGGCGAATAGCTCGAGCTGGCCGGGGGTATCGATTATCACGTAGTCCGGGTTTATATCATCTATCTTTGATCTAATCTCCGTGACATGGGCGAACGATGTATCCACGGCAGCTATCAGGGCGCCATTCGGGCCGAGGCCCCTCTCCATAAACTCCTCGACGCTCACATAGTCCCTAATATCAACCTCTGGGTCATAAGGAAGCTTCTCGGCCGCAGGGTCATAGTTGACCCTGGCAACACTCGGCCCATATCCCTCAATGGTATCCGCCAGCTCCGCCGTAAGAGTGGACTTACCGCTCCCAGCAGGCCCCACCATCACTATGAACCGCAACCTCCAAGGCACCCTTCTAGCCCGCCTGGAAGGGCCGGGAGTGACCCGCCCCGTGCACACGCGTCCCCGATACTCGGGGCCTGTTCGCACGGGACCGGGGTCCGGCTGCAGGGTAAGGAGTGGAGGCCTATAAGCGCTTACATACACGGAGGGTTGCCCAGGGGCGGAAGTTGACCTCATAGCCCCCGGGCGGCTCGGTGCTGGAACGCTCGGCCATCCCCTCCACGAGGCCCTCAGCAGGGTGTGGGTATAAGTTGGACTACTGGCCCCTTAACTCCTCGCGGGCGGTCCTCATCTCCCTCATGGTCTTCCAGAGCGTGGGCTGCACCCAGAGGATCCACGCTGGGACCTTCTTCACGAACTCGTATGCCTCCTCCCAGCTCTCGAGGCCGAGAGCGGCTGCCAGCTGCTCGAGACTCATCTCGACCCTTACATACCTCTGGAGTATATCCAGGACTTCCTCATCTATCACTATCTCCTTCTCGCCGACCTTCACCTTGTAGACCCTCTCCTCCGACACCCGGGAATGCACCCCCTAGGGGGGAGCTTGCCGGCAGGACTCTATAAAAGGACTATGCAGCGATGGTGGGGCCGCCGGGATTTGAACCCGGGACCACCAGCGCTCCGGGCGTGCCCCCAGAGCGGGGGGCTTCGCGCCCCAGGCTGGCATCCTAGCCAGGCTAGACGACGGCCCCTCCCACTGCTACTTGTTCTCCCTGGCCAGGGTTATAATGCATTACCGGCGCCTCGAGTGGTTAGCGGTGATGCCTGTTAAAGAATAACCTGGTAGTGTGGGGAGCGGCTAGAAGTTGCGTTCTGTAGCCCTAGTGTACTACGAATATCAGCAGTATCGACACGAGTAGCCCGTAGATGGCGATTCCCTCTCCCATAGCGACTATCAGGAGGCCCATACCGCTTACTTCTCTCTTCTCTGCGATTGCACTCACAGCGGCTGCGCCCGCGACGCCTACGGCATAGCCCCCGCCTATGCCTGCTAGGCCAACGGCTAGGCCGGCGCCGAGCGTTTTACCTAGTGCTGCGCCGCTGGTGCCACCGCCGCCGCCTCCGCCTGCCTGTGCTGAAGCTATGGTTGGCGCCGTCGCTAGCGCCAAGGCGACGGCGACGAACGCCACGCTGGCCAGTACCAGCAGGGCGGTTCTCCTCGTGATAGCCACTAAGTTCACCCGGGATACACCTTGAAGGACCGGTATAAAAGCACGGTGCCTACCACCGGAATGTATCCCCCAGAGCATGTAGGAGGGTGTCACACGCTAGATACAGGGGCCGCCCTCCCAAGCATCAGCCGCGCCTAGCTTCCTCTCCGAGGGTAGCGGGTGGTCTAGATGATACTATCAGACCGCGATATAGAGGCGCTCATAAGGATTGGAGAGTTGAGGGTTGAGCCGCTCTTCCACGACACTATCAGGGAGAATGGGCTGGACCTGAGGTTGGGCAGGGGGTACTGCGTGCTGAGGGGCAGACGGGACCTCGTCCTAGACCCTAGGAGCCCCCCGAACCCTCTAGAACTGTATGATTGCAGGGAAGCGGGTGACCACCTGATAGTACCCCCCGGGAGGAGGATGCTCCTCCACACGCTTGAGTATATCAGGCTACCGGAGTACGTCGCCGGGCTGGTGAACCTGAGGAGCACGTGGGCCAGGACGGGCATCTACATACCCGCCACGGTGGTTGACGCGGGCTTCGAGGGCCAGCTCACCATAGAGGTCGTGGGTAGCGAGTTCCCAGTCAAGCTCTACCCCGGGGACAGGTTCCTCCACCTAGTCCTAGTGAAGTTAAACACTCCCACAGCGAGGCCGTACAGCGGCGAGTACCACGGCCAGAAGGGTGTGAGGCTTCCAAAGTTCATGGCTTGGAAGGCCTCGTGAGTCCTGGGCGCTGCTCCGCCGTCGCCTCTACAATAAAATCCTCAGGTACCAGCCCTCCCCTAGGGAGGAGGCTTGACTTCCGCCGACTCCGCGGTATTAAAGCTGACCTCAGCGTCCTGCCCCAGCCTTGATGAAATAGTTAGCGCTGCCCTGGGAGAGTCGAGGGTCATTGTCGGCAGCGACCTGAAGGAGAAGACTGCGGAGGCGAGGCGGCTCTACCTAAAGGAGGCCGAGGCAAGGCCCCTTTACGGCTACTGCACGGGGCTCGGGGCCCTCCAGGGGGAGAAGGCCCCCTGCGGCCCGGGATATGAAGACCGCATCCTAGACGAACACGCCGCCGGCATCGGCCCCTGGGCTCCCCCGTGGCTTGTCAGGGGCTTCCTCGCCATATGGCTCAGCCAGGCCTCTAGGGGAGGCCACCCCCTGAGGCCTCTCCTAGTCGAGCAGGTGGAGGAGGCCCTCGCAGCAGGACTCATCCCCCTGGTACCTCTCTATGGAAGCGTGGGGGCAAGCGGCGACCTAGCACCATCGTCGCACGCGCTTAGGTGCATACTGAGAGGGCGGGGCGAGGCCCTGCTGGGGGGCGAAAGGCTCCCCTGCAGGGAGGCCCTCGCTAGAGTAGGCCTGGGCCCCGTGGATCTCGAGGCCGGGGAGGCGCTAGCAGCCATAAACAACACCGCGTGGAGCACAGCCCTTGCAGGGGCCGCGGTCTGGTCAGGCCTGACGCTGCTGGAGACTGGGTTGAGGGTGGCTGGGTACGCCCTCGAGGCAATAGGCTTCAACCCAGAGGAGTTCGGCCTAGGCGCCCAGGCGAAGCTCCACGAGGGCCAGGCCCGAGTCGCTAGGAAGCTGGGAGCCCTCAGGCCCCGCGAGAGGCCTGAGAGGCTCCAGGATCCCTACAGTATGAGGTGCATACCCCAGGTCTATGGGGCCAGCCTCGAGGCTCTGGAGTGGGCTAGGGGCCTCGTGGAGAGGGAGGCCTGCAGCCCCACCACGAACCCTGTTATAGCCGGGGGAAGGGCGTGGCACACCTGCAACTTCAACACGATCTACGCTGGCCTGGCCGCTGAGGCCTCGGCGCTGGCGTTGGTTCAGGTGGCCAATATTACACTTTATAGGATAGAGAGGCTCCTAGAGGCGAGGATTAATGGTGTGAGCGACTTCCTCGCCGCCCCTGGGAGTAGTGTGGGGGCGATGATACTCCAGTACACCGCTGCATCCCTAGCCGCCGAGGCCAGGTCGCTCATGCACCCCAGGCTCGCGGAGTGGATACCGACGAGTCTGGGCCACGAGGACGCCAACCCCATGAGCCCCAACGCAGCCCTGAGGGCCCTGAGGGTGGCGTGGATCCTCTCCTGGCTCCAGGCCATAGAGGCCGTTATGGCCTCCCTGATAAGGGCCAGGAAGGGCCTACCAGACCCCCTAGGCGTTAACGCCTCCCTCGAGGATCCCTCGGGCTCTGCCGCTAGGGCGAGGAGGGCCATACATAGCGGCCGCCTACTCATTATCCTAGACAGCCTGGGCCAGCCTCGGGGGGCAGCGGTTGCCTAGGGTGACCCTTGACCTCACGCTGGGCGAGCAGGCGCGGATCTTCGGGCCGGCGAGGGTCAGGGTCGTCAAGGGCTCTGTCAGCATCCTCGGGGCCGAGCTGGGCTCGGGCGAGGAGTTCGAGCTGCGCAGGTTCAGGAGCTACCCCATAACCTCGCTGTCAGAGCACAGCAGCGTCGAGGTAGACGTAGGAGAGGGGGGACGCGTGGAGGCCCCTGTCGAGGGGGAGAACCACTACTTCCAATGGCTCGAGGCCGCCGACGAGGTCATCAGGGAGTCCAGGGGGCCCACAGTCGTGGCAGTCATGGGCCCCGTCGAGGCCGGTAAGACAAGCTACGCCGCCCTCCAGGCCAACAGGGCCTTGGCGCATAGCATTGTCTCGGCCATCATAGACGCCGATATAGGCCAGGCCGACATAGGCCCCCCGGGGTTCGTGAGCCTCGCAATACCCTCCTCGTGGGTCGAGTGGCTCAGGGCCCTCGAGCCTCTTAGGATGAAGTTCGTCGGCTCGATAGAGCCCGCACCCGTCGCCGGGAGGCTCATAACCGCCTCGCGGGAGCTAGTCGATGCCGCTAGGAGGAGGGGCTCGGGGCTCGTCGTGGTCGACACTGACGGGTGGACCGAGGGCTGGCAGGCCATGGAGTTGAAGTCCGACCTAGCCTGGGCCATAGAAGCCGATTACATCGTAGTCCTAGGCGACGACGAGCTGGCGCGCTACATGAGGAGGGCCACGCAGGCCAGCGTCTACAGCCTGCCCTCCCCAACAGTGAAGGCTGAGAGGGACCGCGGCGACAGGCGCCTCCTCAGGGCCGAGAATTATAGGAGGTTCCTAACCGGCGCCCGCGTCGAGGTGGACCTTGAGAGGGTATCGGTTAGGGGTAGCTGCTCGCTGTCCGGGACGCCGGTTAGGGACGAGCAGATAACTAGGGAGACCGTCCACAGCCTCGGTGTGGAGGCCGTACGCGTGACCAGGTACCCCGGTGGCCTCTGTATTGTAGTAGACAGCCAGAGCCCCCCGGACCCCCAAGCCGTCAGGAGCCTTCAGAGGCGGCTGGGCGTTAGGGAGCTACTCGTAGCCTACACCGGAGGCTTCGACGGCGTCCTCTCAGCCCTCACGACGAGGGACGGGAACGAGTACCCAGCCCTCCTGAGGGAGGTGGACCTCAACTCGATGAGGGCTGTCTTCGACACATGCTGCCACGTAGAGCCTGTGGCTGTCTCGTTCAGCAGGTTGAGGCTAGGTGAGAACTACAGCGAGGTGGGGAGGGGCAGGATATGGGTGTAAGTCATCGGGGAGGTACCGCTTAAGCCTCTAGCTAATCAACTCCCACTACCCCCAGAAGCGATGGGGCCCGATGAGGAGCGATGGGCAGCCTCAGCCCCCAATGAGGGGCTATGTGGAGCCATTGTAGCGCTGAGGGCGCATGGGGGGTCGAGGCGTGGGGGGGCTCTATGCTACGGCGGATATACACGCCCCCAGGTACTACGCCCTCTTCCGGGAAGCTCTAGCTAGACTCTCCCGGGAGGCTGGTGAGGTGTGCGCCCTGATTCTGGCCGGCGACATCGTCGATAGTGGCAAGGCGTCTATGTTGGAGCCCGTATTGAGGGCGATAGACTCGGAGCTGGGCGCTGTCAAGGTTGTGGCCGTCTTCGGCAACGAGGAGTACGAGGAGGTTAGGGATACTCTCAAGAGGATAAGTGCTGGGAGGGTCGAGTGGCTCGATGATAGCGTGACATACGTGGAGTGTAACGGCGAGAGAGTGGGCATAGTCGGCACCTCGGGGGCCCTCGACAGGCCTACGCGGTGGCAGAGGAGACACAAGCCACACCTTGCCAGGCTCTACGCTGAGAGGCCGAGGATAGTTGAGGGCCTCCTCTCTGAGGCTAAGCGTAACGCTGACAGGGTGGTACTGGTATCCCACTACGGCCTCTCCCGGGCCACCCTCAGGGGTGAGGATCCGAGGTTCTGGCCCGAGATGTATAGCAGTGCTCTAGAGGATGTCGTTAGGAGGCTCAGGCCCGACGCCGCAGTGCACGGCCACGCCCATAATGGCACACCCTACGCCCTCGTCGGCGGCGTGCCCGTGTATAATGTGGCCCTCCCCTTGAATAGGAGGATTGTTGAGGTGAAGTGGAGGAGGGGCCTAGAGGCCTTCCTGTAAGAGGCCCTCCTCGTCCCACATTATACCAGCCTCGAGGAGCCTCTTAACGCCCGGCGCTATCCAGGGCCCTCCATCCCTCACGGGGTAGGCGTAGGGCAGCTCTAGCTCCAGGCTACCCAGGGGCGTCTTAATGGTGAGCCGGGGCGAGACCGCTAGCTCTATCTCGTCGAGGCTCGCACCCCCAGCGACCATGAGCGCCACCTTGACGGCACCGTCGATGCTTAGCTGCGCCCTCCCCAGGTTCCTCTTGGCGGCATTCGTGTATATCATTGAGAGGAGCCTGGTCCTACCCCTGGGGGGGTGATCGCCCATGATGCCCCCAACGATTATACAGCAGGCTCTGGAGGCCTCCCATGGCTCCAGCCTCCTAGGAGCCCAGGGATCCAGGACTATGGCCTCGGTCCTATTGTAGAGCGTTGATCCGCTCCAGAGCATGGCCTCGGCACCCAAGCGCTCCACGAGGGCGGCCAGCTCTGGCCTCCTGAGGTTAGCTATTGTAACCCCGAAGCCCTCGCTCTCCGCGACCCTGACAGCCTCCCTGTACTCCTCCAGCATCCACCTCGACATTCCATCCTCCATGTGCTCTATGACCACCCTCAAGCGGGGCCCCAGGGGCTTTGGAGGCAACGCTTTTATATCGCCTACCTAGGCCTCTCAGGCTGGCGCACCAGCAAAGACGCCGGAGTAGAGGTGGGCAAGTATGGTCTGCGAGGGAGCACCCGAGGTCAGGATCGGTAAGAAGCCCGTGATGAACTATGTGCTCGCGATACTAACCACCCTAATGGAGCAGGGCAGCGGTAAGGTCGTGGTAAAGGCCAGGGGGAGGAACATCAGCAGGGCAGTAGACGCCGTGGAGATCGTGAGGAACAGGTTCGTGCAGAACATCAAGGTCGAGAGCTGTGTCACTGGCAGCCAGGAGATAACAGTCACCGACCCCCAGACCGGCGAGCAGAGGACACGCAGGGTCAGCAGCATAGAGATCTGCCTCTCGAAGGAGGGCTAACCCCCTCCCTCGAACGGAGGCGACACGAAGAACAGCGGATCTTTCTGAATATGTGCAACCCATTCTAATCTGCTTCTGAACACCTCACACTTAACAGGGCTCCCTAATACTAGCACGGCCCCTCAGGAGGGGAATCCCGCGGGGTCTCGGGCGTCGCATTAATTAGGCATGCGTATGCCGGAAGACCCTGCTGGGTGGTGTATCCAGTGCCCGGGCAGGCGATCCACGAGCTCGTGAGGAAGCTGGGCATTAGCAGGGATAGGCTCGCGTCAATGATTGACGCTACTATTCTATCGCCGACTGCAACGCTGGAGGATTACAGGAGGCTCATTAGTGACGTGGCCAGCGGCGGCTTCCACTGCGCTATGATGCCCCCACAGGCTGCGCTCCTGCTCGCCCGTGAGGCTTCGAGCAGCGGTGTGATGCTCTGTAGCGTCGTGGGGTTCCCCTACGGCTACGAGCCGGTCGAGCATAAGGTCGGCCTCCTCGAGGCCCTAGCCGAGGGAGGCGTGGGGGAGGTTGACGCGGTCGCTAACCTCTCCCTCGTGCTCTCCGGCGAGTGGGGTAGGGTCGAGGAGGAGGTCTCCTCGCTGGCTGACGCCGCGAGGTCAGCCGGGGTCAAGTTGAAGCTCATCGTGGAGGCCCCAGTGCTAAGCGACGAGCAGCTCGCCCGCCTAGCCTCCATAGCCAGAGGGGCCCGTGTCGACTACCTGAAGACCAGCACCGGCGTCATCTCCAAGGGGGGCGACCCCTACACGGTCGCCAGGCTCTACAGGGTCGCAGGAGGCGTGCCAGTCAAGGCTGCGGGTGGTATAAGGACCGGCTACGACGCCCTCATGGCCATAGCAGCTGGCGCAGCCAGGATAGGGGCGTCGAGCTACAGGAGGATAGTCGAGACGCTGCCCGTGGGGTAAGGGCTCTACACCCTGGGGGAGGGCCCCTGTGGGGTGCAAGGATAGGATAGTACTCCTCACGAGCAGGGCTGCTGAGAGAATAGTTAGGCACTTCGCCTCGGAGTTCGACTGCGTCGAGGTCGAGGTACTACCTGTTAATGTCGCATCATTCCTGAGCGCCGAGGCGCTTGAGGCCCTCATCGAGCGTGACCCAGGGCTCCTCGAGAGGCTTCGAGGGGCAAGCCTCGTGGTTGCCCCCGGCCTTGTCAAGGGAGACCTCTCACGCCTCTCGGAGAGGCTGGGGGTTGAGGTTGTCAAGGGGACCCGCTCAGCCTCTGGCATCCCAGCGCTGCTTGAGCACATAAAGTCCGGGGGGAGGCTCTCACCTAGGGAACCGGCTGATTACGTAATAGGCGGTAGGGCTAAGCTGAGGGCCGAGAGGACCCTGAGGCTAGGCCCCGTGGAGGTACCCCTCAGGGGCCCCCCGCTCCTCGTGGCCTCGGAGGTGCCTCCGGGCCGGGAGGCCCGTGAGGCCGCCAGACTCGTTGGGGAGGGCGCAGACATCATAGTGATTGGTGTCCTACCCAGCGATGACCCTAGCCGGGTCAAATCCTCTGTCGCGGAGGCTCTCGACGCCTCCTCGGGCAGGGCAGCTGTCCTAGCCGAGGCCCCCACACCAAACCATGCGAGGGCTGCCGTGGAGGCGGGGGCGCATGGAGTGGTTGCCTCTCCGGAGGTGGCTCTGGCGTCCTCCGAGCACCTAAGGGGGCTAGCCGCTGTTGTCGGCGAGCGGGACGTTGACAGCCTCTTCCTCGCGCTGGAGGCCCTCAAGTCGCGGGGTGTCAGTGTCATAGCTGACCCCGTGGTCGACGCCCCCCTGATAGGGTTCGCCTCGAGCCTGGAGAGGTACATCGAAGCCTCCGAGAGGCTCGATGCACCCCTGGTTTTCTCGGCGGCCAACGCGTCCACGGAGGTTGAGGCCGACACCCACGGTATCCACGCCCTGCTGGCCGCCGTCGCCCTAGAGGTCGGGGCCAGCATCTACTACGTGGTCGAGGATAGGTACAAGGACGTCCACTCCACGGCGGAGGCCGCCGAGGCCGTCTCCCTGGCTGAGAGGGCCTATGAGGCCAGCCTCACCGAGAGGGGCCTCGCTAGTAGGCTACTCATACTAAAACAGGCCCAGCCACCCCCACCGCCTAGGCTACCCCCGGGTAGGAGAGTAAACAACGTGCCTCCGACACTGGACCCCGCGGGGTACTTTATAGTTGACGTTGACCACTCACGCGGCGTCATCATTGTGGAATTCCGGGGCGCCCGGGGCACCCTGAGGCTCGAGGGTAGGAGCGCTAGAGACCTAGCTAGGGCCATGCTCCGCGAGGCCAGGGTCTCCCTGGAGCACGCGGCCTACCTGGGGTACGAGCTCTGCAAGGCCGAGCAGGCTCTTAGGCTCGGGCTTACATACATACAAGACGAGGACCTCCTCAGGCCCCCGTGGGTGGCGGATGCTTGAGCCCGGAGCCAAGGCTCGCTGTGGCGTCAGCCCCCGGCAAGGTCATACTGCTGGGGGAGCACTTCGTAGTGAGGGGTTCGAGGGCCCTAGTCGCCTCGATAAGCCTCCGGGTCCGCGTGGAGGTGGAGCGCAGGGGATCCTGGCCCTCCATAATAGAGAGCGAGGGGCTGGGGTCCCGGGCCCTCCTAAGGAGGAACCTAAGGCTCGAGGGGCCCGCCGAGTTCGAGCCATTCAAGGCTATACTCGGCCTCCTCCACTCCAGAGGCTGGAGCCTCGAGCCCTTCAGAGCGCGCATAACGGGCGGCCTACCAATAGGAGCTGGCCTGGGGTCGAGCGCTGCCGTTAGCGCGGCCTTCGCCCTAGCCTATACGGCCCTCCTGGGATCCCCCGCTCCTCCCAGGGACCTCCTAGAGCTGGCCCTCGAGGGCGAGCGCGTGGTCCACGAGAACCCGAGCGGCGTCGACAGCGCCATCGCAGTCCACGGGGGCTTCCTGGTCTATAGGAGGGGGGAGGAGCCCAGGAGGGTGGACCTCAGGCTCCCCGAGGGGTCGGTGCTCGTGATAGCGGATAGCGGGATCCCCCGGAGGACTGGCGACATCGTGCTCCACGTTCTCGGGAGGGCTAGAGCCGCTGGGAGGGCGTCCGAGGCCCTCTATAGAGCCGCCGACATCCTCATAGACGAGGCACTCAACGCCCTCAGGGAGGGGGACGCCCGGAGGCTGGGAGCGCTCATGGACCTAGCCCACGGTATGCTGGCTGGCCTCGGAGCCTCGAGCCGGGTGCTAGACGGGCTGGTCCACGCCGCGAGGGAGGCTGGCGCCTACGGCGCAAAGCTCACGGGGGCGGGCTGGGGTGGCTCCATAATAGCGCTTGTCCCGGGCGACGCCGTCGAGAGGGTTAGGGCCGCGCTCCTCGGAGCCGGGGCCAGGTGGGCCGAGGCGGTCTCCCTGGGGGGCCCCGGCGCGGTGCTGGAGCGTAAAACTTAAAAACTCTCCTTGAGGGGGTTATAAGCGATACGCCCCCCTTCAGGGGCTTTATCGTTTAAGTTGGAGGGTGGCATATTGTCGGAGAAAAAGCCTCGGGGAGAATCCGAGGCCTGCCCCCCCGAGTACATAGTTTACGACCCCGAGAGGGGGGTCAGGGTCTGCACGCTGAACGGCCAGATCATAGAGGACGTGGTTATCGATGAGAGGGTGGACTACAGGGCCTACGATGAGGAGGAGAGGAGGCGCCGCGCCCGCGTCGGGGGCCCCCTTTCGCCCGCGAAGCAGCACATGGGCGTGACGGTTGGCTACGCCATCCCGGCGACAGGCAAGCCCCGGGGGCTAAGCAGGACGAGGAGGCTAGAGGCCATCCGCAGGGCACTCGCGTACGGCACCACGCTAACCAGCGTCGAGAAGAATATTAACCAGGCCCTCAGGAAGCTGGACGACCTAGCCCAGGCCCTGGATGTGCCGCAGCACGTCAAGGAGGAGGCCGCGAGGATCTACAGGGAGGCGGCCCAGAAGGGGCTCACGAGGGGTAGGAGCATAGAGAGCGTCGTAGCCGCAGCCCTCTACGCTGCATGTAGGAGGCTCCAGATCGCCTGTAGCATACAGAGGATAGCAGAAACACTAGGCTTCAGGGAGGGCACGGACCCGAGGAGAGAGATAGCCAGATGCTACAGGCTACTCGTCAGGGACCTAGGGCTCAGCATACCCGTGATAAACCCCGAGAACTTCGTCAGCCAGATAACGAGCGAGCTGGGCCTCCCGGATAGCGTCGCTGCCGAGGCCGTTAAGATAGTCAGGCTAGCTAAGGAGGCGGGTATAACGGCGGGCAAGGATCCCAGCGGGGTAGCCGCCGCGGCCGTCTACATCGCGGCGATCAAGCAGGGCTTCAGGAAGACCCAGAAGGACGTCGCGAGCAAGGCTGGTGTCACGGAGGTTACTGTGAGGAATAGGTACAAGGAGATAGTCCAGTACATAAAGGACAAGCTCGGTATCGACATAGAGAAGATCGAGCAGCAGAGGCTGAAGCAGGCGAAACAGGAGAAACAGGCCAAGAGCAAGGCGAGGGCTAAGGCAAAGGGCTAGGGCCTGAGGCCCACTATCGAGTCCAGGGTCTCCACCGTGAAGTCTAGGCCCAGCCTCTCCAGGGTCGACCTCCTGGGCACCCCGCGCTCGTCCCAGCCCCTCTGCTCGTAGTAGGAGTCTAGGAGAGCCCTGAACGAGTCAAGGTCGAGCTTGCTGCCGGCCAGTGGGCCCTTGGTTAGGGGGTCCTTGAACCACCTGGCCGGGGGCATGTCTAGGCTCCTATCCCAGCCCCCCAGCTCCCTTATCCAGAGCGCCCGTATGAGCGCATAGATCCTGTCGGCCACCGCGTAGAGCTCGTCCCAGGTGTAGCGTATACCCGTCGCGTGGTAGAGTAGCTTGGGGTAGTAGTCCAGGTCTAGGCCCAGCTCCACCCAGGGCAGCCTACACGTGGTGAAGCTCTCGAAGAGCCCGCCCCTAATCCTCTGCAGCTCTATGACCTTGGCAGCCTTCTCCGGCCCGTAGGAGAATCTGTCGGTGGCCACCTCCCAGCTTATGACCCAGGCATCCTTGTGGTGGGCGCCTATTGGGCTCGTGGCGTAGGCAAGGGCCATGCCCGGGGCCGCGTGGCAGTCGTAGGCGCTGACCTCGAGGCCCTTGACCTGCATGGCGTACCTCATGGAGTCGCCCCCCAGCTTCTCGGCCGCCCTCCGCGTGCCCTCCGCTAGGAGGTTGCCTAGCTCCGTCTCCCTGAGGGCTATCTCCCTGGTCAGCTCCGCGAACCTGTCGAAGTCGCCCCACTCTATCCTCTCCTCTATCAGGCCCTGCTCGCTCGCCTCGGCAGCGAAGGCCAGCACTGAGCCGAGGCTTATGGTGTCCATGCCGTACTGGTCCGCCAGCCTATTCAGGACTCCCACCTTCGACAGGTCCCCCAGGCCTATGTTGCTGCCGAGCATCGCGACGTTCTCGTAGTCCAACTCGCTCAGCTCGCCCTCCGCGTCCCTTATCACGTTGCCGCAGGGCATGTTGCAGTTGGGGCAGCTCCTCTGTGTAACCTTGAGCTCCTCCATCCTGTAGCCGTCTATGCCCTTGTAGCCCTCGAACACGCCCTCCCTGAAATTGTAGGTGGGTAGCACGCTGTTCTCCTGGGCCCAGTCAACGGTAGCCATGGTGCCCTGGCGTATCCAGAAGTTGTAGCCCTTCTTCCTCCTCACGTCCGCGTAGGCCTGGGCTCCGAGCTTCTTGAGTCCCTTCTCGTCGAAGAGGTTGAAGCCGCCTGTGCCTATTACCACGACTGCCTTCAGGTTCTTAGAGCCCATGACCGCCCCCATGCCGGGCCTGCCGCCGCTCCTACCCTCCTGGCTTATCACGGTTGCGAACCTCACCATCTTCTCCCCAGCGGGGCCTATCACGAGGATGCCCGCCTGCTTGCCGTACTCGCTCCTAAGGGCCCTCTCGGCGCGCCACGTGTCGAGCCCCCAGAGGTGCTCGGCGTCGACGAAGTCGACCTTGCCATCCCTCACGACGAGGGTCGTGGGCTTCTCGGCCCTACCCTTGACCACGATGGCGTCTATGCCGGCCCTCCTCATGTGAACCGATGCGAGGCTCCCAATATTGCCGTCTCCATACCCCCCGGTTAGGGGGCTCTTGGCGGCTATCACCATCTTCCCGCTGCTGGGCAGGGGCAGGCCCGTCAGGGGCCCCACAGCGAACACGAGGAGGTTCTCGGGCCCCAGGGGATCGGCTCCCCGGGGCAGGTACTCCCACAGGATCCTCGCAGCCAGGCCCCTACCGCCTATGAACTTCTGGGCCCACTCACCGGGGTAGCCTACTAGCTTGTACTCGCCACGCGAGAGGTCTACCCATAGGATACTGCCATGCCACCCCTTCAAACCCTGCCTGCACCCCCTACGTGTAGTACACCGCCTACACAACGGTTGCCGGGGGATTAAGTAGGATAGCCGGTGCCCCGGCTGGCGAGGCGGCCTAGCCAGCATCCTCCCCGCAGGCCTTAGCTATAGCTTCCACGAGGCCCCTGCAGGCCTCGAGCTTGACTCTAGCAGCCTGGGAGCCAGAGCGGGCCGCCGCCTCTAGGCCCTCGATCGCCCTGCATAGGGCCTCAGAGGGCTTGACCCCAGCCTTCTCGAGGACGCTGGGGTCCACCCTCCTCTCGATGGTCGTGATGTAGGGGAGGATGCCCGGGTGCCGGAGCTGCCGGAGCTTGAAGCCGTCGGGGTGTATGACCACTTCTACATCCCTGCCTATGACATAGGACACCTCGTGCTCGCCCGGCGGAGGCGCCAGGCACGCCACGAGATCCCAGCCAGTCTTGCCTGCGCATGGGCACCCGCTCAGGGCTCCCAGCCTCCTTATGACCAGCCCTTCCACCCTTTAATCCAGGGGGCTCCTCCACTCAATATGGCACTAACCCCGCATAGGGCGCTGGAGACCCGGGGGCCGCCTGATGGAGAAGCCGAAGTTCATCCACCTGCTAGGCAAGGATGCGAGGCTTAGGATCATAGAGGTGCTGGCCGCCACTAGGTCGCATAAGGAGGTGGCTGAGCTACTCGGGGTCACACCGGCCGCTGTGACGAAGTACCTATCCAGGCGCACCCACCCAAGCGATAGGGTCCTGCTCAGGGCCATAGAGGCGGCGGCCCCCGAGGAGAAGAGGCGCATAGCCGAGATCGTAAGGGACGAGCTCCTCTCCGGCCTCAAGAGCTATATGGACTGGGCCATGGAGGAGGGGGTCTTCACCCGCGAGGACCTGCACCGCATGGAGGAGGTGGTATATGGGAGCGTGCTAGTCGCCGTCACCGCGGGTAGGAGGCTCCCAGGGAAGCCTCAGCTTTAGGATCCTCCAGTACTCCCCCGCCTCGACTAGCCAACCCGCGAGGATACGGGCTATCCTCCTACGCGCCTCCCCCGGCTCGAGGCGCACTCCCAGCGCCTCGAGGACGGCCTCAGCGGCCACGTCGGGGTCCACCCTCTCCTCGAGGGCCGAGGCGAGCCTCTCAACCAGCTCTAGGGCCGAGCCGGTGCCGCCCTCAACGATTGACCTTAGGGACTCGAAGTCCTCCCGCCTCAGCGTGGAGGCCTCGATGAGATCCTCCCGGCCCCGCTGCCTCGCGAGCCTCCAGTAGGCGTATAGGGGCCTGTAGTCGCTCACTATTTTACCTGAGGCCCATGGAGGCCTCTCGGAGCCCGACAAGAGCCGGAGCACCCCCTGGAGGGTCTGGGCTGCATCGAGGAGTAATAGGCCTCCAGCGGGCGGGCGAGGTGCCAGCCCCTTGGACGCGTACGTGCTCGACACAACGGCCGTCACGGAGGCCAGGCTCCGCAGGAAGCTTGGCGCTGAGAGCCTCGAGGCCGTTGTGCATAGGGTAGCCTCGCTGCTCCGGGAGGCCAGGCTCTCCCTCGGGGCTAGGTTCTACATGACCCCCGCGACCTGGAACGAGCTCAGGAGGATGCTCCTCGGCAACGGGGTCAACCTGGACTCCGTCCAGGAGCTGGCGGCCTGGATAACGGTGAAGCCTCCCGACAAGCTGAGCGCCCGCCTGCCAGCCTCGGTCTTCAGCGAGTACGTGGCCGACGTCAGGAGGAGGCTCTACAGGGGACTCAGGGTGGCCGAGGCGGCCCTACGCAGAGCAGCCAGGGAGTGCCCCGGGGCCAGCGAGGAGTGCATAGGGAACCACATACGCGGCCTCAGGGACCGCTACCGAGAAGCCACCCGCAAGGGCCTCCTGGATAGCGTGGAGGACCTAGACACCGTCCTCCTAGCACTAGAGATACACGGCATACTAGTCTCAAGCGACGAGGGCATAAGGAGGCTCGCCGAGCAGCTGGGCATCATGATAATAGACCCCGAGGACTGGGTGGAAGCACTAGCAAGGATGATCCGGGCAACACACGAGAAGAAGTAACAACAATAAACCCCAGCCACGCAACACGCAAGCCAGGGGAGCCGCCGTAGCTCAGCGGTAGAGCGCCGGCCTCGTATGGAGCCCCAGGGGCCAGCCCGAAGTCGCCCCCGGGAGAGCCGGTGGTCGCGGGTTCGAATCCCGCCGGCGGCTCCACACCACCCCCAAGCAATAAACCCCCACCCACAGGCCCGAGAGAGGGGCGCCGGGGTAGCTCAGCGGTAGAGCGCCGGGCTGTTAACCCGGTGGTCGGGGGTTCGAATCCCCTCCCCGGCGCCACAATTCCTTCCCTTAATTAGAGCCTTGCTAGGAGCTATTGTTTGGCCAGCGCTGCCTTGGCTGCTTCTCTTAGTTCTATGACGTTTATTGTGGCCTCCACTAGGTCTCTACTGTAGGCTGCTATCCTCCTTATGCTGTCTAGTATGGCTGTTGCATCGGGTAAGTACGCCGTGGCTAGGATGCTCGCCCGCGCCTTCTCCTCGGCTGCCTTGAAGGTGTCGGTTAGCGTTATCGCCTTGTAGGCGCTGGCCCTGTCCATCTCGAGGAAGGCTCTCGCTGAGTGGTCGAATATCCCGCGTGCGCTCTCGTATAGTTCTACTAGGTCGTCGCTCACCACTGCCTCCCTCCTGGTCTCCTTTAGTATTGAGGATATCATGACTGCGTGGTCCGCCACCCTCTCTATGCTCTTGGCTGCTATGACCTTGTAGAGTATCTCGGGTAACGATACCACTCCGGCGTCGCTCGGCGCTAGCTCGCCCTGTAGGAGCATGGAGAGCTGCCTCATTATGAGTAGGAAGAACTTGTCTACGACTGTGTCCCTCTCTATGATGCTCTCCAGGATCGCCTCATCGCCCCTCCGGAGTGCCTGGGAGAGGTTGGCTAGCATGGAGCGTGTCACGCCGACCATGCGCTCGAACGCCTTGCCTATGCTTATCGTCGGCGGCCCCGCGAGCGTGTAGAGCACTATCCTCCCGTAATCCTCCTCGAGGACCTCCAGGCCTAGGGCCCTCTTCCTCGCCTCCTCCACCAGCGCGGCGACCACCCTGGGGTCGGCGTCCCTATACTCCACCTCTATCCTGTTATACCCCGCCAGGTAGGCCGCTAGAACCTCGGTCACGAGGAGGTTCAGGGACTCCCCCGTGACCCTGATGACCCTGCCAGCCTCCCTCCTCGAGGCGTCGGCCTGGGGCCTGACTAGGAGGCTGCCATCGGGCATCTTCTCTAGGAGGACCTCGGAGCCGGGCTTGAGGCCCCAAGCCAGGGCCCAGTCCTTCGGGAGCGAGACTATGAAGGTAGACCTACCCGTCACCTGGACCCTGCGCCTCTGGACGGCCAAGCTCCCTCGAGCCCCGTGGCCTCCGGGGGCTCTATTTAGCGCTATATAGTCACGCCGGCCTCTCCTATAGCTCTCAGTGTCTCCCTGGCAATGTATGTGGCGTGGTCGGCCACCCTCTCGAGCTGGCGTAGCACGACTGCCTCCAGCGCCTCGTCCCTCGGGACGCTCTCCCTAGACGCTATCCTCTTCAGGCTATGCCTGTAGAGCTCGTCTACCCGCGAGTCCAGCTCCTCGAGGCCCCGGGCCAGCTCCGCCCTCCCGGTTGTGAAGGCCTTGAAGGCCCTCTCAACCATCTCGCGGGCCCTCCGCGTGGCCTCGAGGGAGGCCTCGCCTAGCCTCGTGTTGGGTGCGAGCTCTAGTGTCATCATTATCTCATTCGCGTACCTGGTTATCCTGAATAGGTCATAGGAGACCTTAATCATGGACTCGACGTAGAGGAGTATCCTCCCGAGGGGCTGCCATTTGGCTATGAAGAACAGGGCCTCACTGTATATCGTGTCCTTGAGGTGCTCGGCCAGCGCCGCTAGGGCAGTGAGGTCCCTGGCCCCCGAGGAGCCGGCGAGCGCCGCCTCGACGGCGTCCATCGCCTCGAGTGAGAGCTTGAAGAGCCTCTGGAGGTTGCCCCTCATGTGCTCGATGTCCTCCTCCCTCGATGTTACCTCCTCCACTACAGCTCGCCCCTGAAGAACTTCTCTGTTAGGGGGTTACGTGGGTTGAGGGCTACCTCCCTCGAGGGCCCCTGCTCCACCACCCTGCCCCCGTAGAGGAATACTATGTACTCTGAGACCCTAACGGCCTGGGAGGGCATGTGTGTCACGAACACGGCGGTGAGGCCCTCCTCCCTCACGAGGCCCCTGATGGCCTCCTCTATCTTCACAGCGTTGACGGGGTCCACATTCGCCGTGGGCTCGTCTAGTAGCAGGATCCTGGGCTTCAGGGCCAGGGCCCTGGCGAGGGATAGCCTCTGCCTCTGACCCCCGCTCAGCTTCATTGGCGAGGAGTCGAGGCGGTCCTTCACCTCGTCCCATAGCATGGCCTTCTCGAGGGCCCACCTCACTATCTCGTCTAGCTCCCTCTTGGTCCTCGCGAGGCCGTGGAGCCTCGGGCCTATCGCTACGTTATCGTATATGCTTAGGTGGGGGAAGGGGTTGGGCTCCTGGAAGACCATCGCCACGATCCTCCTGACCTCGTAGGGCTCCATCTCGTAGACGCTCCTACCGTAGACCCTGACGTCGCCCTCGACCCTGGCCTCCGGGTTGAGGTCGAGGAGCCTGTTTATGGCCCTCAGGAGGGTCGACTTACCGGTCCCACTAGGCCCCATCACAGCTGTTACCGCTGCCTCGGGGAACCTAACGGTGACCCCCCTCAGGATCTCCTTGCCCGAGAGCCACACGTGAAGGTCCCGTACCTCGAGTGCGTACGTGGCCACTACATCCTCACCTCCCGGACGATCAGACGGGCTGCTACCATAACAGTCACGACTATGAGCATTAGCACGAGGGCGGCGCCCCAGGCCAGCTCCCGGGCTGCCTGGTATGGCATCTGGATGAACTGGTATATCATGAGGGGCACGGCGCCCCCCTCCCTTAGGAGGCATAGGTGGTAGCCCTCGTAGGCGCCTCCTATTGTGAAGAGTAGAGGCGCCGTCTCCCCGGCGGCCCTGGCCAGGCCTATGAGCAGGCCAACCAGGATCCCCCTCCTAGCAGCTGGCGCTATGAGGGCGTAGACCGTAGTGGTCCTCGGGGCTCCCATGCTGTAGGCGGCCTCCCTGACACCCTCCGGCACCTGGCGGAGCGCCTCGCTCGCCTGCACGACAAGGTACGGTAGCACCACTATCGCGAGCGCCGCAGCGCCCGCGAGCATGTTGTACCTGCCGACTAGGTGGTCTACCAGGACCGCATACACTGTTAGACCCACGAGTATCGTGGGGAACTCAACGAGAGTAAGGGCTAGTAGAAGCGTCGCCCTACTAAGCCTTGAGCCCCTCAGCTCTGAGATCAGCACGGCGGCGGGCAGCGCTATCAGCGTGGCCCCGGCAGCCGTGAGGGCCGCCAGCTCCAGGGTGCCGAGGAGGGCGGGCCCTATGCCCCCGGGGTCGCTGGGGTCGAAGGGGTGAGGTGACTCCGTGAGGAACCTGCGGAGCCCTATCCTAGCTATGGCCTCGCCGCCCTTGAGCGCCACGAGGTAGAGTATGTGCAGGAGAGGCGCCACAGCGAGGCCCGCTAGCGTGACTAGAACCGCCAGGCCAGCGTAGTTCCACATCTTCCTGGCCAGCATCCTCCTAGGCCCTCGCAATCCCCATCCCCTCCTCCCACTTCCTCATGTACCAGACGGCGGCTAGGTTCACGGCCAAGCCTATCGCGAAGATGACCAGGCCCCCGACGAAGAGGGCGCTCGTCATGTAGTGGTAGAACCCTGCGTTCCCGAACTGCGAGGCTATGAGGCTCGACACCGTCACGCCGGAGTCCGTCACCGAGGGCGTTATCGTGTAGCCGTTGCCCACAACCAGGCTCACGGCGACGGTCTCGCCTATGGCTCGGGCGAAGGCGAGGGCGAGGCCAGCTACGATGCTGGGCTTCACCATGCCCAGCAGGATCCTTATGGCCTCGAATCTCGTGGCTCCTATGGCGTATGCCGCCTCCCTGATGCTGTAGGGTATCATAGAGTAGGACTCCCTTATCACAGCGGCGGCGTAGGGGGTACTCATCACAGCTAGCAGGACCCCCGCAGTGGCTATCGTGTAGCCCGAGACGGGGTGCTTCGAGAAGAATGGGAGCCACGAGAGGTGCCTGCTTAGCCAGGCCAGGACGGGGTACATATGGGGGGCGAGGTATGCCAGCCCCCAGAGCCCGTAGATTATCGTAGGCGTCGCCGCCATGAGGTCGGTTAGCATTGCGAGGGCGCCCCGGAGCCTGGGCGGCGTCAGCTCTTCGAGTACCACTGCCAGGGAGACGGCCAGGGGGGCCGCGAGTAGCACAGCTATAACGCTGGTGTAGAGGCTCCCGAATATCGCTGGCGCAAGGCCGTACCACTCCCTCGAGGGGGCTCCCTCGACTGCCTGCCAGGCGGAGTCTGTGAACACGTGCAGGCCTTCCCGCCTCAGGATAGGGATTGAGTAGGCCGTGAACACCGCTAGCATCGAGAGTATTACGAGTAATAACAGCAGCGACGCCGGTAGGTGTAGGAGCACGAACCTCTCGTCGTCCTTGCTCCTGAGCCCTCCGAGGCCTAGGATGCGCTGGAGCCTCCTATCCACCGGCCCCACCCCCGCACTCGATGAGCTTTGAAGCGTTGAGCGCTACCTCCCTGAGCTGGGGTGGGAGTGGCGCGTACCCCGTGGGCACGTGCTCCTGGCCGGGTCCTGCTATGTACTCTATGAAGCTCCGGAGCGCCTCGCACTTGGCCTTGTCGGGTTGGATGCGCCATAGGATCATGAATGTCTGCCCAACTATCGGGTAGGCCTTCGGGGTTGAGTTGGAGTAGATGGCTTCGTACACGTAGGTGGACCAGTCGCCCAGGGGTGAGGGGGCGGGCCTGCCGGTGTAGGCGGCCTCTACGGACTCCCTGGTGGGGGCGACGAATGCCCCGTACGGGTTCTCGATGCGGGCTATAGGTAGCCCTCTGCTCAGGGCGTAGGACCACTCGATATAGCCTATGGAGTAGGGGGTGTGCTGTATGGCGTTGGCGACGCCCGGGTTACCCTGCTCGCCCAGCCCCCTGCCCGTGGCGTCGACTGGCCACGAGACGACCTTGCCCACCAGGCTCTCGGGCCAGAGGCCCCCACTGGCCTTGTAGAGGAACGTGGTGAATATCTGGGTCGTACCGCTGGCGTCGCTCCTGTGGACAGCTATGATGGGCTTATGGGGTAGCCTCGATGCGACCGCTGGGTTCAACTCCTTTATGCGAGGATCGTCCCAGTACACTATCCTGCCTAGGTAGATGCCAGCTAGGATCCTCGCTGAGAGGTTCAGCTGGGCCGAGCCTATCTCCGGCACGTTGTAGGTCACAACGATGGCTCCGAGTATAACGGGGAACTGGAGGATCCTCCCCCGATAAGCCTGGAGGGCACTCCTCTTCAGGGGTGGATCGCTGCACGCGAAGTCCACCTTACCGCCCAGTATATCCTCTTGGCCCTTGCCACTACCGCCACCCACATAGTTGACACTCACGCCCGGGTGACTTTCCTGGAAGCCCCTAATCCAGGCAACCATCGCTGGCTCGACGAATGTTGACCCGCTTCCGAAGAGGACTACACTCCTCTCCACCCTACAGGCGACGGCGCCAGCCGCTAGGGTGGCGAGTAAGACGAGGAGGGCGGCTGCGAGCCATCGCTGCATGCCTAGTAGCCTCTGCATTCCCGCGGCTCCCACGGGAAGGCCTAGTCCATGACTTCTAATGCATTCACAATAGAGGATATTGAGTCGTGCCTACGCTATATACCACTCTAGGGAGGTATATAGTGAGCTATCCCGGGGGCCTCTGTAGAGTCCAGTATGCTTGTCGTCGGCTGAGTAGTGCTCGGGCTTGAGGATTTGGTGGTGGGCCCGCGGGGATTTGAACCCCGGACCACGGGGTCCCGAGTCGGGCGCTGGCCCCCTCCTCGGGGCCCGGCGTACCCCGCATCCTAGCCAGGCTAGACGACGGGCCCCCTCGAGGCTGGGTTGGTTGTTGGGGGTTTTAACCATTCGCCATGACATGGCGCTTCACCGGGTCTTGGCTGGGCAAGCTTATAGGCTCTAATCGTCTATAGTCGAATGCGGGGGTCTCCAGGGTTTGGCTGAGCCTGCAGGATTAGGCTTCGCCGATGACTATGTAGTCTACTACATAGCCAGGAGAATGGCAGGCGACATAGTGTTATCCCATGACACCGGGTCTGCCCTGAGGAAGTGGAGGGAGTACTTCGGGGTAACGCAGAGCAGGCTGGCTAGGAGCATGGGAATATCGACTAGTGTCATAAGCGACTACGAGAAGGGCAGGAGGCTCCCGGGCGCGAGGTTTATTCAGAGGTTCGTTAGGACGCTCATAGAGATAGACCTTCAAGCTGGCGGCCACCGCATAAGGAGGCTTGCTAGGAGCATCGGCGCGCCTCCGGGGGCCGTTATTGATATGAGGGAGTTCGAGAGGCCGCTCAGCATAAGCGAGCTGGCGGAGGCGGTGAGGGGAACCATACTGGCGCCCGAGTTCCCCGTAGAGAGGCGGGTCTACGGCTACACCGTGGTGGACAGTATCAAGGCCATAATAAGCCTGTCGGGCGTCCAGTTCTACAGCCTCTTAGGCTCCACTGTTGATAGGGCGATAGTCTTCACGGGGGTCCGCCTAGGCCGCAGCCCCCTCGTGGCCGTGAGGGTCTCACCAGTGAAGCCCAGCGTGGTAGTCATACACGGGCCTCGGGGCCACGTTGACCCCCTGGCCATAGAGCTGGCGAAGCTCGAGGGTGTACCCCTCATACTGAGCTTAGCTAGGAGTGTAGACGAGCTTGTGGCATCGCTACGCGCCGCTGCCCATGGAGCCGAGCCTGTCTCCTAGGGGCGGGCTACTGGCTGCCCCCCGAGGCGCCTTGGAGCTTGAGTATGGCCGCCGCTATGTCGCCACCTGTCTCCTCGAGGGCGCGCCTCGCCTCCTCCGGGCTCACGCCAGCTTGCTCCGCCACGAGGGCCACGTCCTCCTCGCTGATCTCGGGAGCCTCCCCAGCCTCGCTCTTAGTCTCGACGCGGACAGGCTCCCCAACCACGTATATCATGGGCGGCTGTCCCTTAGCCTTTATGAGGAGCACGGCCTGGGGCTCCTCGACAAGAAGGGCAGTACCATCATCTAACTCCAAGTGGACCTTGACGGCCCTTAGCTCCTCGACCTCAAGGCCCATGCGTCTCATGGCCCTCTTGAGGTCGCGGGGCCTGAAACTCATCACGGCAGCGCCACCGGTGCGAGCCATATTACTCCAGCCCCTATTATAGTGGCCCTGGGGAGCGGGGCCATGGAGGCTGCTCGGGAGCGGCTGGATGAGGCCGTAAGGAGGGCTATTGATAGGTATAACGCCTACAGGGCCCCCGAGGCTAGGGCTGAGTTAGTCTCACTTAGCGGTAGGAAGCTTGTCGTAAGGATAAGTGGCTCCTTCACTGAGACATGCGGTGTTAACGACTGGATCGAGGACCTGGTGTACACGCTCGAGGATGAGGGTGTGAAGGCTAGGATAGTTAAGATAATAGAGCCGGAGAACCCCCTCGACCTCGGCTGGGAGAGGACTGTGATCCTCGAGGTCGAGGCCTGACGTGTGGGTAGGGCCTGCTGATGAGCTCGGCGTACCCGAGGCCCCTAGGGGCCTGTGAGGAGGGTCTTGAGTGCTGAGGCCCTACGCCCGCCTTGCCTAGACTGATTAACCCGCAGGCCCTGTTACCTACTGGATGCCGAAGGTGACTGGAGTGGCCCGGAAGGGTAAGTCTGTCGAGGAGCTGATCCGCGAGTTGCTGGCCCGCAGGAACCCTCATGGCTACTATGTTATACCCGTCAAGCTAGACGGCGTGAACGAGGTGGCCTCCGGGGTTGAGGGGGTTGTAGTGGAGGAGATAGGCGACATAGCCCTCGTCATGGTTAGGAGCCGTAGGGAGGCTGAGCGCATAGCCCGTCAGGCCCTGGCTAAGGGCTTGCTGGCCCTTGAGGGCGAGGATGTAGAGGAGGCTGAGGAGAAGCTCTCAGGCGAGTTCTAGCGGGGCTAGAGTGCCTCCTCCACGTTAGATACCTCAACGATCTTGCCGTAGCCTACCACCAATATTTTGCTCGGCTGCAGGGCCTCCACAACCTCTCGGCGGTGTGTGGCGGCTACCACGGTCATGCCATGCTCCCTCGCGATCCTAGCTATCCTGCCCGCGACCCACCTGGCGGTTGTGGGGTCTAGGTGGGCCATGAACTCGTCTATAACTAGGATGTTAGGCTTGCTGGCTAGGAGCGCAGCTATCTTCGCCCTCTCCCTTTGGCCCGTGCTCAGCTCCCAGAACCTGGCTCTGTAGAGGACTGCGTCGCTTATCCCGCTGATGCTGAGGACTTCTAGGGCCTCCTGGACGTTGCCGGTTATCCTGGTTATCTCCTCTAGGAGGCTTCCGCCCCCGAACTCCGGCTCTATCTCGCCCGGTATGAGCGCTGCCAGCCTTGGGTTAGGCGGGGCCTCTACCTCGCCGGAGTCAGGCCTGTACTCGGGCCTCGACGAGTACGCCTTGTCGAGGGCCCCTATCACGAGCCTGAGTAGGGTAGTCTTACCGGCGCCGCTGGCGCCCACGACCGCTACGATATCGCCTGGCTCTATGGTTATGTTTGCCTCGTCTATGACCCTTCTCTCGACGACCCTGCGCTCAACCCCAAAGGCCCTGAGGGCCTCCGCCACCTCCGCTGGGAGGCCCTCGAGGCTCAACTCACTCGAGTAGCCCTTGCTCACATCCCTGAACCTTATAGGCGCGGAGAGGGGGGGCGCGGGCTTGTAGCGGGGCCTGTAGAGGATCCCCCCGTGCCTCGAGGCCACGGGGTCCTTGGCTAGGAACTCCTCGAGCCTCCTCCTGGCCTCCTCGCTGAGCGGGTACATGAGCACGGGGCGCCCGCTGGCGGTGTCCCAGACGTAGCGGAACCCAGCCCTCTCGAAGAAGGGGTTGTACCTGGCCATGGCCGCTATAGTCTCTACTATATGCTTCCTCCTCCTCATCTCTGGCACCCTCCTCCCCCGTATCCAGTCGAGCGCCGCCCTGACCGCGAGCACCCCTATTCCTCCCCCGCGGAAGTCCGGGTGGACAACGACCCTGGCTATCCTAGCGGCGGCAGTGTTCGCCCTGGCGAGGGCCTCTTCGGCAATCCTGGAGCCGACTATGGCCCTGGCAAGCCTCCTCCCGTAGATCGGGGCTAGTTCCCGGTACATGCATAGTATCTTCCTCCTCTCCGGGGGCTTTATTGGCCAGAAGGTCGGGTGGAACCAGTCGGGGGGGAACACCTTCTCCCTGATCAGCTTCTCGACCCTGAAGCCCCCATCGGGCGTGGGGATCCTCCTATGCATTAGGGGTATCGGAGTGTCGACCCTCACGTAGCCTATGATCCTCGGCTCATAGGGCTTCCTCGTGAGCAGCTCTAGTACTAGGAACCTGCTGCTCGGCAGGCTCCCCCGGATCTCCTGTAGTATCATGCGGGCCCCGCACTTCGGGCATTTCGGCCTCGTGTTGGCTTCTACTACTGTGCCGCAGCGGGGGCACTTCCAGATCGCTACTAGCTCCTCCTTGCTCGCGTAGTGGTACTGCTCGAGCCCGGCGACGGCCTCGTAGTCGGACTCGCTTGAGGCCTCCCTGGCCATCACTACTCCATGGTAGTATGGCTTCTTGACCTCGTAGAGCCTACACCAGGGCGGCCAGACAAGCACGGGGCCCTCGCTCGTGAGGCGCGTTAGCGTGTACTCGCCGGGCTCGAGTATCCTGAGGCCCCCGGCGAAGTCGTGGGGCTCTCCTGTGGAGGCGAGTACCACCTGCTCGCCCGGCCGGAGCCACTGGGCTATGGAGCCCGTCATGAGGAGGGCCACTCGCCCGATGCCCTCTGCCCTGACGAGTACGGAGCCGTACCAGCGGTACCCGGTCGAGGGCCTTATGACGCCCTCAACCCTAGCCTTTACCTCCAGCGAGGCCTCAGGCTGGGGACTGCAAGAGTCACCCGCCCCGGGCGTCACTGCCACCCTCAAGCGCCTCCTGCCACGCCGGACTATGCGGGCCCAGTTAATAACCCGGGGAGCAGTGGGAGCCCGGTGGCCCGGTATTGGCTGGTAGAATCCCCCGGTTCCTTGATGGCCTCGTAGCAGCGATGGTGACGCCCTACGAGTCCCGCGGGGGCCCCATAGACTACGGCGCCGCGGCCCAGCTGGCCTCCTGGCTAGTCGATGGTGGAGTAGATGCCGTGCTAGTAGGCGGCTCCACCGGCGAGCTCTCGCTAATAGGGCCCCAGGAGGAGGCTAGGCTTGTTGCAAAAGTGGCCGAGGCTGTCGGCGGCAGGGCTAGCGTTCTAGCTGGGGTGCCTCCTGCGCCCCTGGAGGTAGCCATTGATTGGGGGAGGCTTGTGGTGGATTCAGGGGCCGAGGCAGTCCTCGTGCCTCCCCCACACTACCTCGAGGCCTCCCCCGAGGGCCTCGTTGAATACTATACGAGCCTAGCCGCTAGGCTCGAGGTGCCTCTCATACTCTATCATGTACCGCTACATGCGGGCTCCACCGTGCCCGCTGAGGCAGCCGCTAGGATAGCGGGGGAGAGCAGCAACGTGGTCGCCGTGAAGGCTACTACCCGGGATCCCACGTATGTAGCGGATGTCCTGAGGGAGAGCGGGGGAAGGCTAAGGGTCCTCGCTGGCCTCGATGAGGCCGTCCTACTAGCACTCGCCTATGGGGCTTCAGGCGCAGTAGTCGGGCTAGCCAACGTGGTACCAGCGACCTTCAGGAGACTCCTAGGGGCCTGGGTCCACGGCCAGTACTCCCAGGCACTCGAGGCACAGGCTGAGGTGGAGCGCGTGCTGTGGGCCATTAGGGCTGGGGCCTCCTATCAGGGGGCAATAAAGGCGGCCCTCTCCATGATGGGGCTGCCGGTTAAGCCTCATGTGAGGCCCCCACTACCTCCCGAGACCGATGAGACCCTCAAGGCGCTGAGGGAGAGGCTCAGGCTAGCTGGCCTACTAGAAGGGTAAGAGGGGTAGGCGCGGGCGCGGAGGGATCGGGGCTCAGCCTCCAACCTTCTCCTTTATGAGGAGGCCCAGCCTCCTGATGCCCTCCCTTATCTGCTCCTTCGTTGGGTAGCTGAAGTTCAGCCTCATAGTGTTCTCGCCGCCGCCCTCTGCGAAGAAGCTCGCCCCCGGCACGTATGCTACGCCCCTCTCTATGGCTTCGGGTAGCATTGCCTTGGTGTCGAGGCCCTCCGGCAGGTAGGCGAATATGAAGAGCCCTCCAACGGGGCGCGTCCACCTGCACGAGTTCGGGAAGTACTCCTCGAGTGATTCAAGCATTACGTCGCGCTTCTCCTTGTAGATGGTCCTAGCCTTCTCGACGGTCTTGTCGACTAGGCCCTTCCTCATCGCCTCGGCCGCTATGAACTGGGATAGTGTGGAGCTGTGCAGGTCCACGCTCTGCTTGGCCAGCTCGAGGGCTGTCACCACCCAGCTCTCGGCTAGGGCCCACCCTATCCTGAGGCCCGGCGATAGTATCTTGCTCAGGGTACCGAGGTATATGACTCTGCCGCTCTTATCCAGGGTCTTGAGCGGCTCTGCCTCGACGGGCTCGAACGTGAAGAAGCTGTAGGGGTCGTCCTCCACTACGAGGAGATCATACTCCTCGGCTAGCTCGAGGAGGTGCTTCCTCCTCTCGAGGCTCATCGTGACACCGCTGGGGTTCTGACTCGTTGGGATAGTGTAGATCAGCTTGAGCCTGCGCCCCTCCCTTCTAGCCTCCTTTATACGCTCCTCGAGGACATCAGTCCTCATGCCCTCGTCGTCGAGGGGCGCCGACTTGAAGTAGGCTCCATAGTGCCTGAAGGCGTTAAGCGCAGCGAGATACGTTGGCGCCTCGACGAAGACCACGTCCCCGGGATCAACGAATACCTTCGCGATCAGGTATAACGCTTCCTGGCTGCCTGTCGTAACTATGACGTCATCACCACTATTCACGGTGACGCCGTGGCTCGAGAGGAACTCCTTGAGGACCCTGCGGAACTCCGTAACACCCAGGGTTGGTGAGTACTGGAGGGCCTGGTTGCCCCTCTCAATTATGACCCGTCTAGCAATCTCCGCGAGCTCCTCCCGCGGGAACGTTTGGGGGTCCGGTAGCCCTCCAGCGAGGCTTATTATGTCCCGGCCCTCGGTCAGCTTGAGTAGCTCCCTTATCTCGGAGGCCCTCATGCTCCTCGCTCGCTCGGCTAGGAACCTCCTTGACCTCTCACCGCCTACCGACAAGCCTTAGCCCCGGCTCGGCTGGTGGGTGGGAGGTATTTTTAGATTGAATTATAGCTAAAGTCACGGGTTCTCCCATATTATTTACTGCTCATGCTCACCATAGAGGCTGGCCCACTCCTAGGCTCTCGTCCGTGAGCGCTATGGTCTCCTTCGCCGTCTGCGCCAGGCCCCCGAGGGCCCTGAGGGCGTCTATGTTCTCCGGTATCACGATGGACTCCTGGTGGACTGCCTGGAAGAGTATCACTTCGTTGCCCCTAGCTGTCACGGATTCCTCGAATACGACTAGCTCGGGTATATCGGATCTCTTCCTCAGCTCCCTGGCTGCCTCCATCAGCTCGGCCGTACTCTTTATCCCCGTCTCCTCGCTGCTGACCACCATGATCCTGGGAGCCTCCTCCAGCGCGGCTATCACGTCCCTCCTCGTGACGGGGCTGGAGAGGCGGAGCGTCACGTTATGGACATGCATGAGGGTCGTAGGCACTACAACAGCCGCTGTTACTATGTCAAGTTTTGGCAGCACCGTCCGCACGTCCTCGCCGTGGTGGCTCGGTAGCTTGGGCGGGTTCAGTACTATAGCGTTTATCGGGCCCCTCTTGATCTCCTTGGGGTCAGCTGCTCTCCTAATTATCACCGCACGCGCCGCGCTAACCCCGAAGGCCTTGTCGAGTGTGCATATCAGCCTGAGTAGGCCTGTGGTGTTGCAGGAGACCACCCTCACGCTCCTCTTGCCTAGTGCCTCCTCGTAGTTGCAGAGGGTGCTGAAGCTCACATCCGCGACGTCAGGCTTCTCCCCGCCCTGGAAGATCTGCTTGACGCCGTGCTTCTCGTATAGGGGCTTGTACTTAGCCCCGGTGCCGCCTGGCGTCGCGTCCACTATGACGTCTATAGAGTCTAGGAGGTCCTCTATCGTGCCCCTCACGTGGATCCCACGCTGCTCGAAGGCCTCGGCCTCCCTCTCGCTTGGCGTGTATATTGGTATACCCGCGCGGCGTGCTTGGAGGGCGGCGTAGTCTGGAGTCCTCTTAACAACGCCTACGAGGTCCATGTCATCCTGCAGCTGGATGGCGTATGCAACCCTTTTACCTATGGTCCCGAACCCGTTAACGCCCACCCTCAGGACCACGGCTACCACCCTGGCCCGGGTGACGGGCATGGATTAAAAGGCTCTTGGCGAGGGCCTCGAGGCCGGGCATCGGTCTGCCGGAGAGCATGTAGACTAGCGCGCCACCCGCCGTGCTTATGTGGCCCACCCGCGACCTTAGTTCGGCTGGGAGCTCGGAGATTATCACGTTGAAGTGGCCCCCGCCGAATAGGGTGAAGGCCCCCGAGGAGAGTGCCGCCTCGACTAACCTTCTGGTGCCCTCCCTGAACCTCGGATCCTCGACGACTCCGGCGGGTCCCTTCATGACTACGAGTCGGGCCTTGGATAGTATGCTTGAGTACTTCTCCACCGTCTCGGGCCCTATATCCTTGGGGGTACCCTCTATCCTGGTGGCCGGCACGACCTCCACCGAGCCCCTCCTCTCGACCTTGAAGTCCTCGGGGACCAGGATCCTGTCTGTGTGCGAGAGGAGGCCTCGCGCCCTCTCCAGGAGGACGTGCCCGCCCTTGCTCACGAGCGCCTTCTTGGCCTCGCCCACGTCTACCCCCTTGGCCTCGAGGAAAAGGAGTGCCGTGAGCCCTGTCGTGAGTATCCAGTCGGCGCCCCCGGTCTTTACTAGGTTCTCGATTACTGAGAGCATATCTTTAAGCTTCGAGCCTCCAAGCACATATACCTTCGGCCTCTCCGGTGAGTCAATGACCCTTGATAGGGCTCGTAGCTCGGCCTCCATGAGCCTCCCAGCGGCGCTGGGTAGCTTCAGGGGGAAGCCGACTATGCTGGCCTGGCTTCTGTGGGAGGCAGCGAATGCATCGTTGACGTAGCAGTCGAAGAGGGGGTGCAGCCTTGAGACCATTATGCCCCTCGCGTGTACCTCGGCTGGGGCCTCTATGTAGTCCTCCGAGACTATACGTGTGTTGTCTAGCATGAGAATCCTGCCCGGCTTGAGGCCCCGGATGCGCCTGAGAGCCTCGGGTCCTATCACGTCGTCGACGTACTCAACATTCAAACCCAGGAGCCTCGAGAGTACCTCGGCATGCCTCTGGAGGTGCGTGAAGTCGGGCTCTCCAGGCCTGCCCTGGTGGCTCATGATTACCACGGCAGACTGAGCCGCGAGCTCCCGCAGCGTCGCCAGGTGGGCCTTAAAGCGCGTCACATCAAGTATCTCCCCGGAGGCGGGGTCTATGGGGCTGTTGACGTCTATCCTAACCAGCACCTTCCGGCAGGGGGGTAGGTCCTCCAGGGTGGGTATGGTCATTCCCCTGACTGTTAACGGCAAGGCCTCACCCGCGTCGGGTGTGTCCCTCCTCTATTAAAGGCCTCCACAATCAAACGTCGCCCAAGGGGCCCCAGCGTGGGTAGGATAAGGATCAAGTGGTGCGGCCACTCGTACCTTATAGTCGAGCCTGAGGGAGGCCCGGTAATAGCTTTGGATCCACATGACGGGGGCAGCATAGGCCTGCCCGAGTGCAGGGTCGAAGCCGACTATACCCTAGTCACCCACCCCCACTACGACCATAACGCCATTGAGATGAGTGGAGGCAAGGCTATAGTAAAGAAGCATGGATCCTTCAGGCTGGGAGAGGTTAGAGTCGAGGGATACAAGTTCTACCACGACAGGGCCTCGGGTAGGCTGAGGGGCGACACCGCCGCCTACATAATAGACCTCGGCGGGCTCCGCATAGCGCATCTAGGCGATATAGGCCACGTGCCTCCCCCAGGAGCCCTGAAGCCCTTCAGCGGCGTGGACATCCTAGCCCTGCCGGTCGGAGGCGTCTACACCATAGACGCCATCGAGGCCAAGGCAATAGTCGAGATAACCTCGCCGAAACTCGTGATACCGCTCCACTTCTGGGTGCCGGGCTCGCTCCTACCCTTAGACCCCCTCAATAGATTCCTAGATATCTCGAAGACCCGGAGGCTAAGGCTCGAGGATGGAGTCCTCGAGGTGGAGCCGCCCCTAGCGCAGGGGCGGGCCACTGTTGTAGTCTTCGAGAAGACGGCTACTGGCGCGAGAGCCCTCCTCTAGGCGCCGGAGAACCAGGGGAGTCGTGGCGCCGGGGGCGGGATTCGAACCCGCGCCCCCCTTGCGGGGGAACGGGTCTCCAGCCCGTCCCCTTGGGCCGCTCGGGCACCCCGGCGCCCCTACCAGCGAGGATCGGGCATGCGGGAGTTTAAGCCGTTAGCCCCTCCTCCGACTCCTCCCTGAGGCCCTTGAGGGCCTGCCCGTCGTGGTGGCTGGCAGCTGCTTTATCTCAATATAGACGTTCTCTGGGACCCTTATCCTCATGAGCCTCCTAAGCACGCGCTCGTCGGCGTCGAGGTCTATGAGCCTCTTGTGTATCCTGAGCTCCCAGTGTTCCCAGTACTTCGAGCCCTCGCCGTGGGGGAGCCTGAAGATTGGCACCTCGAGCCTCCTCGTGGGCAGGGGCACGGGCCCCTTCATCCTAACGCCCGTCTTCTCAGCTATCTCCTTGATCTGGCGTACAACTTCCTCCAGGCTCTCGACGCTGGTGCTCCTCAGCCATATCCTGAGCCTGAACAAGGTCCCCACGCACCCTAGGGGGTGGGCGACTGTTTGAGGGTATAAAGGCATGCGCCCAGCGGGGAGGACTGGATCCCGCAATTAGAGATTAGTAGGGGGCTCGGGGGAGGATCCTTACTTGGTCCTTATCTCCACCTTGGCTGGCTTGACGTCGGTGACTATGCCGATGCCTATGGTCCTGTTCATGTCTCTCATGGCGAAGCGGCCTAGCTGCGGGAACTCGTTGAACTTCTCGATGACCATCGGCTTTATTGGCTTGAACCTCACTATCGCGACGTCGCCGGGCTTCAGGAAGCTGGGCTTCTCCTCTATCACCTTGCCGGTCCTGGGGTCTAGCTTGGCGAGTATCTCCACGAGCCTGGCGCTAACGCTGGCGGTGTGGGCGTGTATCACAGGCGTGTAGCCGGGGGCTATGGCGCTTGGGTGCCAGATAACGAATATCCTGGCGGTGAACTCCTCCGCCACGGTGGGCGGGTTGTCTAGGTGCCCGGCTACGTCGCCCCTCTTTATCTCCTTGGCGCTTATGCCTCTCACGCTGAAGCCTATGTTGTCGCCGGGCTCGGCCTTCTGGAGGTCCTGGTAGTGCATCTGTATGCTCCTGACCTCGCCCACGAGGCCTGGGGGCATGAATACTACTCTGTCGCCCACCTTGAGCACGCCTGTCTCAACCCTGCCTACGGGCACTGTGCCAGCTCCGGGTATGGAGTAGACGTGCTGTATGGGTATCCTGAGTGGCTTGTCCACGGGCTTCTTGGGTGGCTGGAGCTGGTCGAGGGCCTCGACTAGCGTGGGGCCGTTGTACCAGGGCATGTTGGGGCTCCTCTCTATCAGGTTGTCGCCCAGCCAGGCGCTGACGGGTATGAAGGGTATCTTGTCGACCTGATAGCCCAGCCCCTTCATGAACTTCTTTAGCACGCTGACTACCTCGTTGTACCTCTTCTCGCTCCACGGGGGCTCGGTGGCGTCCATCTTGTTCACGGCCACCACTATCTGGTCGATGCCCATGGTCTTGGCTAGGAGTAGGTGCTCCCTGGTCTGGCCCTCGGGGCTCATGCCGGCCTCGAACTCTCCCTTCCTAGCCGAGACAACTAGGATGGCGGCGTCGGCCTGGCTCGCACCCGTTATCATGTTCTTGACGAAGTCCCTGTGGCCTGGAGCGTCTATTACTGTGAAGACGTACTTCTTGGTCTCGAACTTCATGAACGTTAGGTCGATCGTTATGCCCCTGTCCCTCTCCTCCTTCATCCTGTCGAGTATCCAGGCGAACTTGAAGCTGCCCTTACCCTTAGCCTCAGCCATCTGCTCGAGTTCCTTGAGCTTCTTCTCGTCTATTAGTCCGAGCCTGTAGAGCAGGTGGCCTACGAGGGTGCTCTTACCGTGGTCCACGTGGCCTATGACCACTATGTTCAGGTGGGGCTTCTCAGGCATGCAATGCCACCTCCGTCAACCGTTCAGGCTTAGGCGGGTGGGAGGGTTTATAAGCCTGAAGGAGAGGCGACCCACGAGAGTGGGAGGAGGGCTACCTCGAGCTGAGGGCTATCCTCTCTATCTCCTCCTTCTGCCTTATAGCGTAGCTCTGGGGGTCCCCGCGGGCGGCCCATATTATCTCGTCTGCTAGGCACTCCTCTATTGGCTTGGGGTTGTTGAAGGCGCAGAGCCTCGCGCCCTCTGTTATGAATTTCAGCGCGAGGTCGACCCTCCTCTGGGGCGCTACGTCCACAGAGACCCTGTATGTTATGCCTCCATACATTATTCTAGTAGTCTCCTCCCTAGGCGCGGCGTTCTCTATAGCCCTCACGAGGACCTGTATGGGGTTCTCACCCGTCCTATAGAATATGAGGTCGAAGGCTGTCTTCACGATGTTGTATGCTAGGTGCTTCTTACCACCGTTGCGGCCGGGCCTCATGAGCTTGTTCATGAGCCTCTCGACTATAGGGACTTGGCTCTTACCGAACCTCCTGTGCTCGTGCCTGCCGCCCGTGTGGGGCAGCCAGACCGGTGTGAGGCATATGTACCTCTTCAAACTGGGATCCCTGACCTCAACGCCCACCCAGCTCCACTTGCCGAAGAGCCTTATTGCATCGGCCTTTACCTCGACTAGCTCCGGGACTTCTAGGGCCTCAGCATCGCTACCCTTACCAGCCAGAGCCCGCCACCCTGACTAGCGGCTGTCGGCTCCAGGGCTTTAATAGCATAGTGTGGAGGAGGGCTCCACGCATAAGGGCTCCCGACTCCCGGTAGAGGGGCGGCGTGGTGCGGTGGGTTTGGAGGGCCTACGGAGAGCCAAGGACGTCACCGTGTTCCTGGGGATAGCGGGCGAGGGCTCCTCGCGCTACGTCGTAGTCGGCATGCAGCTGCTACTGGATGATGGGAGGACGTTCACCATGGTCAACATACCAGTGGAGGTTGCCCTAGCTGTTAGGGCCCTCAGGGGGGAGGGGGAGTACCCGGAGAGGAAGAGCCTCTTCGACCTATTGGCGAACTACGAGTCGTTCAAGGAGGAGATAGCGCGCACCCTAAGGAAGGTCGTCATAGACGAGCTGGATCCCCAGACCGGCCTCTACACTGCGACGGCCGAGTTCGAGGACGAGGGAATGGTGTCGAGGGTCAAGATGATTCCAAGCCACGCCGTGTTCCTAGCCATGCTCGTTGGGGCCCCCATCTACGTGAGGGAGGATTTCGTGGATGAGTTCGACATACTAGAGTTCGAGGGCGGAGAGGGAGGAGAGGAGGACTAGCCCTGCCCCGGAGGGCTCCGGTACCTCCTAGGGTTACCTGCGTGGCTTCTGCCTCTTGCCGAGCCAGAGTGCCTTTAATGACACCCCGTTTACCATGACTACCCTGTAGCGGACTCCCGGTATGTCGCCCATGGAGCGGCCCCTGGGGCCTCCTATACCCTCTATAATGACCTCGTCGTGCTCGTCTATGAGTAGTATACCTCCATCCCTCGGGACGAAGGCTGTGACAACCTTCTTGTTCTTGACTAGCTGGACCCTCACGCACTTCCTGAGCGCGCTGTTCGGCTGCCTGGCCTCTACCCCAACCTTCTCCAAGACTATACCCCTAGCCATGGGTGCACCCTCTAGGGGGTCGTACTTGCGCTTGAGGCCGAGCATCCTTACCTTGAACTCCCTCTGGCTCCAGCGGAACTTGAGCCTCTTCCTCCTAAGCTTCCTAGCCGCGAATAGGCCGCTCGGAGCCTTCTTGCCCGTCAACTCCCCTCTGGCACCCCCGCATCACAGCCGGGGTGGGGCTTATAGGGATAGCGCTAGCGTACCTGTAGGCTGACCACGTTGAAAAGCTCCCTTAAGACCAGCCGTGCGCGCTTGACGTTCCTGCCCTCCCTGCCTATCGCCCGGCCCTTGTCTTCCTCCGCGACCCTCACGGTGACATACTTACCGTTGCCTCTCTCCCTCACTGTTATGCCTAGTATGCGAGCGTTGGGGAATAGGCTCTTAATCATCTCCTCTAAATCCTCGTAGTACGGCACCACCTCTACGTCCTTGCGGAAAAGCTTCCTGAGTATGTCGAGGTTCCTGCCACGCCTCCCGACTACCCTGCCGATATCGGAGGGCTTCACGACGAAAATGAGCCTGTTACCCTCCCTGTCTATGATGCACCTGTAGGCGGTTGCACCCGTTAGGTCGGTGAACATTGAAAGGTACCGCAGCTCCTCGAAGGTGATCCTGCCAGGCTCGCTCACCACCAGACCCCCTGCCACGTCAGCGCTACTGCCGCGACGCCTGCCTGGCTGCTCTTAGTATCTGAGACGAGCCCTCATCTATCACGGCCAGCATCGAGACCCTGAAGGGCTTCCCTAGCGCCACGCCCAGCTCTACGCTCGTACCAGGGAAAGTGTAGACTGGGACCCCGCTCAGCTTGGCTAGATAGAGTGCCCGATCCCTTAGGTCGGGCCTCGCGTTCTTGGCTATTATCAGCAGCTTAGCCTTACCGTGGGCTACGGCCCTTATGGACTGGCGTGAGCCCAGCACGTAGACACCCGTCTTCACGAGATTCTTCAGCTCCCTCGTGACCGCCGTGCTCACTTCTCACCACCCGCATTGCTGGGAGCCGGCGCGCCCACTAGCACCGTGCTGGTGCCGATGGGCGGTATTAGGCCGGCTATTATTGTTTCTGTCACCCCCAGCATCTCGTCTACTTCACCCTTTATTGCTGCCTCGAAGATGTGCTTCGTTGTGACCTCATAGGCGGCTCTGGCGAAGACGCTCCTCTTATCGCCTACGACGCCCAGCCTCCCTATCTGCCTTACCTTGCCAGTCCATGTCATTATGTCCGCCACTAGCATCACGTGCCTGACGTCCACGTCGAGCCCACTATCCTGGAGGACCTTCAGTATCTCTTCTATTATGGCGTTCCTCGCCGCCTCTATGCCGAGTACCTCCGCTATCTCGTGTATGTTATTGGTTCTCACCCTCGTGTAGTCGACACCCTTGAGCTTTATTATCTCGCTCAGCTTGCTCCCATCGGTGTATATCATGCACTCACCCGTCTCCTCAGAGCACCTCACGGTAGCCCTCTTGATGTTCTTGACGCCCTTGATGTATAGCTTCTTGAGCTTCGCCACTATGTCATTATAACGCTTCACGTCGAAGAGATACTCGGGCGGTAGCACTTTCTCGCTTAGCTCCAGGTAGATGGTGTAGGGATCCTCCTCGCTCACCACGACATTACCCAGCTTAGCCTTCTCTAGGACCGCCACTACCGCCTCTATGGTAACGCCCTTATCCTCCAGCATCTCGGGGTCGAGCCTTATTATGAAGACGTTATCGCCAAGAGTGTAATCTATGGCGGTTATGACCTTCTCGAGGGTCGTGTATTCTATCCTCCTCGCTATCTCCTTAGCCTTCTCCTTATCGTACTTGTACTCCTCGGCCAGGGGGATCTCCATGACAGGCGTTGACGGCTCCCTCCTAGCGTCCACTATCTCAATTAGCCTAGGCAGCCCCAGGGTCACGTCGAACTCCATCATGCCGGCATAGTGGAAGGTTCTCAGTGTCATCTGCGTGCCGGGCTCGCCTATAGACTGGGCGGCAACGGTGCCGACAGGCTCGCCGGGCTGTACCATGTGGGCAATGTAATCCCTCACTACTATGTCGACCACCTTCTCTTTATCCCTAGCCTTTAGGTCCCTGGCCTGCTCAAGCTTCTCCACCAGCTCCTGGTATATCGATGGCGGTAGTATCTCCCTGGCCTGCTCAAGCTTCCTCTTGAGGCTCACACCGGCCACCCCCCTAGCCTGAGGCTTGCTTGGCGCTCCTTACATACTCTATCGCCCTATCGATGTCCACGGGCTTCCCGTGGTATGAGAGCATTGGGTCGGTGCCGTCCTCGCCGTATCTGAATTGTATGATGTTGCCGTAGGCGTCCCTGACCGTGCCGTCGTTCGTCACGACTAGGTCTTGGAGCGCGTTTATGAGCCTCCTCTGCATGTAGCCGCTCTGGCTGGTCTTCACGGCTGTGTCCACCAGGCCCTCTCTACCGCCTGCCGCGTGGAAGAATACCTCGGTGGGCCTCAGGCCGTCACGGAAGTTGCCTCTCACGAAGCCCCTAGCCTCTGGGCTCAGGTCGCCTGGCTTGAAGTGGGGCAGTGTCCTCGTGCGGAACCCTCTCGAGATCCTCCTGCCTCTGACGGTCTGCTGGCCTAGTGAGGCGGCCATCTGGGTTATGTTGACGTCGCTGCCCCTGGCGCCGGTCTTAGCCATTATGAATACGTCGTTGAATGGATCCAGGTATGAGATCGCTATCCTCCCGGCCTCGTCCCTGGCGTTGCTTAGGACCTCTATTATTTTGAGCTCGAGGCTCTCCTCGAGGCTCCTGCCGGGTATGGGCTCCAACGTGCCCTTCCTATACTCTTCGATGAGTTCGAGCACCCTCTCTCTAGCCTTATCCAGGACCTCCTTTATCTTCTTCTTCGCCTCCTCGGGTATCTCGAGGTCTCCTAGGGATATCGAGAGCCCCCTCAGCTCTAGCATCCTGATAAACATCCTAAACACCCTGTCTAGGAAGTCCCTGGCCTTCTCGTGGCCGTATTCTAGTGCGAGCATGTGCAGTATATTTTCGGGCTCCTCTGCTCCTATGGCCTTCTTGTCTAGTACGCCCTCGAGTAGCTTGCCGAACCTCACTACGACGAAGGAGTCGTGGAAGCACTCTATGCTATCGCATGAGAGGTCTCCCGCGTTTATCTTAGCCCTCCCCTTGAAGTGGAAGTCCTCGGGTAGGAACAGGCTTACGAGCTGCTTGCCCGTCCATAGGGGCCTGGGCTTTAGGATGGCTGGCTCGGGTAGCTCGCCCCTGTAGCCAGCTATTGCGAGTAGCCTCGAGGCCTCCTCCTTAGTGAAGACCCTCGTCTTGACCGTTAAGAGATAGGCGCCGCTGACGTAGTCCTGGCGGCCGCCTATTATTGGGCCTCCATACCTCGGCGTGAGTATATGCTTCTGCACTAGCAGCAGCTCACGGGCCTCCGCTATGGCCTCGGGGCTCCTGGGTACGTGGAGGTTCATCTCGTCGCCATCGAAGTCGGCGTTATAGGGCGGGCACACTAGCAGATTCAGACGGAAAGTCTTGCCTGGCATCACCCTTACGATATGGCCTAGTATCGACATCCTGTGGAGGCTGGGCTGCCTGTTAAATAACACTATATCACCATTCATGAGGTGCCTCTCAACTATATCCCCGGGCTCTAGGCTCTCAGCAACCTGCTTCAGGTTCTGCCTGAACCTGAGGTCTAGCTTGATGCCCTCCCGGGCCTTGTAGACGTGCACAGCTCCTGGCCACTTGTTGGGGCCATTTAGGACTAGCCTGCGGGCGAACTCTATGTTCTCGGGTGTGACCATTATCGGTACAGTAAGGGTCATCGCGACCTCGTATGGCACGCCTACCTCGTTAATGCTGATGTATGGGTCTGGCGAGATCACTGTTCTCGCGGAGAAGTTCACCCTCTTGCCGGAGAGGTTGCCGCGGAAGCGGCCCTCCTTGCCGCGGAGCCTCTGGGCGAGCGTCTTGAGGGGCCTCCTCCTCTTATGGACTAGCTGTAGCATGTTGGGTAGCTCGTTGTCTATGTATGCTGCTACTGCGTTCTGGAGCAGCTCCCACTGCTGCTCTATTATCGACTCCGGGCTGTTCTGGATCAGGCTCTTCTTGAGCCTCTCGTTTATCCTCACTATCTCTGATAGCGCGTGCGTGAGGTCGTCCTCGGCCCTCTGCGCCGTCTCGAGGACGATGGAGGGCCTCACGGAGACTGGCGGTACCGGCAGCACTGTCAGAACCATCCACTCGGGCCTGGCCCTCTTCGGGTTCACCCCCAGGAGCTCGGCGTCCTCGTCCGGGATCCTCTCCAGCCTCTCCCTAATCTCTATGGGCGTGAGCCTAACCGAGCCCTCCGGCCTCTCCTCGTAGAAGTAGTAGGGCCTCGTGAACCTGATCCTATACTGTCTGGCCCCGCAGTGGGGGCACTCCATCCGGGAGGCGGCCTCCTTCTCTATCTCCTTCACCAGGTTATCGGCTAGCTTAGGCCAGCGGTCCCTGAGCCTCCTGAGTATCGCGAGGAGGTACTTCGCCCTCTCAGGCGGGATCTTCACGCGGCCACAAGCCCTACACGTAGCCTGGAGGAGCGAGGCTATCTTAGGGGCAAAGCCTGGATGCACCACGGGGCGCGCGAGGTCTATCCTCCCAAAGTGGCCCGGGCACTCTAGCCTGGTATTACCACACACGGGGCACCGCTCGCCGCCCTCGATCGCACCGAAGGCAGGGTCCCTTAGGCCCCCCTGGATCGGCGTGCCGTCGGGGGCATAGAGTTCTGGCGTGATGACCGTGACTCTCGACATAGCCCTAATCTCCGTGGGCGAGAGTATCCCGAAGACTATCTTATCTATCACATACCTCTCAACGAAGTCGGGCCTATACGCCATAACTGCCACCCCCCATGCCCCTAGCTGGACTTGGATTCACGCTCCCCGGGGGCCCCGCCGTCGTTCGAGCCGTTAGTGCCACCGCCATTTGCCGAGGCCCCCGCGGCGGCGAGCTTCCTCCTGAGCATAGCCGTGAATGGGGCTCCGACTATCTTATTTGCAATATTGATCTTATCTGCGACCTTTATCTCCGGCTTGACGGCCATACTCATTATCTCCTGGAGTAGTAGCTTGAACGCATATGGGACCACAACCGGCACCACGTCAGCGCCCGGCCCGTGTATGGGGCACTCATAGACGCCCTTGTTCCTGTTGTACCACGCTATGTGGCCGCACTCACGGCAAACGTACATCACGTAGGCATCGCTGTTATCGAGCATCCTGTCGCGTATGAGCATCGCCGCTCCATGGCCTATAAGGGCGTCGCGCTCCATCTCGCCGAACCTCAGCCCGCCCCTGCGGGCCCTGCCCTCCGTGGGCTGTCTAGTGAGTAGCTGCACCTTGCCCGTGGCGCGTGCGTGTATCTTGTCGGCGACCATGTGGTACAGCCTCTGGTAGAAGACTATCCCTATCGTTATCGGCTTCTCAATCATCTCGCCAGTCCTGCCGTCATACATTACCTCCCTAGCGTGTGGATGGTAGCCGTGCTTGAGTAGCCTAAGCTTTATGCCGTCAATCGACTCCTTGTAGAATGGCGTCCCGTCTATGAACCTCGCCTCGACCGCGCCTAGCTTGCCTGCTATCATCTCTATCAGCTGGCCTACCGTCATTCTAGACGGTATTGCGTGTGGGTTGAGGATTACGTCGGGGATTATCCCCTCCTCCGTGTATGGCAGGTCGTACCTCTGGAAGATCATCCCTATGACCCCCTTCTGCCCGTGGCGGCTGGCGAACTTGTCTCCTATCTCCGGTATGCGGAGGTCCCTCACCCTGACCTTCACGAGCTTGTGCTTCTCTATGGTCTGCGTGATTATGACTGCATCCACGACACCATTCTCTCCGTGGCGGAGCTGGACGCTGGTGTCCCTCCTGCGAAGCAGTGCGCTCGTAATAACCCTCTCCTCGCTCATGAACCTAGGTGGGCTCTGCCTACCTATTAGTACGTCACCGCTCTTGACCTCCACCTCGGGCTCGACTATACCGTCGGGTGCAAGTTTCTGGTAGTACTCGTCACCCTTATGGTCCTCGAGCGAGGGGCTGGGCACGAGTATCTTATCTGTGAGCCCTCCGGGGTAGGCGTTCTCTTGGGCCGTGTAGACCCTGAAGAAGGTGGCCCTGCCCACGCCCATATCTATCGAGTACTTATTGAATATCAGTGCATCCTCTATGTTGTAGCCGCTGAAAGCCATCAAGGCGAGGACCAGGTTCTGGCCGGCGGGCCTAGCGTTGTAGCCCATTAGTTCGAGAGCGCGGGTCTGGACTATCGGCTTCTGCGGGTAGTGGAGTAGGTAGGAGTGGCTGTCCATGCGGTAGTGGAAGTTTAGCGCGTAGAGGCCCAGAGCCTGCTTTGCCATGGCGCTCTGGTAGGTGTTCCTGGGGCTCTGGTTGTGCTCGAGGTATGGTATAACGCTGGCTGCGACACCGAGTATAGCCGGGTTCCACAGCTCTAGGTGGGTATGCTCGGGCGTCACGTCCTCCGGGAACTCGGCTATGTACGCGTTCTCCTCCTCGTCGGGGTCGAGGAACTCTATTACGCCCTCCTTCACGAGGTCCCAGAACTCCATCTCGCCCCTCTTAATCTTCTCGACGTGCTCCCGCGTCAGCTTGGGGACCCCGTTCTCCACGACTATAACCGGCCTCATCAGCCTGCCTCCATCTGTGTTAATATAGACCTCGTTGATGTACTCATCCATTATGTGAGCCACACTAACCTCGTGGTGTAGCCTACCGCTCCTACGCAGTTCTCGGAGCCTCCTTGCTAGCTCCTCGCCGTCGGGGTGGTAGCCTATGGGCCTCCCATTTAGGAACACCTTGGCGCCGCTGACCATTACCTCAGGTACCTCACCCTTCTCCACAGTCTCCCTTATCAGGTCCTCGAGCCTCTGGACGCCCAGCTCGTCGTAGAGGATCCGCTCCACCTCCTCCTCGGGCACGCCAACGCTTATGTAGGCGTATAGGGCGAGGTTCTTGACCAACCCACAATTCACGCCCTCAGGGGTCTCGAAGGGGCAGAGCCTGCCCCAGTGGGTCCCGTGGAGGTCCCTGGCCTCGAAGTGGGCCTGGCCCCTGCTGAGAGGCGATACTACCCTGCGGAGGTGGCTCAGTAGGCTTATCCAGTTGGTCCTGTCTAGCTGCTGACTTATACCGGTCCTATCGCCTCCCCAGTTACCAGTCGCTATGGCACCGCGTAGCTTATCGGTGATTATGTTCTGCTTAACGAGGTACTTCAGGAACCTGATTGGCTGGTCCCTGACAATCATCTCCTCCAGCTTCTCCGATATAGCCGTTCTCAGGCTTATCGCGGCCTGCCTCACTAGCTCGGCTATCAGGTCACCGGCGAGTCTGAGCCTCTTGTTGGATAGGTGGTCCTTGTCGTCCTCACCCCTCTTGCCGAGGTATAGCTGGAGGACCCTGTTAGCCATCTCGGCCAGGAAGTACGCCTTCTTCTTCCTGTCCTCGGGCCTCTTGCCGAGGTGGGGCAGGAAGTTATTATCTATGAATTCTAGCGCCCTCTCTATCCTTATCTCCCTCGGCTGTCCGGGGCTCGCTATCCTGTTACCCAGGTACTCCAGGGCGTCCTCGCGGGTGCGTATGACCGAGGCAACCTTCTCTATAGACGGCATAAGCTCCCTCTGCACGTCGGGGTCTGTTGAGACGGCGTTAACGATCTCTATATCCTTCTCGAGGCCAAGCGCCATCATGAAAACATAGAATGGAATCCTCGCGTTGAGCCTTGAGACGCTTACCTCGAGGCTCCCGTCGCTCATCCTGTCTACTATTACCTGCCTCCTCTCACCCATATAGGAGGACACTATCTTCGCCGTATGCGTTATCTTCGCAGTGCCAGCCTTCGCCACAGTCGTTATTATCCTGTTAACGGCCAAGTCCTCCTGTGCCACTATAACCTTCTCGCTCCCGTTGATTATGAAGTAGCCTCCGGGGTCATAGGGGTCCTCCCCTATAGCCATCAGCTCCTCGGGGCTCATCTTGGAGAGGGGGTCTATATGGGACTTAACCATCACTGGTATATCGCCTAGCTTTACCCTCTCACGCCTCCGGAGGACACCGTTCTCGTAGAGCGCCATATCCGCCATGAGTGGGGCCATGTATGTTACATTCCTAATCCTGGCCTCCATGGGGGTTAGCTTCGTTATCTTGCCGTCGGCCTCTCTTACCTGAGGCTCACCTATCTCGATGTTCTCGATAACTACCTTAATGTCGGGTATACGGCCTAGGAGACCCTTCTCTATCTGCCTCCTCAGCTTCCTGCCCGCTGGCGTGATCTCCGATATCTCCTTGAATATCATTGGGAGCACGTTCTCCACGAAGTAGTTATATGAATCGAGGTGCTGCCTCGCCAGACCCTGACGCCTGATATAGTCGCTGAACACTACCCAGAGATCATCCGGTGTCAAGGTGTTCGGGCTGCGAGGAGTGCCTTCCTCCCTATTCGTCCTCGAGTTATCACTACTCTTACTCGACAAGCCTATCCAACCCCTCACTGGGGCACAACAATCCTATAGAATATAGCCTCCCCCGCCGTGGGGGAGCGACGCCTGATCTCGATTATATCGCCGGGCTTCGCCTTAAGCAGACGGGCAACTGGGTCATTAACGCTTATCTGGGGCAACTGCCAGGGCTTCACGCCCAGCCTCCGCAGGACCTCAGCGGCCTCCTCGAGGCTCAGCAGCCTATGCTCCGGGACCAGCTCGTGCTGCAGGATCTTCCTACTAACCTTACCAGGCCTCTTAGGCAAACCGACCCCCCGCCCCCAGGCTAGCAGTAGAGGAGCGGCCCCACCAGGGGTTATATAGCGATAGAGCAGTCCCACCCCCCAGCCCGAGGCGCCTCCAGCGGGCTCCACGGGGCTACGCTTATGAGCCCCACCGTGGATTCGGGAGGAGTGGCTGGGCCCGTAGCTCAGCTGGTAGAGCGGCGGGCTTTTAACCCGTAGGCCGAGTCGGCGGCCTGGCCGAGCGGGCGGAAGTCCCGGGTTCAAATCCCGGCGGGCCCGCCACACAAGGCCCCCAGGGCTCCTATGCGGCTAGGCTAGGTGGAAGGGAGTTGGCTAATAGGAGGCTCGTGGATGTAGATGCTGATGTATCCATTGTAGATGGCTTACCCGTATTGGCTATCAATAGGCTCCAGGCCCTGATTATCGCCGATGTGCATCTCGGCTACGAGTCGGCGCTAGCGGCGACTGGAGTCTTCTTGCCGAGGATCCAGTTGCGCAGTGCCCTGCGCCACCTCTCTGAGGCCCTCGAGTCTGTGCCGTGGAGGGCCAGGCTCATCATAGACGGTGATCTTAAACACACGTTTGAGAAGCTCACGAGGCAGGAGAGGGTTGAAATAGCGCGGCTTGGGAGGTGGCTCTCGACGGACAGTAGGGTAAAGGAGGTTATTGTAATCAGGGGCAATCACGACACCTTCGTGGCTCCCTTGCTGAGAGACCTGGGCGTGGAGCTTGTCGAGGGCTGCCTCGAGCTGGGTGGTGGGTTAGTTGCTGCCCACGGGCATCAGATTGTGGACTGTGACTTCGACACCCTAATCATAGGCCACGAGCATCCCTCCCTACAGGTTGACGTGGGCGGCGCGCGGGTGAAACTCCCCGTGCTCCTCGACGTACCAATACCCGGCTCTGAGGCGAGAGTGTTGGTCCTACCAGCCTTCGGCGCCTACCAGACGGGCCACGCCGTATCCCTCGACGGGGAGGCCTACCTGTCACCAATCATCCGGGAGCGAGGCAGCGTAGGCGATGCTGAGGTGTGGGTCGTCGACAGGGAGGCGGGCACTATGAGGTTGGGCCCCCTCAAGTACGTGTTACCAGTGTAGGCTCAGCGCTCAGCCTTGCTCCCCATCCCCGATGGAGAGGGGTCAGTATTCCCAGCCATGCATCATCGCCCCCTCACGCCTAGTACTGGGGGCGCGTGCACCCGTTCTCCTTTAGGATCCTGTATATGCGCTCCACGGCCTCGTATACCTCGTTCTCCCTCTTAGCCCCAGTTATTACCATCTTACCGCTGCTGAATATCAAGAGCACCACGCGGGGCTTATCCATCCTGTAGATGAGGCCTGGAAACTGATCAGGCTCATACATGCTTCCAGGCAGGACGAACGCTGCCTTCTCGAGGTCTATGTTAACGTGTAGGTTAGCTGAGGCGACGATGTTCTGTATCTGTATCTTCGGCCTGCCCCTAATCTCTATCCCGTGCTCCTGGAGGCTCTTAAGTATCCTTTTGACAGCGTAGACTAACTCGTTAATGCTCTTAGTGCCTGTGACAACCATCTTACCTGACTTGAATATGAGAGCTGTAACACGGGGGTTCTTCATCCTGTATATGAGGCCTGGAAACTGGTCTGGGTTATACTCGACGTCTATCACCCTAGCCTCGATGAGGTTAAGGTCGAGTCCGTGGTCCAGTATCACCGTGGCAACTATGTTCTCAATGTTAGCCTCTGGCTTAGGCTCCCTGGCCCCCTCCTTCTCGGCGGAGGCTTCCGTTGTCTCCTGGCCGCTCATACGCTGCACCGATGCCTTAAAAGGGAGTGTCAGACTATTTAAAGGCTCTAAAAAGCCCCAGGCCCCCGGGGATGAAGAAGCGGGCAGCCTTGGAGGACCCCTTGTGACTGCCCTAGTCTCACGCGGACCCCGCGTTAAAGGCCCAGCTTCTCGCGAAGCTTAGCTAGGAGCAACAGGGTCTTGGCGTCGCGTATCTCGCCTCTCTCAGCCATTGCAAGGGCCTCTCCCACATCGAGCTTCATTGCCTCTATGACCTCGCCCTCCTCGGGCGACGGCTCGCCCTCCAGGGGGTCCCAGACTATGTAGAAGTGCATGTACTCCGTCGAGTATCCCGGGGTTAGGTAGGCCTCGCCAACCTTCTCAAGGCGGCCGGGTCTCAGGCCCGTCTCCTCTCTTAGCTCGCGTATAGCCGCCTCCTCGGGTGTCTCCCCCTCCTCAAGGGTCCCGGCGGGGGCCTCGATTATCCACTGGCCTATAGCGGGCCTATACTGCCTGAGGAGCACTACCTGCGTCCCACCTAAGACTGGGAGCACGGCTACCGTGTTGGGTATGACGACCCTTAGTATAACCCTCGGCCTCCTCCCGGGTAGCTCGGCCTTCCCGACCTCTACCCTGAACCTCTTATATGAGAGTGATGCCTCGAGGCCCTCTAGCGGGTCAGTCACCTCCCCCGCCCCCGAGCCAGGGTCTCATGAGCGCGGGCTAAGTGGCCCGCGGCAAGCGCTGCCAGCAGGTTCACCTCCCCGGCGAGCACCGAGGCCGCCACTATCTCCGCGAACTTCAGGGCATTGACGCCGGGGGGATCGCCTCCCCCCGCCACGCCCATTATCGAGAGAGCCTCGCGCTGGGTCGGGAGCCACGTGCCTCCCCCGACTGTCCCCACTTCTAGGCTTGGTAGCGTGACGCTCACGTAGAGGTCCCCGCCCCGGGGCTCGGTCCAGGTGTAGCCCATGCTGCTCTCGACGACCTGGGCTACGTCCTGACCCGTGGCTATGAATATGGCCGCTATTATGTTCGCGAAGTGCGCGTTGAAGCCCAGATTACCCGCCACGGCCCCGCCTAGGAGGTTCTTCGATAGGTTGACATAGTGTATGGCCTCAGCCGAAGCCTTTAGGACGCCCTCTATCACGTCCCTCTTTAGTAGAGCCTCGGCTACAACGTACTTGCCGCGGCCTAGCAGCTTGTTTAGGTGGCTAGCCTTCTTATCAACGCACAGGTTACCGCTTAAGGCCACACACTCCATGGAGCCATCGTATGACGCCTCTATCTCCCTGCACACCTCATCGCTGGCTATCGTAGCCATGTTCATGCCCATAGCGTCTCCCGTCTTGTACACGAGCCTGAGCCAGACAAGGTTCCCCACAATGAAGGGCTGTATCTCCACGAGCCTCCCATGCCTAGTCTTGCGTGATGCCGCCTCGCGTAGCCTCTCCTCGTTCTCCCTAACCCACTCGACGAGCCTGACCGCGTCCTCGACGCTGGGCGTCCTTATTAGGGGGGCACGGGCCATGCCATCCTTCACTACCCTAACCCTGGCCCCGCCCGATAGAGTGACTGCCTTCATACCCCTGTTTATGCTAGCCACCAGGGCCCCCTCGGTTGTCGCTAGCGGCACGTAGAAGTCGCCACGGGCATACTCCCCCTCGACGCGCAGTGGGCCAGCGACTGCTAGTGGCACCTGGACGGCGCCTATGGGGTTCTCTATGTTGCGCCCCACGATCTCCTCGAAGTCCAGTATCGTAGATGCCACAGCTGAGAGGCTCACGCCAAGCTTCCTCTCGAGGTAGAGCCTCCTCACCAGGGCTGCCAGGTTCGAGTTGCCAAGCTCCCTGTCGAGCCGTGAGAGGCTGATCTCACCGCGCTCCAGCCTGGCTAGGGCCTCCTCTAGTAGCTTGGAATGCTCCTCCCCGCTAGCCTCCACGCGACCCACCCTTTAGCTTCGGCCTGAACATTACTCCGTACCGTATTATGCCAGCCTCCCGGTCGCTGCGGATCCTCCTGAGGACGGCCTCGACCTCCATGCCGGTCCTCAGCTCGGAGGGGTCGGCGTCCGTGATCTCGGCTACAACCCTGACTCTGCCCAGGCGGACGAGGCCCAGGAGTACCGGGGCCTTGTGGCGTGACCCTTCGGGCACGGCGTATACCACGCTATAGGACTCTAGGACCCCCTCGCTCGGTAACGTAACCCTCTCGAGGTCCCTGGAGCCGCAGTAGGGGCATGCTGGCATTGGGGGGTAGTGGATCCTGCCGCAGGTCTTGCAGCGGGCGGCCTCGAGCCTATAGAGGGGCCCCTTAACTCTCCACGTCTCGGGTACACTCAGGTCCATCGACACGCTAGGCCACCCCCTCCACTAGTACTAGGTGCGCGGAGGAGCCATCGCCACTGGCCATGACTGCTAGGCCCCTCCGCGCGCCGTCAACCCTCAGGCCGGGGTACTCCCCTGAAAGCTGCAGGGCGAGCTCGCCAACCATGTAGACCCCAGTCGCCCCCACAGGGTGCCCGCGGGCCTTGAGGCCCCCAGAGGGGTTGACTACGGGGCCGTCGCCTCCAAGGGTGAACCTGCCCTCCATAGCGTCAACAGCCGCTCTCCCGGGCTTCGAGAGCCCGAGGGACTCGGCCAGTATCACCCCTATGCTCGTGAATGTATCGCCGAGCTCTATAACATCAACGTTCGCAGGCGCTATACCGGTGACCTCCCGGAGCCTGGCTGCCACCTCGCCCACCGACTCGGGGGCGAGCGGGTCCTCGTTCATGGTGAACGATGGGTACCCAGCCGCTGAGGTTGCGAGGACCACCTTGGCCCTGGCGTCACCGTGGGGCTCCGACTCGAGGACAAGGGCAGCCGCTCCATCACCTAGGGGGAACGAGTCGAGCAGCGTCAGGGGCTCTGCCACCTTAAGCGCCCTGGGCACCGCTGCCGGGTCTATTGCGAAGGGGAGCATCGCGTATGGGTTGTGCTTCGCGTGGCTATGATCCATGGCTGGCCAGTAGGATAGCGTGTCCCTGCCGACACCATACCTCTCCATGTAGAGCCTGGCTAGGAGGCCCGCGACGCCCGCATGCCCGATATCGTAGAGGGCCTGTACCTCAGCCTCGTAGAGCCTCTGGAGATCCCTGTATACACGAGAGCTCACGTAGTCCGTGAGCTTATCAACGCCTACAACAAGCACCCTTTCCGCGGAGCCGGCCCTTATGAGAGAGCAGGCAGCCTCGACGGCCGCTAGTCCCGAGGCATCGCCTGCCTCCATGGCGAGAGTCTGAGCACCCTTCAGTCCCAGGGCCCCGGCTAGGTGGCCTGCCAGGTCGAACTGGCCGGCCTCTCTGTAGCTGAGTGTTGACGCTACAACGACGGCGTCGACCTTATCGATTCGCGCCGAGTCGAGCGCCTCGAAGGCGGCTCGGGCCGCTAGCTCTCTAAGGCTGAGGTCGAAGTGCCTCCCAACCTTGGTTAGGCCCACACCAGTTATGTAGACCTCCACCACGACCACCCCCACGTCATTTTATCACATTGAGTATGCCGCGGAACTTCGCGTATGTAGCGTAGTCTATCTCCTTCCTCCTCTCGAGGTAGTCATCGAAGAGTGGGGCCAGTCCCCTCCTCTCCTCGATGGCGTCCGTCACTACTATGCTGTAAGCATCGGAGCCCGCCCCGCTACCGAACGGTGCTACGAGGATCCTGTCACCCGGCTTGGCTATGTCGAGTACTCTGGCTAGGCCTAGGAGGGCGCTCGCGTTGTATGTGTTACCTATAACTGGCGTGACGAGGCCGGGTAGCACCTTCTCCTTGGGGATTCCTAGTCTCCTCGCTATCCGTAGTGGGAACTTCCCGTTGGGCTGGTGGAATACCGCGTAGTCGAAGTCTGAGGGCTTGAGGCCCAGCTCGGCTAGGAGGCCCTTAACAGCATTCTCAATATGGTGGAAGTACGCTGGCTCGCCGGTGAAGCCCTCGCCATGCAGCGGGTAGGGCTGGTGGGCCCTCCTCCAGAAGTCCGGCGTGTCGGTGACGTAGGTGTAGCTACCCTCGAAGTGCGCGACGGCGCCCTCGCGTGGCCCGATAATGTAGGCCACGGCGCCGCTCGAGGCCGTGAACTCGAGCACGTCGCCTGGGTTGGCCTGTGCTGTGTCGCTCCCCACAACGAGGCCATACTCTATGAGCCCCGAGGCTACCATGCCTATGAGGGCCCTAAGCCCCTCACTGGCCGCCCTGCAGGCGAACTCCAAGTCGCTAGCCATGGTGGCAGGCGTTATGCCTAGGGCCTCCGCTATGATCGTTGCGCTAGGCTTGACAGCGTATGGCTTGGATTCGGTGCCGAAGAAGACCGCTCCCACCCGCGAGGCCTCTATGGAGGCCCTCCTCAAGGCGTTCCTAGCAGCCTCATAACCCATCGTCACCGAGTCCTCGTCGGGCCCAGCCACGGCTTTCTCCTTCATGCCAAGCCCCGAGGCCTGCTCGGGGGCCCAGCCCCACACCCTCGCGATCTCGCTCATGGGAAGCCTGTAGCGGGGCACGTACACGCCCCAGCCGTGTATACCCGTCTTCTCCTCAGGCCTGCCCTCCAATCAGGACGCGCCCCCAGGCCTGCAGGGGCTGGGGTGAGTCCCACTAAAAAACTTAGACAGCCAGTATACCGCCGTTAGACTATGGTCGAATCAGTCCTTATTATCTAAGACTACTCGAGGCCCCCGGGTGGGGGTCACATTATTGGTATACCCGCGGAGGCTCGCATCATTCATTGAGGCGCTTATAGTGATCGGGGCCTTCACGCTGGCAATAGTCCCTCTCCCACTAGGGCCAGCTTACCTCTCTCTCATAGACCCGGCGCACGGCATAGGGGCCTCGGCTAAGGCCTCTGAGCTACTCACCACCAGGGTCATAGCGCCTGGGGTGCCGGGGTCAGCGCTCGTCGCCTGGGATAAGTACGGGATCCCCCACATCTACGCCACCACGGATGAGGCTGGCTTCTACGCCCTAGGCTGGGTGGAGGCGGGGCTCAGGCTATTCCAAATGGACCTCCTACGCAGAATCCCCGAGGGCAGGCTAGCCGGGCTTATCGGGCCGCAGGCCCTGCCCAGCGATCGAATAGTCATAAAGCTGGGCGTGCCGGATGCCGTGAAGAAGCAGGCCCTCGCCTCCCTAAGGGATCCGGCCCTTAGAGAGATGAACGAGCTCGTGAGGTATTTTATCCTAGGCATCAACGACTACATAAACTACGTGAACAGCCACGACATGGTGCCCCTCGAATACCGCCTCCTCGGCCAGAAGCCCTCCACGTGGAATTACACGGACGTCTTCGCGGTATCCAAGCTACCAGCACTACTCTACTCCTTCAGCGAGTCAGACCTGGTCCTGGAGAAGCTAGTCCAGAAGTGGGGCCCCGGCCTGCTGTTGCACCTAGGTATAGGCCATGCGTGGCCCCCCTATACGGCGTACTGCAACGAGTCGAAGCGCTGGAGCCCCGGACCCACGCCCCTGTCGCCGCCCATGTATAACCCCTCTAGGGCGCCTGGAGTAGGCAGGGCTCTAGAGAACCTCGAGCCCCTAGAGGAGTGGCTCCGGATAGTCACGGGTGGGGAGCCCGCTAGCTCGGCCTTCGTCGTAAACCCGGCATTTACTACGGACCACGGGACCCTCCTAGTTGACGACCTACACGACTCGCTGACAGCTCCCCCCCTCTGGCTTATAGTGCAGCTAGTGACCCCATCCTTCCACGTAGCTGGCCTGGTCTTACCGGGGACACCCTTCGTCTTCGTTGGGAGGAACCTCTTCGTAGCGTGGGGATTCACCTCATCAATGGCGGACCAGATTGACTTCTACTACTTCAAGTGGAACTCGAGGGGGGAGTACCTCTTCAACGGCACATGGCACAAGCCCGTGGAGAGGAAGGTGCAGGTAAAGGTGTGGAACCCCCTGAAGAGGAGATACACAGTAGTCATCGTGAATGTGACGGACACACTCGTAGGCCCACTCATCGGCTATGGCAACGAGTCGTACGCCGTCAAGTGGACTTTCTACTATAGCAGCAACGAGCTGGCGTTCCTCTGGAGGCTCAACATGGCCAGGGACTACAAGGACGCCCTCAGAGCGCAGCTAACGCTGGGGACCCCCCTGCTTAACCTCTTCGTGGCTGATACTGGGGGTCACATCGCCTGGAGCCCCGTAGGCTACCTGCCGCTCCGCGCTAACCTACCACTCATAGAGTATCACGGGCTCGAGGCTGTTAACACTGGGTTCCTACCTTTCAACGCTAGCGCGGGCCAGGGCCTCTGGGTAGGCATTATCCCGAAGACGAGCCTACGAGTAGTGGTAGACCCCAGGAGGCCGTTCCTCGCTAACGCTAATAACGCGCCCTTCCTGGGCAACTGCACCATACCCTCAGGCAGGATAATCTATGGGTACGAGTATAGCAGTGGTTATAGGGCTAAGAGGCTCTTCGAACTGGTGAAATCCTACATAGCCAGACCACTCGGCATAAATGTTAGTGGGGCTGAGGCCATACTTAACGACACCGTGGACCTGGGGCTCCTAGAGTACACCAGGCTGCTGGTGGGCCTCGCCTCGGCTGTGCCAGCAAAGCTCACACCCCTAGAGGCGAAGGTAATATCGAGTCTCATGACGTGGAGGGGGGACACGAGCTTGAATTCTACCATGTCAACGATAGCACTCGCGTGGACCAGCCTCTACACCAAGGAGCTGTGGAGCCACCTTCTAGGAGGCAACTACAGCGGAGCCCTAGAGGGTGCCAGGCTCAGGTGGACCATAACGCTCCTAAAGGCCTACTCCAATGGCGATGAGTGGGTGTACGATTACCTCAACAAGGGCTACCCGGAGGAGCTGGCGGTCTCAACGCTCTCTGATGCAATCCAAATACTAGAGGAGTTCTACGGTAGCAAGAACGTGTCTAGCTGGAGGTACGGCCGCTTCCACTACTACCAACCGAGGAGCCCCCTAGGCTGGCTCTTGCCTGGCCTGAACCTAGAGCGGGTCAGCGCTCCAGGCGGCCCGGATAGCGTGCTCCTCGCGAGGCCCTCAGAGGTAGACGCTACCCGGGGAGCGCCCGTGGGCGTAGCCTCTGTGGCACGGGTGATATGCGACCTGGGAAGCTCGAAGATGCTAGTCTCCATACCGGGAGGCGAGAGCGGCAGCCCCTTCAGCCCCCACTACTCCGACCTCTACCGCATTTGGGCCCGAGGAGGCTACGTGTCGATAGACCTGACCGCCAAGCCGCCGAGCAGTGGTGCGAGGCTCGTGATAAACGCGTGGGGGTGAGCCGGTGGTGACGCGGAGGAGGGGCCTCTCGAGGGAGGCGCTCTTCGCCGGGGCGTACATTATATCTTACGCCTCCTACGCCGCCCTACTTGCTGTAGCACCCAATCCCTGGAACCTCTACGCCGCCGCCCTCGCCGCGGGGCTCGCGGGCGCCCTGGCCTCGGGTCCCCTCTGGGGCGCGCTGGCCTCGGGCCTGGGCGGCCTCTCGGGGCACTTGACCCTGCTGGCCGCCAGCCCCGTGGGGGGCTTCGTGGCGGGGCTCGCTAGAGTGGTGGGGTGGACCCCCGTGGCGGTGGGCTTCCTCTATAGCCTCCTCGTGCCAGCGGGGGTGGCCGTGGTTGCCTGGCATGGAGCGCGTGGACTGCGGGCCTGGAGGCGTGGTGGTTAAGGTCAGTGGGTCCCTGGTCTATCCTCCGAGCAGCGAGTACCTAGGCGCCCTGCGGGATGCCGCGGGGCTCCTCGTGGAGAGGTGCGGGAGGCTCGGCCTCGTGGTGGGCGGGGGCCCGCTGGCCCGCGAGGCTATAGAGGCCCTGAAGCCACTCGGCCTTGGGCTCTCGGTGCTCGACATCGCTGGAATCAGAGCCTCGCGCTTCAACGCCTTCCTAGTAGCGGCATCGCTCCACCCACTTGCTCCGCTGAGGGTCCCGGAGAGTGTCGAGGAGGCCCTGGATCTGTTGTCTGGGTGGAGGGCTGTGGTAATGGGGGGCCTCCAGCCGGGGCAGAGCACTAACGCCGTAGCCGCCTCGCTCGCGGAGGCAATGGGGGCCAGCGTCCTGGTTAACCTGTTGAAGGGTATAGACGGGGTCTATTACCCCGCACCGGGCGTGCCTGGCTCGCGGAGGCTTGAGAGGGCCTCCTACTCCGACCTAAGGAGGGTTATCGAGGACCTCAGCCAGACGCCGGGGGGCTACGCCTTATTCGACGCCGTGGCGTTGAACATAGTCGAGAGGAGCGAAATCAAAATAATCTTTATGGATGGAGGGGACCCTAGGAGGATCCCAGAGGCCCTAGACGGCGCCGGAGCCTTCACCCTCGTAGGGCCCGGCCGGGGCTAGCTGTGGCGCCTCACACTAGCCCCCTCTCGCGGAGCAGCTGCACGTAGAGCCTGAAGCCCTCGTGTATAGTAGTAGTGTGCCTCGTTGTCACTATGTTTGAGTCCCTCTCAGCGGGGCTCCCCGTGTAGGTGGCACCAGCATTCACTAGATCGTCGGCTATGCCGGGGTGCCCCGTAACCCTCCTCCCCCGGATTACCCCGGCACTCGCTAGGAGCAGCGGTCCGTGGCATATCGCCATCACGGGGGTTCCCTTAGAAGCCAGTCTCCTGACCAGCTCTACCGCCTCCCGGCTTAGCCTCGCTCGCTCGGGCCCCCTGCCGCCCGGTATGACTAGGGCGTCCCACTCCATGCCCAGTGCCTCCCGGAATTCTATGTCGACGGTGAACTCTATCCCCCTCTTCCCCCGGATCCTCCTCGGCGCGGGGACAGGCTCTCCCCGGGGGCTCAGGGTGAGGTACTCGCTCGTCTTCCTCGAGGCCGCCAGGTACGTCTCGAAGCCCAGCTCTTTCATCCTGTATATAGAGTAGTACAACTCGAGGTCGTCAACATCGTCCTCAGCCACTATAACGGCCCTTGGGCTCAAGGCCCTAGCACCTCCCCAGCTTCACGAGGCGCGCCAGGGAGGAGTATAGCCAGCGCAGGATTCTTAGTGTTAAACCCCACACAACTAGTTCCCTCTCAAGTTCCACACCCACAACCTCGAAGCCCCTCGGGTGCAAGAGCCTAGCGGGCCTAACACCCGCGACGGCCTCCAGCGGCGTCCAGAACACTGCGTCGACCTCGCTAGAGTTAGGTCTAACACAGAGGGGGCCCCGCGTGACTGCTACGACGGGCCTAACAATGACGGAGCCCCTCGAGGTGGCGTGTAGGGGGCCAAGGCAGAGGACTCTTACGTAGGCTGGGTTAACCCAGGCCTCCTCCCAGGCCTCGCGCAACGCGGCCGCGATAGAGTCCTCCCCAGGCCGTATATGCCCCCCGGGCAGTGCGACGTCGCAAGCCCAGGGAGAATCCTGGGAGCAGCTCTTACGCTCCAGGAGCACATGCCCCTCGGGAGAGAGGAGTACTAGGACAGCAGCCTCCTCCAGCCCCAAGGCCGCCACACCCCGCTGGCGCGGCGCCCAGTCCATGCGGGCCTTCACGTCATCCCGCGGCTAGCCTGTGGTCTGCATTCAACCCGGGTTCCCTCTTCATCGGGCGCCGCGCCCGCCCCCCCGACTCCACGGGCAAAGCTTTATTCGCCCCCTGGCCCTCCAAGCACTACACGGCTGGGCCCGTAGCTCAGCCAGGCAGAGCGGCGGGCTCCAGAGCCGGGGGGATAGGCCTACCTCGGAGAGACCCGTAGGTCGGGGGTTCGAGTCCCCCCGGGCCCACCACATAGGCTACACGGGCTCCTCTCGCTTAGTGAAAGCTTCTATTAACTCCCCTAGAGCCGTGGGGCTTTGGGGGGCGGGCTTGGCTAGGGGCCCCTTCATAGAGAATATGATAGAGTTCATTGACGGCAACACCCTAGTGGTTAACGGGATAGGGAGACCGAAGCGCATCCAGCTACCCCAGGAAGTCGTTGAGTGGGTGAAGAGCAGTGTCTACGCGAGGATAGTACTGAAGGAGCTCGCGACACACTACAAGTTCCGCTCCAGGCTCACGCACCCCGGAGCACTTAGGAGCCTCCTACTCCTCCTCTACTCCAGAGCCCAGGGCGTGGCCCCCTATAGGGTCGCCAGGCGTTATGGCGTGTCGCCCGAGCAGCTCTACAGGCTAGAGAGGGGGCTGAAGAAGGACGGGCTCTACGACTACGTCATGAACGTCCTCTCACTCGATGGACAGGAGAGATGAGCGGCCCATGAGCATCTCAAGGGCCCCAGGGGGCGCCGCTCTCTGTGATTCGTGTCACTCGAGGCCAGCAATACTCTACCAGCCCCACACCGGTAGGCGCTTGTGCCGGGAGTGCTTCCTCGACGACATACGTAGGCGCGTTGAGGACGAGCTAAGTAGATGGCGCATGGTGAGGCCGGGGGACACGCTCCTCCTAGCCCTCAGCGGGGGCAAAGATAGTTTTGTGTTGCTCGACATCCTCACAATGATATACAAGCCCTCCCGAATGCTCGCTTTATCCATAGTTGAGGGAATACCAGGCTACAATAGGCACGAGGATATAGAGAAAATGAAGGCCTATGCTAGGGAAAGGGGTGTAGACCTCATAGTCACAAGCATAAGGGAGTACACAGGCCTGTACCTTAGCGAGATAGTGTCCTCGGCTTGGAAGAGGGGCCTAAAGATATCGCCGTGCACCTACTGCGGGATCCTGCGGAGGAGAATAATAAACTACTACGCCCGCGTCTACGGTGCTACCAAGACCGTAACTGCCCATAACCTCGACGATGAGGCTCAGACAGCGCTCATAAACATCCTGAGGGGCGATGTCGTCGGGCTCCTCAGGCAGCACCCCCTCGCCCCGCCGGCAAGCCCCAGGCTCGTGCCCCGCATAAAGCCCCTCAGGAAGATATACGAGTGGGAAACCGTGACCTACGCCTTCCTCAAGGGCTTCCGCTTCCAAGAGACCGAATGCATGTACATACGCTACCGCCCCACGCTCCGGGCGAGGATAAGGGAGGCCCTCTACGCACTCGAGGCCAAGGCCCCGGGGAGCCTGCTACACCTCATGGAAACCCTTGACGAGCTCCTCGCGGGGCCGGCCTCCAAGCTCAGCGTCGAGGAGCTACCCCCATGCAGGCGCTGCGGAGAACCCACGAGCCCCAGCCGGGATCTATGCAAGCTATGCGAGATCCTAGAGGCTGCTGGAATAAGCAGACCCCTCTACTCCCTCCCCTGGGCCTCGAGGAGGGGTTCCAACCTTATTAGGGGAGGCCGCGGGGCCGAGTGGGAGGGTGGCCGCGATGGCGAGGGCCTCGAGGCTCCCAGAGGGCGTTGAGCCTCCCGTGGCGATGGTTAAGAAGCCTAGGCTACGCAAGCTAGGCCCCATAGATCCGGGCCTCAGGCCCGGGCGTGGCTTCAGTAGGGGGGAGCTCAAGGCCGTGGGGCTAACTCCCAAGCAGGCGATGAAGCTCGGGCTCTACGTCGATAAGAGGAGGAAGACCGTCCACCCCTGGAATGTGGAGGCCCTCAAGAGGTTCCTCGAGGCTCTACGTTCTACGAGCCAGGCCGAGGCTTGAGCTTGAGAAGAACCCTCTCTTCTTAGCGCGCTCCTCCCCCTGGGGCGTGACAGCGTATATCCCCACTATCCTGCCTCCCTCGCATTCATCAGTCGCTGCACCGACGTAGTCGCCCTCCCTGAAATCCCTCTTAATCACGTCTGACCCACAGCGGATTTCCGTGTATATCCTCTCCTGCGTCTCCTCGGTAAGCTTCATCACATCGCGTGCCTGCTTTATGGTCAGGTAGATAACTGCCCCCAGGCTGAGCAGTATTAGGAGAGACTGGAGCCACGCGGGCATTGAGCCCTCCATAGCCACCCGGGGTCCCCCAGGTCTACTGGGCTATCCCTGCGGTATTACCCACTCCTACTAGTATGACCGTATCGCCGGGTCTCGTCTCCTGGAGTATGATGGTCTTCGCCCTCTCGACAGCCTTGTCTATAGCCTTGTATATCTTCTCGTTCATAGCTGTTATCGCCTCCTCCTCGGACATCTTTATCGCGAGTGCCCTCAGCGGTATATCATACTCCGCAGCTATCCTCTCGAAGCGTATCTTCTCGGGGCCAGGGTCGCCTATAGCGGCCCCTACACCCTCCGCTATGGAACCGGTCTCTTCCCCCTCTAGCTTGAGGGCCGCGTCAACGGTTAGGAGTAAGGCTGGTTTGACCCCCTTACCCACGAGGTCGCGTACGATTCTCTCTGTAGCCCTCCCAGGCCTCCCGACGCTCGAGGCTGGCCCCTTGGCCTTGACTATTATTAGCCTCCTACCCTCTAGGTCAACTTCCGATGCCACAGTTTCATCGTCAACCTCCCTCCACTCGGCGCCCTCACCCGCTAGACGCACCGCTACCAGGGGGCCTGCCCCGTCGCCTATAGGTACCCCCTTCAGGAAGTGCTCCTGGGCCTTCCATAGCGTGCGGGCCTGCTGAAGTATCATTGGCATTACCAGCTGGAGCTGCATTATTAGTATCCAGTTCTTCGTCTTCTCACCATACATTAAGAGGTGCCTCACAATCTTGTAGATGTAGTTGAGGGCCGATGCGACCTCCACGGCTACCTCGGCGCGGCTCCTCGTGACATCGTCCGCCTCGCTCATAGCCTGCTTGAAGAAGTCCTTGAAGCGGAGCCTCCTCACATTGAATAGGTGATCCATCCTCTTGATGATATCAGTCGGCTCGACGGAGACGGGCTCTATGAGGAAGAAGTCTATGGTCCTCTCGAGGAGCCTATCTACATCCCTACCCTTATTCTTCGCTATGTACTCCCTAGCCCTCTTGCGCGCGCCAGTCGCGAGCCACTCTATAACCCCGAGCTTCGACTTTATGTCGCCCTTCCACACATAGACCTGCAGCCTCTGGTTGGCCCCGACAAATAGGAGTATGAAGATCACGAGGAATATGAGCTGGCTGATAGCCGAGATCCAATCGGCCAGGCTGCTCCCCATCAGCGCTGCTGGCTGCACACCCGACCCTCCAGTGGGGCTACTCTTGCCGGAGGCTTTTTGCCCTTAACCCTTCCGGGGCTCTATCTCCTCGCCCCCGCGTGTAGTAACGATTATCTTATCCTTGAGCATTAGGTACGTGTTCTCGAACTGCGCAACGAGGCCTCTACCAGCCTCGACGAGGACGGGGTATGACTCAAGCAGCCCCTTGAGTACTAGGCCGCGGATCGCCATGAGCACCTCCTCGTCCGATGCGAGGCCGCGGAGCCAGCGTGGCGTGAAGGGTAGTGTCTTGTACTCCCTCTCTATATATGTTAGAACCCTCTCCTCGAGCTGGCCCAGTGCAGTGCGACCCTTCCTGCCCCTATAGGAGTATATCATCGTCTTCGAGGACTCGACCACGTGACCCCTCCCGTTGGTTGCGAATGGCTCTATAGCGAAGAGTTTCGGCGGCCGGAGCCTTAGAACAATCATCGCCCTCTCTGGGTAGTTGGGTATGCTCACCCCGGCGTGGACTAGGTACCTCCCGATCGTGTGCCCGTAGAGGTTGCGTATCGGCTTAAACCCGTGCCTCTTCATGGTCGAGTATATGACGCGGCCGATCTCGTAGAGGCTTATCCCAGGCCTAAGCACGTGCTCAACAGCCTCTAGGGCGGCCCTGGACGCCTCGAGCAGCCTCGCGTGGCTCCCGGATAAGTCGACTGTCGCCGCGGTGTCCGCTATATAGCCATCGATGTGGACCCCGACGTCGACCTTGACAACGGCGCCCTCCGGTATCACAGCGTCCTCGCCGATGCTGGGGGTGTAGTGGGCTGCCACCTCGTTTATCGAGATGTTGCAGGGGAATGCAGGGCGCCCCCCATGCTCGACTATGTACTTCTCCACCTCCCCGCAGACCTCGCTGGCCCTGCGGCCGGCCTCCACGATTCGGGCACCGTAGTCGCGGGCCTCAGCCGCTATCTGGCCAGCCTCGAGGAGCTTCCTGATCTCATCCTCTCCATACTCCTCGCGCACGCCCCACACCATGCTAGCGGCGCGGGGTGGAAGCTTAAGAGGGGCCTCCCATACGTGCCTACGGGGAGCGGGTGGGGGTCATGGCCAGGATAAGGTATCTGGGCCACTCGGCCTTCGAGATAACGATCAAGAACTCGGATGGCGTGGACAAGAAGGTACTAGTGGACCCATTTATAACAGGCAACCCCCAGGCGCCCGTCAAGGTAAGCGACCTGACAGGCGTTGACCTAGTGGTTCTAACCCACGGGCACGGCGATCACCTAGGCGATGCCATAACGATACTTAAGCAGAACCCCAAGGCCAAGGTGGTAGCTATATTCGAGCTGGCCAACTATGTGGCCTCGCAGCTGGGCGACTCGGAGCGGGCGATCGGGGGCAACATGGGCGGCCCCATGCTGGTGGACGGCCTAAAGATAGCCCTGACACCCGCCATGCACAGCAGCCCATACGGGAGCCCCACGGGGGTAGTCATAATCTCAGACTATGAGAAGGTGAGTATATACCACGCGGGCGACACTGGAATATTTGCGACGATGCAGCTAATAGGGGAGATCTACAAGCCCACTGTAGCCCTCCTGCCGATAGGTGGCCACTTCACAATGGACCCCGTGGAGGCCGCCAAGGCTGTGGAGCTGATAAAGCCGAAGTACGCCATACCAATGCACTACGGCACGTTCCCCGTCCTCTACGGTACCCCTGAGGAGTTCAAGAGGCTCGTGGAGGAGAAGGGGCTCCCTACTAAGGTAGTCATACTGAAGCCCGGAGAAGAGTTCGAGGTAACGGGCTAGCCCCCTCTTATAGCCCTCCATTTTTACTCCCCGGAGAGCCGCTTCTCCCTCAGGGTCCGGATCATGGCTAGGATAGCGGTAGTAGACTATGACGTGTGCAAGCCGCGTAAATGCAGCCACGAGTGCATACGAGTCTGCCCCGTGAACAAGACGGGGCGCGGCACGGCCATAGAGGCTAGCGACGAACTCGGCGGGAAGCCCGTGATCTACGAGGACGCCTGCATAGGATGCGGTCTCTGCGTCAAGGCCTGTCCCTTCAAGGCGATATACATAGTCAACCTGCCCGAGGAACTCGAGGAGGACGCTGTGCACCGCTACGGCCCTAACTCCTTCAAGCTCTACAGGCTCCCCATACCCAAGGACGGGCAGGTCGTGGGCCTCATAGGCAGAAATGGAACCGGTAAAACCACGGCCTTGAGGATACTGGCGGGCGAGATCAAGCCCAACCTAGGCCGCTACGACGATCCACCCGATTGGGACGAGATCATAAGGCGGTTCAGGGGCAGCGAGCTGCAGACTTACTTCCAGAGGCTTGCCTCGAAGGAGTTGAGGGTAGCACATAAGGTGCAGTACATAGACCTCATACCACGCCATGTCAAGGGTGCTGTGGGCGACCTCCTCAGGAGGGCCGACGAGAGGGGGGTGCACAGGGAGCTAGCCCAGGAGCTTGGCTTGGACGCCGTGTGGGACCGCGACGTGAGGAAGCTCAGCGGGGGGGAGCTTCAGAAGCTAGTCGTGGCTGCCGTGCTGAGCAAGGAGGCAGACGTCTACATATTCGACGAGCCCAGCAGCTACCTGGACGTCGCTGAGAGGATCAAGGTGGCGAGGCTCATAAGGAGGGAGGTGAAGGGGGGAAAGTATTATATAGTTGCGGAGCACGACCTAGCTATGCTTGACTACCTAAGCGATACTGTCTCGATAATCTACGGTGAGCCCGGCGTCTATGGGATAGTCTCGAGGCCCTACGGCGTTAGGGCAGGTATAAACCACTTCCTCGAGGGCTACCTGCCCGCTGAGAATACTAGGATAAGGAAGGAGCCCATACGCTTCAGGATCCCCCCAGCCCCCGGCCAGGCGGAGAAGGGCGATGCACAGAGGAGGAAGTACATAGAGTGGGGCGCCCTCAGAGTCAGCCTCGACGGCTTCACGCTGGAGGCGGAGTCAGGGGAGGTGTGGAGCGGGGAAGTCATAGGCATAGTGGGCCCCAACGGCATAGGGAAGACCACGTTCATACGCGTGCTAGCTGGCAGGATAGAGCCCAGCGAGGGGTGGGTGGCTAGGCTGGGCGAGTACGAGGTAAGCTATAAGCCCCAGAGGATATCACCCGAGGTGTTTCCTGAAGGCGCCACCGTGGAGGAGCTGCTGAGGAGGGCAAACCCCACGAGCGTCGTCCCCGGCTCCTGGATATACATAGAGCTAGTCAAGAAGCTCAGGCTAGACAGGCTCTTCGACCGCGAGGCCCGCAGCCTCAGCGGCGGGGAGATGCAGAAACTAGCCATAGCGATAGTCCTGGCGCGGGAGGCTGACATTTACCTCCTCGACGAGCCCAGCGCATACCTGGACGTCGAGGAGAGGCTAAGCGTGGCGAAGATCATAAGGAGACTCACCGAGACCAGGCAGGCCGCAGCGTTCGTGGTGGAGCACGACATTGTGATACAGGACTTCATAAGCGATAAACTGATAGTGATCCTGGGAGAGCCCGGGAGGCACGGGAGGGCCTCGAGGCCCCTCAACCTTAGGGAGGGTATGAACATGTTCCTCAAGCACCTCGGGATAACATTCAGGAGGGACCCACAGACGTATAGGCCCCGGGTCAACAAGGAGGGCAGCTACCTCGATAGGATGCAGAAGGCATCCGGGCAGTACTACTACGTGTAACCCAGCAGATAGGAAGGTGGTGCGGGGGGTGGGATTTGAACCCACGCAGGCCTACGCCATCGGGTCCTCAGCCCGACCCCTTTGGCCAGGCTCGGGCACCCCCGCGCCGTGGCTAGGAAACCGGTTAGCGGGTCTTTAAAGCATTAGGGGCGTCCTCTTAACAGTCGTGCTACTCGTACTCTTCCTCGGCCTCCTCCTTCGAGGCCTCGATCAGTGCCCTCAGCTCCCTCACAACCCTCTCGGCCTCCCTGCGCTCCGTGTTCTCGGCGTCCCTCATGATATCAGTTATGTTTGACTCGATGTAATCCCTCAGGTCGCCCTCGTACGATATCTTCTTCCTCCTCAGTATGAGCGGCGTCGGCTCCACTACGGCCCCCCTTATGAGGGCCTCCCCGTTCAGGGGGGTGACTGCTAGCGCCCCCACTACTCGGTCGCGGTGCCTGAGCTCGTAGATTATGTCTCCGGTCTCGGTTTCCCCTAGCTCCCCCACTTCGAATTCTATGGCCGAGGACACTATCTCCTCTGCCTTCTCCGTGATGGTGGAGACCGCCTTGTCTACCTCCTCCTGGGGGATCCTCCTCCAAGCCTCTATCTTTAGCGTGTCTAGCTTCCACTCTATGGAGCCGTTAACTACGTCGTAGTCAACGCTTATCCTAACCACATCGCCCTTATCGATTCCCAGCTTGTAGACTAGTATCTCGAAGAGGAGCCTGTTCAGCTCCCCCGCAGCCCTCGCGACCTCCTTGGAGTCAAGCTCTCCCCTCTTGATGTTGTCCTTTAGCTGCGCAAATAGGACCCTCCTAACCTTATCAGCGTAGGCTCCAGCTATGACTAGGCCGCTCTTGAGGGTAGGCATTATCTACACCCCCACCCACACGTTACAAATGGATGCTTGAGATTAATATCTCTACCCTCATCGTCTCCCTCAGGGCGGGGCCGTGGAGGATCCCGCAGTCAAGGTCGCAAGGCTCCTGGAGAACTCGAGCTACGCCATAGTCTTCACAGGGGCCGGTGTGTCGGCTGACAGCGGTATCCCCACGTTCCGCGGGCCAGACGGTCTCTGGCGCAGGTATAGGCCTGAGGAGCTCGCTAGCCCCTGGGGCTTCGAGAGGAACCCCAGGCTGGTGTGGGAGTGGTACGCGTGGCGCATGCGCATCATAGCCTCCGCTAGGCCTAATGCTGCACATTACGCTATTGCCGCTCTGGAGAGGAGGGGGCTGGTGAGGGCTGTCATAACCCAGAACGTTGACGGCCTCCACCAGCGCGCCGGGAGCAAGAACGTAATAGAACTACACGGCAACATCTGGAGGGCCCGTTGTACCCGTTGCGGCTACAGGTGGATCCTCGAGTCGCCACCCAGCGACGACGAGCTGCCGCTGCGGTGCCCTAGGTGTGGGTCGCTGGCGAGGCCCGACGTAGTGTGGTTTGGGGAGCCCTTGCCCGAGGCCGCCCTGAGGAGGGCCTTCGAGGAGGCTGGGAAGGCGGACCTCGTCATAGTGGTGGGCACTAGCGGCGTCGTCGAGCCAGCCGGGTCTATACCAGTCCACGCTAAGGAGAGGGGTGCGAGGCTCGTCAACGTTAACCCTGAACCCAATAGGTACACGGGTATGGCCGATGTCAACGTGGAGGAGAGGGCGGCACCCTTCTTTGAGAGGCTCGCCCGCGTGCTGGGCCTCGAGCTGCCTAGGGAGTAGTATCCGGCGATGTGTCCTCGTACTCTCCGGGGGCCTCCTCCTCCCTGCCCCTCCAGCCCCAGGGGCACCCCTTGCCGTGTCTAATCGGCTTCTCCAGGTGGCTCAGCAGCACTATCCTGCTGGGCCTGCTCTCGCTTCTTATCGGGTACCCGGTCAGCTCTGATATCCTACGGGCGAGGCGCACGACCTCCTCGTGGGATGGCATGTTGTCCCTGGTGAGCCTCTCACGCGAGGCTCCGACGTACATGTACGCCTTAACCTCTATGTATGTAGGCTGGGCTATCCTCACGAGCTTAGCTAGGCCTTTTACCGCCTCCTCACTGTCGTTGAAGCCCTTCACGTGGGTTATCCTGAGCACGGTGGGGCTGGAGAAGCTTGGCAGCATCTCGAGGGTCTCCAGGGTCAGCTCCCAGGCCCTCGGCACCAGGGGTCTAGTGAAGTAGTTGTAGGACTTCTTATCCCACGCCTCTATGCTGATGTAGAGCTGGCTCGGCTCCTCCTCTAGATTAGCTAACACGTCGGGCCTGACGCCCCTCGTCACTAGGAAGGTGGTCATGCCGCGCCTGTGTATCTCCCTTATGAGCTCGCCGAGGTAGGGGTATAGGGTGGGCTCGCCGGTCAGGCTTATCGCTACGTGCTTCGGCTCCATGGCCTCTTCGAGGAGCTTCTTCGGCACCCTCGGATGGCCCTTGTAGCCGCTTATTATCCTGCGGTACTCCTCTATTATCCCATCCACTATCTCCCGGGGATCGTCGGCGAAGGGCATCTTGGTCTCATCCCACTCGACGCCAACGTCCTGGGGTCTGATTCTCCAGCAGTGGAGGCAGGCGTTCCAGCACCAGAAGGCGGTGGGGCTCATCTGTATGCACCTATGACTCTCTATACCGTAGAACTTGCACTTGTAGCAGAACCTCTGCTGCGTTAGCGCTGCGTGGTTCCAGTAGCACTTCTTCACCACGGTGTGCCTACCGACGAAGTGGTACTTCTGCTTGATCATGCGCTCGTAGAGCGGCCTATACTTCTCCGGCACTCCCCCAAGCCTCAGCCCCACTGCCCTAGCCATTGAAGTCACCTACCCCCGGGAAAGGCTAGCCTCGGCTACCTATACTATCGCTCCGCGGAGCGTATAAGCCTCTCTCCGCGAGGTAGTTGTAGGCCGAGTACGCGGCCACTGCACCCATAGCGGCCGCCGTTACTATCTGTCTAAAGCCTATCCACACGTCGGTGCAGTCGCCAGCCGCGAAGACCCCGGGTATGTTAGTCCTCATCCAGTGGTCGACCTTGATGTAGCCTCTCTCGTCGACCTCTAGGCCGAGGCTCTTGAACCACTCGGCCGGGGGTTCGAAGCCTATCTCTATGAAGACCCCGTCCACCTTGATCTCGCGCTTCGCGCCCGTAACCTTGTTTCTCACTACCACGCTTGTCACGTGGGTGCCATCACCCTTTATCTCGTCCACTACGCTGTCCAGAACAAACTCGATGTTGTCCTTGCTCCTAGCCGCCTCGACGTACCAGGGCTTCGCCCTGAACTGCCTCCTTCTATGAACGAGGTAGACCCTCTTCACGTAGCCCGAGAGCACGAGGGCGCCCTCGAAGGCGGAGTCGCCGCCTCCCACTACCACAACACTATCCTTACCATCGAAGAACGGAGCATCGCAGACGCTGCAATAGCTTACCCCGCGGCCCGTATACTCCCTCTCCCCAGGGACCCCGAGCTTCCTCCTCCTCGAGCCCACGGCCATTATTATGGTCTTAGCGTATACCTCGAGGGAAGGCCTCCCAGTGATCCTGAACCATACATCGTCGACTCTCTCGAACTTCTCGACGTGCACCCTCTCGTATATAGGGACCCCGAAGTACCGCTCTGCGTGCCCCCTAAAGCTCGCTATCAGCTTCGAGGCCCTGACCTTCCCCATCCCAGGATAGTCATCCACGTAGTCCGTGTCGTTGAGCTGTCCACCCACGTTCTCCGTGAACACGCCGGTCTTAAGGAGGAACCTGACAGCGTAGATCGCAGCTGATAGACCCGCGGGCCCACCGCCTATTATCGCTACGTCGAAGCGCTCGCCCCTCCTCGGCCTCCTCAAGCGCCCTAATCTAAGCGCCACAGAGGACCCCTAGACCAAGCTCTCAGGGGGTCAGAACTTAAAGGCGTCACCATAGGGCCCTCCCCGGGCCTCGGCGAGTACAGCCCTCCTCATCCCCTCTAGCCCGTGGGTGCGGGCTGGCTACTACTCGCTTTCTCCGCGCCCCCGGAGAGTGCACCTACGCTTCCGGCCAGCCATGTAGGCATCCACTAGCCGCTCCAGGAAGACGCTGGGCTCCACGGATTTGACCGTTATCTCCCCATCACTCTTCTCAAGTGAGAGCGCGCCTATCCTCGAGAGCCTCTTAATGATCCTCCTAGCCGTCCTCTTCGTGACACAGAGGTCGACGCGCAGGATATCAATCGCCTCGCCGAGGCTCAGCTCCCCACCCCTCCTCGCGAGGGCGACTAGCGCGGCCCACTCCCTCTTACGGGGAAACCTCGGCATCCCACAACGCACCCGGAGGGGCTCCCTGGAGGCCCCTCCCCAAGTATCTAAAGGCCAGCTGCGCCAGGCTATACTCGCTGGCCCTAGCCTGGAGATGCAAGCCCTTAACCATAGACGAGCCTGGTTGTTGTGGGGCTGTGAGCATAGCTACCCTATGCCGAGGGCCTCGGGGGCCTCGTGAGGAGCACCGACCTAAGGCGAGCCCCCTCTACGGCATCGGGGGAGTAGCGCGGCCATGAAGCGTAGCCTCTCCTCCAGGGGACCCCCCAGTGCGTGCACCACGTAGCGGTCCCCGAGCCAGCCCAGGAGGGGGCGGCCAGCGAGCTCAGCCTTCACAGCCTCGCGCGTGAGGGGCTCGGGCGCTAGTAGGGCTTCGGATTCTACCCCATTCACTATGAGCGCGGCGGGGTCCCTGTAGTCTATCGCAATAGCCACCCCCACAGCCTTGACGGGTTGCCCCTCAGGCGTTGCCACGCTGCTCAACCCGCTTGCAATACAGCCGTCAACCCACTCCCTCCGCTTGAGCCTATACGCCCTCAGGGAGGGCCAGCCTGGAGGCTCCTCGAATATGAGGGATCCCACACCTACACTCATAAGCCGCGGCCCCATGGGCCCCTCTACGACCACTATCGAGGGCGCCACCACAAGAACCGCCGAGGACTCAACAGCCTCCTTCGCTAGGGCCTCCAGCTCCGTGCCTCGAAGCTTTAGGATATCGGAGACCTCGTAGACCAGCGAGCCCGGGCCCACGGCAGGCATACAGAGAACCCCCGGCAAGAGGCGGCGACTCTCGAGGCCTCAAAACGCTAGTGGCATTCAGCGCTCTACCGGGGGATGAGGAGCCGTGTAAGGTATGACGCCCCTCCCCGGCGGGGAGGGGGCGGCTGAAGAGTAACCAGGCGCCTGACCCCCATATACGCGGCCGCCTGGGCTGGTGTAGAGTGTGGAATCAATTCCAGTATTTAACCCGGAAATGAGTGCCACCTCACTAGCGAGGTGCAGCCCTTGAAGCTCTTTGAGTTCGAGGCCAAGGAGATACTGAAGAAGTACGGCGTCGAGGTGCCCCCAAGTGTGCTGATAAAGAAAGGCGAGGACCCGCTTGCCAAGATTAAGGAGGCAGGGCTGGAGCCGCCAGTCGTTGTGAAGAGCCAAGTACTCGTTGCTGGCAGGGGCAAGGCCGGGGGCGTGAAGCTTGCTAAGACCCTCGAGGAGGCTGTAGAACTCGTAAACAAGCTCTTCGAGACGCCTATTAAGGGCCTGAAGCCCTCCTATATACTAGTTGAGAAGGCTATCGAGCACGAGGCCGAGCTCTACACCGCCATAATCATTGACAGGAGTGAGAGGAAGCCCGTGGTCCTGGCCTCCAAGTATGGGGGCATGGATATAGAGGAGATAGCCAGGGAGAAGCCGGAGAGCATCATCAGGCTCCACATCGACCCCGACGTGGGGCTAAGGGGCTATCACGCCAGGATAATAGGTAAGAAGATAGGCCTAAGCGGTAAGGCCCTATCCTCATACTCGAAGTTCCTCATGGCCCTATACAGGGCATTCATGGACTATGACGCCGACCTCGCTGAGAGCAACCCGCTGGCCCTCGTAGGCGACAAGGTCATACCGCTCGACGCCAGGATAATCGTAGATGACAACGCCCTCTACAAGCACCCAGAGCTTGGCGAGAGGAAGCTTGAAGAGACGGGCGAGTACACGGAGTGGGAAATCAAGGCCAGGAAAATGGGCCTCGCATTCGTCGAACTCGACGGTGACGTCGGCATAATAGGCAACGGCGCCGGGCTAACGATGACAACGATGGACCTCGTATACGAGTACGGCGGTAAGCCCGCTAACTTCCTCGACATCGGGGGCGGCGCAAGCGCTGAGCTAGTGAAGACCGCCGTCGGCTTCCTCTTCGAGTTCCCGAAGGCCAAGAAGATATTCATGAACATATTCGGCGGCATAACTAGGTGCGACGAGGTGGCCAGGGGAGTCATAAAGGCTATCGAGGAGCTGGGCGGCATGAAGAAGCCCCTTGTCATCAGGCTCTCGGGCACGAATGAAGAGGAGGGCAGGAGGATCCTCCGCGAGGCCGGCATAGAGGCCTTCACGGACCCCATCGAGGCCGTGAAGAAGGTTGTGAGCCTCTAGGGGGTGAGTCGGGATGGTAGTATTGGTTGATGAGAACACGAGGGTTATTGTCCAGGGTATAACCGGTCGTGAGGGCAGCTTCCACACGAAGCTAATGCTCGAGTATGGCACTAAGATTGTTGCCGGAGTAACGCCGGGTAAGGGCGGCGCCGTAGTCCACGGCGTACCGGTATATGATACCATGGAAGAAGCCGTAGCCGAGCACCCCGAGGCTAATACTAGCATAGTCTTCGTTCCAGCCAGGTTCGCCGCCGACGCCGTCTACGAGGCCATCGACGCCGGCATGAAGGTCGTCGTAGTCATAACGGAGCACATACCTGTACATGAGACCCTGGAGTTCGTGAACTACGCCAAGAGGAAGGGCACAGTAATCATAGGCCCCAACTGCCCCGGCATAATATCGCCTGGCAAGACGAAGATAGGCATAATGCCCGGTCACGTCTTCACGCCGGGCCCCGTGGGGATAGTCTCGAGGAGCGGAACCCTCACCTACGAGATAGCCTATGCTCTGACGAGGGCGGGTCTAGGCCAGACAACGGCGATAGGTATAGGAGGCGACCCAGTGGTGGGCCTAACCTTCACTGAGGCCATGGAGCTCTTCGAGAAGGACCCAGACACGAAGGCCCTGGTGCTGATAGGCGAGATCGGCGGCGACATGGAGGAGAGGGCTGCGATGATGGTGAAGGAGGGCCGCTTCACGAAGCCCGTCGTAGCCTTCGTAGCCGGCAGAACCGCCCCGCCGGGCAAGAGGATGGGCCACGCTGGCGCGATAATAATGATGGGCACGGGCACCTACGAGGGTAAGGTGAAGGCGCTGGAGGAGGCCGGCATAAGGGTTGCGAGGACGCCCATGGATATACCAAAGCTGGTGAAAGAGGCCCTCGGGGAGAAATAAATTACTTTCTAAATAAATTTTTATTCTACTCTTCAGTCGTGCTCGGTCCCCGATAGTTCTTCGCTCTTCCTTATGACGGGCTTGTAGCCTAGCTCGGCCTTGACGAAGCGGTCCTTGAGCCTCTCTAGCACCTGCGGGAGCGTGGTGTACTCCATCTCCTCGGGGCCTAGGCGGTGCGGCATGAAGGGGCCGTGGCGCCTCATGTAGTCCGCTATGAACTGGGCCAGCCTCCTCGCCTCGTCGAACGCTGGGTCGTCGAAGAGGTCCGCCGGACCTATTAGATTACCGTTGTGCACCTGGAAGCCTAGAGCCACTATCCTCGGGGGGCCATCGAAGCGCGTGCACTTGGCGTCCTTCAGGCCAACCGGCATCAGGGGGCCGTGGTGGCTGCCCCTCATCCAGCCCGCCACGAGGTGGGGGAAGCTGAAGGGCTCCAGCACCTCGCCGACCGCGGGGAACCCGCTCTGCGCCCTCACGATGGCCACTGGGTCGTCCTTGCCGACGTACTTGCCTGCTATCAGGTTCAGCCTCTCACTGCTAACCACGGCGGCGATCTCGTTATCCTTCTTCCTGTAGACTCTTTTGATGACGTACCTCCCAGGCGTGCCTATCAGGGCTAGGAGGTCATAGAGTTCCTCGGGGGCGGCTAGTCTCACCATCTTGCCCTCGAATACATCTAGTACCTCGAACACGAAGCCGTCATGCATACGCGGATCTATCACCAGTCCAGCAGTGTTGAAGGGGTCGGCGAATATCTTGTAGAGGGGTAGGTTGAAGGCCCCCGGCTCCGTCTTATCGGCCATGAAGACCACTATCGGCTCGGCAGGCCTCTCGACGAACTCCATCTCAGCCACGCCGGGCCCGAGCCCCCTCACGTTACCACTGAAGGCGTCGCTGAGTAGGTCCTGGCCAGCGGCGTAGAGGCCCAGCTCCTTGGCGACCTTCGTCGCCTCCTTGAATGCCTCCCAGGCAAGGCCGTGTATGTCGGGGCTGTCGACGCCCTTGTAGTGAGTCATTATCAACTGGAGGTCATCGCCGACGTGTGTCACGTAGAAGTCCTTGATGACGCCCTTCTTCTTAGCCTCAGCTAGGACCCTCGAGGCCGCCAGTATCGTGTCTGGGTGAACCTTGTGGTGGCCAGCCAGGCTCCCGATGTCAGCCTTTATGACGCTAACCGTAACCTTCTTCCTCTCCTCTGACAAGGGGGTCACCACCTCCGCTGTGCTCCCGGTGTGGTTGACGCTCACGCACTTATAATCATTGTTCCAGGGGAGAGCTGAAATAAGCCCGCTAGGGGGATCAACGCGTATGGTGGGCCGCTGACGCCCCCCGGGCGCGGGGGAGTGTGAGGCTGGCCCCTCCCGGCCTTCACTAAAGAACCCCACTGCTCCTACCGGGTGGGGGCGGTGCAGCCTTGAGTGGGAGCGGCTTCTCCGTTAGGATGATCACACTCCACGCTGGCCGCGTGAAGTGGTGGGAGAGGCTAGAGGAGGTCGAGGACGCGGCGTACGCGCTACTAGAAGCCGTGGACACGGCCGCGGGGGAGGGGTACCCTAGACCCGACTCTGTCAGGCTCACCTTACCGCCCGCCCCCAGTCTTGGAGTTACCGCTGACCTAGCGGATGAACTCGGAGAGAGCGCTGAGCAGGCCGGTGTGCTGGTTAATGCCGGCTACTACCCCAGCTCGATGGGTGATCTGGAGTCCCTTGTGAGGAGTACGGTCGTTGAGGGCGTCTACATCAGCCTTATCCTAGATAAGGCGTCCTGGGGGCAGGCCAACCGTATAGCCAGGGCGGCCAACCTCGTGGCCGAGGAGGACCCGGTCGCCGCCACTCGCTTTGGGGTTAACACGCTTGGCACGCCGGTCGAGACTCCCTTCTTCCCGCTGAGCGCCTCCACGGGGCGATCCCTGGTTAGTGTGGGCTTCACGTACCCCAGCTACCTCTTGTCGGCGTATCTAGAGGGGGGCCTCCCGGCTGTGGAGGATGCCATAGCCCGGGCGGGCTCCCTAGGCGAGGGACTCGCTGAGCGGGTAGCGAGCCTCGTCGGCGCCGAAGCCTGGGGTGTGGACCTGAGCATAGCCCCCTGGATGGCCGACTCTAGCTTAGCGTTGGTCGAGGCCATCTCCGGCACAAGGCTGCCCGAGCCCGGCGTAGCGCTTGGGATATCACTTGCGAACAAGGCCATAGCCAGGGCCTCCGAGAGGTTGAGTAGGACGCTTGGCTTCAACGAGGTTCAGCTGCCCGTGGCTGAGGACGCTAAGCTAAAGGCCAGGGTAAGCGAGGGCGACACTAGAGCCAGGGATCTCGCCAGGCTCGCGGGAGCATGCCTGGCCGGGCTCGACATGGTTGTCGTACCATACGATGAGCAGGGAGTCGCTGGCCTTATCTTGGAGGTGGCCTCCTATGCCCTAACTAAGGGCAGGCCACTCGGGGTCAGGGTCATACCGCTAGAGGGCGTCGAGGCCGGCGATAAGGTCTCTCTAGGCAGGTTCGGGGAAACGCCCGTCATCGACATCTAGGGCATGGGGGCCGGTGAATACAGGGATGAAGCCAGGAGCCCTAGGCTCGCCGGGTGTGGCGCTTCTATCCCGCGGTCCCCTAGCCCGCGGGTGTGAGCTATGCTTCCCGGGGCTTAAGGCAGTCGTATTCGTGACCGGCCTCTGCGATGACGGTTGCTACTACTGCCCCGTCAACAGGGAGAGGCTGGGCAGGGACGTGCTTTACGTTAACGAGGAAAGGGTTTCCAGCGTGGAGGAGTTACTGGTCGAGGTCTACAGGCAGGGCGCCATGGGGGCCAGCATTACGGGTGGGGATCCTCTCATCCGCTTCGATTTGACACTACGGGTAATCAGGGCCCTCAAGGATAACTTCTCCGAGTCATTCCACATCCACCTCTACACTAGCGGGCGCTACGCCACGAGGCAGGCCCTCATAGCACTCGATAGAGCCGGCCTCGACGAGATAAGGTTCCACCCCACGAGGCCGGGCTTCGAGGAGAGGATAGCCGACGCCGTCAAGTATACCAGCATGAGTGTGGGCCTCGAGATCCCTATAGCCCCCGGCCTCGAGAAGTGGGCGGTGAGGCTGATAGAGTATAGTGATAGAGTGGGAGCTGACTTCGTTAACCTCAATGAGATGGAGTTCGTGGAGCCAAACGCCGAGGCCCTACTACTAAGGGGCTACACGGAGGATCCCCGAAGGCCCCACACAGTGAAAGGCAGCCTGGAGGCCGCCCTGCGCGTTCTCGAGTGGGCGGGGCGTAACGCCTCTATACCTGTCCACTTCTGCCCCGCCGCCTATAAAGACTCGATACAGACAATTAACAGGCTTAGGAGAACCGCGCGCCTCGACAGGGCCTGGTTCGAGGAAGCCAAGGGCCCGCTCCTAGTGTGGGGTGAGATACGGCTGGGGGAGGAGAGGGTCCTGGCGCCCCCGCGGCCCGGGCTCATAGCCGCCCTGGCCGAGGAGGTAAGGGGCGAGGCCTACATACTGGAGGGCTACCCAACTAGGAATAGGAGGCCCGTAACGCTGGTCGAGAGGGTGTACCCACCGGGAGGGGGAGGCTCGACTCTCTAGGCTAGAGCCTCCCCCTGGGGTCTTCTGGGGGCTAGCTTTACTAGGCCCCTCTTCTCGAGGTGCCTTAGAGCCGCCCGGACGAGGGACGGGCTTAGCCCTAGCTCTTGCGCCGCCTTCTTGACGTTTAGCCTCCCCCCGTTAGCCTTTATGTACTCTATTAGTCTGGCGGCAGCCTCCTCTATGTCGACCTCCACCTCGCTGGCCTCCCGAGGCTCCTCGGGTAATAGCTTGCTTACATCCTCGCTGGCCTCCCTCACGGCCTGCCTCAGCACATTCTTGGCCTCCGGGACCAGGTCTAGTATCCCCTTGGTGTCGAGGCCCTGCACCTGTAGGCCTGGCATTGAGTATAGCCTCTCTATCTCCTCGCGTATCGACGCTATCTGCACCGCCAGCTCGGGGCTCACGTTGGACAGGTAGGGGCTCACACTCCTGAGCACTGCCACCACGGGGCCTAGGGCCTTCACGGCCTCCTCAGTAGTCTTCGCGGTCCTTATCCTGGTCACTGCGAGCTTCAGCAGCTTGGACACGAGGCTGAGTGCCTTGACTATGTTCTTCTTTAGCGCCACCTCGGCGGCGAGCAGCTCAGCGGTCTCACGGTCCCCCTCCTTGACTGATCTGACTATAGCGTCGTATGTCTCCTTGATCTCCATTGCAACCATTTCCTTTACCTGCTCTATCTCCATCCTCTTATACTCTAGGTTAGCCATAACGCTATCATAGTCTGCATAATCATCAGTTACTCCTAGCCCGACACCACTGGTCACATCAGACGCCGCCCTAGCATCCCATACTGGCTGCGAGGCATCCCTCCCTAGGATCCTCCTGATTATGCCTACCACCACCCCTAGAGCACCCCGTTTACCTCCTACTCCGAGAGTACTATCTGGGGCCTCTAGGGTATGGGAGGGCTCGCGGAGTAACACGAGAGGCCTACGCCCGTGACACCGCCGGGGGCCACGGGCCCGTTGTGTTTTTGGAGGTGGCGCTAGGGGTAGATTCTCTTGCCGAGGGCTTTGTAGCTGTTATCATAGATCTCCCTTACGCGCATGACGACCGCAGGGTACCAGGGGTGGCTCCTATGGCCCTCGGGTACGGCGTGCATGAGGTCATGAACCCTGTTGACGTACTCGTATATCTCGCCGCCGTCATAGATCTCCACGTCGACCCGCAGCTCATAGGCGCCCCTGTCAGGCGGTAGGAGTATGCCTAGCGAGGCCTCCCTCGTCGCCTTGAGGTTCACCCATGTATGTCCCTTACTCATTATGTGTGACGCTAGTGTGAGTGGATCCACCTTCTCTATATTATAGACGTATTCTAGGAGGAACTCGGTCGCAGCCCCCAGGGCCTCGCGTCCCCGGCCCCAGTACTTGCTCTCCAGCGCCCTGAGCTCCTCTAGGGCCTCGCCGAGGTATTGGGGCCTAACCATGAATGTCACCATGAAGGGCGCCACGTTGGGGCCCGCGGGCCCGCATGTGGCTAGCATCGGCGATAGGAGGGTGGCAGCCTCGATTAGTTCGCACCCGACTTCATCGAAACTTTTGGCCCTGGCGAGCTTCTCAACAAGCCTCCTCCGAGCGTAGAAGAATTCATCCAAGAACCTCTGGAAGGCCTCCCCACCAGCCTCCAAGCCCCACCACCCCCACTGGCACTCGGCCGCCAGGCTAATAGCCTCGCATCCCCATGCCCTCGTGGAGAGTGGCGATGACGCTTGAAGGAGTAGAGCGCGGAAGGAAGGCCCTACTAGGGAGGAGGCTGGGGGCTAGGCTTGTCGGCGGCCTGCTGGGTGCCATAGGCTACGTGCTGAGCCCGCTTAGCTGGTGGAACGATCCAGTCGTGAATATACCCATGGCGCTCCTCTTCGCAGCCCTTCTCCACAGGTACGCTGGCGTGAGGCCGGACATAGGCTTCGCCGTGGGGTACTGGGCCACCAACACCGCCGGGATCATCCTGTTATTCCTAGGCGGCAACCTCTCGCTTAGGGGGCGCCTGGGGAGGCGTGGCCTCGCCGTCAGCCTAGCGGCCTCTACGGCATACACCATAGCGGCCGTACTCGTCTACAGGCTCCTCGGCTGAGCGGCTCTCGTGACGCCCTCCCCCAGGTAGGCTCCCCTATAGAGGCTCGCTGGCGCCTCCTCGAGTCTCGCTATGACGAGTTGGGCTATGCGGGCCCCCAACTCGATCTCTATTCCCTGCGTATTATACACCGCCAGTAGGGCTGCGCCCCGCCCCCTGTAGCCGGGATCCCACACGGCGCATGAGAGCTGGGCGCCCATTCTGAGTAGGCTGCTGCGGGGGAAGCACAGCCCCACGGCCCAGCTCGGCACTCGCACCTCCTCCCTGAAGCGTACCCTGTAGGCTCCAGGCCCGAGCCTGCACAGGCCCGAGGGGCACTTCAGCCTCACACCCCGAGGCACGCGGCGCTCCGCCCTGCCAAGGAGGCCGGGCTCTCCGAACTCCTCCACGTAGTCGAGTGTTAGATCCACGCCAGCCGGCTGCTCGGAGGATGGGTCTAGGACGCCGACTATCCCGTCAGCCACTATCTTGCGGCCGCTAAGGAACACCGAGACCCCTAGGGCTAGAGTGTTAGCAGTAGCTTGAGGCCGTCCCAGGCGAGTATTACGTTGGGGAAGACCCTGGAGGCCTCCCTCTCTATCCTCCGTGCCTCGTAGCCCTCGTACCTGGCACTAACATGCGTCAACACCAGGAGGCTGACGCCAGCCTCCCTGGCCGCCATGGCCGCTTGGACCCCCGTGCTGTGGCCCCTCTCGCGGGCCTCCTCTGCCAGGTCTTCCGCGAAGGTCGAGTCGTGTATCAGGAGCCTCGCCCCCCTGGCTAGCTCCGCCACGCTGGCGCAGGGGTACGATGTGTCCCCCGTGTATACTATGGATGCCCCCCTCGCCTCATCCCTGGCTATATCAGACAGCCTGACTACCCTACCATCGGGGAGGCGGGCCATCCCCCTCTCGAGGACCTCCCCCACTAGGCGGAGGTTTGAGCCGAGGATAGCCTTAACGGCCTCCGGGTCGAGCCTCGGCCTCAGGCTCCACTCGATCCTATAGGCATAGCTCTCAACGCTGTGGCAAGCGGGGGCCCACGAGAGGGTTACCCTATCACCGCCCCTCTCCCAGAGAGGGTATCCCCCCCTACCCTCGACTTGAACCCCGACTATTTCGAAGCTGAAATCGTACCTCTCAACCTCTAGCAGATCCCTAAGGAAGCGCATGACGCTTCTGGGCCCGAAGACTATGAGTGACTTCGAGCGCTCATACATGTACATTGACTGGAGCAGCCCCGGGAGACCATTGATGTGGTCCCCGTGGGCATGCGTTATGGCTATAACGTCTATCCTAGTCACCGCCACACCCATCCTCGCCAGCGCGAGCTGCACGCCCTCACCGGCATCCAGGAGTATATTCAATCCATTCCAGTCCCTCACCAGCACGGAGGGCAGGCCTCTGGCATGCGTAGGCACGCCGCCTGAGGTGCCGAGGAAGACTACCTCGACGCTCCTAGCCAAGCCGTCCACCTCCTAAGGCGCTCTCACCACTATTATCTCTCTAACGAGACTGCCGTGCACGTACATGTAGTGTCTCTCAACAACGTAGTATCCCAGGGAGGAGGCTATCTCGTGGGGCCTCTCCGCCTCGGGGGCAGCGAAGACGAGATAGGACCCCCTCCTAAGCAACGACAGGGCTGCCTCGAGGAAGCCTTTATAGAGGATCCTCCGCGTACGCCCCCCCAATGTAGTGCTCCTCCCGTATGGCGGGTCAGTCGCCACAGCATCGATGCCTCCCCCCACCGGAGGGCTGAGAGCATCTCCAATATAGGAGATGCTGAGAGGCCCCTGGGAGTAGTGCTTGAGGTTCCTGCGGGATCCGTATGCCATCTCGAAGCTTATGTCGCCGCAGAGACACCTCCCAGCCCCTAGTAGGCAGGCCTCAAGAGCTATGCCGCCGGTCCCGCAGAAGGGGTCCCAGAAAACGCCGCCTGGCCGGAGCCTCGCCAGGTTTACGAGGGCCCTGGATAGCCTCTGGTCCAGGGGGCCTGGCTTGAAGAACGGCCTCCTAGCGGGTGAGCGCTCCGCGAAGCCCCTAGTGTCGAGGACCGCCAGCCTGAGGCCTACAGCTATCACGCCCTCAGCGTAGAGCACTTCTAACACCGTTCGAGACCTCGGCGTCGCACCAACACCACCCTCCTCAAGGAGGGAGGCCAGGAGCCGTGTCACCCTCGCGGTACTAGCCTCGCGCCAGAGACCAAGGAGTCTGTGGACCTCGACTCTTAGGGGTCCCCCGACGCCATGGCTCGCTAGAGCCTCTAGTATACGGTTAGCCTCCCCTTCCAGATGCTCTTCATCAGAGAATAATCCGAGCAGGAGGCCTCCACTCTTGACGAGCCCCGCCCTCCGGATGACGCCGTCAACAACGACACGAGCCGCGCCTCGCTTGCACTCGACAAGTGCTAGAGGCCTGTAGTAGGCTGTGACCACACTATCTGGCACTGTGGACTCGAGTATAGCTCTAAGCTCTGATAGAGGTAGAGTGGGATGCTCGCCTGAGAGCCTAAAGTAGCACCGGACCCCCAAGGCCCCTACCTGTTCCCCCTAACTGCTTCCGCCACCGCGGGGGCGGCATCTATTATTATTGGGGAGCCTGACTGAGGCCTAACAGTGTTAGCAGCATAGACCCGCCTGACGCCAGCCGCCACTATCTTACTCCAAGCGTCTCCCACGAGGAGGGCATGCGCGGCTACCACGTCGACCCTCCGCGCGCCAGCGGCGCGTAGCATGCTGGCCGATTTGGCTATGGTGCCTCCAGTGCTTATAATATCATCAACTATAATTACATTCCTGCCCTCAACGTTCACCTCCTTGGGTTTGTATGAGACCTCTCCAGTAACCCTATCGCGGGTCTTGACTAAGTAATCGAATTCCACCCCCAGAGCCTTAGCGAGCCTCTCCGCCCTCCCATACGCTCCCAGGTCGGGGGCTATGATTACCGTGTCAGCATCAACCTCTAAGAACCTTGCCATGTACTCGTAGGGGGATACATTCACGGCCTCGCCGTCGAAGTACTTGAGCGGCTCGGCCTTATGGATCTCGACTACGTAGAGCCTCCGCGCGCCGGCTCCTCGGAGGATCCTTAGCAGGGCCCTAATGCTGACTGCCTCGCCATCGAGGAACTCCCTGTCCTGGCGGGCGTATGCCATGTATGGAATTATGAGGGTCACATCGTGGACCCCCCTCTCCCTTAGCGCGTCAAGCTCTAGGACGAGTTCCACTACACTCTTATCCTGGGGATGATCCAGGCTTTTCACGAGGCAGACGGATTCGAAGGAGCCAACCTCCCTCGGGAGCCTCACGTATGACTCGCCGTCCGGGAAGACCTTAGTGTAGACCGTTGAGAACGGTGCGCTAAGCGCTCTGGCCAGCGAGAAAGCGAAGTTATCCGATACCCAGCCGCCGCCACCGAGCACGAGGCATTGCAATCCCTACCGCACCCCTGAAGCGCCTGCAACCCCCATCTTTTTAGGCTGGACTCCAGAGGCACGCGCATGAAGAGCTATGCACAGCATGGGCGTCGCATCTCTCGGATACTCGACGGTGGAGGACATACCTCTGTTCCACGTAGCCCCGGGCGGCTCTGCTCTGCGTGTAGTGCTGCCAGCCCAAGCCAGGCTCCCGGGAGGCCTCTCGTGTCCCGGGTGGTGTGGTATACTAGGAGAGCTAACAAGGGCCGCTGGCTCGGAGGAGGCCGTCCAAGTTCCGGTAGGCGACATAGTTTCACTCGCCCGCAGGTGGAGGGTTGACGTGGTTAGCATTGAGGGGGTAGAGCCCGCTCTGGACGACCAGCTGGGGGAGCTGGCATCGAAGGCCCGCTCCTCGGGATTGACGGTGGCAGTGAGGACTCAGGGGCTGGCTCCCCCGGACAGCTTAATCGACAGCGCCGACGTGATAATATTTGATTATATTACATTGATAGATGATCCCGCCTACAAGGTCTCAGCCACCACTAGCCTGGAGGGGCTTGCATCGAGCGGTCTCCTAGCCGAGGTAAACGTATACATCGACGAACCACTTGTTGAAACTCTAACACCCGTGCTCCACAGCCTCTCACGCAACACCGTGCTCCACCTCCACATAGGCAACCCCCGTGGGGGCGGGGCTGCCAGGCAGCTCTACGATATCGCGCGGAAGAGGGTCCCCTACACGTATCTCCACGCCCCACCCTACGACAGGCTAGAGACCTACTGCCACGAGTGCGGCGCCCTAGTAGCTGTGCGCGAGGCCTCCAGGCTAGTCGCCCTAAAGGCGCCTGGCGGTAGGTGCTGGAGGTGCGGTGCCAAGCTCCCGCTGAGGGGCCCCCTATATGAGGCCACGAGGGCCACGATACTGAGGAGGAGCGGGGGAGGCACCGTATGGCACGATCCGAGGGTGCTAGTGGGGGCGACGAGGAACTCCTAAGCAAGCCCTACGTTAGGCTGGCGCGCTTCTGGGAACCCGTGCCCGGCAAGCCGGGCTACGTTAGGTGCAACCTCTGTCATAGAAGGTGCATCATAGCGCCCGGACGCTACGGCGTGTGCGGGGTGAGGAAGAACATCAATGGGAAGCTATACGTACTCGTCTACGGCCTCCTCACAGCCATGAACCTGGACCCAATCGAGAAGAAGCCCCTAATGCACTTCTACCCTGGAAGCGAGGTGCTAAGTATATCGACCGTTGGGTGCAACTTCTTCTGCCTCTTCTGCCAGAACTGGGAGATAAGCCAGAGCAGGCTGGAGAAGGGCCTCTACGGGACATATAAGACTCCCGAGGAGGTAGTGGAAACTGCGCTCAAATACAAGGCTGACGGGATAACCTACACCTACAACGAGCCGACAATATTCTACGAGTTCATGTACGACACCGCTAGGCTAGCGAAGAAGTACGGCCTCTTCAACACGATGGTCACGAACGGCTACATGACCCCCGAGGCCGTGAAGGAGCTGGGCCCCTACATGGACGCCGCCACAGTAGACTTCAAGGGTGGGGGCAATAAGGAGTTCTACAGGAGATACATAGGGGTACCCGACCCAGAACCCATATTCGAGACGCTCCTAGCCATGAGAGATGCCGGGTGGTGGCTAGAGATAACGAACCTCGTCGTCCCACAGGTTGGCGATAAGGAGGACGACATCAGGAGGCTTGCGAGATGGATAGTCGAGAACCTAGGCGACGAGACCCCCTTCCACCTACTAAGATTCCACCCGGATTACAAGATGCGGAACCTGCCCCCAACCCCTGTGAGCACCCTAGAGAAGCTAGCTAGAATCGCCAGGGAGGAGGGCCTCAAGTACGTCTATATAGGGAACGTGTGGGGCCATCCGCTGGAGAACACGTACTGCCCGCGCTGCGGCTACCCAGTCATAGAGAGGCAGGGCTTCTTCATAACCGCTTGGAGGCTAACGAAGGACAACAGGTGCCCTCGCTGCGGCTACAAGATAAACATACGCGGCGAATACAGGGGCCGCGGCAGAAGGTGGGGTCTCCTGATCTAAGCTAGAAGCCCGTGGAATGCCTCAATCCTTATTAGTCCCCCGCGCGCCGAGGAGAGTGCCCAGCGGAGAGGCCATGGGAGATTGGGGTGATTTTCTTGAGGTTCTGCCCGAAATGTGGAGGCATAATGGTCCCAAAGAAGAAGGAGGACGGCACGGTTGTATTAGTATGCATGCGCTGCGGCTATGAGATGCCGGCAGACGAGAAGACCCTTGCATCATATAAGGGGGAGAGCAAGCCCACCGAAAGGGTTCTCACAACCAAGGTTGTCTCGAAAGCCAAGAAGCTCAAGGTCAGCAAGGAGGAGCTGGAGCAAGCCAGAGAGGATTACTACGAGCTTGTACTGGATCAGATAGGTGAGTACGGCGAGTAACTCTTTCAGGCTGCTGGCTTCACCAGCCCACCCATCTCCTCTATTTCCCGCGAGGCCTCCTCTAGATCCTTATGCGAGTCTATGCTCCTCCAATAGACCTCCTTCAAGCTATACTTAACAGCTACCAGCTTCCCCTCCTCGGCTAGCTTGGGTAGAGCAGTCTTCTCCACGTCGCCCCTCTCGGGCATGTAGGGGAGGACATCTGGAGTCATCGCGTAGACGCCGGCGTTGATCCAGTACTCGGGTATTATTGGTTTCTCCCTGAAGCTCCTAACCCTGCCATCATCGTCAATGTCTATCACGCCATACGTACTCTTGAGTTCTACAGCGGCTATGGCAGCTGAGTACGGGGTTTTACCGACTACGTCAATCAACCTTGTGGGGTCGAGGTTTGTTAGTATGTCACCGTTAGTGACGAGGAATCTCTCCCTCTTGGCTAGTATGTCCTTGACGTTATGGATCGCTCCCCCCGTTCCAAGGGGTTCCTCCTCGACTGCATAGAGTATTGTAACCCCGTACTTCGAGCCGCTGCCAAGCTCACCAATGATCTTCTCCTTGAGCCAGCCAACAGTTACTACTATCTCGTCGAAGCCGTGGTGCTTGAGCCATTCGATCTGGTGAACTATTATGGGCTTACCAGCGACGCGCAGGAGAGGCTTGGGAGTAGTCTCGGTTAGGGGCCTTAGCCTCTTCCCATAACCTCCCGCTAGTATTACCGCGAGCGACACGTATGCCACCCCCTTTACTTGAGGAGGTGGTGCCGCCGGGGGGACTCGAACCCCCGACCACCCGGTATCCGGGATTAGGCTCTCTTCAGCCGGGCGCTCTCCCGCTGAGCTACGGCGGCACCCTTATGCCGGTATGCCTGGTGTGGGATATAGCGTTTTATCCCTTACCCGGCTCGGCCCCTCGGGGGTTTTGGGTTGGCTATAGTCGAGGTAATCATAGTTCCCATAGGCTCGTTCCCGATATCCGAGGCTGCCCTCGTCACTGACGTCCTAGGGGAGCGATTTCCCGAGGGGGTGAGGTTTAGACTCTTGCCCTCGAGGCTCCACGTTCCCCTGACGCTGTTTGACTGGAGTAGAGCCCAATACCGTGCGGGCGAGGTCGCGCTCCACCTAGCAGGCTCCCTGGGAATACTAGATCCCCCGAGGATATTGGCGCTAGGCTTAAGCGAGGCCGATGCATTTGTCGAAGGCCTTAACTTTGTCTTCGGCGTAGCACTACCGACTGCCGGGGCAGCAGTAGTATTCTCGAGGAGACTCTATGCTAGGGACCGGAACCTCTACCTAGAACGCCTAATCAAGGAAAGCATGCATGAGGTAGGCCACCTCCTAGGCCTAGACCACTGCCCCAACCCTAGGTGCGTTATGAGTTTTAGCAACAGCATACACGACGTCGACAGAAAAGAGGCCGCCTTCTGCGAGGCCTGCCTAACCAAGCTTGAGGACTACATCAGCAGGCTGGGCAGGTCTCTAGGTAGCAGATGAGGCCTGCAACATTTCCGGAAATCATAAGGGAGCCCGAGTACATGAGAGGGCTGTCATTATAGGAGGATTGCGTGCCTATATGTCGGGTACGAACTGGAGTTGCCAGCAGCCTCCTCGCTTCTCGATACTCATCTCAGCGTAGGTCATTGCTTTTACTATTGTCCTATGCTCGTATCTTGTAGGATCAAACTTGTCGCCCCACGCGTAGGCTAGTAGCTCGTATCCATCGCCGGTCTCGTCTATTCTGCAGACGCGGATGAGCCTCGAGAAAACCATGCCCTCAGCGTCTGTATGGTAGAGCAGCTCTTCTATATAATTATAGAGCAGGTTCTCCAGGTCTATCCCGGAGACCCTTACCTCAATTCTCATCTCGGGTTTCACTTTTGTCGTGTCAGTCATTATCTCATAGACAGCTACTGCCGCCCACTCGAAGGCTTCCTCCAAGGTGCGCCCCCTAGCTCTTACCAGGACATCGGCAGTATGCTCACCGAACTCGAAGCCGGGACATGCCTGCTCCACGTCGACTCCCTTTTTGGGGTAGAAATTATCTAGTGCTAAAAACCCTTAGAGGCCAAGGGAGCGTGCGACGATGCCGCTGGAGGCCGCTGGAGACAGCAGTTGCAGCATAGCCTCGCGGGCGCCTGGAGATGTAGTATTCGATATCTTGAAGAGTAATCTGAAGGTTGACTGGAGAGACTATGTGGTATTAGTCGCCGATAAATTCGACGGTAACCCCTTCGCGGTCCTCGCTGCCATAATCCTCAGCCAGAATACCTCGGATAAGAACTCGATTAAGGCCTACGAGAGACTTAGAGAAAAGATCGGCGTCCACCCCCAGGACATAGTGAGGACGCCGTTGCACAATATAATAGAAGCCATTAGGCCTGCAGGGCTACCCAAGCAGAAGGCGGAGGCTTTGATCGGGGTTGCACGCCTTGTATTAGAGCATGGAGGCGAGAAATGGCTTGTACAGGCCCCGCCTGAAGAGCTACGGAGGGAGCTACTCAAGGTAAAGGGCGTGGGGAAGAAGACTGTTGACGTGTTCCTAAGCTTTTACAGGCGGTATAGAGGAGTGTTTGCCGTAGACACCCACGCTGCCCGCATTGCTAAGCGCTGGGGTCTAGTTCGAGAAAAAGCCACATACGACGAGGTATCTAGGGCCCTCCTGGAGTACTTTGGCCCCGATAAGGCCGAGGAGGCGCATAGGCTATTGATAGCCCTGGGCAGGCGGTACTGCAGAGCAAAGAATCCCCGCTGCGACAAGTGCCCACTAAGGGGGCTCTGCCCTTGGCCCGAGAAGGCTGTCCAAGCGGGCTCGCGACAGCTAAGCCGAGGAGGGAGCGGTGGGCGCTCGAAGAACTCTGGGACATAGTGGTTGAGGCAGACCCCGATGGAAGCGTTGAGGAGACCCCCTATAGGGGCGTCTACCTCCTCTATGCGGGGCCGTGGAGACTGGCTAGGATTGCTTCGCGTTCGACCCCAGCATTCGTCAAGTCGCTTGTTGTAACGAGTAGATGCTTAAGGATACCCTCGGGAGTGGAGAATCTGAGAGTCCTCCTAGAGGGCGCGTGCTTGGGTAGCCTCCACCTAAGAGGTAACTCGAAGATTCTTCTACGCCTGCTCGAGGAAACCGGGATTCACCGAAACCGCAGTACGTGCAGAGGCAACACCGGATTCATCGAGGGGGTTGACGACATTGTGTTAGTAGCCCTCGGCGAGGCGAGGCACTGCGGCTACTGCTGCAGGCTCATCATCGATACAGGATTGCTGGGCAGCTCGCCCTAAATATGGTATTATCCGGTACACTACTGAATGGTTGTGCAGCGGATCGCCGGAAGGTGGGAGGTTGGCATCTATAATAACTGACATGCAGGTCTTCAACGACAACTACATACCACCGCGGCTTATTGTAAGGGCGGAGGAGGCAGATAGGATAGTGTGGCGCATCGTAAACAAGATACTGAAAAGCGGTAATCTACTCGACCTTACAATGATATACGGCCAGATTGGGAGGGTTGGCATTGGGAAGACCACGCTAGCAAGGTACTCAGCCTTAAAGGCCAGCGAGGAGTTGAAGGCCAGAGGTGTAAGACTCAGATACGCCATGGTTAACGCCTACGGCGCTCCCAGCCTAATTGACATACTTAGTGCGGTCGTCAACTCACTGGGTCTCCGTATACCAGTCAGAGGTGCTTCCTTCATAGAGACTATGAAGTCTCTAACGGATTATCTGATGATTAAGGATGAGTATCTCCTCATAATATTAGACGAGTTCCAGGGCATCCTCTTGTCAAACAAGATATCTGCTGATGACCTATACAGGCTCCTAAGAGTCTACGAGGAAGTACCTGCTAGCGATGGAATAAGCAGGATAGGGTACATCCTGGTAGCCAACGATGTCCGAGCCCTGGCATACATGCGCGAGAAGATCCCCCAGGTTGAGTCGCAGATAGACTTCATGCTCCACCTGAGGGCCTATAGCAGCTACGACCTCTACAGGATATTAGAGCAGAGAGCCGAGCTAGGCCTCGCCCATGACTCCTACTCCCCTTATGTGCTGGAGATGATAGCTGACCGCTACGGCGAAGACAAGGGAGGGGAGGGAAGCGCCCGGAAGGCCATCAAAGCTCTGCAGAGGGCCGCGGAGAGAGCCGAGATGAGGGGATCCCCTCGGATAGAGGAGGATGACGTCAGACACGCGCTGGCCCAAGACTCCTATGCAAGCGTCGATCTAAGATTGCTGAGAGGCCTCGATACACATATGCTGTTAGTGCTATATGCCCTAGCGAGGGCCACGGGCAGGAGAGGCGGATGGGTGCAGACCTCACTCCTCAGGGCTGAGTACGAGAGCGCCTCCGAGACCTTCGGCGAGAGACCTCGGAGGCACACGCAATTCTACGAGTACATAAACACCCTGAGTAGGCTGGGCCTAATAGAGAAGGGCGCCGAGAAGGGTAAAATGGGCCGGGTGAGGCTGGCGCCTGAAATCCCTGTAGACGTCCTCCTCGAGGTACTGGACCATATACTTATCGATAGGATGAGCGGATAGATGGGAACGGTGTTAAGCCATGGATCTAGAGAGGCTCTTACGGAGCCCTGGAAGGGTTCGCGTGCTTAAGTTAATATTAAAGTATGGCCAGATAAATATAACCAGGCTTGCCCGGGAGAGCGGGCTGCATCACCGCCTAGTCTCCAGGTACGTCGGCGAGCTAGAGGAGGAGGGTGTAGTCACGATTAGGAGGATAGGGAGGCTTCGTATAATAGAGGCAAACCTCTATAAGCCTGAGGTAGCCCTTTTACGCGACCTCATGGAGAGTCTAGGTGAGTAGGATATGGGCAGTGGAATGGTTGACATATCGTCAAAAGAGATTGTAGCTAGGGAGGCTAAGGCCTGCGGCAGGATATACCTCAAGCCTTCCACGGTAGAGGCGATAAGAGGGGGCAGTATAAGCAAGGGTGACGTCTTCGAGGTCACCAAGGCTGTAGCTCTGAACGCTGTCAAGGATACGAGCCGCATCCTCCCGTTCTGCCACCCGATACCTATTGAGTGGATAGGCTTCGAGTACAGCCTAGGCGATAACTATGTTGAGGTCTGCGTTAGCGTTAAGGCTAGAGCCAAGACTGGCGTGGAGATGGAGGCATTGACTGGCGTGCTTCTAGCCCTCGATAACATATGGGATATGGTGAAGAGCCTCGAGAAAAACGAGCAGGGCCAGTACGAGAGCACGAGGATAGGGGATGTGAGGGTCGTATACAAGATTAAGGAAGCAATCGCCTAGAAGAGGGTCCTCTGCCTCCTCCTGCGGCCCACTCCACGTCCTCCTCCAGGCCCACTCCTAGCGCCTGAGGCCCCAGTATGCGCCTCGGTGGCCGCGCTTGCCGATGCCTGGGCTTTCCTTATTTTCTCGATCGCCCTTAAGACCTCCCTGTAGCGGGGACCCGCTAGGAACTTGACCTCTCTCTCGCTAAGGCCGTATGATAGTGCCAGTGAAGCCGCTGGTATAGGCGTGGGGGCCTCTCTAAATATCACCAGTAGATATGGTAGGACCTCGGACTTCACTATTGCCTTACTTGTTAGAAGCCTCTCAGACAGCTTGGCTGCGAGGGCCTCGCGGACCTCCCGCACCTCTCTCAGCTGTGCGAGGAGCTTGATCCTCTGGGGGTAGTGGTACCTACCCCTGCCGTGTTGGTGCTTGCGTGCGAATGCAACGCCGGGGCCCATCAGGTCGAATACGTAGGAGAGCAGGCTCCAGTCGCCCCCATACTTCGCCCTGTTCAAGAATAGGGTGGCCCTTGCTAGCGCGTCATAGGCCCTGAATAGGTCCTCTGGGTGCTGGTACTTGGCAGGTATGTTGTCGTTGATCCACGCTATGAGGGTCTCGTAGTCCTCCTCCGAGTTAGAGACCGCCCTCTTGACGGCCCAGGAGTACTTGCCGTAGAATACCTCGCTGAGTGTCCTCCAGAGGGTGACCTTCTTCTCCCTGCCCCTAACTACCTCCCTCACTATACCTATCGTAACCTTACCATAGCCCTCCGCGACCGCCTGGAGATCATTTATCGCCGCCCTCACGTCGCCCTCACTCTTCTCCGCTATGTACGAGAGCGCCTCTCTATCGCATAGCAGTCCCTCGAGCCTGCATATCCTCTCGAGGAGTGCCACTATATCCCTCTTACCGAGGGGCTTGAACTCTACCATCAATGATACCTCGCGGAGGGGCCTCAGTTGATCCTTCCAGGGATCATTCGCAGTCATCACGATTGGATTCCTGCTCTCGGGTATGATCCTGAGTAGCTCGCTGAGGCCCCCGGCGTCCTCGCGAGGAGATATACCGTCTATCTCGTCGAGCAGTATAATGACTCCTCTGCCCCAGAGGGGCCTCTTAAAGGCGGCGACCCCGACGGTTCTACGTATATCAGATGCCCTCCTATAATCGCTGGCGTTTAATTCGACCATCTCAAATTTGAACTCGTTGGCTATAGCCTCGACAAGACTGGTTTTCCCAACCCCCGGGGGGCCGTAGAGGAGGGCTGCCCTCTTATGAGGTATTCTCCCCTCCGCCCACTGTTTAAACCATGGTATGAGTATATCCTTCGCCTGATCCTGGTTGACTACCTCATCTATCCTTTTGGGCCTGTACTTTATGACCCAGGGAGTCCTGCCTCTCCCCCGGATGGGCGGCAACTCTAACCACCAAGCGATTTGCCGATCTGCGACAGCCATGCTAGGAAGGCGCTCAGCTGTATGTCATCGTCGCTCCCCTCGACAAGCCTGAAGTGTATCTCCCCCAGATAGTCCGCTACGAGCACTCTAACCTCTTCGGGTAGCTTCACCTCTTGCCCGAATATTTCCCTGTGGATCTGCTTAACGACATCGGTGCCACTGAGGCCGTACTCTATCATTAACTTCCGCAGCATCTCCCTAGCCAGTGTGAAGTCCCCCCGCAGGGCAGCCTGTATCATCTCCCTGACTTCCTTGGGCCTGGCCATACCCACGACCTTGTAGACGGTGTCCACCGTTACCTTCCCCAGGTAGGCTGATGATTGTAATATGTTGATCGCCTTCCTCATATCGCCCTCACTGATCTCGTATATGGCCTCTAATGCCTCCTCGTCATACTCGACGCCCTCGTTATCCGCTATGTACTTCAGCCTGGCTATGACGTCCTCCTTCCTTAGAGGCGTGAAGCGGAAGAATGCACAACGACTCTGTATGGGATCTATTATTTTGGACGGGTAGTTCGCTATCAATATAAAACGCGTTGACACCGTGAAGAGCTCCATGAGCCTTCTGAGAGCCTGCTGAGCGTCAGCTGTCATGTTATCGGCTTCGTCTAGAAGTATTATCTTGAATGGGATCCCGGGTGGCGTACGACTTCTCGCGAATTCCTTCACCTTCTCCCTGATCACATTGATTCCTCTCTCGTCGCTGTTATGGAGCAGTATTGGGATCTCACCCGCGAAGAAGTTCTCGGTTCCCGGGACTGAGAGGTCGTAGACGAGGAGAGGCTTATTAATAATCTCGATACTCTCTATCTCGATGTAATCGAGTCCCTTGTACTGAGCACTCTCAACGACGACGGAGTCGCCAGTAAGGTATGACTTGTAACCCGTTACCCTGGCAAGCCAGGCGCTCGCTGGAGCTCCTCCCCGAGCACTCTTCACGCGTACCACGTCTAGGAGGGCCTCACGCTCGTGCAGTGTGTAATCAAAGGATTCACCACTTATGCCGGCTCTGAGAGCATTGACCATGCTGTTATTTAGATCTGTGTGGCTGGACGTCGAACTCGTTATCTGCTGGGCGAATGACACAAGCCTATCTCCGACCCTTAAATCGGATGCGCTTACAAGCTTCAGTTCGCCATCCTCATGAATGTAAACGGAGTGGTTACCTGTGAGCTTTAGCTCACCGCCGTTCCTAAGGCGGAGTCTTAGATAAGCGGGAGCTACGTGACGCGCTAGATATGAGACCCTCCTCCAGACCACATGACCGTTTTTGTCTAATGAGAGTACCTCCAGGTCGCCAACCTTAACATAGTCACTGTTGCCCGCCCTCATGGGCTTCTGCAGATCCATATAGTAGTCGACTAGCTCCCCCACCTTGACAAGTCTAACCCTGCCCCCCCTCCGGACTAGTATGGGTGTGTCGCCGCTTATTGAGGCGTTGAGTTCTAGCATGTACTGCTTATAATTATCTCCGTAGAGATCATGCGCTAGGGCGTGGGCTGCAGTAGTTTTCCCTGTACCCGGGGGACCCGCGAATAATAAGTGGGGCATATTCTTCTCTTCAACAAACTTCTTGAGCCTCTCAACTATCTCTTTCTGATCTACTATCTCGTCGAGGCTCTTAGGCCTGTATTTCTCAACCCATAGTATCTCTAGCGCGGATGACACGCTACCTACCCCGTCCGGCCTAGGGTGTGACTATGCGGGGCCTTAAGGGGTTGAAGCCCCACGTATTAGGCCCTTGTCATAGTAGAGAGTAAGGCGTGCCAACTCCCTTAGAACTTTCTCCCTGAAGTCCTCGATGCGGCGCCACGCATCCCCATCTCCCAGTGACTTACGGATGTACTCTTCGACGAGCGAGTACTTCTTGAACTTCTCGTTGAGCTCCCTCCATGGGATGCCCTTTAGACTGTCCTCAACCCCGCTATCCCTCGGGAGGATGCCCGCCACCATCATTACTGCTATTATAGGATAGCCCACGTAGCCCCTATAAACCGTGCCATTGTCGTTGCTGTATACATGCAACACACTGGGGCCGCGCCTAGAAACTACTACCTGGTACTCGCGGGATGCATCGGAACTCACAACCCTAGCAACCACTAGGCCGGGCTGCGATGATGTCAGGATAACCCTTCCATCGCCGAGGGCCCCGGCGGCCTCCAATACCTTTATCCGAGGCGGGCGCCGGAGCCTGCGGAGCTTGCCGGGCAAGCCTAGCCCCCATCCACTAAGCTTGACTGTACGGCTAGAGTCTTAACCTTACAAGCATCCCCTAAGCCTCTAGGGGGAGAGTGCACAGCTATGTCGACCAGCGAGTTCGAAGTCGTGGGGGCGGATGAGTTCAAGAAGATGGTCGAGAGTCTCCGGGAGAAGCTGAAAGAACGGTTCGATAAAGTCGCTGCCTTGGAGGAGGCCTCCAAGATAGCCGAGCACCTAATGAGTAAGGGCTTTAAGGTTGAGGCCGTTGAGACGGAGCCTGAGCTGCCCCCTATTTACCGCGTTGAACTCAGCAAGGCCGTGGTCTACATTATAGTGTACCCTCAAAGATACGACCTCTTAGCGGGAGAGGCCAGCAAGCCGGCCTCCTACATCCTCTTCGGGCCGCCAGCCGAAGCCGACTCCGGCAAGTACGTGGTCCTCATATACTTCACGAGACACGGGAAACTCGGGCCAGCCGCCTACCTATACCTAGGCATGCTCATAGAGGAGTTTAACATAGGAGTACTCTTCGTGAATGGCACCGAAGACGAGGTATATGAGATACTGGTCTCCCTGGATAAAAGTGGGAAATATGAGCCCCCCGACGACGAGGTAGTCCCCCTCTAAGCCTCAGCTACTCTGGCGTCGGGAGCGCAGAATGTAGAGCCTAGTGGTTCTGCGTGAGCTTCTCAAGTAGTATCTTCTTCTCTATGCTTGCAACGAGTCTCCTGACGCGCACGACCGCGTCGGGGTTCACGCTTATACTATCGATACCCTTCCTAACCAGGAACTCCACTAGCTCGGGGTAGACGCTTGGGGCCTGGCCGCATATGCTTACTGTTATTCCATTGCGCTTCGCTGCATCTATGAGCATCTCCAGAGCCCTCAGGACTGCTGGATCCCTCTCGTCGAAGTAGCCCATCTTATAGAGTAGCCCGCTATCCCTATCAACGCCAAGCACTAGCTGTGTGAGGTCGTTGCTCCCTATACTGAAGCCGTCCACTAGTTTCGCGAACTCGTCAGCTAGGAATACAGTGCTTGGTACCTCAACCATCATCCATACCTTGAAGTCCCTGGTGCGCTCTAGGCCCTCATCCTCTAGTATCTTAATGGCCTTTCTGAGTTCCCAGGTGGTCCTGACGAAGGGGAACATGACCCACACATTCTTCAGGCCCCACTCCTCCCTGACCTTCTTTATAGCCCTAACCTCAAGGCGGAATGCTGGCTCGTAGATTGGGTGTATGTACCTGGATACACCGCGCCATCCTATCATCGGATTCCTCTCCTCGAAGGTCTCATACTTCTCTCCGCCCTTGAGCCTCCTGTACTCGTTGCTCTTGAAGTCGCTGAACCTTACGACCACGGGCCTCGGGTATATGGCGCTCGCTACCTTCGCTATCCCCTCAGCCAGCTTGTCCACAAAGAAGACTCCCCTACCCTGCTCGAGTAGGTAGAGCGGATGATACCCTATCCAGCTAGATATAATGAACTCTATCCTCATGAGGCCTATGCCATCGAAGGGCAAGTGCTTGTATTTCTCAACCTCGTCAGGGTGGCCGAGGTTCATGTATATCTTGGTCGCCGTCACTGGGTATAGGTTAACTACTACATCGACTGGAAGGCCGACGCCTGCAGCGGCAGGTTTCTCCTCAACCTTCTTCGCCTCCTCCCTCCTCACCTCGCCAAGCATGACAACGCCACGGCTGCCGTCAACGGTTACGACCATCCCATCCTTGAGTACCTGTGTAGCGTTACCGGTGCCGACGACGGCTGGTATGCCAAGCTCTCTAGCCACGATGGCTGCGTGTGCAGTTAAGCCACCCTCATCAGTTACTATGGCTGAGGCCAGTTTCATGTAGGGCACCCAGTCGGGATCAGTCATCTTGGTGACTAGGATGTCGCCACGTTTGATCTTCCTAGAAGCCTCCTCGACCGTCAAAGCTACCTTGACGGGGCCTACTGCAACGCCAGGGCTCGCCGGTATGCCCTTGACTATTACCTTGCCTACCTCCTCTCCGACCTCTTTGGCCGGGCGGCTCTCCTCCTTGAGTGTTGTTACAGGCCTAGCCTGCACTACGAATATGTTATCCGGCGCCTCGATGTCCATGTCAATTGCCCACTCCACATCAACAGGCTTCCCGAAGTGCTTCTCGATTCTCAACCCTATCTCTGCCAGCCTTCTGACCTCGTCGTCGCTCAGACTAGGGCTCTCAGCGTACATGGAGAACTTCCTGATCACCCTAGCTATTGATGGGAAGAGCCTCTCTATCCTATCTAAATCACTCTCGTCGGATGGAAGCTCTACCCCCACATTAACCCTAGCCTCGTCATTGTAGAATAGCGCCTTGTCTTTGCGGCGTATCCTCCTCTCAACTATCTCCAGGGTGTCCTTGCTTACTATGAACTGATCCGGTGTCACCTTACCCTCAACAACATACTCTCCCAAACCCCAGGCACTCTCGATGACTATCTTGTCACGCTCGCCTGTGACGGGGTGTACTGTAAACATTACGCCCGCGCTCCTCGAGTTAACCATCTTCTGGACTAGGACCGCCATGAAAGCCTTCTCATGCTCTATGTTGAGCGAGTCCCTATAGCTCAGCGCCCTCGCCGTCCACAGGCTGGCCCAGACCCTCTTAACATGCTCTACCAGCTCCTCCTCACCCACTATGTTTAGATACGTGTCCTGCTGCCCAGCGAAGCTAGCCTCAGGCAGATCCTCGACTGTGGCACTGCTCCTAACCGCAACCCTCGGCTTCTCAACCCCTATCCTCTTGGCCAGTTCCCTGTAGGCGCTTATGATCGCCTCGTGAAGCACATGCGGCATGGTACTCCTCATGAACTTCGATCTTATAAGCTCCGCTGCCTTCTCGTACTCGCTAGGCGAGCCTGTCTGTATTATCTCATCTATAACGTTGTAGATGTAGGACGCTATCCCAGTCTCCTCCACGAAGAGGCGATAGGCCTCGCTTGTGACAACGAAGCCTGGAGGCACTGGAATACCAGCCTTTACCAGTCTTGCTAGGCCAACCGCCTTCCCGCCAGCTAACATTTGATCTAGAGCTTTCTCATCCTCCAGCCAGATAATGAGTGGCTTTCCATACAAAAGGTCCACCCAATGAGCGGGGGCCCTCTAATCCCTTAAAAGCATTCTCCATTTACCATAGATATCCTACTACACATTACAATTCCCCTATATTGCTAGCCCACAAATCCCCCTAGAATACTACTTAGCTCTGCCTCCGATAGCGAGACCGTGACCCTCTCACCCGTCTCTGTATTATAGAATGTGACTGTTCCCGATCTCTCCTCTTGAGCCCCAATGTAGGCGAGTACTTTGATGCCTAGCCTTCTTGCCTTCTTTCTCTGGGCCTTCTCGCTTAGCCGAGCCAGGTCAATCGAGACGTTATAGCCGAGGTTCCTGATTTTGTCGGCGACCCGCCAGGCATAGGAGTAGGAGGATCTATCCAAGACTATGACCTGGACCTGCGTGTAGGTTCTCTTCGAGAGGTTGTAGATTCCCAACTCGAGGCCGGCATCGATAATCCGTTCTATCCCTATACTGACACCTGTGGCTGGTATGCTCCTACCTAGGAATATGCCTATTAGGTTGTCATATCTACCCCCACCAGCCACACTACCTATACGTGGCTCTCTAAGCACAACCTCTACTATGGGGCCTGTGTAGTAGTCTAGGCCTCTCACGAGGCTCATGTCAAGCACTATGTTAGCGTCGCTCTTTATATATGAGGCCATCTCGTCTAGGTGGTCTAGCGCCTCTATAATGTGGTTGTTAGCGTTGCCGCCGTAGCGCGACCTTATCTCGGCTATACCCTCGTGGAGAGGCAGTTTAATCGTTATGAGGCTGAGCACCTTCTCTACTATTCCCTGGGCAAGGCCTAGCCTCTCCAGCTCCTTCCTGACGCCCTCCACGCCTATCTTGTCGAGCTTATCTATTACCCTATAGAGGGGGGTAGGATCGCTGACGCCTAAGTCAACCTCGTAGATGCCTCTTAAGAGTCTCCTATCGTTTATTCTGACCTCGAAGCCCTCCTCGAAGCCGAGCGCTTTAAGGGCATCAACCGCTAGGTTTACGATCTCAGCATCAGCCTCCGGGTAAGGGCTCCCGACGATGTCTGCGTCGCACTGGTAGAACTCCCTGTAGCGTCCTCTTTGGGGCTCTTCGTGCCTCCAGACCGGGCCTATATGGTATCTCTTGAATGGGAGTGTAATGTCTCTGTGCGATGCTATAAAGCGCGCTAGGGGTACGGTGAGATCATATCTGAGGGCGTACTCGCGGCCACTCCACGGATCCTCGAACCTCCAGATGAGCCTGTTCTCCGCCTCCTCTCCATACTTGCCTGCGAGGGTTTCCCAGTACTCGAGGGCTGGGGTATCTATAGGGTCATACCCGTATCTTCTGAAGACCCTCTCGAGCCTTGCAATGAGGTCTTTCCTTAGTATCATTATATCGGGTGTGAAGTCCCTGAAGCCCCGCGGAGGCCTAACCTTCAACTCTCCCCTCCCGGGGCGTCGACGGGGCTGGGGAGTAATATTACCCCTGCACCAGTCTCAATGGTTGCTAGGCTCGCGTCATACGCCTCCTCTATCACCTCGAGGTACCCCTCTATTTCGGATGGCGGTATATCGAATAGCTTGACTCCATCCTTTAGCAGAACCACCCTGTCGGCTATAGCTGATAGCAGGTGCAACTCGTGCATCGCCACTACTATGAGCCTACCTTTACTCGCCTCCTCCTTTAGCATCCGGAGCACTAGCGCCTGCCTCGACACGTCTAGGTGGGTGAAAGGCTCGTCTAGGAGGAGGATCCTCCTACTCGATGCTATGCCTCTAAGTAGGCACACGAGCTTCTCCTCTCCCGAGCTGAGCTCGCGCATCCTTCTAGGTAAGAACTCGTCAAGCCCTGGGAAGTAGCGGCGCGCCTTGTCAAGGCTAGCGCCTGACACTTTGAATAGCTCCTCCACTCTAGCATAGGGGTCCGCCTGGGGCTCCGCTGGGACGTAATCGACTAGGCCGCCGCGCCCCGGGGTAGCTGGCGCGGGGTTGCCACAGTATCTGACCTCCCCCCTATGGGGTATTAGCCCTGCTATTAGGCGTAGTAGCGTTGTCTTCCCGCCTCCATTCGGGCCTATAACCACTGTTACCCTACCCGCTTCCAGGGCCAAGCTTACGGGGCCTAGGTGGAAGGAGCCCACGCGAGCCTCGACGCCTGCAAGCTCTACTATACAGGGAGGCGCCCTCTCTACCTCCAAGCGCTCGACCCCCTTAGTTTCACCATTATGTATATGATGAATGGCACGCCTACGAATGACATTATCGCCGTGAGCGGCAGCTCAACAGGGCCGCCGAGGAGCCTAGCAGTGACATCGCTGAATAGCACCAGCGACGAACCCCAAACCACCGTGGAGGCGATGAAGCCAGCGTAGAGAGTTGTGCCGGTCAGCCTCGCTATCCAAGGCGCGACCAGGCCCACGAACCCGACGGGCCCGGCCATGGCGGTCGCCGCGGCCGTGGCTACGCCCGAGAGAACCGTTAGCTCTAGGAGTGCCCTCCTATAAGGAGTGCCATAGATCGCTGATACCTCCTCCCCGAGGAGTAGTCTTGAATACCTCCTGTGAAGCGATAGCGCTACGGCCAGCACGGCGATCACAACTATGAGTGAGATGCGCAACTCCGCTGAGTCGATGTAGGCTAGTGTGCCGAATAGCCATATGGCGCTGTAGTGGGCGCGAGGCCCCATCTCGAGGACAAGGATCATGGACATGGCCCACAACAGGTATCCTATGCCGACACCTGCAACTATGTAGGAGAACGCCGTACCGCCGCCCAAGACGCCGCCAGCCGCTACTAGCGCTAGAGCAGCGATTGCCCCTAGAGAGGCCGCTGTATAGAGCGCCATGGGAGAGGCTTGACCCCAGTATAGTGATAGTATCACGCCTAAGGCGGCCCCACTAGCTATCCCGAATATGTAGGGGTCGGCTAGGGGGTTCCTGAACACGTATTGGAGGCTAGCCCCCGAAAAAGCTAGAGCGGCGCCTACGATTACGCCTGCCAGCGTTCTGAGGAGGCGTACGTGGATTATTGCAGCGTAAATCGGTGGCACCCTCTTGCTATGGAGGACGTACTCGAGTACTGTGTAGAGGGAGACCTTCCTATAGGCTCCTATACTCATCGAGGCCAGTGAGAGCGCTAGGAGCACGAGAAGCGCTGCTGAGAGGCTCAGCACCCACCTCGGAGCATGGCTTTGGACCATGTGGGTCCCCGCTGGCTAGCCTATCCAGGCTCCAAACCCTGCATCTTCTATAAGTGCCTACACCGCTCCTTCAGGGACTCAATGCAGGTCTTGAACCTCTCGAGTCTCTCCTTATACCTAGCCATCACGGAGCAGAGGGCGCTCACCACAGTACAGTCCACTGGGAGGGTCACATGCAGTTTATCGTGGACAGCCACCTCGACAAAGTAGTAGCCCCCAGCCTCCTTCCTATAACACGATCTTATAAAGCCGCTCTCCCTAGCACATCTTACTATCTCGAGCGCCCACCCCTCATCAATGGATAAGAAGTGGAGTATAGGGGGCTGAAGGCTCAGCCACGAAAGCCTAGAGCCCATCGCAGCCAGCTCGCTTAGGGGGATCCTGCATATATCGAGGCACTCGCGAGCATCATGAGTGACCCAAAGGCTTCTCGCGCCAGCCTTGTCAAGTAGGCTAGTCGCTGACTCCAGCAGGACGAGCCTACCGCTGCAACTGCTGGTGGTGAAGAAGCAAGCATTATCCTCGTTAATGCGTAGAAGCCAATCCTCTATATCAGAGTCCACCAGGCCCTCGGAGACGTGCCTCCTAAGCCTCTCGAGGGCTTCGCGTCTTCTGCTATACCAGGCTGCTGGCTGCAAAGCTAGAGATGCCCCTCCCCAGCTCTGGCAGCCTGGCGTGTCTCTGAACCCCTAATAACCTCGCCCTATAATCTAAGACCGCGGGTGGCGCTGGTATGAGGAGACTAGAGGAGGAAGAGGAAGAGGAACTAGAGGAGGAAGAATACTGGCTCGACGAGGAAGAAGAGTTAGAGGACCTAGAGGAGGAAGAGTACCTAGAAGAGGAGTTCGAGGAGGAAGAAGAGTTAGAGGAGGACTTGGAGGAGGAAGAGGAATAACACCCGCGTGGAAACAGCTTATCGCCCCCTTTTTCCTAGGCTAGCTTTGTATTGCAGTTGAATATGAATCCGAGGAGCGCGGGTATAAGCTTACTCTCCCTCTGCTCTTACTCTTCGATGTCTGGCTCTTCAACTATTTTTTCCCCTGCCACCACCTGGTCTATGCTGTGTATGGCACATCCAAGCTCTTCTAATCTCTCGCTGAATGACTCGAAGTCTATGTCGTCGCCTTCAACAGTTATGCTTAGTGTTATTGTCTCGACGTCTATCTCCTTTACCGTTATGTTGACCCCGCTAACGCCTTTGATTGACGCCAGTTCCCTGGCGACATCCACTATTGAGGGGCCCTTCATAGGTTTTAGCACGTCCAATACTAGCCTCCTGAGGGGCGCAGACACCCAGGCTCACCCACGCGTTCCAGGGGAGGATCCCGCCCTCTTGGAGCGCTTGCATAGCCTAGTTATAAGCTCGGTTGCGAGTCTCGCTGCTAGGTCCTGCCCCACGTATCTTGAAAGGAGCTCTCTGGCCTTTGCACGGGCTTCTTCGAGAGAGCGTATATCCCTGGGGATCCAGCCCAGCCTCCATGCCAGGGCGTCTAGGTTGATAGGGCTAATCTTGGACTCGCTCGCAACGATCTCCCATGCCCTCTGAGCCTGTTGGGGCTTCGAGATTAGCTTCTCATATGAGGGTGCGTCACATAGCCTCGATGAGTACGTCAGGCATGCCACTCTCGAGTCCACCGGCATTGGCGTGGTGGCCCCCCTCAAGCTATGTGGATCGATACCAGCCGCTCTGGCAACGTAGTATCCCATCTTTATCGAGAACACGATGGTCTTTGCGTCGGACCTCTGGCCTAGAGCCCTTGCTAGGGAGAGCTGGAGCTTGCCCAACGACTCTGGGAAGCTCTTAATGTCGGCGGCGACCATGTATATGAGCCCCCCGGCGCCTTTTAACGCCCGGTGTATCCTACGCATCCGCTGGGTCAGCATAGAGCTCTTACCACATATCTTTAGAAAGTGTTCTATAAAGCCCTCTATATCCTCAGGCTCCAGGCTCTCTGGAGGCTCCTCCTCGGCGAGCCGTGCTAGGCATGACCACCACTCCTCGCCTCTCACGGGGAGACGGTAGGATACTAGCGCTATGAGGAGCACGACCACGAATGCCCTGGCTGGCCCTAGCTCTTCTACTATACTCCTAACGGCGCTGAACTGCGGGTCGTCCTCCTCGATCCTATATATTGCCCCGTTCACGAGGGATACGAGCATCCCTAGCTCGCGGGCCCTCTCCTCATAGCAGGTTATTTCACCGGCCTCCCGCAAGAAGCCTCACCGGGCCTGTGAGGAGGAGCCATCCATTACCGAGTGGTGACGAGCACGCCCTTCCCTGAGGCCCTAGTCCAGGGGGCCCGCGTTAGGGTATCCTTGCCGTAGCCCCTGACCAGCCCAACGCGTAAGGTATCCCGGCCCCCTCGAAAGCATTAACGCGAGGTTCCTAGCGTGGTCGCGGGCCCTCTCAAGGGCTATCCTCTTCAACTCCCGGGGGTCCTCGGCCTCATCCTCATGCACCGTCACATCAACTACTATACGATCCGTTAGTAGTGAAACCATTATCAGCCCCACGCTCATGGCTAGGTAGCTCAGCTTGTCTACCTCCTTTCTCCCAACCCAGCCCAGTGTTATGACGGCTTCGCACCCCGAGTCTAGCATCCTCTTAGCAGCTCCCGGGAGATCCTTTATACCGGGGACGGTCCACCGCTGAATCCTGTAACCTGGCAGCTCTTCTCTAAGCACACGTACCGCTTCCGCGCCCATGTCAACCCTCGAGAAGGTGGTATCAATCACTCCCACACAACCCTGCATCCTTACACGCCTCCACTATCTGGGATCCCTCGAGTAGGGGCCACCCGTTTTTCTCGGAGAGCGCCTCGGCCTCCGCAACGCTAAGCCTGCCACCCCTTGTGAGCATCTCGGCGAAGACCACGCTTGGCTCCAGGCCTGCAAGCAGCGCGAGGGTTATCGAGAGTTCGGTATGCCCCCGCCTCTCCCTTAGGGGCCTAGCCGCTAGAAGGGGCACGTGGCCGGGGCTCTGGAACTCCCTCCTAAACATTAAGCGGGCCCTCTCCTTCTCTCCGGCGAGCACAAGCCTCGTCACCTCGTGGAGCTTGCTGACCGTCACGGCCCTATCGCTGTCTGTGATGCCAGTCTTAGTTGAGACATGGTTTACCCACAGAACAAACGCCGGCCTATCCCCATAGCTGGGCGTCTTAGCCGAGAGATCCTTGTAGACGCCACCAAGTCTCTCCATGATATTGTCCATGAAGTCTAGTCCCAGGGCCTCCACCACGCCCTGCGTCGTAGCGTAACATATGAGGCCGCCAGCCCGCGTTCTGAGCATGTATATAATATCGGGGTTCACTCTACCAGCATAGTATATGAGGTCGACCTCGTTCTCACGGCTACTGGAGTCGTGTATCATAACCGGTAATCCCCTTTTGAAGGCCTTAACCGCCTCGTCTACACCCCACATGCTCTCACCAGCACTGCGAGCGCCCAGGCGGCGGCCAATAATACTAGTATCCAAACCCCCGAGGGCCCTGTGACCCTCTCACTTACAGGCTCTACATACTCCTGGCCAGCGCTATACCGCTTGGCACCCGGTGCCTCGCGGATCCCCGGAGCGCCCGACTGAGGTGTTGCCACGGTGTTCGGCTGTCCTATCTCCAAGTTTAAGATTCCTCTACAGAGTGCCACCCCATGGCGTCGAACGGAATAGGAGATCGCCACCACGCCGGGCCCTCTCGGGAAAAGGTACGGCTCATACCTCTCGTCGATTACGAGTGCGCCGCCGCAAGTACTCCTGTTTAATTCCACAGTTGAACCGTCAATTCGAAGGTAACCTATATAAACACAATCCGAGAGGTTGGTAGGAGCGATAACTATCTTATGAAGACCCGTGGCATAAGTATAGATCACCACCCGGATACAATCCTGGCTATACGTTTTTGTCCAATATAAATTAGTTGCTGAGTGAGTTTCAAGTGGGAGAAGCATAGAGGGGTAGGCTAGGATTACCATAAGGCAGGCTATTACAGAGAGTCGTAGAGGAACCTTCATCACAGCTCCTCCCCAACCACGTTCTGTATGGCAGCCTGCATGAATTCTAGGGATTCCTCCTCCACATCGAGGGTGGAGGGATCTTTTACCCCCTTCTCATATATTACTATGGAGGCCAAGTCGAGTGGTACCTTATCATATAGGGCTCTCGAGACATAATCTTTAATATCATTCATATAGACTTTAACGCTCGCCCCCGGTATATAATCCTCTGAGGAGAGTGCAGCCGAGAATGCCGCGGAGTGGGTGAGTGCTATCACATCAACGCTTCTCTCAGCTGCGGCTAGAAGTAAGGGTTTAACGCCCATCCTCACTATTGACGCCCCATCGTAAGTCACGGCGTCTAGAGTTACTATTACTGCATCTGACTCTTCCACAACCTGCTGGACTGCGTAATCCGGGACTAGGACAGACCCAATGCCACGTGAGCCTAACTCTCGGAAGAGTACCATACCATCGCCATCAGGCCTTGCCTCCAGCACGTTAACCCTAGCTATCCCCCTCTTCGCCGAGGCTATGCAGCGAGCGATGGCCTCACTATAACCCATCACTGCGACATGCGCCCTTCTACGAGAGCGTAGCCGCGAAGAGCAAGCATCTACTATGTAATTAAGTGAGTAGTCCAGCAGCCTTGCTAGATAAGCGTACAACTTAGAGGCCCGTGTTGCGGTGTCGCCCTCCCCTATGTCAGCCAGTTCGCTGAGCACCGCGACAATGTTAGCCCATACAGGGTTAAACGATGTCCCCCTATCTATGCGTGATGCTAGCAACCCTAAGTCTACGGCTGAGCGAGTCCTTAGTAAGGCCACGAGCCTCCTCAGGTTGTGGAGCGCCTCCCGGTACATATCGAAGACGTCCTTATAGGGTGGGGGAGGCCCACTCTTAGCCAAAGCAGGACCCCCGAGCGCTACGCGCCGGCGGGCTCTTAGCCCCCATACGCTACTTACACGATCGCTCGATGGAAGACCCCATACACTCTTTATAAAAGCGCTTTCTGGCTACCAACTTCTGGTAGAGCCGAGGAATCGCTAGACCAAAAAGCACGGTGATGGCTTTGACACGGAAAGCGGACGATGCAAGGAGGAGGCTCCAAGTCCTCATGGACCTATGGCTGAAGATTATTAGCCTCTGGGAGTCCGGCGAGTCGCTCTCCCGTGAAACTGTTGTGGAGATGCTTAGGGATACATATGGCAAATACAACATAGAACCCCTTAGAGGCGCTAGCGTGCCAGAAGACCTCTATGACAAGGAGCTTAGTAGTCTCTATGTAGTGGGTAAGTATGGCATGGGCCTCGAGAGACAGTACCCAGACCTCTTCGATAAAATATTTGTTAGGGAGATAAAGTATGAGGAGGCTCTCAACGTCCTCTCAAGCGACTCCCGAGAAGCGGAAGGTTCCAGCTCGGAGAAGGTAGAGGCCATACTGTCAGCGATCCTAGGATCCATCACGGATAACGACTTGGCGAGGATGCTGAGGCTCAAGCTCACTCAGGTCTACTTCGGCTTCGCCGAGGAGCGAGAGCTACTTAGGTTGATCAGGAGTGTATATGAGAACCTACCGGACAGGAGGAGGCTCGCCGTTAAGTATGCTAGGTTCTTCATCGCATTCAAGGTGGCCTCAGACATAGCGCGGGGGAGGATTAGAAACAAAATAGTAAAAGAGATCACCAAGCAGGCGCTCGCACTCGAGTTATCCGACATACATGGCGTGCTCCCCGATGATTCCTATATAGCAGCGATAGCTAAGGGCGTGTTTCACGTGAGTGATAGAATTCTGAGAAGCGTCTTAACCCTCGGAAAAGGTGAGGCCAAGCGGAGGGCCCGCGAGAGGGAAGAGGGAGGTAAGCCCCACGAAGAAGTCAGGACGAGCGAATAAAACTCTTGCTAAATAGAGAATTCTGCACTGTTCCACATTTGCATATATACTCCACTACCCTAACCCTCCTGAGAGCAGGGAGGGCCCGCGAGGTGCGCACTATTGAGGCTCACGGGCGTGCAACGCGAGGTGCTCGAGGCCCTGCTCAGGCTCTACGAGGAGAAGGGGCGCATGGTCAAGAGTAAGGAAGTCGCGGCGGTCCTAGGGAAGGATGAGGGCACAGTCCGAAACATCATTCTTGGACTTAAATCGCTCGGACTCGTGACAAGCAGAACCGGGCCCAATGGCGGCTACGCACCCACGCTCAAGGCCTATGAGTTCGCCCAGAGGGGAGGCGCTCTAGGCCTAGGCTACGGGAGAGTCATAGTGAAGGGGCCCCGTGGGAGCGCGGAGCTGGTAGCTGTTAGCGTGGAGCTGATAGGCCTCTTTTCCCCCGGCTCCGTTAAGGCCGTAATCACGGTCGCAGGCTCTACCGATAAGCTCGTTGAGGGAGCCAAGGTCCGCGTTGAGAGCACTCCATACCCGAACATAGTCTTAGAAGGCATCATAGCTAAAGTCAATGAGATGCCGCTCCAGATCCTAGCGGAGATTACAAGACTGAGCATCATCCCCAACGTCACTATAGGGAGGATAGTTAAGCGCAAGCTGATAACGATTCCCGCTGATAGCTCAATAAAAGAGGCGGCCAGGATCCTATACGTTAATGGTATCCGCGGCGCCCCGGTAGTCGACGATGGAGGAGGCGTTGTAGGTTTCATAACGACCACTGATATAGCCAAACTCGTGGCAGAGGGGGTGGACATGGACGAGTCCGTGGGGCGTTACTCAAGGAAGAACGTGTTCAGCATAAGCGTAAACGATACCGTTATGGACGCTATAAAACTCATGGAGGCCTATGATATAGGTAGGCTACTAGTCCTAGGCTCTCGGGGAGAGCCCGTCGGTATAATAACGAGGACGGATCTCCTGAGGTACATCACTGGCCTGAAGCGCTAACCGCGCGACTTGAGCCTATGTACTGCATCACCTTCTCGTGGAGCAGCTGGAGTATCCTCCTCTTATCCTCCATTAATACTACATCGCTGTAGAGCTTCACTATTATACCATGGGCGAAGGGCGAGGGAGCCGGTAGGGGCCCCTTGACCTCGACGCGTATCGAACCATCACGAATACCCTGGAGAATTTTCCGGGCATTCTTCACGTCCATATAGTCCTCCATTATCTCCCTTAGAGTCTCCCTGAGGACCGGGTTATCAGGCTCCAGCTCCAGTATAGCATTAAGTATCCTCTGAGCGCTTAACTGCATCCTCTCCGGGCTCCGCTCCCTACCCCTATACCTCCTCAGAATCATGAAGCTCCTCTGGGCCACGTGGCGGAACCTCCTCTTCAAGAGCTCGGTCTTCATTATCGCCCTCCTGAGCTTCTCCTCGATATTATCGGGTCCAACCGCTTCCAGTAGCTTGATAATCGTGTCCCTCGAGAGACTGGCCTCTGGCGGGAGGCGTAGGGCGAACCCGTTATCCGAGACCGTAAGCCTCACCGGGTAGCCTGAGAGCCTCGTTAGCTCGTAGGCGTAAGCCCTCGAGAGAGCATCTACTACACGCCTACCATAGAGGGCGTGGAACACTATTACCCTGTCTCCATCGTCGTCCGTGAACCACTCTACAAGTATCAGGTCGTGGCATGGCACGACCCCGACATACTCGAGTTGCTCCCTCACATACGAGACTATGCTCTCGGCAGCGTGTAGGTCTAGGTTGTAATCACTCATGAGGATCCTAATTACGTCGCTCTCCCGCCCGCTCCTGATGCCCTCCGCAACCCAGCACCTAAACCTGCCGACCTCCAGAGCACTATCGAAGCTCAGAGGCAGCATCTCGCTGAACCAGCTTGGAACGGTAGGCTTCGCCCCCTCGGCTTCCTCGACTACCACCGTCATCCCCTTAGATCTTAGGAATCTGTATGTCCTCCCACCCAAGACGAATACGTCGCCGGGCGCCAGTATCTCGACGAACTCCTCCTCCAGGGATCCAACATAGCGGCCGTCCAAGGTCCTAACCTTAATTTTGGCCTCGTCCGGTATGGTACCAGCGTTTAACTGGTATATCATACGGGCAGCCTTCTTCCTCCCGAATACGCCATCCGCCTCGTCAAACCATATCTTAGAGTAGACGCCCTCATCCTCCAGGCCATGCTTGCCCGCGAGGAACCTGACAACCTCCATGAACTCCTCGAAGCTTAGATCCCTGAAGTTGTAGGCCCTCCTAACGACTCTATAGGCCTCGTCTATTCTCCACTTCCTCTCGACGGACATGCCGACTACGTGCTGAGCCAGCACGTCCAGGGGCTTCCTGGGGATACGCACCCTGTCTATCTTGCGGTCCATCGCTAGCTTGGCTAGGACACTACACTCTACCAGATCGTCCCTGTCAACTACTATCATCCTACCCTTACTCACATCATCGATCCTATGACCGCTCCTCCCAACCCTCTGGAGGAGCCTGCTCACGCTCTTCGGACTCGAGAGTAGGACCACTAAGTCTATCGAGCCTATATCTATCCCTAGCTCCAGGCTCGTACTAGACACTACAACCCTCAGCTCGCCTCTCTTGAGTCTCTCCTCCACGCTCAGCCTGAGCTCTCGTGAGAGGCTGCTGTGATGCGCCTCTATCTCGTCAAGATCTAGGAGGCCCTCACCCTCCATGAGCTTCTTGAGCCTGTACACCACGCGCTCCGTGGCGCTGCGTGTATTAGTGAACACGAGGGTGGTCTTATGCCTCTTTATCAGGTCAACGAGTATCTCGTATATAGCATTGTTCACCTCCTCAGCGCTAGCGTGTATGAGGTCTATGTTAGGAGCCAGTACCCTGATGTCGATGGGCTTCGAGAACCTGGCATCAACTATCTCCACGGGCCTTGGGGTGCCATCGTCGTTGTAGCCGCCTATGAACCTCGCAACCTCCTTGAGGGGGGCTATGGTAGCCGAGAGACCTATCCTCTGGAGCCTACCACCGTGCTCTCTAACGAGTTCCTCCAGCCTCTCGAGGCTGAGGGCCAGGTGAGCCCCTCTCTTGCTGGATGCGAGCTCGTGAACCTCGTCAACAACAACCCACCGGGCAGTAGCAAGCCGCTCGCGGAAGCGGGGGGCCACGAGGGCTATTGCCAGGGACTCCGGCGTCGTTATGAGTATGTGCGGGGGCCTGCGGAGCATTCTCTGCTTCTCGCTGGGGGAGGTATCACTGGTACGCACCCCCACCCTGATATCGGCTACACTGAAGCCCATCTCCCGGGCGACACTTCTAATCCCATCGAGGGGGGCCATTAGGTTCCTCCTCATATCATTATTTAGGGCCCTTAGGGGGGAGATGTAGATGGCGTATACCTCATCCTCTAGGCGCTCCTCCTCAGAGAGCCTGTAGAGCTCATCTATTATCCCAAGGAAAACGGCTAGAGTCTTACCGGTACCGGTCGGCGACGAGACCAGCACGTTGGCGCCGCGCTTGATCAAGGGTATAGCCTTAAGCTGGGGCTCGGAGAACCTGCAGTAGCGGCGCCTGAACCACTCGGCTACATAGGGGCGTAGCAGCTTGTAGACCTCCTCGTCTTGCCGCCTTGGCCTGCAGTCGGCCCCCATTACACCGCCTCCCCCGCCACTACGCAAAGCCAGTTTAAGGGGTGGAGCGCTGTATTCCGCATGCAAGAATGCCCCGGGAAACCCTCTGCCTCCTCTTCCAACGAAGCAGCCATGAGTCTCTGTAACGGGTAGGGCCTAGGGGTGGAGCCTCCCGCGGTCACGGCGCCCAGGCACTCTGGGCCCCACTACCGCGGGCTCGAGAGATCCCTTGGGCCGCGGGGAGCTTTAGCCTTGTCCCCCGCCTCTACCCTATAGTAGTGGTAGACTCTACCGACCTCCACGCCCATATCCTTCAATATAGAGAGCAACGCCGCTATCACCTCGTCGGGCGCATCTATCTTAGCCGCTATCCAGCCTGGTCCACTCCTCCTAGGCGCTAGCGTGCAGGCCACAGGGGGCGCCACAGGTAGGGCGTTCGCCAGCCTCAGAGGCTCGGGGGCTCGGAGTAGCACTAGAACACCGCGGCCGGGCATGTAGGGGGCCCTCCAGAGGCCGTAGCGCATTATGACCCCCCTTCTCCAGAGAGAGCGTATCCCACGCTGCGCGGCGCTCGCATTAACGCCGAGGATCCTAGCTATTGACGAAACGGGTTCGAGGCCATGACCAGCTATCATGAGAGCCAGCAGCCGAATTGTGGAGGCGCGCGCCTTGTAGCGGCGTCCCCAGATACCCTGTGGGGGGGACTCTAGGAGAGCCTCCTTCAGGGCCTCAGCCGTACGGCTCCTAAGCTCGGGCGTTAGATCGCCTTTGAGCCAGCGCTCGACCGGCCCTAGCCTAGCTAGGAGGGGCCTCGACGCCATATACACCTCCCCATGGAAGGTGTAGCCACTACCCCGAGGGCTCTGAGTCTTACCAGCAGGCACTAGCGCCAGCCTGAGTCTCGTGCCGTCAACGAGGCTGTAGGACTCTACGGTTTCCCCTTCCTGGCCCTCGGTGAGTACCACAGCGTATCCCATGCGGGCCAGATTAACCGATAGTGAGAATGAGAAGCCTGCACCTCTAATCCTCGCCAGTAGCCTGTAGGCATTCCTCTCGCCAAGGCCCAGACTGGCGGCGAGGACCCTCAGCGAGAGCCTCTTAGACCCTCCTCGGGGTTCCGTGTTAGTTATCGCCTCTATTAGCCTCGCCATCATATACGTGATATTCATGCGCCACGACCACCACCCTCACGCATCGGCAACTATCGTATCTAGACTTTCGAACCCGTAAGACGCTGCGCTATACAACCGCTCGAGAAACCCCTATTATAAAGCACATGCATACTCGAAACCCCTACTGGGAAGAGGTGTACCCCAGAGAGCCCTGGGCGAGTGAACCCCTCCTACCCTGACGCTCCCCAGGAAGGTGCCCCGAGGGAGCCTGCATGGCACGTATACCATCACTGGGTAGCTGCCCTGCTGCCTGGCATAGCAGTAGCTTCCGCGGCACTCCTCGACCCAGAGGCTCTTCAGGATAGTACCAGGCGGCGCTATCCTGGAGAGCATGCGCCTATCGAAGACCCTCCGCGTCCACCTCACGAAGGCTCTAGCGGCGGCCTCGACTCGGGGGTTGATGCCCCTCCACATCCTCGAGAGCCTGGTGGCCGGTATCACCATGACCCTCCTGATATTGACCCTCCTGACTAGGAGCCCCTCCCCCATTATCCTCTCGAGTAGCTCCCTGTTCAGCCTATAGGTCTCCCTGGTCTCGCCGGGAAGGCCTATGATGAAGTTCAGCCCGGGAAGCAGATGCGGGAGGCCCCGAGGACCGCGGTGGGCCCCCACCTCATTTATGATTCTGACCGCTGTGAGAACGTCCTCGGCTGTAGCGTTGAGGTTGTTAATCCTAGCCACCCTTGGATCCGCGGTTTCCACGCCGAGCGCGGCGACGTCGCCATCCGTATGGTATCTCACTATGACCCTGAGGGCCTCTCTAGACTCGCGGGGGTAACGGGCTATCGTCCCCGGGTTAACGTTGTCTATATGCAAGACCTCGAGGCCCGGGGCAGCGTTGCGTATCCCCACTAGTAGCCTCTCGAGCGCCTGGGGGTCAGGTCTAGGCCACTCCTCGGAGCCCAGCTCCCGTGATCCATACACCAGAATGTCCGCCTGCCTCCCGAGCCTCAGCGCCCGGGCACCCCAGCGGTAGAGGCTGCCCGCCTCCCTGGCTATGGCCTCGGGGCTCCTCTGCACGGGGCGCCCCCTGAGGGGTTCAACGCAGAAGCTGCAGCCGCCGCTTATCCAGCGGGCGCAGCCCCTGTAGGTCTCCAGCTCTACTATCAGGTTCCTGCCATAGCTTGGGTGCTGCCTTATCACCCTGGAGCCCCTGACGAGTGCCTCGTCTGCTAGCCTGTAGTCGGATCTTACGGCATTAGGTCTAGCCCTCTCGACCCCGTGCCGAACAGCCTCGTAGAAGAATATCTCGGCGTCGCCTCTCACCAGGAGGAAGCCAGCCTTCTCGAATCTATGCGGGGGCACAGCAGGCCTCCCGCCTTCCAGGCCAAGGCCCCACCTGGCCGCGGGCCCTAGGAGCACCGCGAGTGTCGCCCGGGATAGCAGGCGGCCCCATAGCATTAGCTCCTCGGCGTTAGCGGGCTCCGCCGCTATGTAACGGCCTGGCACGACCACCCCGGCTATGAAGGCTACTAGGTCGTAGGAGGTGGCTCTGCGGAGCCACACGGTGGATGCTCTAAACTCGTCCACGGTCACATAGTCGACCCTGACCGTTTTATCGGCGAGCCAGGCGGCGCCAGCTATCAGCCTTGGGTATACGTCGATGTAGGGTGGAACGCCGAGGCCTCCTGGTTCGTCGTTGTACCCGTCTACGATTAGGATACTCCTGACACCCAAGAGCCCCTATGCCTCACAGCGTCTCTCAGGCCCCGACCCCCCATAAACCTGGCCTTAAAGGCCCTCAGTATGGGTGGCCGCTGGCTTGTCCTCTGCGAGGGAGATGCTCCTAGGTGCAGCGAGGAAGTACGCGCTCGCCTTTAAGGAGGCCGAGAAGAATGGCGACTATGAGAGCGCTATAGTAAACCTCAGGAGGGCCATAGAGGCCCTCGAGGAATACGTGCGGCTGTACCCAGATGACGTGTTTAGTAGGAGGCTAAGATCCCTCATACGCCAGTACAGGGCCAAGCTTAGGAGCCTGGAGAGGGAGGCGGTGCAGGCTATAGCCGAGGCCGAGGAGTATGACGTTGAGGTTAAGGGTGACGGAGACGACATAGCACCTGAGTTCGTCCTAAAGGAGAAGCCGAACGTAACATTTGACGACATAGCAGGCCTCGAGGACGCTAAGCGTGCCATTAGGGAGGCCATAGTCTACCCGATACAGAGGCCCGACCTCTTCCCCCTAGGCTGGCCCCGGGGGATCCTCCTCTTCGGTCCGCCCGGCACCGGTAAGACCACCCTCGCCGCGGCCGTCGCGAACGAGGTGGATGCAGAGTTCCTCTACGTCGATGCAGCCATGATTATGAGTAAGTGGCTCGGGGAAGCCGAGAAGAACGTCAGGAAACTATTCTCCTACGCGCGCTCGAGGGCCCAGAAGGGGATGCCAGTAATAATATTCATAGACGAGGTCGACGCCCTGCTAGGGGTTCACACTAACGAGATAGGGGGAGAGGTTAGGGTTAGAAACCAGTTCCTCAAGGAAATGGATGGTATACAAGACAAGAGCAGTAACCTACACGTCTACGTCATAGGAGCCACCAACAAGCCCTGGAAGCTGGACGAGCCCTTCATAAGGAGGTTCCAGAAGAGGATCTACGTCCCGCTACCCGACCTCAGGGCCAGGCGGAGGCTACTCGAGATACTAACCAGGAACATAAGACTAGCCAGCGACGTGGACCTAGACAGGCTTGCGGAGATGCTAGAGAGCTACTCAGGCAGTGACATAAGAGACATAGTTCAGAGTGCGTATATCAGAACGGTTAGAGAGTTCTTCGAGAGCGGCGCCACAGGTAACCCGAGGCCCGTCAGCATGAATGACTTCCTCGAGGTCATAAAGACCAGGAAGCCCAGTGTCGACCCGGAGGCGCTTAAGGCCTACGAGGAGTGGTACGAGAAGTACAAGGCCCTCTAGCAGGACGCCGGCACACCCTAGAGGGGTGGTAGGGGCTTGGTAGCCGGGCGGGGATTCGAACCCCGGTCACGGGGGCCAGAGCCCCGCATCCTGGGCCGCTAGACGACCCGGCTACCCCAGGGGATAGTGTATTGCCTGCGCCCGGCTTTTAAGCGCTATCCACGCCTCCCTTAGGGGGGAGCATTGCCTAGGTGGACCCGCGTTCTCGAGGAGTGCGCTGCCGGAAACTGTAGAGAAGCCCGCGAGTTCCTTGAGTCGCTATGCCGTGATAGGAGCGAATGCGCGCCCTCCAGGGGGGGAGCTGCGAGGTATGAGTGGGTGGAGGCGATTATTAGGAGGGGGGTCCCCGATGGTAGGTCGAGGCTCATACTATACGTTATATCGAGGTACCTGGTGAACATCAGGGGCCTCAGCGATGATGAGGCGCTAGCCGAGGTCCAGGGCTTCCTGCAGGCCTCATGCTCCAACTATGGTAACTGCAGTAAAATCTATACCTCCTGGATACGGAATGTACTCAAGCACGTAAGACGGGGCGGGTGGAGGCCCTGGAGCCTCGAGAGGATGAGGAGGGAGGACCCCGAGCTATACTCTATAATAGAGAAGGTTGTGGGGCTGGGGGGTAATGGCTAGGAGGAGGAGTAGGATCAAACAGGAGATTAACAGGCTCCTCTACTCGGGCGACCCCTCACGCTATACAATATACTACATCGACAGGCCCCCAGGAATGGGAGCCTCGAGGCTGGCGCCACTGAGTGCTTCGAGGATCAGGAGCGTTAATGAGTGGGCCATGCTACTCGATGATGGAGAGACACTGATACCACTGCACAGGGTCGTCGAGATCCGCGACAGAGAGGGTAGGTTACTGTGGAGTAGGAGGCATGGCGGGCGAGAGGGATCCTCAGGGTAGCCCTATGGCCCTCCTGAAGAGCTTATTCACCCTAGCTAGGCGCTCCACCGCCTCCTCAACACTAGAGCCTGGGGGGACCTCGACCTCGAGGAACACACCAGTGCGGCCCACGCGGCGGCGCCTAGAGAGCACCCTCACCCTCTCCTCCACGGTCTCCAGGCTAACGCCGAGTATCCTCGCCGCGTACCCCTCCCTCCCCATGACCCCGAGTTCAATGTGGCCCCACGGCTTTGGTATGACAAGCTTCAACTCCTTGTTAACGCCTGGAACCCTCAGCCCCCCACGCAGCCCCTCCACGTCGAGCTCCCCGCCCCAGCGGTAGAACTCCCTTTCCCGGGGCTTGAGCCTTGCCAGGGGATAGCTCACCACCACCTCCTCGCGCCAGTCCAGGTAGTAGTAAACCTTCGGCGTATAGCCTGGTGTGGCCTGGACTATCACTCTCTTAGCCACTTCATAGCCGAGCGACTCTAATACTATGTCGAGGATCCCGGGGGGCCTGGGGGTCTCAAGTATCACGATATCCACGTCACTATCAGGCCTCACGTCCCCGCGGGCCACGCTCCCATGGGTTATCACGGGTAGCCTCAGGCTCCTCTCGAGGGCCTCCATCAGCACTATGGCCTTACGCCTCTTCTCCTCTAGGACCTGCCACCTCTCTCTACTATAGAATACCTCCCTGTAGTCCTCCATGGTGATCCCTGCCGCGGGAGCCCTAGCATTGCATGGGCTCATCCCGTTTCTCGGCCGTGGGCTCCTTCGGTATCATGCACAGGAACCTGAGGCCCTCATCCCCGGCCCAGTACTCGTGCTCAACATTAGGCGGTATGAATACCACATAACCAGCCTGGACCTCGTGGATCCTCCCCCTATCCTGACCCGGCCGGAGCCCTCTAGCACGTAGATCTCGTGCTCCCAAGGGTGGAAATGCGCGTTAATGTGACCCCCCGGGTCGACCTCGAACATTCTCATATAGAACAGGGGCGGCTCGTCGCTGGGCCCTATGAGCCATCTTATCCTAGTGGCGGTGGCCATGTCGGGCGATACGGGCTCGGCCTTGACGCTGGAGTAATGTACGACCTTACCGCAGGGCTCCGTCTCAACCACCCAGGCTTATGTCGACCCTCGCCTCACCTATAAGGAGTGCCCTGGCCGGGCCCTCGTAGCGCGTTCTAACGGTGAACACTCTCGACCTATAGTTTACCCTCTCCACTAGCCCTATGTGGTGGTTGCCGTCATCGCCTAGGACCGCGGCGATTCTGTTCCTCTCCCAGCCCTCCTCGAGCACGAGCAGCCTACCCTGCCTCCTCGGCTTAGGCGGTTTCTTAACGACCACCACGACCCTGTCACCGCAGTCTTCACTGTATACCACGGGTCCCATGTGACCCTTGCTCTCGCAGTTGAAGACTGGGCTGCCGACCAGGACAGTCTCGACTGCCCTGATAGGCCTCGGCCTCGAGCCTACTAGCCTCGCGGCTAGGAGCCTCTCCCTGTGCACCCTCCTCTCCTCCCTGTCCTTGCGCCTCACCCCTAGGTCTCCGAGGCTCAGGACATGCGCCGCCCCAGCTGCTCTGGCTAGCGAGTCACCGTAATCCCTCGGCAGGCCGAGGGTGACAACGTAATCGGCCCCCACCGCCTCGGCTAGGGAGACCTTGGAGGCGAAGCCCTCGGGTCTAGCTACCCACCCATCCGTATCAACCACAACGTCTCCCGGAGCCAACCTGGAGAGCCTCGAGGCACACGCTATGTAACGCCCGTGGCTCCTCGAGGGGGTGAATGAGCCCACGAAGCACGTCGAGAGCGAGCCGCCCGCGGCGAGGCCCGGGAGTAGAGCTCCGCCAGGCAGTAGGGCCTCGAACGCTGGGGCGTAGTACTCGTTCTGCCCCACATCAACTGTTAGGAGCCGCGCTTTACCGCCGAGCAAGTTGACCGCCCAAGCCGCGAGCGTGCTCTTCCCGGAGTCTGTGGGCCCCACGAGGAGGATCCTGCCGCCGAGCCCGGCAACCTTCCTAGCGGCTTCCTCGAGGCGCCTGTAAACATCTAGTGAGCCCCTCTCAACGCGGCCGCCCGATACTAGAACCCTAGCCCCCCGGAAGAGGACAGGCACCCTCCTACCGAGCGGCACCACGAGCCGCTGCCCCTCCCCGACGCTGACCCCGAGCGCCTCGGCCTCGCCGGACACCATCTCGAGACCCGCGGGACCCACTACTAGATAGACACCATCTAGTCTTTCAATGCTGCCCGCCACGCTTTTAACCTCCCCCCAGGCTAGCTCGCTGGGAGCCGCGGTAGTATAGCCGGGCTAGTATGCGGGCCTGTCAAGCCCGTGACCCGGGTTCAAATCCCGGCCGCGGCGCCACTCCTACTACCCTATGCCTCCCAGGGCGCCGGGTGAGGCGTCATAGTCCGAGTCAAATACGAGAGGGCCCCTGACGTCTGCAAGCTCGTATCACTACTGACAAACCTAAAGGAGTTATCACACATAGACCCATCGAGGATCCGCTGCGTTAAGAGCACCGGTGCAAAAACGAGGGCCATAGCAAGGATATACGGCCTGCCCGGCGCTTGGATAGCGGCTGGCCTCGAGCCAGGCTACGTCATAGAGGTTGTTACCGAGAGGTTCTATAGGCTGCCACCTGAGGAGAGAGTGAGGGTCATAATACACGAGCTGCTCCATATACCGAGAACCTTTAGTGGAGCCCTAAGGCCCCACAACCCCTACGTGAGTGAGGCCAGAGTAGAGGGGCTGTATCGCCTTGCCCAAGAGAGGCTTGGCATAGCTGAGAGGGCGCGAGAGCTATGGCAAACCAATGGCCAGACTAAGTAATACTTAATAATATAATGCCCACACAAAATATCGCATCCACACTTTTCTGTAGAGACTTTATCTTATTGTGCGAATTCAATGTAAGATTAATATCCTCACACTCCACTCTCACTGCGCTCGAGAGTGGGGGGTATGTACAAGCCCGTCACCCGAGGCGAGACCCTAGCATTCATAAAGATATATGAGTTTAACAGGCTCCTCAGGTTCCTGGATGAGAACCCGCATTTCACAGGCAGGCTCTCAGGCATGCTGAAACTAGCCAATGGCGAGAAAGAATTCTCCATCCTAGTTAGCAAGGGTAACGTGCTTCTCGCAGTTGTAGATGATAAGGTCATTGAACCTGCAAGACTCGATGCCTATATTAGAGAGGCCGAAGACGGCTTCATAGAGATAGAGTCTCTCGATAACAATAAGATAAACCTTGAGATAGAATACGCGAAGGAAGCTGGTTTAGAGCTAGGCTCGTGGAGCCTGAAAAACCTCCTAGATGTACTCAGGAAGGCTAGTGAGACACGGGAAAGCCAGAGAGTCCCTCTAGGCCGAGAGCGCTCGGAGCCTCAGAAGCCTAGGGCCGAGGAGTCTAGGGAGCCCCTCGGTTTTAAGAAAGAGGCAAGTGATAGAGGGTCCCCCGGTGAAGTGCGCGCGGGCGAGGAGCCCGCTTCTAAAGCCTCCCCGGTTAACAATGCAAGTGCTCCAAGGGAGACCCTACAAAGCGCGGAGGCAGAGGAATCGCTTATAGATAGGCTCCTGGAGATTCTGGAGGTAAACAGTATGTCCATCGAGAGATTAAACAGGATATATTATAATAAATATAATGAAATATTACGCGTGGCTGAGCACTATGCCGTGGCGAGGAGGAGGATGAAGCCCCGCAGTCTAGAGGTGTTCCTACACGACGTCCTAGCCAGGCTCTCCAGCGAGCACTATACAGTATTGCGGTATTACTATCTAGACTCCGAGTACCTCCTCGTATTCAGGGGAACTAGGGTATGCCTAACACTCGAGAAGAGCCGGGGAACAGTTAAACAGGCCGGCAGGAGCTTGAAGGAGGTGCTGTCAAGAGTGCCTGACGAGTACGTCATATATAGTGTAGATACTGATAAGCTCGACCGCATGCTAACAGTCTGTGTACCCCCCAAGGAGAGAGGCAGGATCGTAAACCGCCAGCCCTCGGGTATAGGGGGATTCCTCCGGAGAATCCTAGGTGGAGGCTAGGAGGCAAAAGCATTTGAACAAACTTTTACAGATAAGAACTAGGCAGATCAGATTCATATGCAGCTAGCGACTAAAATTATATACCTGCCCCAGAGTTTCGTTTTCGTCGGTGCAAAAAGAGTGGCTGGTGTGAGCCCCGTAAGGAGAGTTCTTAGTGAGATAGCCAAGCTGGAGGGCGTTAGGGGAGTACTGGTAGTAAGTAAGGATGGATTCGTTATTGACGCAGTCATACCTGCTGCGGGGGTTAATAAGGATGCTGTGGCCGCCATGGTTACTTCCATGTTTGACGCCGCAACCAACTTCTCGAGGGAGTTCGGCCTCGGCGACCTCAGCCTAATGACCATAGAGTACGCCAACAGCCTAGCCCTAGGAGCCCCCGTGGGCGACGCCTACCTAGTAGTGCTAGCGGAGAGCGGCGCAACCATAGGAAGAATACGCTACGAAATACAAAAACAAAAAGACAGACTAAAGGCAGCCCTCTAAGGAGCAGTATTCTCCAGCTCAGGGCGCCCTCTCTTTTATCTTATGTTCTCTATGTTCCACCCTTTCCTCCTTCACAGTTAGTTTCCTCTATCAAATCCTTAATGGTGCTATGTAGCGGTGCATCCCCTACTCTATTAGCTATTGCATAGACGTGCCCCCCAGCTAGCTGGGCCAGCCTTGACGCCTTGCCTAGTATATCTTCAAGCGAGGGCCTTCGCATTCTTGACCCTTTAGGCGCAGGGATGTACTGTTCTAGCACGTCACCACTCTCTAGGCGAATCCTGATGAAGGCTGGCTGCCTCTCTGGGTATTGCCGCGTGAACTCTGGATCCTCGGCTACCCTTGTTTTCTCAAAGAGTGCGCGCACCCGGGGATCTCCTATCGCCTCTCTCAGGCTCTCGAAGCTCGGCGTCCCCCGGGCGAGGGCTACCGCTACGAGGAAGCGGAGACTGAAGCGGGCCTCTTCGAGGCTCCTAGGCCAGCCAAGGCCAGCCACCCTAGCGGCCTCCCCGAACACTCTAACCTCAACACTGCTTACGATATCGGGTGTAGGCACTCTACCTGAGAGGCGCTCCGCAGCCTCTATGGCGCTGTGGGTATGGCGGCAGGTTGGATAGAACTTATACTCATTAAAGAGTATACCCGGCTCGCCGCCTCGACTCGGGGCAGGGGACTCGCTGACGAGTAGGTGTACCACCTCTCTCAGGGCGTCACTGCAGTTAGAAGGCCTTTCCAGGGCCGCCTTGGCGGCTAGGTAGCCCGTGGCCACGGCGTTAGCGGGGGATAGCGGCTTGTAGAAGGGCTCCGTCCTCAAAGCGCTCCAGAAGCCTCCAGCATAGTTCAGCGCGAGGCACAGGGCTGATGAGAGCGCTGCCGGGTCGCCATTCCCGGGAGATGAGAGCGCTGTGACCGCTGCTGCAGCAGCTGCTCCTGCGGTGGCTGTCGAGTGCCACCTCTCGTAGTGCCCGCGCCCCAAGAGGGCGCCAGCCTGGTATGCAGCCTCGTAGCCAGCCACTATTAGCCTGAGCGCCTCTGAGAGGGGCTTCTCGAATGCTAGCGAGAGCGTGAGTGGCACCACTATGGAGCCCGCGTGAACGTAGGCTGGGGGGAGCCAGTCGTCGTACTCTATGCTATGGGCCAGGATGGCGTTAGCTAGGGCCGCCTCTAAAGGCGGCGCGGCCTCCGCGAGGCCGAGGATAGGGACAGCGCCGCGCTGCCCCGCTATGCTCAACGCTAGCCTGGCAGCCTGCGGGTTTAGGCGTGGGGCCGCGGCTGCAACTGCTAGTGTGTCGGCTAGGGCCTTGCGCCTCCTCCAGCGCTTCTCGCGGGGGGTTATCATAGAGGGATAGTATCCTCTCCGATGCCTCGCGCAGCCAATCTCTGGCGCCGCTCAACAGTTCTCGACCTCCACCTCAATCATTCCTAGGGGCACGTGCTGCTGGGCCCCATAGACGTCGGTGTCGCCAGGCTCCCCGGCGGGCACACTCCTACGGATGTTAATCTTCAGGGCATTCAATACCGGGTACTGCACTATACCCAGCACGGCTCCCGGGTCGAGCCTATAGGCCCTAGCCACAACCTCTGGGGTGAGCTGCGATGCCACCTCCTCGAAGCACTCGCGGGTCGGCAGTATGACATCCAGGGTTATCGCGAAGGGCCCAGCGTTCTTGCTCCTCAACACCCTCGCTATGTCGATTAAGCGCCTCCTCAAGGCTCTTCGCCCCACTCCCAGGAGACGGGGGCCCCTATCTCGAGGGGATCGCTTAGCTCGACCAAGTGCCAGACGCTCCACCTGTAGGCCCTGCCAGCATATAGGTCGCTGGGGCTAAGGGGGAAGGCGACATTGCCAGCAGTGGTCTTCCTGCCGGGCCAGCCCGCGTGGAGTAGCGAGGCCCTAAGTAGGGATGCCACGCCCTTAGCCTTCGAGGGCGTGTCGGCGACTACCTCGATTAGAATACATACCTCATGGCAGGGCTTGCCCTCGGGTTCTGAGGGGCCTAGGATCGCGTCGCGCCCATAGACTCTAGTGTAGACCTCGTAGCCGCCGTCGGGGTATGTCCTGCGGGCTCTTTCCTCGGCTTCCCCTAGGATGTCGTCGAGCCTCGAGATGAAGTCGGGATCCCTAGCGCCAGCGATCGTTACCACTCGGTAGCCAGCGAGTCTCACCCCCTCGATCTTGACCATGTACCGGTCAAGGGGGACCCAGCGCGCCCCCCTTACTATGACTGAGTCCCCAGCCTCCTCGTACTCCACTGCTGAGAGGTCAACGTATCCCCCTGGTAGGTACTCGCGGTACGGGTCAGTCCTTTCGTAGAGAGAGTGCTCGGCCACCGAGACGATGGTAGCCTTTCTCGCCGGGTTGAGCGGCCTTACCTCAAACTCAGTCCCCCTAAGTATACCGAGCATTCCGTCGGACCCGCTCCCAGGCTCGGCGGCTATTGCCCCGCACTCGAGGATTTTGGCCATGTGCAGTGCTAGACCCCTATCGGCGCCTCGTGCGATGGGGAGGGCTGCAAAGGGGGCTACGTCGACGGCCCTCCCACCAACCACAACATCAGCGTTAGTCTTCAGCGCCTCTATAAAGGGCTCTACACCCAGCTGCGCGACCATCCTAGACGAGCCCCTAATCGCCTCCTCCGTGAGAGGCCCAAGCCCTGGCTCTAGGGGCTCTACTTGGGCCCCCGACTTTATCTTAGATAAGAGCCAGTCGGAGTCAACGTCGCTCCAGATGACTGCAACGCGGGGCCGTCGGGGCATCTTCTCAGCGACTCTACCTAGTATGCGCAGGAAGCGCTCTACATGAGGCCTCGCACCCGAGCCCCCGGCGCTACTGATCACCAGGGGAATCCCATGCTCCAGGGATGCCCTTAGGAGGTAGTAGAGATCCCTCTCAACATTTGAGTCCTCAACAAACGGGATCCCCTCGCCCAGGTAGTAGGGACCTGGGTCAGTGGAGCCAGCATCCACTCCTATGACGTCAGGCTCCCAGCCAAGCCCCCTCTTAAGGCTCTCCATGGGAAATCCATAACCCAGTATGGCTGTGGGTGAGAGTACCCTCACCTCCAAGACGGTAAGCGCCTCCGCCAGCCAAACCCGGGCTTATGGCCTGGGAAAAGAGTGTTCCCTCTACACTGGCGTAACTCCTAGACCCCTATCCCCGGCATCGCCGAGGCCAGGGACTATGAAGAACTTGTCATTCAATCCCTTATCGATAGCTAGTGTGTAGAGGACGGCGCTGGGAGAGGCTTCAGCCAGCCTCTTAATGCCCTCAGGGGCCGCTATACATGCCAGTACTACGATCTTGGTGGCCCCGATGTTCTGGAGCCTCTTTGCTACCGAGGAGAGGGTGAGACCTGTGGCTAGCATTGGATCCACAAGCATGACGGGACCCCTCCAGCTTGCTGGCAGCCTCTCATACCCTACCTCTACCCTGACGGTCTTCCCCTCCTCGATCCTTCTAGCGGCTACGAGCGCGAGGGGCGCTGATGGATATGCGTCTAGAACCCCCTCAACCATTGGGAGGCTGGCCCCGAGTACCCCTACAATTAGGGGCTCCGAAGCAGGCTCCAGCTCTCTGGCCCTCGCCTCCAGGGGAGTCTGGACGTCCAGGCTTCTCCACTCGAGCTCCTCTGAAGCCTCCATCGCTAGGAGCGTGCCCGCCTTCCTGAGGGCCCAGCGGAACCTCTCGAGGCTGGTGGTCTTGTCTCGGAGTATCCTTAGGAGCCAGCGAGCGTAGGGCACCTCCTCGCCCAATACCCGCACTATCATGGACGCCGCTCCTGACAGCGCATTATAGGGGGGACCCACATTATATCCTTACCCGTGGGACTAGTGTTATGAGCGAGGAGGATGTTGTAGCAAAGGCTAAGAGGATCCTGGCTGACGTGCCCCTATGCGATAGGTGCCTCGGCAGGCTCTTCGCCCTCCTCGGATACGGCTGGTCTAACAAGGAGCGTGGCGACGCCATCAAGAGAGTCATAGTGATGGAGCTCCACAAGAAGTACAGGATCACGGGCACGCTTTCCGAGGAGGATTTCAAAGTCCTTGAGAACATAGGCGGCCAAGCACTCCCACTCCTCAGGCTCATAGCGCCTGAAAGGGCTGAGAGACTCTCGGCTCAGGGACGGCGCTGCGCTATATGCTCTGGAGAACTCGACAGCACCATAGAGAGGGCTGCCCGCGAGGGCCTCAAGCTCCTAAGGGCGTATGATATCAGAAAATTCGTCGTTGGCGCCAGGGTCAGCGAGGGCGTGACACGCGTTGAGGAGGATCTCAAGCTACGCTACGGCCTCGCATTTAGCGAGAGCCTGAAGGCCGAACTTAGGAGGGAGGTTGGCAAACTCATACAAAAACTCGATCCAAGCGTGGAGGCCGACTTCGAGGAGCCCGAGGCTACTCTCCTCGTATCATTCCCAGAGGGCAACGTAGACATACAGGTAAACAGCCTCTTCCTGGCTGGCCGTTACTGGAAACTCGGCCGGCTGATAAGCCAGGCCTATTGGCCCTCCCCCACGGGCCCCCGATACTTCAGCGTCGAGCAGGCCGCTTGGGGGCTCCTCAGGCTCACCGGCGGCGAGAGACTCGTGGTCCACGCCGCTGGCAGGGAGGACGTTGATGCCAGGATGCTGGGCACTGGCAGGCCCCTCATAGTCGAGATTAAAGCTCCGCGTAAGAGGCATCTGCCTCTCGAAAAGCTCGAGAGCCACGCAAACGCTGACTCCAAGGGCCTTGTCGAGTTTAGATTCGAGAAGGTGGCGCGGCGCCGTGACGTGAGGCTCTACAAGGAGGAGAGCGCGAGACTGCGGAAGACCTACAAGGCACTAATAGTATCGCTGGAGGAGCCCCTCAGCGGCGCCGACCTGGAGCGACTGGAGAGGGAGTTCTCCGGGAGGCGCGTGATGCAGAGAACACCCAGGCGGGTCCTTCACAGGAGACCCGACATAACCCGAGCTAGAACGGTCTACAAGATAAGGTGCAGGCGCCTCCTAGGGGAGGCTGTGGAGTGCCTAGTGCTGGCTGAGGGCGGGCTCTACATAAAAGAGCTGGTAGACGGCGATGCAGGCAGGACCACGCCATCCTTCAGCGAAGTTCTAGGTAAGGCCCTGCAGTGCGTTGAACTCGATGTGATCGGCGTAGAGGGTCCCCTAGGCCTTGGAAGTTGAGCGTGTGGGGGCTAGTTTTTATAGGGTACGGCCGACCGGCGGCTCTAGGGTGTGCAGCTAATGGTTAAGGCCCCAAGGGGCTATAGGCACCGCACGCGCAAGCTGTTGAGGAAGAAGGTTAGGGAGAAGGGCGCGGTACCCAAGCTTAGCGTCATACTCCGGGAGTATAAGATAGGCGAGAAAGTAGCGATAAAGATAGACCCCTCCTTCCATTACGCCATGCCTCACCGGAGGTTCCACGGGCTCACGGGAACCATCATAGGCAGGAGGGGAAGAGCCTACCTTATAGAGGTATACCTCGGCAATAAGAGGAAGATAGTCATAACCACGCCAGAGCACATCAGGCCCTTGAACGGATGAAGCGCCACCGGAAAAGAAGTGCCCACAGCCCCCTAAACCCCCGGGGAGAGCTGTATGGAGAGGGAGTTGATATCCCAGAGGTACGTGCCCTACAGCCTCGCTAGGAGCCTTATGTACAAGAGAGTCGTTGATGGAGAATTAGGTATGCTCCAGGAGAGGGTATGGGACTACCTTAGGGAGTTCGGCGAGGGTGACGCTGAGCTAGCGGCAAAAGCATTCTCCAAGCTCCTGGAGCGCGGGATCCCAGAGCACGTGGCTGCCGTGATCCTCAGCATATGCCCCCGCTCGCGGGGGGAGCTTCTATCCATATTCCAAATGGACAAGGAGTTCAAGCCGGGAGACGAACTCTTCGACGAGGTGTTAAGTGATATAGAAGAGTTCTGCAGAACCACGCCATACTATGAGTAGGGTAGGCGGGGCCCGGGTCTGGGTGCCTTATTTATCCGATGCAAAGCCTGATACTAAAGCGAAGGAGCAGGGTGAACCTCATGCAGCAGAGGCGCCACGGCCATGGCAAGCGACCGCAGAGGCCACGCATCGACATAGCCCAGCTCGAGAGGGTGGGCATCGTACTCGACTTCCTGCCCTTCGGTAATAGGAGAGACCCCCACAAGCACCACCAAAAGGAGCCCGTTGTACAGGCCCTCGGATATCGCAGGTTCACGCTATTAGATGGTATACCGCTTAACTTCAACGACATCGACTTCCTCGAAAGAGTCTCATTACTATCGGAGGTGCTTAAGACCATCATAAGACTCCACGATACCAGGAGGGGCCTCCGCTCCAACGTAGTGCTAGCATGCTATAAGGAGAGGGATTCCTCCACGTGCTTCCCCGTGACCCCCATTGAGGAGGATGACGTAGAGCTACTAGTCAAAGCATTCGATGAGAGGGAGCGTGTGAACATAGTCTTAGACTTCGAAGCCATAGAAAGGATGCTCGAAGATAAGTCCCTTCCGAAGCTGGCGATTCGAGTACCGCCGACTCCGATACACTATGAAGACCTAACCCCCACAGCCAGGGACAATCTGAGGGCTGCTGTAGAGCGTATTGTGCAAGAGCGTGAGGCTGAGTTTGTGGAATTCTTCAACATGGCTGAGCCAATTAACATTAGGCTCCACGCCATAGAACTGCTGCCCGGAATCGGGAAGAAGACTCTGAGGAAGGTGCTTCAATACCGTACCCGGAAGAGATTCGAATCCTACGAGGAGATACACAGTATCATTAAGATGGATCCCGTCCAGGCCCTCACCGAGAAGATCCTGGAGGAGCTGGAGGGGAGGGCCTCGTACTACCTCTTCGTGAAGCCCCGCGAGAGGGGCAAACCCTTCCTAGACTACCTCGGCAGGCTGACGGCCCATTGAGGGCCCTGGACAGGCTTGCCAGTAGCCCCTGCGAGGCGTCGAGGTCGCGGAGGACCCTCACATCCTGGACCCATGGGATCCTCCGCGACCTAAGTCTCAGACCGCGAAAGTCTCTCGGCCAGAACTTCCTTGTAGAGCCCCGGGTGCTGAGGCTCTTCGAAAGGGCTACCCCACACTCTAGCGATGTACTAGAGGTAGGCACGGGCCTGGGCGTACTGACTTGCACGCTCTCCGGGATCTCGAGGAGAGTTCTCTCAGTCGAACTAGACCCCATCCTAGCAGGGGCGGCCTCGAGGCTGCTCGACGGCTTTGATAACGTCCATATCGTGAACGCTGATGGAGTAGACATTGCGGGAACCGCTAGGGTCGAGGGTCTCGTCTCTAACCTACCCTACAGCGCGGCCTCTCAGGTGATCGTGAAGGCAATCACTAATAATCGTATTGGGTGGATGGTGGTTATGATACAGAAAGAGCTGGCGGACAAGCTGGCCGCAAGGCCTGGCTCCAGGGCCTACGGGCGCCTCACCGTGGTAGTGAGGCTGTACTTCGATGTTGACGTACTAGCCGCGTTCCCCCCCTCAGCCTTCACTCCAAGGCCGGAGGTCTGGAGCAGCCTCGTGAAGTTGCGGCGCATCAGGAGGTGGGAGGAGGACAGCGGGACCCGGCTTGTTGAGATGGCTAGGTGCTTATTCAGCTATAAGAACAAGAGGGTATCAAAGAGCCTGAGGCTATGCGGCTACATTGCGGGTGAGTGCGGCCTACCACCTAGGATCTTGGAGGGACGCGTGCGCGAGCTAACGCCTGAGGAAGTGCTACTACTGTCAGAGCACTGCGTGGGGTGAGCGGCTTCGTGGACGCCCGGACTCGCTGTGTGTACGAGCCCTCCGAGGACACGTATCTACTAGTAGAGACGGCTAGGGCCCTGAGTCGAGTACTTGCCTGCAGGGTGCACTCTATCGTGGAGGTGGGCTCGGGTTCTGGTATAGCCTCGAGGAAGCTATCAGGCATCTTCAAGACAGCTAGGATAGTGGCCGTTGACTTATCACCGTACGCTGTCGCTGCCTCGGCTAAGACCCTCTCAGGCCTCCCCCAGTGCTTGGTTGTTCACTGTAACGCCGGCCAATGTATACATAGGGCCGAGCTAGCCGTGTTCAACCCACCATACCTACCCCCTGGGGAGTTCGATGAGCTACTCGCTAGCGAGTGCGGGGGCTGGCTTCTGAGGGCCATACGGGACCCGGAGGCGATGCGTCTCATGTGCTTAGAGGCCACCCGCTTCTCCGCGCTCGCCGTGGTGGCTGTGTACTCCAGTCTCTCCCCCGTTAACCTGGAGGCATGCCTCGAGGAGAGGGGGTTCAGGGTCGTCCTACGCAGGATCGCCCCCTTCTTCTTTGAGAAGCTCATAGGAGTGGCGGCTATTAAGAGGGGGGCATTGGAGGGTTGCGTGTCAGAATAGTGCTCGTCGGGGTAGAGGGACCCATCAACTTAGGCTTTATAGCTAGGCTACTCGACAACTTCGACGTTGACGAATTCTACCTAGTCTCACCCAGAGCCGATCTAGCCGAGGCGAGCAGGTATGCAGCAAGAGCAGCCCATAGGCTCGAGGAGGCCATTGTAGTTGACTCCCTAGACGAGGCCATAAGGGGCGCCTCACTGGCTGCCTGTACGAGCGCCCACGCCTCCACGGGCAGGGACGTGCTGAGGGTGGCCATGTCGCCCTGGGAGTTCGCGGCCAGGGCCCTCGAGGAGGAGCTTGTGGCCCTGGTTATGGGCCGCGAGAGCACAGGGCTCACGAGGGAGGAGATAAGTAAGTGTGGCGTCCTCGTGACCATACCCACCAGTGAGAAGTACAGGGCGTTGAACCTGTCCAATGCAACGGCTATATTGTTATATGAACTCTACAAAGCTAGGATCCTGAGCGCCGCTAGGCCCTGGGAGCCCCGTGTGAGGCCTGACGAGCAGCGCCTAGCACTCCTCTACAAGTACGCCTCCCTCCTAGCAGGGGAGGTGGCACCCACCAGGCGCGACCACATACTCAGGGCCATCCGAAACATCATAGAGCGCTCAGGAGCCAGCAGGGAGGAGGTAGATGCCCTGCTATTTCTATTCTCCAGGCTGGCGGGGAGACTGGTGCGGGGGAATTGACGGGAGAGACGGTCGTGCTCTTGAGAGGCAACCCCGGCACGGAGGACTTAATCGCCGAGGAGGCCTTGGAGGAGTTATACGCGGCCAGCATTATCGAGACCCGCAAGGGCCACGGCAGGGTCGTCGCTGAGGTACCGGAAGCCTTCATCGAGAGGGTATACTCGATGAGAAGCATACACTCGGCCACCCTGCTGTTATTAATGCGCGATGGTATAACCCCTCGAAGGGAAAGCCTGGATATTGTTAGGGACGCCATACTCGATAGCCCCGTATCCGATATGGTACCCCTTGGGGGAACCTTCGCCGTGAGGGTCGTTAGAACTGGCGAGCACGAGTTCACATCGCTAGACCTAGCACGCGTTGCCGGTGACGCGGTGAGGGCCGCGGTCCGCAGTAAGAGGGGCTTCGACCCCGAGGTAAGGCTCGAGGCTCCGTCGGTGGTACTGGAACTCGATGTTATAGAGGATAAACTCTACTTCGGCGTGTCACTCACGGGTGAGCGCTCCCTTCACCGTAGGGGCATCCGCGTGTACGACCACCCGGCGGCCCTGAAGCCGACCCTCGCCTACGTAATGCTCCGCCTAGCATCCGCTCGGGACGGCGAGGCGGTAGCTGACCCCATGTGTGGAGGCGGTACTGTGGCCATCGAAGCCGCTTACCTGTATCCTACATCACGCATTGTCTGCATGGACAAGAACCCCCGCCACGTGCGCGGAGCCATGATGAATGCCGAGGCCGCCAGGGTCAGAAAGAGGATAGAGTTTATCACGGGAGATGCTAGGGAGATGGATAGAATACTGGGAGAGGACTCCATTGACGTCGTAGTTACCAACCCACCCTACGGCCTCAGACTCGGAGACCCTAGAAGTGTGAGGTCCCTCTACAGGAGCTTCATAGGAGCCCTCTACAGGGTCCTACGCCCTGGTGGGAGAGCAGCTGTAATCACTACGGAGGCCGAGTATACCAGTAGAAGGGCGAGGGAGGTGGGGTTCGAGGTGACTCATGTCAGGAGAGTCAGACACGGAGACCTCTGGGTTTCCATTATAATCTTAGAGAAGGGTGCATGAGACGCCCCATATACCATTTAAGCCTCCAGACCGGCAGGCCCCTATGGGGATTAGAAGGTGCCTCTGAGGCCTGCCAGGTGCTATACGCACTTCTCGGGCCCACCCTATACTAGGAAGGAGTATATCCACGGTATACCACAGCCAAAGATAACGAAGTTCGAGATGGGAAACAGGGCTATGATGGAGGAGGCCGAGATAAAGGGAGAGCTAATAGTGCTGGAGGCCGGGCAGATACGCCACAACGCCCTCGAGGCTGCTAGGGTAGCTGTCAACAAGTACCTCTCCACAAGCGTGGGCGACGCCAACTTCTACTTCCGCGTAAGAGTCTACCCCCACCATGTACTACGCGAGAACAAGATGATGGCATTCGCTGGCGCAGACCGTCTCCAAGAGGGGATGAGACAGGCCTTCGGCAAGCCTGTGGGCACGGCTGCAAGGGTTTACCCAGGCCACATCGTCCTGGAGGTGTGGGCGCGCGAGAAAGATGCAGAACACGTAAAGGAGGCCCTGAGGAGAGGCGGCAGCAAGCTCCCCCTACCGACTCGTGTTATCATTAAGAAGCTCAAGAAGTAATCCCTCCCAGAGGAGGGCCCCCTTGGAGTGCGTGTTAGGGGGGTTCTACTCGGTAGATCTATCCCCTCTCGAATCGAAACTCAGGGATGGAGGCTTCTCGCTGCTCATACTGCAGTTACCTGATGGCCTGAAGAGATTCTTCCCTGATCTAGTCAACTGTATTTCAAGGCTTGGCCACGAAAACATTATCATACATGGCGATAGCGTGTATGGTGCTTGCGACTTACAACTTGGCAAGTTATCCCTCCTCGGGGACTTGGATAGGCTGCTCGTAGTCCACGTGGCCCACACGCCTTACCCACCCGAGCTGGCCTCGGTGAGGGTGGCCTCGGAGAATGTTGTCTACCTAGGTGCTCGTAGTTTAGTTGCCATAGACGAGGCTCTCCTCGAGGATACCGCACGTACACTCAAGGATCTCGGCGCGCGTAGAGTGGCGCTTGTCGCCACAGCCCAGCACCTCCACGAGCTAGGGGCTATAGCCGGGTTCCTAGCTGCGAGGGGTTTCAAAGCCGTCGTGCCGCGCGGCAGGCCTCCCTACCTGCTCGACGGTCAGGTTATCGGCTGCGACTACAGGGTCGCTAGATCCGCGGGAACCGTGGACTCCTATGTCATTGTCTCTGGGGGCTTCTTTCACCCCCTAGGCCTGTACCTGGCCACTCTACGCCACGTCGTGCACTTGGATCCGTACGAGTCCAAGGTCAAACTCGTGGACGAGGAGGGGGAGCGCGTTCTGAGGAGGAGACTCTACCTGGTGTCAAAGGCTATGGAGGGATCCACAGTCGGAATAATCATAGGCCTGAAGGAGGGACAGTACAGGCCCCGGCTCCTGCAGAGCCTAATAGAATCAGCTAGGCGCAAGGGACTACAAGCCGTGCTTATCGCCGCTGAGTACACGAGCCCGGAGACACTCGATAACATTGACAACAATCTCATCGACTTCTACGTTATAACGAGTTGCCCCAGGCTCGCCATAGACGACCTGGGCGACTACAGGAAGCCCGTGCTCACACCAGGCGAGGCATTCATGGCGCTTGAGGGCTCCCTCCACCCATACAGGTTCCCCTGGTAGGGGCTTGGGGGATGCGTCTCAGGAGGCTAGCCGCCACACTAGAGAGGATCTCGCCCCCCATGCCCGCTCCCAGAGCCAAGCTCGAGCAGTACACAACGCCTGCAGAACTAGCGCTCAAGGCCTCACTGGTTGCATTGGAGAGAACCGGGTATAGGGGAGCCTACGCGGATCTGGGCTCTGGCACGTGCAGGATAGCCCTAGCTCTCGCCCTCCTTGGGGCCCCGAGGGTCATCGCAGTAGAGGCGGATGAGAGGCTATGCCCCATCTGCCTCGAGGCCTCCCGCACCGTCTCCTTGGAGGGCGTAATAGAGCCCGTATGCTCCTATATAACAAGCAATACGGGACCCCTACGTCGAGGGGCTATAACGGCCGTGGTAATGAATCCACCCCATGGAGTCCAGAGGAGGGGGGCCGACAGAGAGTTCCTAGAATATGCATTCAGCCTAGAAGCCAGCTACATCGTTGCCATAGTTAAGGCTGGAAACGTTGGATTCCACCGTAGAGTCGCGGAGAGCCGCGGGTACGAAGCCGAGCTGCTCTGGAGAGATTTAATAGAGATACCCGCCTCTATGCCGCATCATAGGAGTAGGCTGAGAAGGGTGGCAGTTGATGTCATCGAGTTCCACAGAAGGAAGTAGGCTAGTTGCCCCCGGCGAGCCCATAGGGGTTGTTGAAGAGTTTAACCCGGGCGAGGGCGTCTACGTTGACGAGAGCGGACTACTCCGGCCAGAGGTAATGGGCCTGCTCAGAGTAGACGCTCTGAGACACACCGTCAGCGTCGCGCCCCTTAGAATTAGATACTTGCCTCCACCGAGGCACGGCGAGGTAGTACTGGGAATAGTAACTAATGTTAGACACGACCTGATAATAGTAGAGATCCACGCGAAGGTATCCATAATGAAGGGTGTGCCCTCCATCACGGGTGAGTATAAGGGGAAACTCACGGGAGCAATACCTATCTCGCAGATAGCGGATGAGAGGATAGACGACACCTACAACTACTTCAGGCTAGGAGATCTAATAGTGGCTCGCACCCTAAACTCGACAAACCCCTATACGCTTTCCACGCGCGAGCCGCAACTAGGCGTGGTCTACGCTGAATGCGCCAAGTGCGGGGCCCCCCTTAAACCCGTGTCCAACAGGGTCATGCAGTGCACCCGCTGCGGCAATAGAGAGAGGAGGAAAGTCTCAACTCTAGCGGGGCACCGCGGCTTCGCCGAGGGAATAAAGTGGTGGCTCCTGGTCACACATAGACTATAAGCCCTCCACTCCTAACTCCCCGTAGTCCCCCTGGGGTATGAGCATGCCGAGAAAACTCTATAGAAGAGTATTCCGTGTACGCATACCGCCAGCTGCTAAGGGAGAACTGGAGAGGTTTCTGGAGGCGCTCTACAAGGCCATACGCTCCTATGGAGCCGTGTTGCGGATCAAGGGTGATCAGCTGGTAATAGAGGTGTATGGGGATAGAGCAATGATCCTCGACTCTTGGACCCGCATAAAGGAACTCATTAGCGACTACTCAAGAGTGGAGTCGAGCACCTACCCAGCGAGGCTTATATTCAAGGAGGTCGGCCTCGCCCTACCACTCGATATCATAGCCGAGGTCCTATCGCTTAAGGGCTACAGTGCTGCCATTGAAGAGGAGGATCTCAGGACTGACGCCCCATATGATGAGGTGATATCCACTGCTCTCAGCGTTAAGGAGGCATTAGAGGACACTAAACTCCTCTATGCCACGAGAACCGCTAAGAAGCTGGTAGTCGCAGCTTCAGCCCTACTCGAGGAGGACCCGCATAGCGTGATTGAGAGAGCTATTGAACTGGGACTGGCGAGATTTGACGAGGAGGGCAAGTTTGAACTATTAAAGCCTTGGAGGGAAGCACTCCGCGAGCTAGTGGGGAGGACTAGGGTTGAGCATAGTGGTTAGGATTCTAGAGAGGAGCGATAACAAGGCCGTATACGAGATTGAAGGCGAGGATCACACCCTGGGTAACCTGCTGGAGAAGCTTCTAGTAGGTGATGACAGGGTCTCCTTCGCATCCTATGAGAACCCTCACCCCCTAGAGAATAAAATAGTAGTCACGATAGTAACGAAGGGCGAACCCCCCGACAAGCTCCTCAGAGAAGCGTTGGAAAGGATTATAGAGATGGCCAGGGAGTTTAGGGAGGATTACCTGAAGGCTCTCGAGAGGGCTGGCATTAGGCTTGAAGAGTGAAACCCGGATCCTGGTCTCGGCGTGTACCGCTAGCTCTTGTGTAGGCATAGTCCTCAGAGGCACGGGCGTAGACGGTGCAGTCTCGGGCTCCAGCTGCGCTGAGCTATGCAGGGACGCGGCCAGACGCGGGCTTCTCGGCGAGACAAGGTACTTCCTTGGAGACTGCCCCTGTGGCCTAAGGGAGGCTCCACTAGTGCCTATTCATGCCCTGGCCTGGCTAAGGCTCCTATATAACATAGCCGCGAAGGCCTCAACGATTAAACAGGCACACTGCTCGGGGAAGGGCTAAGCGTTTAGGGTGCTGCTCACCCCCTGACGCCAGGGGGTGCAGCCTTGAAGTTCTGCCCGCGCTGTGGGGGTCTAATGAGACCCGCGAAGATAAACGGAAAGTACTACTGGGTCTGCATAAAGTGTGGCTATCGCGAGGAGATCAAGGATCCGAAAGAGATAGAGGCATACAGAAGAACGCTGAAAGTAACTAGGAGCCCGCGCGACAAACTGGTAGTCATAGAGGGTAAGAACAACGTACCCGTCGGCGCCACACTAATCAAGGGAAGCGTTAGATGCCCCAGATGCGGCTCCGACGAGGTCTACATATGGATGGTACAGACCAGATCCGCCGACGAGCCCCCGACACGGTTCTATCGGTGCGCAAAGTGTGGCTATACATGGAGGGAGTACGCTTGAGCCTCGCTGATAACGAGTGCAGCCTCAGCATAGAGGTGGCTCGACGCGGGCTCAGGAAGGCCTTGAACCTACTCCTAGAGGCCGCCGATAGGACGCCGCCGACAATAGCCTCTAGGTCCTTAATTGAGGCCTCAATGAATTTCCTGCTGGGGGCACTCGCCGCCTTAGAGTCCCCGGCTTGCAGGTCCCACCAGGAGGGATCAGTAAGGCCCTAGCATTCAGGATCGCCCCCTAAGTATCGCGGGGCACGCCCCCTCCCCTTTAAGAGGAGGCTGGAATGCCTCTCCTCCTGGGGGTGTCCCATAGTGGCGGAACTGGAGCTACGCTTCAGGGACGCTAGGGTTTGGCGCTACGCGGTGTCCTCTATAGAGAAGATCATTGATGAGGGGGTATTCATAGCCGATGATAAGGGACTCAGGCTTAGGGCCCTCGATACAAGTCACGTGGCAATGGTCGACTTCAACTTCCCTCGTGAGGCGTTCTCGGAGTACGAGCTAAGCGATAGTGAGGTTGCATTCGGTGTTTCGTTTAAGGAGTTCCTCAAGGTACTTAGGAGGGCACTGAAGGATGACGAGCTAGTGTTGAAGGTCGAAGGAAATAATGTAGTGATAGTCTTTGAGTCCTTCCAGAGAGGCAAGAGGATGTTCAGGATCCCACAGATACATCTAACGGTAGAGAAGCTGGGGGAGCCGAGAATAGAGTTCACCGTCAAAGCTAAGATGCTTGGCACCACGTTCAGGGATTCAATAAAGGATCTAGAAGTAATTGGAGAGACTCTCAGGATCCAGGCTTCCGAGGACGAGAGGAAGATAATAATGACCTCCGTAGGGGACATTGAGAACGCCGAGGTCGAGCTGAGCGTCGATACTCAGAGCCTCCTAGATCTCGAGGTTCTCGAACCCGAGGTTGCAGCCTCCTACTCCCTAGAGTACTTCTCCGAGATGCTATCCGCCGCGCAGGTTGCGGACTCCGTTAGCCTTCTCTATGCGAGCTACGCGCCAGCGCGTGTAGACATAGAATACGGGGCCGGGGGTAGGCTGACCTTCTATGTGTCACCAAGGGAGGAGTAGGGTGCTTCCTGGGAGTAGGCCCCATGCCCCGCGTTGAAGTAAAGGGAGAGGGTAATAGAGCCATCTTCCAAGTGTTTAAAGCCTACTACTCACTAAGACCGGAGCTCTTCCTACCCGAGGATTTCGCCATGAGAGAATTCGCGTTCCAGCCCTGGGGGTCACCAGGCTACACTAGGCATATATCCTTCCGAACAATAGAAGAGGTATACGAGTACCTCCAAAGCAAGGTCCCCCTACACGCCTACTATTCCCTGGCACGCTACGAGCTGCCTGAGGCACCGTCAATGGAGGAGAAGGGCTTCCTCGGCGCAGATCTGATGTTCGACATAGACGCCGATCACCTAGAGGGCTGCAGCACCGCTATCGTTGGAGACGAGTGCATAAGGAGGGCCGGACGCCTCATACACAGGCTAGCGCGCATACTAAAGAGGGACTTCTCAATAAGAGATTACATTATATACTTCACAGGCCATAGAGGGTTCCACCTCATAGCCAGGTGTGAGGGGTGTGAGGGGCTTGGGAGAGAGGAGAGACTAGAAATAGCCCACTACGTAGCCGCTGAGGGGCTCGATCTGAGCCTCATCTTTCCATCGAGACCCGGCGAGGAGGCGGCAGTGCCCAGCACAGATGACCCCGGATGGAGAGGCTGGATAGCGGAGTGGCTAGCCTTTAGGGGGATACTCAATCTAGGGAGGGGATTGAGGGAGATCCTTGGAGCGGAGTGGAGGAGGAGGCTCCAGGAAGCAGTTGCGGGCCAGGCAGTGCCTATTGATATGCAGGTAACGCAGGATACGAGCAGGCTCGTCCGCATAGGAGGCACCCTCCACGGGAAGACGGGCCTCAAGGTTACCGTAGTCGAGGACCCGCTTAGATTCAAGCCCACACCAGCCTTATCGCCCGTGCGGGGCGAAGCCCTTGTTGAGGCGGTAGAGGATGTAGAGGTAGACTCCCTCCTGGGCTCACCTATATCGCTCAGGAGGGGGCGGAGGTACCGCCTCGAAGCACCTATAGGGATCCTGCTAGCCCTGAAGGGCATGGCAAAGCTGCTGGAGGTGAATGGAGTTGTCAAAGTCGATACCAGCAGGGGGTCCCTATAAGGCCGCTGTAGGGCTCCACGAGCCCCTCACGGCAGCATCACTCAGTGCTTCGAGGAAGGCGCTACTCAGCTATTGCGCCTCCGGAGGCAGGCTGGCATACTGCAACAAGTACCTAGACCTAGTCACCAGGGTGTCCCGTGATATAGCCAGAGCTAGATTTGAGGACCTGCTCTTCGATAGCGAATATCAGGGCGCAGACTCGCGCCTCTTCGCCGTAATAAGGAGGACGCTCGAGTTCTACGCCGACCTGTTGGCGGGAAAACTAGGCGTTTATGGTGACCGCATCCTAGTCAGGACACGATACCCTCTCCGCTACCACAGCCTCACCCTGGAGAAGGGCGAGGTAGCCCTCATACCCATACCAGAGGCATTACTTTTAGCGGCTATAGGGCTCCTCGAGCCCCTGGAGAGCAACCTTCTTAAGTTGGCCTCTGCAGTGGAGGCCGGGGTGGCTGGTAGAGGCGCTGAGGGTGAGGTGCGGAGAGGTGAAGTTCCCAAAGAAGATTAGGACGTACTGCCCCCGGTGTAAGACGCACACCATCCATACCGTGATGGTGTACAAGCATGGTAAGAGGAGGAGTATGGCCCTAGGCCAGAGGAGGTATATGCGGAAGCAGGAGGGCTACGGTAGCCAGAGGAAGCCCGAGCAGAAGAGGTTCGCGAAGGTCACTAAAAAGGTGACCCTCAAGATCAGGTGCACGCAGTGCGGCTATGAGAGGCACATACTAAACATAAGGCTAAAGAAGATAGAGCTAGTCGAGACCGTGAGGTGATGCGCCATGGCGACCTTCGGGGTCCCTAGGCGTAAGATCCTCGTGCCGGAACCCCGCAGCCGGTTCCTACTCGTGAGGTGCCCTAACTGCGGTAACAGGATGGTTGTGTTCAGCCACGCAACGTTCCCCGTGAGATGCCTCTTCTGCAATACGCCATTAGTCAAGCCGACGGGTGGCAAGGCTAAGATACTTGGGATAATAGAGAAGGTCCTAGGCTAGCCCTCTGGAGCTGCTCTTAACTCCTCCAACGGTGCCTCCTGCATTGGGAGGAGCGTGAATATCCATGAGCGAGGGCAAGCAGCGGAAGATAGAAGTGAAGCCTCGGAAGCCTCTCCCGGATGTCGGAGAACTCGTGGTTGGCACCGTACGCGAGATCTACGACTATGGGGCATACCTGACCCTTGACGAGTACGGAGGCATTAGGGCCTTCCTCCCATGGAGTGAGGTAGCATCTAGGATGGTCAGGAACATACGCCACGTCCTGCGGGAGGGACAGAAGGTTGTAGTGAAGGTAATCAGAGTTTACAGAAAGAGAAGACAAGTGGATGTGAGCCTCAAGAGGGTCTCCGAGGGCGAGCGCCGCAGAAAGATGATATGGTGGAAGCGCACATTGAAAGCCGCTATGATAGCCGAGATGGCGGCCGAGAAACTCGGCAAGGACTCCAAAGCTGCCTACGACGAAGTAGTATGGAAGCTCGACGACTACTACGGGGACGCGCTCACAGGGCTCGAGCAGGCAATAATCTATGGGGCTGACGCACTTAAGGAGGCCGGGATACCCGAGGAGTGGATCAAGCCGCTGCTAGATGAGGCGCGAGGAAGAGTAGAGGTCAAGAGGGTCCAAATCTCTGGCATACTAACCCTCCAGAGCCTAGCGGGCGATGGGGTCGAGAGGATACGAAAGATCCTGAAGGACGCCGAGGAAGCAGCAAAGAAAATTGATCCCCAATCGCTCAAGGTAAGGCTCTATACAATAGGAGCCCCCAAGTATCGGGTTGACATTTCAAGCCACGACTACAAGATAATAGAGAAGGCCATTAAGGCCCTAGTAAGTACCGCCGAGCACGAATCTAGGAAGCTCGATGTAAACTTTGCGTTCCAGAGGCTCAAGACGTAATCCCCAAGGAGAGGTGGAACACCGTGAAGTGGCTACTGCGTCGCTGCACCAGGTGCGGACGCTACACACTCCGCAGAGATAAGTGCCCTGTATGCGGCGCCCCCGTCAGAGTGCCCCATCCCCCGAGGTTCTCACCGGATGATAGATACCTCAAGTATAGGTACATGCTCAAGAAGAGAATGGGCCTTATACCACCCTAGCCGCTCCATGGGCTCCCTAATCGTGGGGGTTTGAAGCCTACCAGGGCACCTCCTTTAAGCCTAGTTTAAAGGCTATATAGTTCGTGGCGATGTGCAACGCCACTATGAGACCTGCGAACGCGGCTGTTACAATAGTATCGAGCCTGTAGCCTATTATTCTGATGGCTACAGTTGCCCCCACGTAGAAGTCTAGTTGATCCAGTAGCGGGGCGGGAGCGCCACGCTCTAGGCCCAGCCTTCTTTTTATGAAGGAGCCCACGATATCGCCTAGCAGTGCTCCCACGCTGCCCACGGAGCCCGCTATGAGGTAGCCAGCGTCGCCGGCGATTAGGGCTATCACTGCAGCTATGAGGGATCCCGCTGCTACGCCAACCGCGAAGCCCTCTATAGTTTTTCCGTCCCCTAAGATTCTGCGGCCATCCACAAAATAGCGTCCTCCGTCTAGTGGGCGCCACCTGCGGCCTCCAAGCAGCTTACGGGCGGCTACTGGAGAAGCGTTTGCCACCATCGCTGGCAGAATGGCTAGGAAGAAGTCGAGCGGGCTTGCTAGATCCATTCCACACTACCCCTCACTCCAGCCCCGACCCTGAAGGCCGCTACGACGCGCCTGGGCTTTATGAAGCGTATGACACTTACACCAGGCTTGAGTCTCTCGACCACAGCTACATGTGTAGCCCAGGGCTCCACCCAGACGCCGCCCCAGGGTGAGCCTTCACCCCGAACCTGGCCTGCAGCTATTACGGGGAGGCTTGAAGCCCTCGAAATAGCCGCTGCTAGCGCCATAATCTTGGCCTCGCTCCTCTCGCCAGTGTAGTATGAGTTTATGGTATCAATAATCGCGGGCCTCCCCTGTGTGAGGCACTTGAAGAGTATCTCAAGCATGTGATCCATGCTAACGGCGAACAACCTATCCTCGACAGCAATGCTACCGGCCTCAGTGGCTATATAGCAGGGCCTGAAACCGGCGGACTCAAGGTTTCTGGCAAGCAGACCAGCAAGCCTTGTCTTACCCACCGCTGGCTCTCCATAGTAGAACAGGAAACCCCCACTCGAGATTACGTCTAGTATTACCGGAGGCTCTTCCCCCATAGTGCTTCCCTGGAGGGGTGAAAGCTAGAAGAGCCTCCCGGGCCTTCGGCGCTGCAGCATCCGCCTACGGACCTGGAGGTCGACTTGGTTGTCAATGATGCTAGCGAGATTCCTCAGTTCCTCGAAGTGCGTGCTTATGGTGTCAGTTAGAGCCTGAGGCGCCTCATATTTCTCTAGAGCCTCCTTACCATCACCAGTTACCCTCAACTTCCTGTACATCGTTGGCTCCGTCTCTATGAATCCCACGTAAAGTAGCGCTACTACATCACTCTTAAGCGATGGACTATAGGGAACCTCTCCGACCACGCTAAAGTCTCCATAACCCATATCATAGCCCAGCTCTTGTATCTTGTAAATCAGATGCTGTAGGGTCCTCTCATGTATGGGGCCAAACTTGTCTATAACATAGAGTAGCCCCATTTGCCTCGGATTACTCAAGACCTTCTCCCTAGTAACGACCTGCACAGTGATTATCTTGAGTTCCTTACCACCCTTGCCCTCAGCCTCACCACCGCGCTCCTGCTTCTTCCTAGCCACGCACCCGTCACCCCCCTCCCATGCGGGCCCCGTGAGTTTAAAGCACAGCGCGCATTGCCTTTCGGAACGCGAGGACTACCGGGTGCCGGAGGCGTGAACAGAAAACCCATAGCTATAGCCATCGCGGTTTTCACACTTCTAGCCCTTCTACTGCCTGTCGCCTATGCCAACGTATACCAGGCTAAGCAGGATACCGTGGCAAGGCATTCCGGCCGCGTGCTTGTCGGCGCCTGGATATACGTTCCAGCTGTTTCGGGCAGCAAGGGCGAGCTCGTGAATCTAAGTGTCACGCTGGAGTGGCCCGGAAACGGGTCTATCGTAGTGGAATCGGAGGGCATTGTAGGAGCCTCCACGAAGTACAGCATAGCTACTGCCATCTGGACTGCCGCTCTCCTTGCAGGCTCTAATCCGGAGTACTTTAACGCTTACATAGACATCCACGCGACGGGGGAGATAAGCGGTCCCAGCGCCTCGCTAGCGGCTGCTACACTTGTACTGTCAATGCTAACACCCTTCTCGAATACGTCACTCATGCATCACTACGTCGTCACGGGCGCCATAGTGCCCCAAGGATTCGCGGGACCCGTTGGCGGCGTGTCAATTAAATGCAGGGCTGCAATAAGTAAGAACCTATCATTCGTTCTACCAGTCTCCAACGTCGGAGATCTGGATCCCCACTGCCTGAGGTTGAACTCTAGCCGCACCAGGATACTAGGGGTAGCCTCGATATTCGACACTGCGCGTGTGGTAGCTGGTGTACCCGCGCCTAGGATGCAGAGTGTTAACACTACATACCCCGCCTACCTCTCAAGTGCCTTCCGCCACGCAGCACTCTACATGATAAACCTTACAGAGAGGCTAACAGGTGAGCTGTCCTCTAAGAACACGAGTTCTCTCGTCAAGTATGATATGGCTAAGATTTATGATCTCCTCAACGAGTCCGAGAAGACCCTACGCTCTGCCCCCTACAGCTCTGCTAGTTATGCGTTCACAGCATTGGCCGACGCTTATGCTCTACTATATAGGCAGATGCTCGTTGAAAACAAGCTCAATCTCCGCAGCGAGTTGGAAAACATAAATAATATATTAAATAATTTAAAAATAAAAATAAATAATTTAAAATCTAACATTAAATGTTTCGAGAGACTGGAAACACTCTCCGTAGCGGCTGCAAGGCTCTCTGACTCAATATTCAACCTAGAGGTCTTAAATGAGACGCTTAAAAGCAAGGTATACAACTATACCGACCTAGCCTACTTCCTAGGGATGTCCAGAGCAAGAATATATAGCATAGAGAGCTGGCTTTATGCGTTTAACAACACGCAATGCCAGACACCCTTGCCAGCTAACCTAATATCATATCTCAGCATGGTATCACACTTCGTGATGCTTAACGCCAACTATACTATCTCCGTCTTGAGGGAACTAAACATGACATCGAGCGCCGATCTACTCTCGCAGCTTGCTAAGAGAGCTTCTAAGGCCTGGGGAGAGGGCGATTGGATACTAGCCTTTGGATACTACAGGGAGATCCTATCACAATGCACGAGCATCATGTTTACAGACCTGATAACGTACATGCGTGGAGGGAGAGGTATGCTAGAAGAGTACTGGAGGGCAGGTGCGGCTCTGTATTCCTACACCTCTTCCATGTTATCCCTCCACGGCGTTAGAAGTCTTCTGGCTCCAGCGTACTTCGAGTATGCTAAGAACCTTCTTGACACCGGAGATATCAATTCATCAATAGCTATACTATCGGACGCTATAGCGGCGAACGAGGTACTCCTCCCACTAACACTATCGAGCCCGCCTCCAGCCAACACCTCTGCGTCGCTGAAGGCACTCAATGCGCCCTCGGCAACGCGCGAGGAACTCAACGCCCACATAGTCACAGCACTACTAGTGATGCTCGTAATAGGCTTCTCAGCAGGCTTCGCTCTGGCAATACGTATGCTCTTCAAGAGCACCTCGAGAGCCTAGAATAAGAGATTAGGACTAGAAGAAGTCCAAGAGGCTTCTACCACGCCTAGCGTCCCGCCCTCTCCCGGCTAATAGCTTGGATGCTTCCTCCCTAATAGAACCTCTAAAGTCCTCCTCGATGACACTCCTCAGCTGGGGATTGTAGAGAGCCGCTGCAGGATGGTAGGTCGCTATTACCTCGACCTCTAGCCCAAGCTGCTTTATCGTCCCCCTTATCGGTACCCCATGCTCAGCACTCAGCCCTCTCCAGGGCCTGCCTAGCAAAGAGAAGAGAGTGCGCCCGGCATGTCTGCCTAGGGCAATCAGCAGTCCCGGCCTTATGATGTCTATCTGCTCCAACAGATATGGAAGGCAAGCTCTTATCTCGGCCTGAGTGGGATCCCTGTTACCTGGAGGCCTGCATTTCACGATATTAGTTATGTAGACCTCCTCCCTCTTGAGGCCAGCAAGTCCCAGGAGGGCGTCTAGGAGGTGACCCGCGGCCCCCACGAAGGGCCTCCCGGTCTCATCCTCCCGACGCCCGGGGGCTTCTCCGACGAGCATCACCCTAGCATCGAGGGGGCCCTCGCCGGGGACAGGGTTCTTCCTATGCAAGTGAAGAGGGCACTTCCTACACTTCCTGATAGCGTCAACGAGTGACACGTACCTAGCCACCCTGTCCCTCTCCGCCAATTCTCCATACCCCCCTGGATGATGCCACGTAATTCACTATAAAGCCTACAAGTATTCCTATAAACTGGCCTAGGATAGGATTGACGCCCATGTACGTTGAGAGCATGTACATGGTTAGAAACGTGGCTAGAAAGCCCCCGGCACTACTGGCATGATAGGCTGCAAGCCTGGCAAGCCACCCTTTCCTGAAGCCCGCCTCGAACGTCCATACCTCGTTAAACACAAAGTTCCAGAGAAGCCCCGACTCTATCCCAGCGATACTTGACACAGCCTTCCCGAGGCCAGCTATGTATAGGAGGAGGTACATTATAGCCAGGTTCACCACTGTGCCCCCCGCGCCTACTATAGCGAACTTTGCTAGCTGGGACAGCTCTATAACGTGAATAATGTAGTCTAGCATTACCTTGAAGCCTAACTTGCTTTTACCAGCTCTCCTGGGCTCGAAGACATATGGCACCTCCCCTACCCTAGCATTATCTATTCGAGCCAGTATTTCGAGTAGGACTTTGTAGCCCCTAGGCCTGAGCTGCTCTATTCTAGATAATACTAGATCTCTCCGGACGAGGAAAAAGCCAGACATGGGATCGCTAGTCTTACGCGCCCCCTTAACCAGTAACTTGGCCAGCAGAGTGGCACCCTTGCTTATCATTAAACGCAGCCTACTCCAACCAGCCACACCGCCTCCTCTAGCATACCTCGATGCAACAACGATTTCATAGCCTTCATTCAAAGCCTTCCTTATGAGCTGGGGGAGATACCTGGGAGGGTGCTGGAGGTCGGCATCCATTACTACCACGTATTTTCCCTTCGCAAATTTTATACCATCTAGAATGGCTGTGGAGAGACCTCTAGCACCAATCCTCCTGTAGAGCCTGACTCGGGGGTCACGCTTCGAAACCTCTTCCACTATCCTCCACGTACCGTCAGGCGAGTTATCATCAACGACTATTATCTCATATTCTATCCCCTCGCGCTTGAGTATAGCACTTACCTCAGCAATAGTCCGCTCTATAACTTCCGCCTCGTTAAACGTGGGGATGACTACGCTTACGAGGGGGTTCTCCTCCGAGCCCGTCAGTCCGGCGCCTCCAGCGTTATAGCGCATAGAGGGCCATCCTCGCCTCCTCCGGCAGCTGATCTTCGTCTACAACCTCATACGTTAATGGGGCTTCCCTAACCTTAGGCCCAACTACTATATACCTAGATGGATCCTTCTCATCCCTGCTCTTAAGGACGCGTACCTTAACATACCACCCATCACTCCTCCTCACATACACGTACTTCCCATGCTTACCTCCCATACCCTCCACCCCAAGGGCTGGTGTCGTCCCACCGGAGAGCTTTTAAGAGTACTCAGCCCATTGACCCCCTATCATCGAAGACGGAGCCCCCCTCAACCTATGTCGGCCTCATCACCGTAGTACCGAGAAGTCCCCAGCTTAATAAAAGGAGAGATAAGAAGAGGCGCCATACTAGGTTGAATATCCTAGCTGCCCCTAGGGCCCTGAAGCGCGCTGAAACACTTAACGGCACCGAGTTATAGAGACTCCAGGGCGGCGTCATGCCCTCGAGGGAGCCGGAGATACCCGTAGCCCCTGTGGCGAGGGCTTTCGCTTGGACCCATAGTCACATAAGAGGGCTGGGCCTCGACGAGAGTGGGAGAGCCAGGAAAATAGCTGATGGACTAGTGGGTCAGGAGGAGGCTCGAGAGGCCGCTGGCGTAATAGTCGACCTGGTTAGGAGAGGCAAGTTTGCTGGAAGGGGGGTGCTCATAGCTGGTCCTCCGGGAACCGGTAAGACGGCTATAGCAATAGCCATGGCCCGCGAGTTGGGCGAGAATACGCCCTTCGTCGCATTGAATGCGGCCGAGATCTATAGCGTTGAGAAGAAGAAGACCGAGGTGCTCATGCAGGCCATCAGGAGAGCGATAGGTGTTCGAGTAAAGGAGAGGAGGAGAGTCTACGAGGGTGTTGTGACTAAGATAGAACCCATAACTAGTGGCTACTACCTGGAGGGCGCGGTAATCAAGCTCGAGACGAGCGATGACGAGAGAGAGCTATCCGTTGGGCCAGAGATCGCAGAGCAGCTTCTAGCCCTCAGGGTTAGAGAGGGGGACCACATACTGATAGACGCTGAGACCGGTGCAATACAAGTCCTCGGCAGGGTGAAGTCGAAACAGAGGAGGAAATATGACATAGACTTCATGGCTATAGAGAAGATGCCTGAGGGCCCAGTGCTCAAGGTTAAGGAGGTAGTACACGTTTTCACCCTACACGACCTTGACGTCAGATTCGCTGGCTACGAGGCCAGGCTCAAGGGTATCTTCGGCCTCTTTACTCTAGAAAGGGAGATAGACGAGGAGGCCCGGAAGCAGACCGACTCCTTTGTCAAGAAGCTCCTCGACGAGGGGAAGGGAGAACTGCTACCCGGTGTTTTGTTCATCGACGACGCACACCTACTAGACCTGGAGAGCTTCTCATTCCTAACAAAAGCCATGGAGGCCGAGTTCGCCCCCATAATAGTGCTCGCAACAAACAGAGGCATTGCGCGCATACGAGGGACGGACATTGAGGCTCCCCACGGGATGCCCCGCGACTTGCTAGACAGGCTTCTAATAATAGTCACGAGACCCTACACTGAAGAGGAGATCAAGGCGATAATCTCGATCAGAGCCGAGGAGGAGGATATACCCCTGGCCGAGGAGGCCTTAGAAGAGCTTACTAGAATAGGACACGGCAAGAGCCTGAGGTACGCTCTGCAGCTTCTCACACCAGCCTACATCATAGCTTCGCGCAGGGGGTCCACGAAGGTGGAGCTAAGGGATGTTAAAGACGCCGAGAGACTATTCGCTGACGTAAAGAGGAGCCTCGAACTGGTCACGAAGTATGGGGACCTCATGCTACGCTAGGCTAAAAGATTAAAGACCCCTCGCCTGGCGAACCCTAGGATGGCCAGCGAACGGCCGAGCGGGCCCGTAGCTCAGCCTGGTAGAGCGGCGGGCTCTTAACCCGTAGGCCGAGTCGGCGGCCTGGCCGAGCGGGCGGAAGTCCCGGGTTCAAATCCCGGCGGGCCCGCCACACAAGGCCCCCAGGGCTCCTATCACCCCCTTCTCGAAGTGGTATTAGCGTTAAAGCCCTAGAGCCTGTGAGAGCGGGCCTGTCGTGGGGTGCCGCCTACTTGGAGGAGAGCGCATGCAGGCGTGCGAGAGACTACGGTCATAGGCTTAGATACGTAGTAGCCTCTCTGGAGGGGACCCTTCCTTCAGGGGCTGGTAGGCTCCTTGACGCTGTGAAGAGATACTTGTCCGACTCTGAGTACTTCCTGGCTAGGGGAGACTGTGAGAGTGCTTTGGTTGCTGTGTCTTATGCTGAGGGGCTGCTTGACTCGCTGGACTACCTAGGCGTAGCCAGAATCCCCTGGGACTCCAAGCCCCCGAAGAGTGAGAGGAAGGTGCTAGTAGCTGGTACCTTCGACATAATACATCCAGGCCACATAGAGCTTCTGCGGTTCGCCTCATCGCTGGGGAAGGTCTATGTTATAGTATCGAGGGACGCAAATGCTATGCGAAGCAAGGGAAGGCCCCCCGTCCTAGGCGAGGAGGCGAGGCTGCACGTGATCTCTTCCATCAGATACGTGTATAAGGCCCTTCTCGGCGACCCAGAGGATATCCTAAGGCCCCTTGAAAGCGTGAAACCTGATATAATAGTACTTGGCCCGGACCAGCCCTTCGACGAGGAAGCCCTCGCCTCGAGAATCGAGGAGAGGCTAGGGTACAAGCCCAAGGTCATCAGATTCAGCTCTAAGAGGCCGTTTAATGGTGGCATGCGTGGCTCCCGCGATATAATCAGGAAGATCTGCAGGGAGCTATGCCCCAACCTCGAGTAGACGAGGGCAGGGGTGTATTTTGAAGTCTCTAGAGGGTTCGACAAGCTTCTTAGAGGCCTTCGATATAGCATCGGCTAGCCGCAGCGGCTCGGGCAACTTATGCTTGAGATACTTCAACACTGTTCTTCGAGCATCCTCGAGCGTGACCCCATAGCCGGGGGATACATATATAGTGGAGCCCGTTGGAGTCCGTATTACCGCTGCCAAGGGCTCTCCATCGACTACTACATAGCCATTCCTTATGACGCCTACAAGCTTCTTCTTTGCAACGCCGATACTAGGCGTCCTAGTAGCGAATCCTACATGTGTCGCTATACCTATACGCCTAGGATGACTGAGCCCGTGACCGTCAACGAAGAATACCGAGGGCCTCCACTTTTCGATCGCTTTAACCGCTAGGGGGCCTAGAACTGCCATCTCTCTGAAGGCTAGGAGCCCCGGTATGTAGGGGACGCATACGGCCCTAGTAGCAACCATGCAATCGACCGCGCTCTTTTTAGCTGCATCGTAGAGTAAAGCCACGCCGTACGCATATTCCGTACCGCTTAGCCTTCTATAGGCGACGTCGAGGCCCACTATGGCCTTCTCCGTCGAAGCCTTAAAGAGGACCGTTTTCTTTTCGAGTTCCTTAAGCACGATGCGGGCCATAAGCTTTTGGGCCATTATAGCCCTCGATGCAGAGAACTTCACCTGTTCACATGCCGACGTCGCACTTACACCCCTACCACTCTGAGTTTTATGACGCGCTCCGCGTAGCCCTGAGGCGTAATCTTAACTATGTCTATAGCGTCCCCGGAGCCCGCGTCCCTGCTTATGGCGGCCCTCATAGCGCTCTCGACAACCTTCTCGGCCTCGTCAACCGATATATCAGGTTTGTAGGCGTTCTCTATTACGCCAAGAGCAATAGTAGCGCCGCTGCCTGTAGCCGCGAACTCTTCCTCGGTGACAGCGCCTACGGGATCCAGTACGAACACACGTGGCTCCCCGTCATAATCGATGCCTGCTACTATCGCCTCCACATAGAGGGGCGTGATCCTGTAGGAGTAGAGGAGGTTGGATAGTAGCTTGGCTACAGAGCGAAGGGACATAGGCTTACCCGTGCCAACCTCATAGTATTTAACCTCTGCATCGATTATTCTCATCAAGCCACTCATATCACCATAGAACCCTGTGAGCGCTAGCACTATCCTATCGTTTATCTTATGCAACTTCCTTATGTTTCTACTTACAATGAATCCCCCATAGCTCATCCTCCTATCAGCAGCGACGACCACGCCATTACTGGCTCTCACAGCCACCGCTGTGGCCCCAAAGGGTACGGACACTCCCCAGCCACCGATCGCCAGCAGGGGGTAAGGCAACTAATTACCTTAAAGGTACACCGCCGCCTGACCGAGGAGTCCGGGCAGCACTCCCTCCACCCATGTCAAATCCCTGCCATCCCAGCTCATTGGAACTCCATCGAGGCGTAGTCGCCTTGGGTGCGGCGCTTGAGGAGGTGCCCCTACTGCGGCTCAACAAGACTTGTATGGGACGAGGAGCGGGGATACTTAGTCTGCGCCGATTGCGGCGCTGTCATCGAGCAGTTATTCTACGAGGGACCAACCAGATCCGAGGCTAGATGGGACTTTCAAAGTACTCGAGCCGTCCTCAGACTAAGAGCGAGCCCCCAGCCCTCCCCAGCTAGCAGGCCTGCTCGTCAGAGGGAACGAGCGATCCAGCCCGCACACGACACACAAGGGGATCCTCTGCTTCGCGAGTCGCTCAGAGAAGTGAGCAGCCGAGGGTACACCGGCAGAATAGCCGTAGCCCTAGCCCATTACATATCATCTAAGCTCTTAGGCATGAGTAACGAGGCTGCGCTTAGAGTTGCCTCCAATGCCTCCGGGTTAACTCAGAGGTACCTCTCGAAAAAGCTAAGGTACTTAAGCGTTGAAATAAGGAGTGCCATGGAGAATGTGGGTGAATTATTTGCCTCGAGAGAGAACAGAGTACGTGACGTGGGATCCCTCGAGGATAGCAAAGAGGCTACACGTGCCGACGTACGATGAGGTCCTCGAGAAGATCAAGAGCAGGTATCCAAAGCGGTCAAGGTACAAGTCAAGGCTGGACGCTGAACTCGCTAGGCTACAGCTAGTCTACAACATAATAATATCGAAGACTAGCTTCGTAAGGGAGCTTGTCCGAGTACTGGATAGCCTCCACCCCTTCTTCTGGGACCTGATAAGGATCGAATTCAATGAGGATGAGATACACAAGGCGATAAGCTGCATAGCGAAGACCCGCAGGCTAGCCGGGCGCTTCTGGGAGAGGTACCGCTACCTCCTCCTGGGAGCCGAGTCTCCAAGGGAGCTAGAAAGGCTGTCCTCGGAGGGACGAGGGCGCATGCTTTCACAGCTCAAGAGGTGCAGCCGCTCGCTAGAAACGCTTAGGAGCCTAGTGGTTTTCCTCTCCAAAGTGCCAGCCATTAATCCCCAAGAGAAAACCATAATAATAGCCGGAGCCCCAAGTACTGGCAAGTCAACATTCATTTCAACGGCATCCCGGGCCAAGCCCAGGGTCTCACCCTTCCCGTTTACAACACGCTCCATCCACGTCGGGCATACCGTTGTAGGTGATACGCGAATTCAACTCATCGACACCCCTGGCCTACTTGACAGGCCCCCCGAGGAGATGAACTCGATAGAACTCAAGGCCGCGGCAGCGCTTAGGAGAATCAACGGCGTGATACTACTGCTCCTCGACGCCTCACCTAGTCCTGCGCTCGAGCTCGAGAGACAGATCGGTATAATCGAGACGCTTAAGCGCCTCGGAGCCGTACAGAAGGGGTTATACATAATGATTAATAAGACTGACATAGCGGACCCTCACGCTAAATCCAAGGCTCGTAGAGAGGCGGAGGACCTCGTAGAGGCTGGTCTTGCTAAGGGCTACTATGAGGGAACCGCACTTTCCAGGGCGGATGTCGAGGGGGTGATAAGGGACATCGCCGCTAGGGAGGGATGGCTCGCGGCCTAATGAGTACCCTGAATGGCTTGCCCTCGGAGCCCTCTTCTATAACATAGGTGTAGCCGGGAATCATAATGTCAAGCAATTGTAGAACCGTTAGCGCGTGAAGGGTAAGCCTAGCGCCCCATATCCGGGAAGGCCTATCAGAGAGGGCCAGGTAGACTATTATCATGTCAGACATATGCCTATCCAGAGCGGCTCCCGTCGCTATATCCTCGACGAGCTTGGAGGCGGCTTCCCTGCCTACCAACTCGGCCCTTTTACCCCTAGCCCCCAGCGAGTCTGCGCCCATAACAGTGTGCTCGAAGGATGCCCAGAGAGCCACGCCGCTGCCCGGGCCTAGGTGCGGGTCTCTCTGGGGTTCATACCACTCCACCTCTATTTCCGGTTTAACCCCGAGCTTCTCCTCTATCAGGGCCTCTGCCGCCCTGGCCTGGCGCTCGGCTACATGCCTCGGGAGCCTGACAGCGTGGGATATCCCCCTCACCCCCCTCAGCTGACCCTGCTCCAGGTAGTCCCTGGCTCTGAAGCCTCCAGGTGGATCCTCGACCTCGGCCTCGACTAAACCACCACCCCGAGGGTAGTGACCCCTCCTGTACAGGGTAACTTCCACGTCATAACCGAGCTGGCTAAGATGCCATAGGAGCACATTTCTCACATAGTCGATAGTGGGGGCCATGGGCACGTCGGTTCCGCCTCTGAGCCTTACCTTGATAGGGCCCTCGGCGAACGCCATGACTGGAAGCAGGGCCTGCAGGACCAGCGAGACACTCCCGGCAGTCCCCACGTCGAATTCATAGCTGCCACCCTTAATTCTGTGGGGCTCGAAGTATAGTGTTGTGCTACCCACGTAAGCGCCGCGCACCCTACCATCAGTGAGGGCTGCCAGGGCTTTTACCGCAGTTAGATGCTGCGGCCTCAGGCCCGGCCTCTTACGCTTTGCCCTTATGTTGAATACCTCTACCGGAACGCCTAGGACCGCTGCGACAGCCAGCGCTGTCCTCAGGATCTGGCCGCCACCCTCTCCCATGGATCCATCTATCCTCAGAGGCCCCCTCAAATTAGCCCTCCCCGCTTGCCAGCCTCCTCAAGCGCTCCTCGAATCCCACCCTCGAGAGGTACTCCACCACGGCATCGGGAACGCACTCCCTCCACTCAGGAGAGCCCTTGATTACCAGTTCCCGTATCCTAGTCCCACTACATTTCTCTCTATTATAGAATTTTGGTGTTAGGGCCACAAGTCCTATGTCCTCGAAGAGCAACCGCACCAACTCGTTCCCGGAGACTACGCCGTCGAAGGGGGGAAGCAACATCTTGAGGTACTGGACCCAGACCTTATTCATAGCTATGTCCATAACTGGCACTATCAGCACCCTCGATCTATAGTCGCGCCCTAGGAACTCTCTGAAGGCGATGTCTAACATCTCAAACCTTTCACCAGCCGTTAGAGGGTTCTTGAGCGTGAAGCTCTCCTGGGCGGAGCCTATCACTACTATAACCTCCTCGGAAAGACTCAGAGCATACTCTACGGTAGCCAAGTGGCCTCTATGTAGAGGCTGAAAGCGCCCTGGAACGACGAGCCTCCTATACCCCCCCACTACCCTGCACCTCCCCGGGGGCAAGGTGGGGGGTCCCATTATCTCTCTTAAAATAAGGCCCAGCAGGGAGGCCAGGAGGCTCGCGGAGAGATACGGCTATCTAGCATACATGGTGGAGCGCTACATAGAACTCCTAGGCGTTGAGGAGACTAAGGAGCTGCTAGAGGCTAACGAGGAACCCCTACCCGAGACTATTAGATGCAACGACTACATAATCGACTGCAGAGAGCTGGCGCACCGGCTTGAGGCAAAGGGGTTCGAGCTCAAGCCCCTCCACCTAGCCCCTCACGGGTTAGTCGTAGCTAGGCAGCCCATTTCTATTGGGGCGACCCTCGAGTACCTCCAAGGCTTCTATTACATCCAGGACCCGGCTAGCATGCTAGTAGCATATGAAATCGAGCCGAGGCCGCGGGAAACAGTACTCGACATGGCTGCGGCCCCCGGAGGCAAGGCAACTCAAATACTCCAACTTTCGAGGGATCAGGTATTCCTAGTAGCAGTCGATATATCACGACGACGCATGAGGAGCCTCAGGAGTAACATTAACAGGATGAGGTTTCGGAACTACATACTAATAAGGGGAGACTCGAGGAAGCTCAATTTACACCGTACCGTGGATAAGGTGCTCCTAGACGCGCCCTCATCCGGCGAGGGCATAATTAGGAAAGATCCCACCAGGAAGCGTAGCAGGAGCCTGGAGGACATTCTCTCCCTATCAGCTCTCCAAGCCGATATGCTAAGTGCGGCGGTCAACTATGTAAAGGAGGGCGGAGTAATCGTGTACTCGGCCTGCACTCTTGCGCCCGAGGAAGGTGAAGCCGTAATCTCATACGTACTCGAAAGGCATCCAGATGTAGAGGTTGTCCCACTAAGCATACCTCACTCCCCTGGAGTAGACGAGTACTTCGGTGTGAAATTTAATGGCTCCGTGAGGAAGTGCGGGAGGCTATACCCACATATACATGGGACGGAGGGATTCTTCATATGCAAACTGATAAAGAGGCCATAGTCCGCTTAGAGAAGCTTAACGCCCAAGAGAAGGAGAGAATCCTCGCATTCCTAGAAGGCTTGGGATATCCCGGCCTATTGGATATAGAGCGGCTCTACGCTCTACGAGTCAGAGGAGGCAAATACTATAACGTTTTCGAAGTAGATCCACCGCTATCCCGGATAGTCGGCATCACGCCGCGTACCCCATACTCCCTAGGCTTCAATGCTGGTACGCTAGACGCTAGATCACTAGGCTTCCGGCCGAGCCTACCACTGGCGTTCAGAGCCTGCAGGCTATGCCGTGCAGGCGTCATGGACTGCCACGTGCTGGACGAGAGGGGTGCGGCCATATTCACCTATGGCAGGGACGTCTGGCCCGAGCACGTAATAGCCGCTGGCGAGGGCTTAAGGCCAGTAATTTCGAGGCAGGGAGACTGCCTGGGCTGGGGAATCCTAATTAGTCACGATACCAATAAGTACCTCCACCCTCTGCGTGACCTCGGCTGGTATCTCAGGAGAGGTGGCTAGGCGTGAGTGACGGCGGAGCTGCCAGGCTTGCCTTGATACGGTATAAGATCTACGCTATAGATGATGATGGCAGCGAAGTTCTCGTAGACACTACAGAAGAGGAGGAGGCCAGGAAGCACGGGCTAGAGGCGGCGGGACCCTTCGGGCCCAGGCTAGTGATCATAGGTAAATCCCGACTTATAGATGCCGTCGAGGAAGCGCTTCGAGAGATGGGAGAGGGTGATGAAAGGGAGTTCATAGCCCCACCCGAGAAGGCTTACGGGCTCCGGGATGAAAGGAAGGTTATACGTGTCCCGATAAAGCAGCTACGCCGCTCCGGAATAAGGCCTATAGTGGGCCAAGAGGTCGAAGTAGGCAGTAACAGGGGGAGGATCGTCAGGGTAACCGAGAGGTTCGCGTATATAGACTTCAACCACCCCCTAGCCGGCAAGAAGCTAAGGGTGTGGGTTAAAGTAGAGAAGGAGCTGAGAGACACTCAAGAGAAGGCGCAGTATCTTGTTGAGAGATGGCTTTATGTAAAACCGGTTAACGTTAGTTTTGACAACGGCGTGCTTACAATAGAAATGCCCTCGGAGGTGCTAGCGCAGAAAGACTTGGAAGCGAAGCTCGCGCTCCTCCTAAGGGACATCACAGACGCGATACCCGAGGCGAGCGAGATAGTGTACACCTTCAGATTCAAGGTGAAGCCCAAGGAAGAGCGAAAAGCTGAGGAGAAACAACTGGAGGAGAACGCGAATCCCGCAGGCGAGGAAGCAGGCGGGACCAGCAATAACTAAAGACGCCTCCTGTCACATAATCTAAAATTAAAATTCAAACTATACTATACGAGTAACCCTAACGAGCCTCCTCGCGGCCTCCTCGGTGAGGCCACGCTCGCCTAGGATTGTGTATCTCTCAGGTCTTATCGACGCCGCCATTACCAGGGCCTTCACAACTATATCCTCGTCTAACCCAGCCTCAGCAGCTGTTGTGGGTAGACCCAGCCTTTCCAACATAGACCTTATCTTCCTCCACTTAAGGCCGTGAAGGTATGACATCATTATTGTGCCGAGGCCCACCAGCTCGCCGTGTAATGGGGGATCCCTGACGAGCATCGTCACCGCATGGGCGAAGAGGTGCTCCGAGCCGCTAGCTGGCCTCGTGCTCCCGGCTATACACATGGCCACCCCGCTACTGACTAGCGCCTCAAGCAAGACCCTGAGTCCCTCATCGGTGCCAGCGGCGATCTCGTCTACATGCCTACTCACGTGACGAGCTGACATTAGAGCCAGACTCGCTGCATAGCCACCATAGTATTCGCCCTTCAGCCTATGGGCAAGCCTCCAGTCCCTAACGGCGGTGTACTTACCTATTATGTCACCGAAGCCAGCCCTGTTATAGCGTGGGGGGGCCTCCTTGATCACGCTAACGTCAATTATTATCATAACTGGCGCGCGTGCAGGCTTCGAGACAGGCTTACCGAACCCCTTAAGACTAGCGAAAGGTGATGTTATGCCGTCGTGGGAGGCTACTGTAGGCACGCTAATAAAAGGGGCTCCGAGCTTGCTGGCTGCATACTTGGCTATATCGATAGATTTACCGCCCCCCAAGCCGACAACAGCTGCGAGTTCCTTCGAGTTCGACATGATCTCTATAACGCGCTCCGCCTCGGAAACCGTGGAGTCCCTGGCTATGACTAATTTCACTTCATACCCCAGTTCCGAGAGGCTGTCACGCACAAGGGAGTAGTATCGCTTGGCGACAGTGGAGCCAGAGACCACGTAAACCTCATACGCGCCCTCATGGGGTAGCCCTAGAACCTCCCTAAAATAGGAGCCTATATCCCCTAGTATGTCGTAGCCTATTACAACCTTACGCGGTAGGTCTATTACGTGAATGAAACCCCCCAAACCACTGCACCTTCCTCTCAAATGCCAGTGATACGCCCAGCCCGGGCAGGCCTATTAAAAACCGGTGAAGAGTCAATGCCTCCCGGGACGAGGAGATGCTACCCAACCAATGGAGCATGCAGAGAGAGCCTCTAGCAACAGCGTTCCATGGCACGACAACAGTCGGCCTTATCCTGCCCCGGGAGAACGCTGTTATACTAGCCGCTGACAAAAGGGCGACTGCTGGCAACTACATAGCCAGCAGGAGGGCCAAGAAGATACTCAAGATAACTGACTATGCCGGAATGACTATCTCTGGCCTCGTCGCTGATGCGCAGGCCCTAGCTGATACGCTACGCGAGAACGCCCGTTACTACGAGATAGTAAATAGTAAGAGGATGCCCATACTAGGCCTTGCAACTCTCCTCTCAAACATACTCTTCTCCTCGCGGTGGTACCCCTACGTAGTACAACTAATAGTAGCTGGCGTCGACGCAAAACCTAGGCTCTACGTGCTAGATCCATATGGGAGCATTACGGAGGAGAATGAATACGCCGCCACAGGCTCGGGATCCCCCATAGCGCTTGGAGTCCTCGAGTCACTATACAGAAAGGAACTCACGGTTGAGGAGGGTGTAAAGCTAGCAGTTGAAGCAGTGAGGGCCGCCATCTCGAGGGACTCGGCCTCAGGTGACGGCATAGACGTAGCGGTGATAGGCACCACAGGCTACGAAGAAAGAAATATACCCCTCAAAGCATAGCCCCACCTGCCGGGCCCCCTCCTCCGAGGGGCTCAAGTTTCTAGGTCTCAGCGGTGATTGGGTTTGCCATCAAGGGAAGCATCAGCGTCCAGGCGGGAACAGCGTATAGATAGGAGAGCCCTGATATCCGAGATATACTCTTACCTCAAAGACGCCGATATAGCATCCATAGAGTTCGAGGGGCCGGAGATAGCGGTTTATGTCAAGAATCCTAGATTCCTGCTGGAGGGCGAGGATAAGGTAAAGGAGTTGGCCAGGAGGCTGAGAAAGAGGATAGTTGTGAGGACTGATCCCTCCGTTAGGAAGCCCAAGAACGAGACTGTAAAGTTCATAGTAGAGAACGCTCCGGAGGACAGCGGCGTCAAGCCGGACGAGATACTCTTCGACGACGTCCTAGGCGAGGTCAGAGTTATCGCGGATAAACCCGGCAAGCTAATGGGTAAGGGCAAGTGGTTCGCGAACCTCGTACTAGCCAAGACGGGATGGAGACTCGTAGCCCAGAGGAGACCCCCACCGCCACTCTCTGGAGCCTCGCTAGTATCTGTGATGGAGTACGCTGTTAGAATGGCCTCAGAGCGTAGGAAGGCCCTGCGCAACATAGGGGAGAGGCTCTTCAGGGACAGGATTAAGGGCGTTAGAGTAGTACGGCTCACGGGCCTCGGCTCCTTCGGCGAGGTGGGGAGGAGCGCTATTCTACTCGACACGGGAGAGTCAAAGATACTACTCGACGTAGGCGCCTCCCCCGACACGATAGGAACGGAGGCGATGCCCTACTTCGACGCACCCGAGTTTAGGGTAGAGGATCTCGACGCCGTGATAATAACCCACGCCCACGTTGACCACATAGGAATGCTGCCTCTACTCTACAAGTACGGCTACAGAGGCCCGGTATTCATGACTCCTCCGACCAGGGATATAGCCTCTCTAATCCTTAGGGATTACATTAAAGTCGCTCTTAGAGAGGGTAGAGAGCCCCCCTATAGAGAGCAGGACGTGGACCTCTTCCTGCAACACGTGATAACTGTTAACTACGGCGTAGTAACTGACGCTTCGCCAGACGTCAAGCTAACACTTGTGAATGCTGGCCACATACTCGGATCGGCCATGGTCCACCTTCACATAGGCCAGGGCCTCCACAACATTTTGTATACAGGCGATATAAAGTACTACATGGTTAAGGGCTCCAAGGCACATAGGCTCCTGCAACCAGCCTCCACAAACTTTCAGCGAGTGGAAACTGTCATAATGGAGTCCACCTACGGCGCCACCGAGCAACAGCCCCGAGAGGAGGCCGAGGCCCAACTAATTGAGGTAATCAACAGGGTGTACAAGCGGGGCGGGAAGATACTGATACCCACAATGGCGGTAGGCAGGGCCCAGGAAATAATGTATGTTATACATACGGCGAGGGAGCAGGGCCTCATACCCAGAGATATCCCAGTATATGTCGATGGCATGATATATGATGTGACTGCCATATATACAGCTTATCCCGAACTCCTAGCCCCTCAGGTGAGAAACCTAATATTCAACGAGGCCATTAACCCATTCGTCGACGAGCATACTATATACATACATGACCCCTACAAGCGGGAAGAGATTGTCAGCGAGAAGGAGACATCGATAATACTAGCGACAAGCGGCATGATGACAGGAGGCCCTGTCATAGAGTACTTCAAGAGGCTGGCAGAAGATCCAAGGAACGCCCTAGTATTCGTTAGCTACAGCGCCCCAGGCACCCTGGCCAGGCGCATAAAGGATGGCGAACGAGAGTTCTCTTTTGAAGAGAATGGAAAGATAAGACTACTCAGGGTAAAAATGGAGGTTGAGAGCATTGAGGGCTTCAGCGGCCACGCTAGTAGAAGCGAGCTACTATTGTTCCTCAAATACCTGACCCCCAAGCCACGCCTGGTAATACTAAACCACGGGGAGCCTAACGCCCTTATAAGTCTGGCCAGAGCGATAGCCAGGTCATGGCAGAGGCTGAGGTTTCAAGCGCCTCCCGAGATCGTGGTACCGGAGAACCTGGAGACTATCAGGGTATACCCCCGCCAGACCTCCCTACACACTGCGCCCTGCCACGTCAAGGAAGCACAGAGACAGCACGGCAAGCCCTCCTCTCCACCCGCTAGCGGGTAGAGAGGGCCTCGCATGCCCTCCACAGCGCGTCACCGGGCCTCTGTGTTACCTTAACTGCAACCCCCTTCCTACCAGTGCCTACCGACTCCACAACCTCGCTAGAAGGAAGAAGAGCCCTGCCCACGGCTACCGGCATGCCGGTAGGTTCGTCCACTATAACAACGAGGTCTCCAACGTCGAACGAGCCCTCCACAGCTCTAATACCCGGCAACATCAGATTTGCCCCACGCGTTACAGCCTTAGAGGCACCTCTATCCACTACGACGCGGGGTAGTGATTCCGCAGCACTCCTATTCCTTACAAGGAAGTATAGGAGAGGCTCTAAACCATCTCCAACAAGTAGGGCGGCAGGCTCCCCTCCAGCGATAAGTATCTCGTAGATGCGCCCATGAGCCTCAACCCTTGCAATCTCGAGCTTGGTATCATCCGCTTCTGCCAATATCTTCCTGAGTAGGGGTAGAAGACGCCGCTTTTCCTTTTTTGAGAGGGGATGCCGAGACTTCACCCTAATCTCGCCAGCCAATACAGCCAACCCTCTCTATGACGCAGCCAATCGCAAAGGCTCTTAAACTCTTAGCCAGGCCTGAGCCGCCTGACCAGGAAACGGTGACGGGCCGTGTCGGGTGATACATTCAGGATACTCGCCGATTACCTCGAGACACAGGTGCTAGTTAGGCTGAAGGGCGGCCGCACACTCAAAGGCATACTAAAGAGCTACGACCAACACCTCAATCTAATACTAGCCGATGCCGAAGAAGTAGACTCGAGGAGTGGTAATACTAGGCCCTTAGGCCTCCTGATGGTAAGAGGAGACAACGTTGTCCTCATAAGCCCTGCTCCCCAGCAGTGACGGGGGTGCTAGAGTATGGGCAAGGGCACACCCTCATTCGGCAAGCATGGGCGGAGTAAGACGCACATAGTATGCCGGCGCTGCGGGAGGAGAGCGTTTAACGTCGCCAAAGGCTACTGTGCGGCATGCGGCTTCGGGAGGAGCAGGAGGATCAGGAGGTATTCGTGGCAGACTAAGAAGGTGAACAGAGTAAGGATAGTTTAGAACTCGGGCAACATACTTACCCCGACGATTCTAGCATCCTTAGTACTCTATCACAGGCCATGAAATGTGGGGGGAGTGCTAGTGAGTGTAGTGGATGATGTATGGCCATATATCCCCAGGAGGAGAAGAGTGCTCGAGGTGCTCTCCGCCAGCGAGGCATCACTAATAGTGCTTCTAGGCCCCCCAAACATGACGTATCTAACAGGTATCCGGGATCCCACAGGCTCCCTACTGATATCAGATTCTTGCGGCGACGCTATCGTGACATCCATACTAGACTACCACAGAATAAACGCACAAGCTCCTAGAGAGGTAGATGTAATAGCCGTAGGCAGGGAGGGGGAGGAGTCCATTAACACCGACATAATACCCCGCCTCTACCGCGGCACTCTTGCCAAGTACCTGAGGGGAGAGATTGAGAGGTGCGGAATCAAGGAGGTCTACGCTGACCTAAAAGCGGCGCCGGGCTACCTCAGGGAGACCCTAGAAGCCCTTAAGAGAGAGGGCGTTGAGGTCTCAGATGCAAGTGACGCCCTGGCCAGGGTTAGGTCTATTAAGGATGACTACGAGTTGGAGCTTATTAGTAAGGCTATTGAGATCTCGGAGAGTGCGTTCTCATCTCTAGTATCCAACTTAGGCTCCGAGCTGACGGAGGCCTTGGGAGCAGCAATTATATACAGCGAGATCATGCGCCGCGGAGCCTGGTCATACGCCTTTCCAACTATAGTAGCGTTTCACGAGAACACGGCGTACCCTCATCATACACCGACCCCTAGAAAGCTAGGGCCCGAAGGACCTGTTCTCATAGATTGGGGCTCCGTCTACAGGGGTTACTGCAGTGATATGACCAGAACCTTCTGGCACGGCTCCTCTACGCCAGCGAGGTTCAAGAGCCTGGTAGAAGCCGTGATAGAGGCGCAGAATGCGGCGCTTGACACCGCCGGGCCTGGAGTCGCGGCTGGCCAAGTCGACAGGGCGGCAAGGGCCGTCCTCGAGAAGATGGGATATAGCAGGTACTTCATACACGGCCTCGGTCACGGGGTCGGCATTGAGGTCCATGAGAGGCCGTACCTGAGGCCTGGTTCCAAGGAGGTGCTCGAGCCTGGGATGGTTGTCACCGTGGAACCAGGCGTCTACATTCCCGGCCTCTACGGGGTGAGGATCGAGGACATGATTTTAATAACTAGGAGAGGCGCGAGACTACTCACGCGCCTAAGCAGGGTCATCGAGTAGAGTCAGAGTCGAGGTTAAGAGGCGCGCCTAGAGGTGTGATACAGATGCCGGGCGGGATGGCTGGCGCTCTGAGGCTGAGGCGCGAGCCTATGAAGGCTAACGGGTCTAAGCTACCGCCCGTCCAGCAATGCCGTTGAGCGAGGCTAGGGTAGCAGTCATTGGGGCCGGCTTTTCCGGCCTCCTACTCTCAATAGCGCTAGCCAGACTAGGCTTCGAAGTTGACGTGTACGAAGAACACACGGGACCCGGCGTTCCTCCACACTGCACTGGAATCATCAGCCGGAATACGCTTTCCCTAATCGAGTACATAGCTGGACCCCTGCCCGGGAGCCTTATAGCCCAGAAGTTCGATGGCGTAACCATATGCTCACAGGGATATTGTAGGGCATTCAAGGTGCTGGGGGGCCTTATCAGGCTCGACAGGCCAGGCCTCGATAGGCATCTAGCCTCGATCGCGGCAAGATTGGACGTTAGGATACACCTTAAAACAAAAGTAACCAGCGTAGCGCCTGATGGAAAGCTAAAAGCATCGAACAGTGTTAAGGCCTACGATTATGTTATTATAGCCGAGGGCGCGAGACCCCGGCTTAGGGTAGAGCTGGGTGTAGGATGCCTCGAAGAACCCGCTTACGGTGTAAACTACATAACCACCCTGAACCCCTGCAGGCTAGGCCGCTACGAGCCCCGCACAACGCCTCTCGTGGCATTCGAGAGGCTCGAGAGTCCCGGATACCTCTGGGCATTCAGGGACGACTCACACTGCATCGTGGGTATAGCTTCGCACTCCACAAGAGATATCCGACGCCTCCTTAATACGCTAAGAGGATCCCTAAAGGGCGCCTACGGAGGTCCCATTTACATCGGCCACACCGTACGCCCCCGGCTAAGAAGGGGCAGGGTAACGGTTTTCGGCGACGCCGCATGCCTGAACAAACCGCTCTCGGGGGGAGGTCTCTACCCCCAGGCGCTGGCCGTTAAGAGGCTACTGGACTCAGCCAGGAACCGGAGCCTCGCGAGGGCACTAACCGATAGCGTTAGAAGTGTACACCGCACGCTAGAGGCCTCGGCGCACCTCTCGAGGCTCGCACTGCGGAGGCCCAAGTTAGTTAAGTGCATCCTAGAGTCAATCAAGGATCGCTTAGGGCCCATAGAGTATGATAACTACCGCAGAACAGCATCGCAAGTACTATCATTCACCAGGAAGGCGAGCCTTTTCTCATGCGATACCATAGGCAGTGTGATGGGAGTCATAGCCCTCCTGAGGGGAGCACTGGAGAGTACCCTAAACCCCAGCCTTGTGAGCCACTTTATACGCCCCCGAGGATAGGAAGAGCAGGGGTGTGAGGCTCCACGGCCGTGACCCGAGTAGTGAGGAGCCGTGTTTAAGCCGACCCCATGTGATGAGTGGTGACGGCATTGACGGCCTCCCAGAGGCCGATGAGAAGATGTCACCCTCGCTGACCTTCTCCTGGCTGATAGGATTTTCACCTAGCTAGGGCTAGGTAATTCCTTGTGACGGTATGCAGGTCCTCCCGCTTACACGCCAGCTCGGCGACTCCCACAGCCTTCGGACTTACCCCAGCGACCTCGGCGATAAGTGACGCACACCTGTCCTTCTCGTGGCTCACCGCGTAGGCGAATAGATCCCCCTTAGATGCCCGGGTTATTATATCAGCTATTTTCCTCGCCTGGAGCGTGCCTAACAGGATACCAGCCGTAAGTAGTGAGGGTCTCACGAGCCTTCGCCTGCCAGATAGTGTGTATTCCAGCGTGTAGAGATAGGCTTGCAGGACCTCGCATGGCCTCCTGGGGCGTGGGAGGCCTACTAGTACTACGCCTCTCTCTTCAGCCCTCCTAGAGAGAAGAGCTAGCTCACCGGGGTCTCCGCTAAAGGTAGAGTATCCTATGTAGAGTGTGACGCCTAGAACATCTACACTATAGCACTCAGCGCCTACTTCATGGATCCCCCTAGCTCTCTTTCCACCTCCTTCTTCTCCCAAGGGAAGACCACCCACTTATCCGTGCTTGCAGCATAGTAGTCCGGCACGAACTTAGTCCACGGCTTTATATAGAGTGTAGCCGTTACTAGGCTGCGGGGGCCGTAGAGCGAGAGGAAGTTTACAACAGTCTCCAGCGTCAGGCCGCTGTCGCTAATATCGTCAACCACTAGCACCTTCTTATCATTAATGTTGCCTATTAGGGGTCTCCTGATGTAGGGTCGCTTCCCGCGGACGCCAGCACGCTCGTAGAGCTTAACCTCCACGGTCTCCAAGTCAGGAACCCCTAGGACGTCAGCAATTATCCTAGCCGGTATCACACCCCCCCGAAGGACGCCCACAATAACGTCTACTTCCCGGCCATCTCTGACGATTTTCTCTGCTACCCGATATGAGAGTTCTTCTACATCGCTCCAGGAGAGCTCTAGGGTCTCCAGCCCGCCGTGGTTTACGGGTAGTATAACTATTTCTCTAGCTCTGCCCGGCACTGCTATCCTCGAGTCAACGCCATCGACGAATACCAGGTAACCTGGCCTCGGCTTGCCATCCTCGTCGATCACATCCGCGAGTACCTTGTATCCAGCCCTAAGGAGCCGCAGGGCCTCAGCCCAGGTCTCAGCCTCAACCTCCACCTCCCTGACGCCAACGTCTCGCGCCAAACCACCGAGAAACACTACCCGTATACTCTCCCTAGACCTGTGGCTGCTAGTTGCCAGGGCCTCCCCTTCACGCACCCAGCGCCTCCCCCACCGGTACAGGCGAGTTAAGCGGTATAATGAGGCGCAGGCACACTCAGCTGCAATACCAGCTATATTCGGGCTTTAGGATTTAAGCTAGCCCCCTCCTTCTTTTGATATCGATGTTTTATGCCTCCTCCCTCTCGCGTGCAGCCTGTCTCTCCCTGATTTTAATTAGGTGCGTTATATAACCAGCGATCTGGTTCCTAAGCTTCTTAGATCTATACTCGATCAGCGTGCTCACAACCCTCTTGTTGTGCTCGAAATCCCTCGTAAATAGGTCTGGGTACATCTCGAGAAGCTTCCTAGCAGTCCTCTTCACGAGTGCCGTCCTCACCTTTCCCATAAGGCCACCCGTGAGCCCTCTCCTGCGAATTACGGGTTTATAGTTCTGCGCCGGATCCCGCAGAAGAAGCGCAAGGCTTATATAGAAGTGTAGCCATAAGGGACTGCTGGGAGCTTAGGAGGACCCGGGTAACAGGGGGTGTGGGAAATGGCGGCTGTTGAGCCCACGGGGATTCCAGTAATCATACTGAAGGAGGGCACCCAGAGAACCTACGGCAGGGAGGCCCTCAGAAGTAACATAATGGCTGTTAGAGCTGTCGCTGAGATCCTAAAGACCACTTATGGCCCTAAGGGCATGGACAAGATGCTAGTCGATAGCCTGGGCGACATAACAATTACCAACGACGGGGCCACTATCCTGGACAAGATGGACATACAGCACCCTGCCGCCAAGATGCTAGTCCAGATAGCGAAGGGCCAGGACGAGGAGGCCGGCGATGGCACCAAGACCGCAGTAATATTCGCTGGCGAACTACTCAGAGAGGCCGAGAAGCTGCTAGACAAGAACATACACCCCACAATAATCATCGAGGGCTACAAGAAGGCCCTAGCGAAGGCGATAGAGACTATTGAGTCAATAGCCGAGCCTGTGAGCATAGACGACGATGAGAAGCTACTCCTAGTTGCAAGGACGAGCCTCAACAGCAAGGCTGTACGCGACGCCAAGGAGCACCTCGCCCGCATAGCAGTAGAGGCCGTTAAGGCCATAGCTGAGAAGCGCGGCGACAAGTGGTACGTCGACCTCAACAACGTCGGCATGATAAAGAAGCACGGTGGCAGCATCTTCGATACAAGGCTGGTCAAGGGCATCGTACTCGACAAGGAGGTCGTACACCCAGACATGCCTAGGAGGGTTGAGAACGCCAAGATAGCCGTGCTAGACGCCCCACTGGAGATAGAGAAGCCCGAGCTGGACATGGAGGTAAGCATAACGAGTCCCGAACTCATAAAGAGGATGATGGAGAAGCAGGAGAAGATTCTCGCAGAGAAGGTGGAGAAGATTGCTGCTACTGGTGCTAATGTGGTGATTACTCAGAAGGGTATTGACGAGGTTGCGCAGCACTACCTAGCGAAGCACGGTATCATGGCCGTGAGGAGGGTTAAGAGGAGCGACATAGAGAAGATAGCCAGGGCTACAGGGGCCAGGATAGTAACGAACATCGACGACCTGAAGCCGGAGGACCTAGGCTACGCAGAGCTAGTGGAGGAGCGCAAGGTAGGAGAAGACAAGATGATCTTCATAGAGGGAGCAAAGAACCCGAGAAGCGTAACAATACTCATACGCGGCGGCTTCGAGAGGCTCGTTGACGAGGCCGAGAGGGCGCTAAGGGACGCTCTGAACTCTGTAGCCGATGCAGTAATGGACGGTAGGATAGTCGCTGGCGGCGGCGCCATAGAGGCCGAGGTCGCAAAGGCTCTAAGGGAGTACATCAAGACGCTGGCCGAGAAGGAGAGGCTTGCGATAGAAGCCTATATCAGGGCAATCGAGTCTATACCTCAGACCCTGGCCTACAATGCTGGCCATGACCCGATAGACGTGCTAATGGACCTAACCTCGGCCCACGCTGAGGGCAAGAAGTGGCATGGCATCGACATAGAGACTGGCGAGATAGTAGACATGTGGGAGAAGGGAATCATAGAGCCGGCACGCGTGAAGATAAACGCCCTGAAGGCTGGCACCGAGGTAGCAACCCTCATACTAAGAATCGACGATGTAATCGCCGCTAAGAGGACTGAAGAAGAGGAGAAGAAGAGCGAGAAGAAGGAGGAAGAGGAGAAGGAGTAACCTTCTAGCCCAAACCCCCACTAACCTACTTTTATATCCCTCAAACCTCCCATGGCCCGCCCGGTTGGAGCATGTATGATGATTACGTCCTATTCGTGGCTGGGGTTCCCGGCACCGGGAAGAGCACACTATCTAGGCTCCTCTCTTCTGAGCTCAACTGCAGAGTCTACGAGACCTCGGAACTCGCTATCTCGCTGGGAGTAGCGAGCCCTGATCCTACTGGCCGTTACACGAGCGTGCTAACTCCTGAAGGCGCTGAGACCGTGGCTAAGGCTCTCGTCAGAGCTTCAAGGAAGGGGTGCATTATAGCTTCTACAGTGTATCCTGAGGTTCTCCTTGATCTTATGCAGTTCTCGGCGCTGGCCGTGGTCTTGCTGAGGCTAGATCCTAGGATCCTGGAGAGGCGCCTCAGAGAGCGCGGATGGCCGAGACCTAAGGTGTTGGAGAACCTTGTAGCCGAAGCACTTAACTACTACCACGAAGCGCTGTGGGATCATAGGCACTACGTGTTCGAGGTTGACACCACAGGTAAGAGCCCCCTGGAGACCCTCCACGCCACACTAGATCTCCTATGTGAATGGAAGCCAGGCTTTCACGTCGACTGGCTAGAAGACGAGTCCCTGACCGAGCTTGTCAGTAGCTGGCTGGGGGAACTCGATCTTCACAATAACTGGCTCCCCGAGGGAGGGAGCATATAGTAGCGCCTCCCCTACCCCTAGTCTAGAGACCCTGTCCCTCAGGGAGGGCCTGAGGCCTAGAGTGTCAGCTATAAAGTTCTTATCGCTCGCCGCGCGGAGAGCATGCACAATCTTCGTTGATGTGTTGAGGACTAACGACTCTACACTTGACGGGGACTGTGTAATAACTACCATACTCATCCCATACTTCCTGGACTCTGCCATGAGGCGCGCTAGGAAACCCTGCTCTCCACTAAAGACGTTATGAGCCTCATCCACTATGTAGATAGCGGGCGGCAGATTGCTTCTAACCCTCCAGTAGTACTCGCTGGCCAAGAGGAGTAGCTCGAATGCCCTTCGGGCGAAGCTCGTCCTTATACTGCTCGACTCTACAACCACAAGGCCATCCATTGAGAGAGGCTCGAGACTCTTTGCAAACAGCCCGGGGTACCTGTTGGCGAGTATACCTATCTTCCTTAGGAGCCCCCTCTTGACCTCGCGATCCCACTTACTCTCCTCGGGCAGAGCCTCGATCGCCTCAAGGAGCTCTTTAACGCTTTCAGGGGCTCTACTCGAGACAACCTTGTCTAGTAGGTATGCTTGGGGCCCGCTTAGGTCTAGAGCCGAACTGAGTACCTCGACCAGTCCCTCACTATCGTCTCCCGAGACAGGCCACACGCCAACACCGTCCCTGGTGGGATCCAGAACCCGCGGTCTACACGATGATAGCAGCCTAGTGTACTCACCCGCCCAATCGAGTACAACCACCCTCCAATCGAGTTCCCTGTAGAGGCGGCATGCTAGTATGGCAGCCGTTGTGCTCTTGCCTGTTCCAGTGGAGCCGAAGATGCCCACATGCCCTAGTATATCACTAGCATCGATAGCTACGGGGACATCTACAGGGCTATCTATTCTTCTACCAATATAAACCGCTCTGCTACGCGGCCGACGCGGAGCCTCCCTCATAGCACTGCCGACTATCACTATGGGGAGTGATCCCTTTTGAGGCCTCATAGCGTCTATCAGCGATGAGATGCGGAGAGAGGGGCTACTGATCGCCTCCACCCTGAAGCTCTTGAGCGCTGAGGCTAGAGAGGCTATTATCTCAGACTCAACAAGCACCTGGGAATCCCGTGGCCCGAGGATCAACAGCAGTGAGTCACTCCCCTCCGGGCTAATCAGCGAGGTCATGATATACTCGAGTCCGGTCCTGGCTGCCCTATCCTCAAGTATCCTAGCAAGAGTCTCTGGCGCCGAGTTGTCGAGTGCCTTAATTCTTAATGCTATAGCGGGCCTTTCACTGGCGCTGACCACCGCCTTCCTCCGCGGCGCTGCCGCCACCACAGCAAGAGAAACCACTGCTAATAATAAAATTAGTATATATTTTATTTCATTAATATTTATTATACCAGAGTAAGCCAAAAGAATCAGTGAGAATGCGATCCCGAGTAATAGTCTCAAGGCTCGAGGGATCCCGTCCAGCCTCCCGAGGACGCCATCCACAGGGCTCCCCAATTATGCTGAAGCATGGCTTAGCAGTGGGGGAGTCCCCGTCGGATCCTCTAAGTACTCTTCTGGATGCACAAGTAGTACTTCTTATTTAGTTTGAGTCCTAATTTTCTATTAAACAGGAAGAGTATGCCCCACAGGGAGAACACTGTTTTACCTGTGATATCTTCGGATTCTACGAGATACCCGTGGCCGCAGAAGTCATACGACTTCAGAGCTTGCTCGGAGGGCTTCTCATCAGTTATTATGATTTTCACTCTCTCACCCTTGTCCAGGGAGAGCAGGTCCTCTATAACATCGAATACAACCTCTCCCCCATCGCTGGATCTTAGCTTGGCTATCCTCTGTCCCCTTAGCCGCCCAGGGTTCACCTCCACGACCTCGCCTTCAAGCTCCAGTTCCACGTGCCTCGCCCCACTGAGGCTAGGCCGGGGGGATGGAGTTTTTTATTAACTCCCAGCCGCTCCGACCCTGGTGCAAGCATATGGCCTACCCCACAGAGCCCCTTAGGAGGCTGACCTCAAAGATATTATCACTCATGGGACAGGAGGTCACGGTCAAGCTAAGAGATGGTAGGAGCTATAAGGGTAAGTTGGAAGGCATAGACCCCCAGACGCTGACTCTCGCACTCCTGGACGCATCCGAAGCCGAGGGCGCTAGTGTACCCCTAATCATTATCAGAGGCGATGTTGTATCCGAGATCCTTGCGCCGGAGTATAGTGTGTTCGACCCCGAAGAGTTCGCCGACTTCATAGTGAAGCATGGCGGCATCGAGAGGCACCTGGTTAGAGTCTACAAGGACCTAGGTGTAGTCGAGATAGGCCGCGGCGTAAGGGTCACAAAGGATGGAGTGGAAGGCTCGGGTGCGCTTGCACACAGGGCTTATAGCCTCTTCAGAGAGTACCTTAGACAGAAGGGCGTCAAGGTCTAAGGGAGCGAGCGGGATCCCGGGATGGAAGGCCCTGTAGGCGCCTTCGAGATCATAGATGTAGACTTGGCCGGTCGCATCGCCAAACTACACCTGCGTAACGCTAAGCTCGAGACTCCCGCATTCTTCCCCGTCATCGATCCGATGCGCCAGGAGCTAGGCCTAGACCTAATAGCAGAGGCGGGCTTCGAGCAGGTTATTACAAACGCCTACCTAGCCTACAAGAGGTACGGCCCGCAGCCACGGGGCAGCATAAGGGAGCTCCTGGGCTGGCGTGGAATTGTTATGACCGACTCGGGTGCTTATCAGATACTAGAGTATGGCGATATTGGAGTAACCCAGGATGAGATACTACTGTACCAGAAGGAGATCCTCAAACCCGACATAGGCGTTATCCTCGATGTCCCCACAGGCGATGTTAGCCGCTTGGAGGCCGAGAAAACGGTTAACGAGACCATCAGACGCTCGCAGGAGGCGCTCAGGGTAATAGACCCTACTAGTGATGACGTGCTATGGGTCCTACCAATCCAAGGAGGCCGTTATCTAGACCTAGTGGAGGCCAGCGCACGCCACGCAGCTAACTCTCCCTATAGGATGTATGGTATTGGAAGCCCAACTGTATTCCTGGAAAGGTATAGGTATGATACAATAATAGATATGATCCTTGCAGCTAAGAGAGCACTGCCTCCAGGGAGACCGGTACACCTCTTCGGTGCCGGGCACCCCCTCATAATCCCGTTCGCCGTTGCCTTGGGGGTCGACACGTTTGATAGTGCAAGCTACATAATCTACGCTCGAGACGGCAGATACATCACAGAATACGGTGTATACCGTGTGGAGGACCTGGACTACCTACCCTGCGAGTGCCCGGTCTGCAGCCGCTACAGCCCCCGTGAGCTGGCCGAGATGCCTAGAGAGGATAGAACCAGACTCTTAGCGTTGCACAACCTACACGTGATCTCGAAGACCCTCAAGAGAGTGAAGCAAGCCATAAGAGAGGGAAGGCTCTGGGAGCTCCTGGAAGAGACTGCCAGGCGCCACCCCGCCGCTTACAGGGCCCTACTCAAGATGAGGAGGGCCCACTCCATCCTCGAAACCCACACGCCCCGCGTGAAGCCGAGGGTTAGGGGCCTGAGGCTTTACGGCTTCGAGAGCCTATGGAACCCGAGGCTGACCAGGCTCCGATCTCGAGTGCTAACCCACTACCTACCCGAGAGGCTCAAGCGCCTCAGGCCTAAGAGGCTGATCCTGAGGCCTCTACCCCCCTCCATCGAGGCCTGTAAGCGCGGTTCCAGCGAGGATGGCTACGTAGTATACTACTCGCCCTACCTAGGCCTTATCCCGAAGGAGTTATGCGGCGTCTACCCTACAATACACGCTGACTACCCACACAACTATTACCAGGATCGAGTCTTGAAAGTCCTTGTCTCCGAGATACGGGCAGTCCTCGCTATCGCAAGGCGAATCGGAGTCGAAGCCGAAATCCTAGGCGAGCCGGATAGTTTGTGCTGGATTCTCTCCAGGACCGTGGGTGGGGCCAGATGCGGGGGAGGGTAGTAGGCGGCTTACATGTAGAAGGGGCCGCTCTCCCTGCGGCGGGGGCTCTCCTCACCACTCTCACTCATTTCAGCCAGCTTCATGAGGAGCGCCTTCTGTTTTTCCGCCGCCTCCTCCAGTGCTGGTGCCTTGAGTTCCACGCCTAGGATCTCTGAGAGTACTTTCATACCGCGTAGCACTGCATCATAATCGACTTCCTCAACCATGGAGTATGGCAGGAGTATTAGTGTTGGTATCTCATAGTACTCCATTAATATATAGAGTGTGGCTAGGGGGCCCATTACCCCGAGGCCCTCTTCCATTTGTGGGGCAGGCAATTTACCTCCCAGTTTAAGGTAGTAGGAGTTACCTATCCATCGGTAACCATACTCCTCGTTCTCTGGCATGTAATCCCTACTAAGGCCTCCAGCTAAGACCGCGAGCTTGACGCCGAGCTCGGCCGCGAAGGAGGCTAGGGCCTCAGTATATGCCGTCCACTCCTCGCGCTCTGGCATCGCCCTGTTAAGTATGAAGACTACGCGGGGCTCCTCGGAGTAGTAGATCTCATATGGGAACCCAGGCCCGTCTGACTCGATTATTATCATGGGGGGGATATCACCTTCGGGTAGTATGAAGCCCGCCTTTCTGGCGCCTAAGGCCTGAGCAGCGTATTTAGTGAGTAGGTATCCAACCATGCCAAAGCCCCGGAAGCCCGTCACGAGAATAGAGCCCTCCAGGAGATTCCGCGGCACCCGCAACACTACCTCAGCCACTACCTCCTCACCCTCACAACCTCACCATACTCCAAGCTCCTAGCTAGGCCCGCGGAGACCCTCGCCCTGCCAGTAGCAAGTACTTCATCGCCGGGAGTCACCACGACTACCTCGTCGCCGGGGCGTATGTTATCATCCATCTCTACTAGGTCCCTCGCCAACACGCTCCCCCTAATATCTCTATCACCACGCACGATAACCCGGAACCGCGGCGACGGCTCAGCCCTGACTATAACCCTACCCATCACCTTCGATATCGTGAAGAGGCCCGTAGTGGGCCTCAGTGTCAAGGCGTGCTTACCGTTGATATAGACATAGCGTATGCGCCCCCTCGCCACGGTTATAGTCACGGAATCCCTGAGAGCATAGAACGCATCGGCTACACGCCAGCTAAACTGAAATGCTAGCAATGAAACTATCAAGTCAAGCTCCTCGGGATTGGGCCTTCGAGGCCTCAAGCGCACACCGAGGAGAGGACCCGGTGTCCCGAGGGCTCTTAGCCCTAGCGCCCCCTAGTACCTTAGAGGGCGCTAGGGCTAGGGGGTTAGTTATGTGTGCAGAAGGCTACTCCCCCCTACTTTGCTGGAGCTTCTCAGCCTCTTCTTCACCTTCTCAACTGCCTTGAGGAAGTCTGTTAAGTTTACTACTTTAGAGTTCCTCCGCAGTGCATTATAGCCGGCCTCGACTACTACCGCTTTCAGGTCGGCGCCGCTGAAGCCCCCCGTTATCTCCGCTATCATCTCCAGATCCACGTCTCCATCTAGCTTCATCCTCCTCGTGTGTATTCTCAGTATCTCCACTCTCCCCCGCTTGTCCGGCAGGGGTATCTCGATGATGCGATCGAACCGTCCCGGCCTTAGTAGCGCTGGATCCAGTAGGTCTAGCCTGTTGGTAGCAGCTATCACCTTAACATTGCCCAGAGGGTCAAAGCCGTCCATCTCGGCTAACAGCTGGACTAGCGTCCTCTGCACTTCCCTGTCGCCGCTTGTGCCCAGCTCTAGGCGGCGGGCCCCTATGGCGTCTATCTCGTCTATGAATACTATTGATGGGGCCTTACGCCTCGCAAGCCTGAAAACCTCCCTCACGAGCCTGGCCCCCTCTCCTATAAACTTGTTCACGAACTCACTGGCAACCACCCTTATGAATGTCGCCCCCGACTCCCTGGCGACCGCCTTGGCTAGCAGGGTCTTGCCCGTACCGGGCGGGCCGTAAAGCAGGACCCCCCTGGGGGGCTCTATTCCCAGCTCTCTGAAGAGGTCCGGCCTCTTAAGCGGGAGAACCACGGCCTCATATACCTCTCTTATCTGCTCTCTAAGCCCGCCTATGTCATCGAATGTAACGTTAGGCTTCTCGACTACCTCCATACTCTTGACTATAGGGTCAAACCTATTAGGGAGGACGCTAACTATCGTCGAGGCCCTATTGTTGAGTGCCACCATCATGCCGGGCCTCAGCGATTGGGGATCGATTCCAGCCACAGTATTCACTATCAAGTTTGGCCCAGTGCTACTCTTCACTATAACCCTCCCATCATCCAAGACCTCCAGCACGACGGCCTCGATCAGTGGGGGGCTGAGTAGCCTTGTCACCTCGCTCTTATAGTGCTCCAGATCCCTCTGAAGCGCTATCTTCTCCTTCATGAGTTCCTGCACTCGCCTCCGCAGGTACTGGATCTCCTCTTCGAGAGGCGCGGCGCCGTAGCCCCCCTGCGGCTTGCTCCTGCTATTGCTGCTAAGCGACACGGCTCCCACTCCATCACCTGGACTCCGCGGGGATACACATTAAAAGGGGACACGCCAGTCGCATCTGATAATACCCTCTGGGGCCGCGCGGCCCGTGGGAGGGGCGTTGCCCAGGAAGAAGGAGACGCTTTACTGTGAGATATGTGGGATGCCCATAGTCGGGCGCCCCTACTATGCCGAGGTAGACGGCGTCGAAATGGTGCTCTGCGCCAGCTGCTACATGAAGCTCGTGAGGAGCGGGAGAGCGAAGCCCATCCGCCGCAGGGAGACCCCCAGGAGGGTCGTAGCGAGGCCTAGGAGGAGTGAGATCGTAGAGTATGAGATCGTAGAGGACTACTACGATCGCATCAGGAGTGCCCGCCAGGCGAGAGGCCTCTCAACGAAGGAGCTAGCCATGAAGCTCCGCATAAGCGAGTCCCTGCTACGCAAGATAGAGCAAGGCAAGATGAAGCCGAGCATAGACCTGGCAAGGCGGATAGAGAAGGTGTTAGGCGTGAAGCTGCTCGTGCCGACCGAGGAGCCTGAGGAGCCGCTGGCCCCGCCTAGCGGCGACTACCCCACACTGGGTGATGTGGTAGTTATACGGAGGGATGAGGATTAGCTTGGAGAGGGCCTTCCTAGTCATACCTCGCTCTAAGAAAGGCCAACTGGAAGAGGCGCTGAAGCTAGCCGAGACCGCGGGCTATAGAGTAGTCAGGATATGGAAGAGCAGGTACGAGCGGAGGCTGGGTAGGGGGCTGATAGAGGAGATCTCCCTAAAGGCCGAGGAGGAGAATCCCGACGCAATAATAGTGTATGGCGAGCCGCAGCCGTCAACACTCTTCGCACTCATGAAGGCCACGCGCAGGAGGGTCATAGACCGGGTAGAGCTTATCCTAGAGATCTTCGTGCGCCACGCCGGGAGCCGCGAGGCCAAGCTCCAGATCGAGATGGCAAGGATCAAGCACGAGATACCACTAATCAGGGAGATGATCAGGAGGAGCAAGATGGGAGAGCTCCCAGGCTTCCTGGGGCCCGGAGGTTACGCTGTGGACGCTTACTACCGCCACCTCACAAGCAGGCTCGCCAAGCTAAGGAGGGAACTCGAGGGGCTCCGACATCTGAGGTCAATAAGGAGATCCAAGAGGTACCGTGAGGGCATGATCCACGTCTCCATAGTAGGCTATGCAAGCGCGGGCAAGACCACGCTCTTCAATAGGCTGACAGGCCTATCCAAGAGAGTCGGCCCCGAGTACTTCACCACACTACAGCCTAAGCACTATAGGGTAAGGCTTAGGGGCATGGATGTAGTCTTTATAGACACAGTCGGCTTCATCCGGGACGTCCCCCCCACTATAATCGAGGCATTCCACAGTACCCTGGAGGAGATAAGTGATAGCAACGCTATAATATTCGTGGTTGACGCGAGCAAGCCTCAGGGAGAGATTGTCGAAGAACTCGCATCGGGCTTCGAGATCATGGAGCAGGTAGGGGCCGTCGGAATCCCCACCATTGTAGCCGCTAACAAGATCGACCTTCTAGACAACGAGTCGCTGAGGGATAAGCTAGCCCTACTGGAGGGCCTAGCCTCCCCTAGGAGCGAGGTAGCGTGCGTCCTGCCCATATCTGCGTATAGGGGCGTCAACATTGATAGGCTCTCCGACTGCGTGATAGAGGTGGCCGGGCATGGAGGAGCCCTGGAGGCCCTACGGGAGGGTCTACGTGCTACGGCTGGGCCACAGGCCCGAGAGAGATAAGAGGATAACCACGCACGTCGCATTGGTTGCCAGGGCCTTCGGGGCTAACGGATTCATACTAGAGGGCATATGCGACGACTCTATCACCGCATCCATCAAGGGGGTCCTCGAGAGATGGGGCGGGGAGATGCACCTAGAGTGTGGAGTCAACGGCAAGAGCTATGTCAGGAGGTGGAGGGGGGAGGGGGGACGCGTGGTCCACCTCACGATGTACGGTCTCCCCCTCGACTTCGTAGTAGAGGAGATAAGGGCCGACCCAAACCCCAAGCTGGTAATCGTAGGGGCCGAGAAGGTAGAGAGATTCTACTATGAGGCAGCCGACTGGAATGTAGCTGTTGGCAACCAGCCGCACTCGGAAGTAGCTGCCCTAGCTTTGTTTCTGGATAGGCTATATAGGGGCCGGGAACTCTATACTAGATATCCTAGGGCGAGACTCGAGATACGACCATCAAGGAGAGGGAAGAGCGTGGTGTCGAGCAGTGAGCCAGGCTGACTCCGAGCTGCTGGAGAGATTCGTGCGGGCCGTGGCCTCCATGGTGAGGCTGGACTCGGATCACGCAGCCACCATACTCAGGAAGCTGCTCTCGGAGAAGAACGGGAAGGGACTCAGCGACGAGGAGCTGGAGGAGCTAACCAACATCAGACAGGGCGAGATAAGGAGGATCCTACGGCTCCTATACGAGCTAAGGCTAGCCTCCTATAGGAGGGGCAAGCACCCGGAGACGGGTGCCACGCGGTACTACTGGAAGCTTAACCTACACACGATAAACAACGTGCTCCTCAGCAGGAAGAAGAGCGTGCTGCGCAACCTCGAACTTAAGCTAGAATACGAGGAGAATAACCAGTTCTACTACTGCCCCCTCGACGGCTCCCGCTACACGTTCGACGAGGCGTACGAGTACGACTTCCAGTGCCCGAAGTGCGGCAGCATACTAGAGGAGGACGATAGAAGCGAGATAAAGGAGGTCCTCAGGCTAGTAATCAGTAGGCTCAGGGAGTCGATAGCGAGGGATGAGGAGAGGCTTGCCCGCCAGTAGACCTGTGGCTATCGACCTATTCAGCGGAGGCGGAGGCTTCGCCAGGGGCTTCGAGTTCGCGGGCTTCAACGTGAAGGCCGCAGTAGACAACTACCCTCCAGCCGCCAAGACATACAAAGCCAACTTCCCCCACAGCGTAGTAATAGCGGATGACGCCAAGGAACTCACTGGAGAGGAGATACTCTCCTACGCCAGCCTCACCCGCGGAGAGGTCGACGTAGTAATAGCGAGCCCGCCCTGCGAGCCCTTCACAGGAGCGAACCCAAGGCGCAGGGAGGACCCGCTCATGAGGCTCTATGACGACCCTGCTGGCCAGCTGTTCCTCCACGCCATAAGACTCATAGGGGAGATCAAGCCGAGGTTCTTCGTTATCGAAAACGTGCCCGGGATCCTCGAGGCCCCCATAAGGAGGGCTATAGCGAGGGAGCTCAGGCGAGCTGGCTACCCCAGGATATACTTCAACGAGTTGAGGGCCGAGGAGCATGGAACCCCCAGCAGGAGGCTTAGGGTCTTTGTATCAAACACCCTCCTGAGGCCCCCGAAGAGGCGGGGCCCCACGGTGGAGGAGGCCCTCCGAGGCCTACCCCCGCCCGGGGCCCCATGGCCGCCAAACCACGACCCTCCACCATCGCCCGGGAGAAGGCATGAGAGGAGGCTCCCGAGGCTCAGGTGGGGGGAGGCACTGATCTACTACCGAGGAGCGGGTGGGCGGAGGCTACCGAACTATGTAAGGCTGCACCCCCATAGACACGCCCCAACGGTAATGGGGACTAGCAGATTCATACACCCCTACGAGCCCAGGCTTCTGACGGTGAGGGAGCAGGCACGCCTCATGGGGTTCCCGGACTACCACGTGTTCCTCGGCAACCGAGACGCACAGTATAACCAGGTCGGTGAGGCCGTGCCACCGCCGCTGGCTAAGGCTATAGCCTGCCACCTCCTCGAGCGGCTCTCCGGTGATGAGGGTGCGGGTAATACCTGTGCTCCATAACACGAGTAGTGTCCAGAGGCTCCTAGACTTCGCGAGGCTCGTGGCCGGGCTGGGCCTGGGGGAGCTGGTGGTGACTAAGGCCTATGGGGCGGCGGCCCAGCACGGCCTAGGGGAGCTGGGGAGGCTCGCCTACAAGAACAACATGAACCTCGTGATCCTACCGGATCTAGGCGACGCTATCGACCTGCTAAAACCCGAGAATGTGTTAATAGTCACCAGGCGGGGGGAACCCGAGGCCTTCGACCCCCTGGCCCCGCCCCACTTGGAGGGGAGGATCCTCGTGGCCTTCAATGGGGGGGACCCCGACTTCGGCGAGGCCGAGATAGGCATGGGGAAACCCATCTATCCCCCCGGCGTCCAGGGTAGGCTTGGGCCGGCTGCCGAGGCGGCCCTAGTACTCTACCCCCTGCTCCGGAGTGTGGGCCGTGTTGAAGAGGGCGGCTGAGAAGCCCGTCTCGGAGCTGCTCTCACTAGCGGCGCACTACACTAGCGTCGCGGTGGATCTAGCCCTCTACACCCTAGCCTCGCGGGACCAGCTAGCGGCTAGGGAGGTTCTCAGGCTAGAGAGGGCTATAGATGACTATCTATCCGACATCATAGCTGGGACCGCGCTTGCCATAAGGGCCCCGAGCCAGACTGGGCTGGCCATAGGCATAGTAGTCCTGGCCGAGGCTTTCGATAAGATAAGCGATGCCGCAGGGGACCTAGCCGGCCTCGTCCTCAGGGGGCTACCAGTGCATAAGTTCGTCAGCGCCTCGAGCGTGTGCTGCGGTGAGGTCGTGACCCTGGTTAGGGTCAACCGGAAGCCGCTTGAGATGCCCTCACTCGTCGACCTCTTACTGCTCAGGAGAGACGGCGAGTACAGGATCTCGCCCGAGTGGAGCGATGTCAGGGAGGGCGACATAGTAGTCATACGGGGCCCCCTGGAGGAGGCCGAGGAGTTCTCCAGGGCGGTGGGCTACTCGATCTACTCCCAGCTCAGTAGGGGCACACCGGCCCTCATATCAGCCATAGCCGGCGACGACCTATCCAATGCGGTGCTCCAGATAAAGAGCCTCGCGAGGCTAATGCTCGACCTAGCACTGCACAGCCTCCTCTACAACGACAAGGCCCTCGCACGCGAGGTCCTCAGGCTCGAGGACGAGGCCGACTCACTCTACATCAAGGGCCTCGAGGCGGCCTTCGCAGCAGGCAACCCTGCTGCCTCGGAGGAGATGGTGTCAATAGCCGTATTCATTAAATCCATGGAGTCGATAGCCGACGCCGCCACAATGATAGCCAATATAACTATCGAGGGCCTCGTATCGGACTTCCTCGTGGAAACCATGGAGGAGGCTGAGGAGGCCTACCTCAAACTCCTTGTGGGTGAGGAGCTAGAGGGGAAAACAATCAACGAGCTTGGATTAGAAGATGACGGGTTCCTACCCGTGGCGGTTAGGAGCGGCTCCACCCTCATACTACCAGTGCCGAGGGACTACAAGGTGAAGGCTGGCGACCTAATCATAGTTAAGTACTACCAGCCCGAGGGCGGGGATCCCACTGAGGCCTTGGAGGCGAAGGGATACAAGGTTATACCCCCCGGTTCACCGGAGGGCTAACCCCGAATTAACCCTCGGAGCACGAGAAGGCCTTAGGGAGCGTGGTGCCCAGGATCCCCCCAGAACTGTGCGCCAGGTGCAAGGGCTACAAGAGGCTATGCGGCCTACCAACGTGCCCCATCCTCGAGAGGTTCAGGAGCCAGCTACGCGCCACCCTCAAGGTAGACGCCACCACGGCCGAGGGCTACACTCCCCCCTCAGCACTGGTGGGCGAGCACGACTACCCTAGGGTCAGCGTCTACTATATGCTCCCCCCAGGCGAGGGGGCCGAGGAGGCCCGGTACCACGACGCCCCTAGCCTATGGGTTGAGAGGAGGGAGAGCCTGCACAACATAATAAGGCTGCGTAGCTCCATGGTGGCGGCCCGCCTCAGGGTGGACGCTAGGAGCCCCCAGAGCCTCTATGACAAAGAGTTCCTCTATGCCTCCGTTAGCGTGGCCCCCGTTGACTCGGAGGTGGAGCTAGCCAGGCCTCCAACCCCCCGGTTAATCTTTGATGGCATCTCGAAGCCCGTAGGCCCAAGCGGCCCGGCAAGGAGGATAAGGGTAACCGGTAACCCTAGGCTCCACCCCCGCCTGGAAAAGCTCGTTTGGGACGAGGCCACTGCTTCCACCGCTATAGTAGAGCTGTATAGGTCTGGCGTCGATGTCTACACAATACACCGGGCCCTTAGTCTAGGCATGCTGGGGAGGCCCAGGAACCGCCGCCTCGTGCCGACGAGGTGGGCCATAACAGCGGTCGACGACACGATAAGTAGGTGGCTCCGCTCGGCCCTCAGAGACAGGCCCTCGATAGACACCATCGAGGTCTACAGGGCCGAGTACCTGGGCAATAGGTTCACGATAATCCTCTACCCCGGCAGCGGCTGGTTCGAGTGGGTGGAGGTCTGGCACCCCGCTGGCCTATGGACTCGTAGGGCCCGAGAACCCAGCGCCTGGAGGGTCGCTGAGGATCCCCTGGGCCGCGCCACCGACGTTGACGGTGGCTTCTCCGCCGCCAGGCTGGCAGTGCTGGAGAGTCTCTACAGGAGGGGGCGCGTGGCCGACGTTATAATACTCAGGGAGATCACGCCCTCATACTACGCCCCAGTCGGTAACTGGCACATAAGGGAGACGGTGCGCAGGGCCCTAGCGGGCTCACCCGTTAGATTCGATGACCTCAACGACGCTGTGGGGGAGGCACTGGCCTCCCTGGAGACCCCGGAGGCCCAGCGTGCAGCCCTAAAGGCTAGCCCCCTCCTCAGGGGCGTGCGGCGCTCGAGGCTCACAGACTACTGGCCCGAGCTCGGCTAGGCCTTTAACGGTAACACTAGCGTAGCACCCACTCCCCCAGCCAATTACTACACCCTCCCCCAGGACGTCGAGGGGGCCCATTGAGGGACGTCGACTACAGGACTATAGCTGAAGCCCTAGCCCGCCAGGGCTCTAGGAGGTCCAGGGGACGCGGGGGGCCCAGGAGCAGGGTTGTGGACGCGATAATGGTCCTACTCCTATCAAAGCCCATGAGAGCCGCCGAGATAGCAAGCGTGCTCGGCTTCCAGTCGAAGTACATCAGCAGCTACCTCAGCTACTGGAAGGCCAGGGGCTACGTTGACTATGATCGGGGCTTCTGGTACCTAACCCCCCTCGGCGAGGAATACGCCCACGAAATAGTGGATAGGCTCCGCCGCAGCCTCGAAGACGAGTATGCAAGACTAGCCCGCAGCGTATTATTGTCAACTGAAATAGTTAGCTCGACAATAGATGGCAAGAGGAAGCCTAGAGAGCCGGCGAATCCGGGGAAACCACAGTCATTCATTGCTGGGTTAATGTCATCTGGTGGCAATAAACGACAAGGAGCTAGTAGGGTTGATCGAGTCACATGCGTCCTCCGCCTCCTGAAGGGTAGGCTTGACGAGGAGGAGTTCGAGGTGATAAGTACTATACTCTCACACTACGCTAGGTGGGGGAGCACCTACCTCTATGCCGACCAACTCCAGGAGAAGCTGCAGGCTGATCAGAAGTGGCTCTTCGCTAAGCTTCGAAGCCTTCAGACGAAGAACCTGATCTACATCTACGCCGACCCCCGCCTAGGGGTGAGAGTGGGCCTCTCCAAAGCCCTCCGCGAGACGTTAGAGTACTGCGAGTAAGATCTTGCAACCCCTGAGGCTGGTAGTATCAATACTACTATACACCTCCCGTACTATCGCGTCAACATTCATGATAGTACTCTCAACTAGCGAGCTGCCTTGAGAATGGTTTGGCTAATGATACTCGGTAGTAAGGCCTAGCCTGCCGACAAGAGCACCCATCACCGGGCAGCGAGGCAGTACTGGCTGTTAGTAGGAGTAGGGGATAGAATAGCAGGCAGCCTAGAGCCCTCGGCGGGGTGGGCAGGCCTGCGCTGGAGCGTCAGGGAGAGGTCAATCAAGAAGGCTCTACTTGATAGCATTGAGAGCCATGGTGTGAGTGCGGGGGAACTCGCTGAATGGCTCTGGGAGGAGTTCGGGATACGCGTAAGACCCGAGTGGCCGCGGGTCAGGCGTGCTGTGCTGCGCTCGGCGGATATTGAAGCTAGAGATCTTGCAGTATTTATGATTGAGAAGGGCCTCACACCCGACGAGGGGCTATGGGATGCTAGACCAGCAATACGTCTGCGAGGCGCTAGCGAGCCTAGTGAGGATAGCGAGGGGGAGCGGGGCAGCGGTTAGGGGCTTCGATGAGTACCAGGTACTCGAGGCTCTAAGGCTCATGGTGAGGGGGCCCCTGGGTAGGCCCACGCTGGAGCGCGAGATCGGCATAGGAGAGGCATCGGCTAAGACCCTACTCAGATCCCTGAGGGAGGCTGGCCTCGCCGAGCGGTGCGGGACGGCGCACTGCGTCACTGAGAAGGGCTTGGCAGTCGTTAAGGCCCTCAGGGAGATATGCATCATCGGACCGCTCGAGACCGATTTACCGGGGGATCTATCGAAGATCGTCCTCGCAGCGTCGTCGGCCATAGAGCCTCCCATAGACGTTGTCAGTGTCCATCACGTGAGGGATCACCTCGTAGCTAGGAGCTGCAAGCCCGTTGTAATAGGGGCCTACTGGCCTCCCGAGACCGTGAGGTTCCCGGGCGTCCCCCCCGAGACTGAAAGGGCCCTAGTGGAGGTGGCGCTAGAAGCCTTCGCCAGGGCACAGTGCGCGATCGAGAGTGAGCGTGGCGCCGCTCTGGTGCTGGCGCCACACCGCTGCGGCTCCAAGGCCGCGGCGGCCCTCATAGCGGCGGCCGCGGAGAAATGCCTGGCGGGAAAGCCTAGGCCCTAAGTACCTCTAGAGCCGCAGGCAGGGACCCGGTGGGGTCCGCGGTGGTCAGGTACTCGGAGCTACGAGGCAGGGATCTCCTGTGCCTGGCCGACTGGAGCAGGCATGAGGTTGAGGCTGTATTCGAGACCACGAGGATGCTGAAGTCTCGCTTCTACGCTGGTGAGCGCGTGTTACCGCTCCTCGCGGGCAGGAGTATAGCGCTCATATTCGAGAAGCATAGCACTAGGACCCGCGTGAGTCTTGAGGTGGCTGCCCACCAGCTTGGGGCCCATGCTCTCTACCTGAGCAGGGACCAGCTCCAACTGGGCCGTGGCGAGACCATAGCCGACACAGCCAGGGTGCTCTCGCGCTACGTAGACGCTATAGTGGCTCGCGTGAGAAAGCATGAGAGTCTACTGGAGCTCGCCAGATACTCGAGGGTGCCAGTACTCAACGCCTTGAGCGACCTCTCGCATCCCATGCAGGCAATAGCGGATCTCTACACCATACTGGAACACAAGGGCAGGCTCCGCGGGCTCAAGCTAGTCTTCGTCGGCGATGGATCCGACAATGTGCTGCATAGCCTCCTAGTGGCTGGCGCGATGTTCGGCATGCACCTCGTGGTGTCGAGCCCCCCGCAGCTCAGGCCGGCGAGGGTGGTTCTAGAGGCTGCCATGAGGGAGGCTGAGGCCAGTGGTGCGACGATAGAGTTCGAGGAGGACCCCATGAAGGCTGTGGAGGGGGCCGATGTGGTCTATACCGATGTATGGGTCAGTATGGGCCAGGAGAGCGAGGCCGAGTGGAGGAGGAAGATGCTGAGGCCATACCAAGTCAACGGCAGACTAATGGAGAGGGCGGGCAACAAGGCGATATTCATGCACTGCCTCCCGGCACATAGGGGCGAGGAGGTCACGGACGACGTGATAGACGGTCCGCAAAGCGTGGTGTGGGATGAGGCCGAGAACAGACTACACACCGAGAAGGCCCTCCTCAGCCTCATTGTCCCCTAAGCCTAGCGCGCCGAGGGCCAGAGGGGTTCCATGGACGCTCTCGAGTACATCAAATACCGAGTCGAGGATCGTGTTGACCTCCGGGACGCTCCCCGAGGACACCGTTCTCCTGCGCTCATCGTACTCTACAACCACCTCGGGCAGACCTAGGAGGGGGGCCTCATCGGAGCCTACTGGTAGATCCACCTCCTCGACCTCGCACTCCAGGCCGTAGTGCCTAGCTAGGATAAGGGCCGCCAGCCTGGCCCTCTCGACAGCCATCCTCGTGGAGTAGTCGAACGCCCCATATACGGTGATGACTAGCACCCGACGGCACCCTTCGGGGAGGTGGTGGAGCCTAGTTATAGGGAGCCAGGCCCTGTGGCACTCACAATCGCTTGAGATCCCTGACAGCCTCCTCGATACGAGCTGAGGGCAGCGAGCCCTCGCGGAGCACGTGGTACTCGTCGCCTACCACCCATATTACAGTGGATGGTCTCCCTAATGGCGTGGGTCCACCGTCGATGTAGAGGTCAACGCTATCGCCAAGCATAGCCATAGCCTCCTGGGCAGTCACCGGCGGCGTCATGCCGGACTTGTTGGCGCTCGTGCCAATAATTGCGCCGCCGGTGAGGCGTGCGAGTTCTCTCGCCACCCTGGAATCGGGGAGCCTAACACCTATCATGCCATCGCTCGATGCCAGGTACCTGGGAGCCCGTGGGGAGGCGGGCGCTACTATCGTTAGGGGGCCAGGCCAGAAGAGCCTTGCAATCATCCAGAAGAGTGGGCTGGGCACCACGTAGTCGATAGCATAGTGTGCCTCTGCTAGAATAATTGGGAGTGGCTTATCCCTCCCCCTCTCCTTTACCTCATACACCCGCCGCACGGCACCAGCGTTGTGGGGGTCAGCGCCGAGCCCGTAGAGTGTATCGGTTGGATAAACCACAAGCCCCCCGCTCCTCAGGATGGAGGCGGCCTCACGCAGGATCTCGGGATCGGGGCATTTAGGGTCTACCACGAGGGACCCCGGCAATGCATTTCCCCGCGAAGCTATGCCAGGCCAGGAATATAATGCGTGGCCCCGGGGAGTCTGTGGGGGATAGGGCATGGGAGAGGCCAGGCTAGAAGAGAAGCTGAGTGTAACCAAGAGGCAGCTCGCGATGATACTTCAGGAGCTGAAAAAGTGGAGCGCCCCAGCTACGGTGTTACTCTCTCTCTATATACCCCCCGGTAGACCCATTAGTGATGTCATGAACCTCCTGCGCCAGGAGCACTCCATATCCGATAACATAAAACTGAAGAGGACCCGGCAGGCGGTGCAGAGGGCCCTCTCCGCAGCCATGGATAGGCTGGCCATGATACAGAAGGTGCCCCCTAACGGCCTGGTGCTCTTCTGCGGCGAGAACATGGATACGGGGGATTTCATATGCTACGTGTTCTCGCCACCCGAGAGGGTGCCCGTTTTCTACTATAGGACGGATAAGTTCTTCCACACCGAGTTCCTCGAGGACATGGTTGAGGAGCGAGACGTGGTCGGTATAATCATAGTCGAGCGTGACCAGGGCACTATAGGGATCCTCAAGGGCATGAAACTCGAGGTGCTCGAGGAGGTAAGCGGCTACGTGCCAGGCAAGCACAAGATGGGGGGGCAGAGCCAGAGGAGGTTCGACAGGATCATAGAGCAGCTAGTGGAGGACTTCTTCAAGAGGCTGGGGGAGCACGCTAATAGGCTTCTGCTACCCTATTTGGAGAAGGGGAGGCTCAAGGGGATAATAGTTGCTGGGCCCGGCTACGCAAAGAAGGACTTCGTCGAGGGAAAGTACCTTGACTACAGGCTCCAGAGGCTCGTGGCAAAACAGCTCGTAGACGTCGCCTACCAGGGGGAGGCTGGGCTCAGGGAGGCTGTGATAAAGGCTGAGAACGTTGTCCAGACCCAGCTGTACAGAGACGCAGTCAACGCTCTAGAGGAGTTCAAGAGGCACCTAGCCAAGGGGACGGGGCTAGTGGTCTACGGTGATAGGGACGTCAAGGAGGCGCTGGAGATGGGGATGGTGAAGACTCTCCTGATCCACGAGGATAGGGATGATATAGAGGAGCTGAAGGCGCTGGCCGAGAACTATGGTGCTACCCCAATAGTTATACCGTCGAGCCTGCCGGAGGCCGAGTGGTTCAAGAACGCCTTCAACGGCTTAGCCGGGATACTGAGGTACAAGATTAGATAGCCGCTCTCAGTCCATGCTGTAGAGCTCTGCCACCCTCTCAACGCCTCGTATGCTCTCTATGAACTCCCCGGTTGACCGTGTAACAGTGTCGCGCCACCTAGGGTCGTGGCGTGCCATCAGCGCCCGTATTCGGTCGCCGCGCCACTCATCTCTATTGAAGAGGGGAGGCTTTACTACCTCTAGGCCGGCATCGCGGAATATCCTAGCTATTATGGGGTTTCTGGCTAGTATGAAGTCCACCTTCGGCACGTAGCTGAGAACATAGGTCACACAGCCAATATTGGTCTCAAGGGTCTCTATAGTGGCGGTGACGAGCTTCGAGAGCGGGATCCCCTCATCCATGAATGAGAGCCTGATCATCTCTATCCTCTCGCCAGCAGTGAAGGGGTTGCGGGGGGTGTAGTTCTCGGAGGCCATGCCGACCAGCAGTACTATCTCGTCTATGCCGAGGTTCTCGAAGGCCCACTTGACTATGGATAGGTGGCCCTTATGGAACGGCTGGAACCTGCCGAAGATGAGTGCCCTCCTCACAGCCAAGAGGCCCGGCACCAGGCGCCTAGCTGGGGCTGGCTCAAGTAAAAAGGGAAGCCTAAACTCCGTATCGAGGAACGCGTGGTGGAGCTGTCCGTGCGCCGCAGGGTCAGCGGGCGCTGGAGGGGTTCTGGTGTAGGGGAGCCCTGGAGCTGGCTGCTAGCGCTAGCAGCCCTCATGCTTGGCGTGGGTGGGTTGGAGGCCTTCACGCTCCGTGGGATTGCAAGCGGGCTCGTCTCTGGGATAGTTATAGGCTTCGTAGTGCATGAAGCTGCTCACCGCAACGTCGCGCGTAGAGCCGGGATGTACTCGGAGTTCGTAGCATCGCCCATAGGCGTCCTGATAACAGCCGCTTCGGCTGTGTCCCCAATAAAGATCCTAGCTCCAGGCTACGTGCAGGTGTGGGGCTACAGGTTCAACCCTACAGGCGCAATTAGAAGCGTGGAGGCAGGCCCCCTCTCGAATATAGTCCTCTCAACAGTATTTACTGCGGCTTCCCTGCTAGCCCTTCAGGAGGCGCATCCACGCCTACACTCCTGGCTACTGGATGCTGGCGGCGTAAATGCCTGGCTCGCCCTCTTCAACCTGATACCAGTGCCTCCACTCGACGGTTACAAGCTTTTCAACTCGACCAGAAGGCGCTGGGCACTCCTCATACTTGCATCGACCATTATATACTTACTCTACTATGTAGTTCCCTGAAATGGAGCTGCCGGCTGCGCGTAGGCCTTAGAGCATGTAGAAGGCATAGTTCACTACGTCTTGGAAGTCGTTAGGTAGTGCCTTGCCCTTCGACTTATAGTACTCATAGACCTTCTCGAGGAACTTGATGAAGACGGGGCAGTTCTCGAATTTCCCGTCTCTGTCACATCTATCCTGCCTTCCCTCAACAGTTACCATCAGCAGGCACTGCTTCGTTTTCTTATCATAGTATGGACAGAGCTTATGGTACTGCTTAGCGCTTCTGATCATCTTCTGTATCCACCTCTTCTCGGGGGTGAGCTCCTTCTCTTCAACACCGACGTCTTCATCTATAAACTCGTCATCTCCTCGGGGAGTTACCAAGCTCTCACCCACCCTCCCGGGAGGGCTATGGGGTATTTCACTCCCCACCATAATACTCCTCTTCGTCATCCAGGTAGTAATAGCCCTCCTCCTCCAGGAACTCGGCCAGATAGTAGTACCCCTGGCGGTCGACGACTACCTTGTTCTCCTTCATGAGTTCATTGAGGGCGTATCTTATCTTATCCTCGCTTGCAAGCCCCGAGAGGTATGAGTGTAGCTCTCTTATGTTCATCCTCTCATGCTTGCGTAATAGGTTTAAGAGTATCTCCTTCAACTCCTCCTCGTTAGGAGCAGTATACACGATGACGTCGGGATCCTCATAAACCACGCTTAGATTATTGGTTATCTCGACATCGTCCCCCTTCTCCTTCATAATGTGACCCCCCGAGCACTCGGGCGGTAGAGGCTCTATCAGCCCTTATATCTCTTAGAGCGAAGCGTTGGATAGGAGTAGTGCTTCATTAAGAGCTGCAAGTGTTTACCATGCACCTTTCAAAGCCTAAGACCAGGGCCTCTCACGTCTTAAGAGGAGACCCCGGAACAGGAGCCAGGCAGGGGGCCGGGCTGTGAATTCTAGGGACTCGATCCTACTGAGCCTAGCAGCCACGAGAGAACTCATAATGGATGAGGCGCGTAAGCTCGAGAAAATGGAGGCTGTACTAGCGGATAGCGGCTCGCCGGGGCTTCACGTCCTTAGGGAGTGGATAGTTTCGCTGCGCGGCCTAGCGCAGAGGGTATTCGTTGTAGAGGACTACCTGAAGAGTGGGTTGAGGGCCTCTGCAAGCCTCGAGGCCTGCTCGAGCCTCGAGGTCGTTTATAGGATGCTTAGCGGGCCCCGGGACCCTGTCTATGAGAACGTGAAGGTGCCATTAGCCTCATTAGCCGCCTTGCTCCAGAGGCTCTGCGGGGATGAGCGGTAACTCGGCCTCTTCCGAAGCCTTGATGAGGACGCTTTAGGCCAGCGACCCACCCGCTAATGAATTTTAGGGTTGAGCGTCTATTATACTCGTGGGGTGATAGCATGGCTGAGGGTCAGGGTGAGGTTGTTACAATTGAGGTAGACTTCTCCCACATACCTGTTAAGCCGACGACGCCGAAGGAGGTGCGCGAGCTAGAGCTAGCCCTAATCATCGGGACTCTCTTCAGGCCTGACGTCCTAAAGATGATCATGAGCCCCGAGGAATTCACGACATGGGTCGATAGCCTAGCGGTAGCGGCTGGTGCCCTAGCTCGTGAGAAGGCGGGGTATCCGATCTCAAAGATAGCCGACGAGTTGGGCAGGACGGAGGCCACAATAAGGAACCACCTCCAGGGCCGCACGAAGGCTGGCGCCCTAGTGGCTGAGACATACAAGATGCTAGCCAGGGGCAAGCTGAAGATAGCGATACCAGCAACAACGGGGCTTGCTCCACGCGAGGAGGTGGAGTCACTCAAGAAGCAACTCGAAGATGCCAGGAGGGAGGTGGAGGACCTCAAGGCGAGGCTGCAGAGGATAGCCGGTATCGCCCGCGAGATAGCGGATAAGGCTGGCCTCATAGTAAAGGAGGCTGGCGTAGAGGGATAGCTGGGGGAGGCGCTTTATAATGGCGTCCCAGCAGAGGAAGCAGTACATGATGTATCCCCGCATCTTTTTGTTGAACCGGAAGCCCTCTAGTGAGTGTGAATACTTCGAGGTCGAGAAGACCTCCGAGGGCCTCTACGTGGCTTACTGCAGGGTCCTAGGCAGGTACCTGACGCTCTATCAAGTCGAGAAATGCGAGAAAGCCTGGAAGACCTGTCCCTACAGGAGGTTCGGTGTTACAGTCAGCTAGGCCTGACCCTCCTTACACTGACGCCCAGCTCCTTGGCCTTGGCCAATAGCTCCTCGCTAACGCGGGGCCCCGCTCCGTAGAGGACTAGCACGGGCCTACCCTTACCCTCAGCACTGCTAGCCAGATCCTCGACAATACTAGCCGGGACCTTGCCCGAGGACCAGTAGACCCTGACGGCTAGGGACTCGCGCCTCTTCCACGCCCTAAAGTGCACCGGAGCCCCAGGGTCATCGGATATCATCTCCACCTCATAGCCAGCCATCCTATAGCGGGCAGCTACCTTACCTGGAACGCCGTACCTGCTGGCGAGCTTCTTAGCCTCGAAGGCCTGCTCCGCAGTCACCATCCCTTGATCGCCTCCCAGTGGAGGCTGGCTGTGGGTAGCCCTTATAATTCGCATAGGAGGCGGGCCTGCTTCTAGGGCTCTATTATGGTTCCGGACTCCAGGTTGATCACGTCTATGGCCTCGTCTAGATGGCCTATAACGGCTCTCCTCCCCGTCTCCTCGACGAACTCCACTGCCGCCTCGACCTTCGGGCCCATGCTGCCTGGGGGGAAGTAGCCCCTCTCGAGGAGCCTCCTGGCGTCGCGGGCGCTGAGCCGGGCGAGCCATCTCTGGGTGGGCTTGCCGAAGTCCAGTGCGACACCTGGTACGTCTGTTAGTATAATGAAACGCTCTGCCTCGATGAGCCTGGCCAGCACGGAGGAGGCAAGGTCCTTATCTACAACGGCTTCAACCGGCTCTAGATCCTCGGTTACGGGGATCCCGCCTCCCCCAACAGCGATCGTTACGACTCCGCCGGAGGCGAGTGCTTTGATTATAGGTGCCTCCAGCACGTCGAGAGGCCTCGGGCTCGGCACCACGCGCCTGTAGCCCCCGCGGGCGTCGCGGCGCATGACCCAGCCCCTCTCGCGGGCTAGCCTCTTGGCCTCCTCCTCGGTGTAGTAGAAGCCTATGGGCTTGGATGGATTCGAGAAAGCCGGGTCAGACCGGCTAACCACGACCCTCGTCACTATGGTTGCGGCCGGTACCTCAACGCCCCTCCTCCTAGCGGCTATTGTTATCGAGTGCTGTATCAAATACCCCAGCCAGCCCTGGGTCATAGCGTCAACTATGTCAAGGGTCTGGCGGGGCCTCTCGGGCGGGAGCGACTCCATAGCCTCCAGGAGGTAACCAGCCTGTGGGCCGTTCCCATGCGTAACCACTATACGGTACCCCCTAAGGTATGCCTCAACAATGGCCTCAGCAGCCCTCGAAACGTTGCGCCACGCCTCGCGGGGGTCCCCCCTCTCACCCTTCCTCAGGATGGCGTTACCGCCTAGGGCGACAACGATAAGCTCCTCCATGACTTCCCCCTCGGCTATCGAGAGCCAAAAAGAGACAGTAGGGTGGGGTTAGCCCTCCAGCTTGGCCCTAGCCCTCTCGAGGAACTCATCGACGTACTCGCTTATGCTGGGGCCTTCTATTATCTCCAGCTCGTAGGAGACCCTAACGACGGGCTTATCTATATCTATGAGTCTCGTTATATCAGCCGGCGTCCCTAGTATGACGGCGTCGGCTGGGACTCTCTTTATCGTCTCCTCGAGGTCCCTCAGCTGCTCCCTGGAGTAGCCAGTGCTCGGGAGTACGTTGGCCATGTGCCTGTAGGTTTCATACATCTTCTTTATCACGCCGACTGCATAGGGGCGCGGATCCACAATCTCGGCGGCGCCATACTTCTTGGCTGCGACGTATCCAGCGGCGTAGGGGGCGCCTCCGTGTGTTACGGTGGGCGAGTCCTCCAGCACGAGGACCTTCTTGCCCTCCACTAGATCGGGCTTGTCAACGGTTACAACACTCCTCGCTACTGAGATCTTCGCGTGGGGGTTCACCCTCCTAATATTGGCCTTCACAGTCTCTATGGCCTCGCTGCTGGCCTGGTCGGCCTTGTTAATTATCACGGCGTCAGCCATCCTCACGTTGACTTCGCCGGGGAAGCTCCCGACCTCGTGGCCCGGCCTCATGGCATCGGCCACTGTTATCATGTAGTCGGGCCTCACGAAGGGCCAGTCATTGTTTCCACCGTCCCAGAGTATTATGTCGGCCTCCCTCTCGGCGAGCGCCACTATCTGGCCGTAGTCCACGCCGGCGTATACGGGTATGCCCATGCGTATGTACTGCTCGTACTCCTCCCGCTCCTCGACTGTGACGCCGTAGCGGTCTAGGTCCTCCGTTGAAGCGAACTTCTGCACAGCCATCTTGGCTAGGTCGCCGTAGGCCATGGGGTGCCTTATGGGAGCCAGTCTGTAGCCTCTCCTCGTTAGCTCGCGTGTTATAGCCCTAGAGACTGTGCTCTTCCCGGCGCCTGTCCTCACGGCTGTAACTGCTATCACTGGCTTGGAACTCTCTATCATGGTGTCCCTGGGGCCTAGTATCATGAAGGAGGCGCCGGCTGCGAGGGCCCTGCTAAGCTTCTCCCCGACGTCACTATAGAGGAGGTCGCTATAGGCTAGGACGACGATATCCACGCCTAGGCCCTTGACTATCTCCTCCATCTGGGACTCGGGTAGTATCGGTATACCGTGGGGATAGAGCTTGCCTGCTAGCTCTGGCGGGTACCTCTTGCCGATTATGCCCGGTATCTGGGCGGCGGTGAAGCCCACGACCTCGTATTCGGGGTTGTCCCTGAATACCATGTTGAAGTTGTGGAAGTCCCTGCCTCCAGCGCCCAGTATTAGGACCCTCCTTCGTCTCACATGTAACACCAAGCGTTACATAGCGGGGTGCAGCGGAATATAAGCGCTGACCCCCCGGGCGAGCCAATATTTTAGGGTGGCCCCAGTGTAAGCCCCGCTACGGGGCTTCAAGCGGTGGCTAAACGGGCTCGCTCCAAGAAGGCTAAGGGCACTAGTGGCCCCACACTAGCTGACTTCTACGCCGCTATAGAGAGGGTATCGTGGCCCCTAACCATAGCGCTGCTCGTAGCCGTGATAGCCGTCGGCCTCTACATAAGGCTGCTCCCAGCGCTACACTACAAGCTGGAGCTGGACGCCAGCGACCCGTGGATCGAGTACTGGATAACGAAGTACATCTACGACCACGGCCTCTTCCACCTATCGGGCCTGCGCGACGTTAAGCTCTTCTGGTACCCCGAGGGCAGGGACTTCATAACAACGTCAAGAATAGGGTTGCCGTGGCTGGCGGCCGCCACCTACCCTATAGCGAGGCACTTCGGCCTAACTCTCCGGGAGTGGGTTGCGCTAGTACCACCCATTGCGGCGGTATTCGGTGTGGTATTCGTGTTCGGCTTCGTCTACAGCCTCACCCGCTCCAAGCTCGGAGGCCTCGTGGCTGCGAGCCTCTACTCCCTCACGCCAGGAGCCATAGTGAGGACGACCGTCGGCTTCGTCGAGAAGATAGGGGTCGCATTCCCCATACTAGTGCTCTATCTCTGGGTCCTCCTACTCGCATTCAGAGCCAAGAGGCCCCCCAGGAGGGCCCTCCTAGCCTTCACCGCTGGCGCCATCGCCGGGGCGATAGGCTTCATATGGGGAGGCTATGCTATAGCCCTAGGCCTGCTCGTACTGATAGCACTCCTGGAGCCTTATCTCGAGCCACCAACGATGGGGAGGCTCCTCCACATATACATACCGGCATCGATCGGGGCGTACCTGCTCCTAGCGGTAAACCCGGCCTTCGGCCCGCTCTACATAGAGAGGTTCTACGGCCTCCTAGCGGTGGCCCCGACAGTGCTCTACGCGCTCTTCGTAGCGGCTAGGCGCTGGGCTGGAGCCTACAACTGGAGGATGCACACCTGGATCCTCCTAGCACTAGGCGTAATCATCGCTTCTCTAGTGGCATCAGGCTACAGCGGCCTGGGGGGTAGGGCGCTCGCAGCCCTCGGGGCAAAGAGGCTTAGCCCCCTCGTCGAGAGCGTCCAGGAGCACATGCCGGCATCGTGGGGGGTCATCTTTAGGGAGTACGGCGTCGCCCTGGTGCTCAGCCTGATAGGCATTGTAGCGGAGCTATACCTAGCCTACACTAAGAAGCACTCGGGCCCCTACGCGGCGATGGCCCTCGCCATATACATAGCCGCCCTGCTACTGCTCTACGCTAACAAGAACATGAGCTACTTCACGGAGATGGCGGCATCCATGAACGCACTGGCGGCGGGGGTATTCACGGGCACCATAATGCTCCTGCGCGGATCGGAGCCCCCGCCCAGGAAGGCGAGGGCCCGCAGGAGGCGGGAGGAGGTAGACCAGCTCCACGCAGTCATGGCAACAGGCATAGTCCTAATAGTACTAGCAGGTGTGGCGTTCAGCCTTAACACTGCGTATGCGATGAACGCCTCCAAGGCCCCAGCAATAATGACCTCGATGCTCGGAGCGCTAGCCGAGAGGAGGGGCAACAAGACAGTGGTGGTGGTTCCAGTCAATGGGGCCTGGACCGATGCGCTCGACTACATTAAAACGCATACGAGGCCCGATGCACTCATAGTGTCGTGGTGGGACTACGGCTACTGGATAACGGTCAACACGAATAGGACCACTGTAGCGGATGGTGCAACTCTGAACGAGACCCAGATACGCATACTGGCCCGCGTACTCACGGGCACGGAGGACGGCGCGTCAGCCCTCCTCAAATACTACTTCCACGCGGTACCAAATAACACGTATATTGTCTTCTATGATGTCTTCTACGCGCTCTACAATAACGGCACGATGACGGTGCTCCCCATGCCCAGCGTGAACAGGGTCAACAACACCGACGTCTTCATAGTCCACGGCCAGGGCGATCTCCCGAAGTCCTTCCAGATGCTCAGGATAGGCTACAGGATAAACCCATTCGCCCCCACGCCATTCACAAGCAAGTACTCGACCACAGTCTACGTAGGGGGAGTAGCGTACCACCACTTCCCCGGCTTCGTCGGGGAGCCCGACTCTAACAGGCAGCTCGTCTATAACACCCTCCTCTACAAGCTAACAGTCTATGGCCTCTACAAACTCAACGATGGCTTCAACCACTTCATACTAGACAATGGCTGCGAGACCATACTCCACAAGCTAAACACGACACACCCAATAGTGTTCCCATCGGTCCTACGCGCCTACAGGGCAGCCACCCTAACGCCGGTCACGCTCCACAGGTTCACCCTAGTCAACATGTCAATAGGATGCCCCGTAGACGCCGCGACGCTGAGCAGCAAGGGCGAGGCCAGGCTCCTGATGGTCATAGTATTCATCTATAAGTGGACGGGCTAGAGGGCCCGGCCGCCTATTAAGGAGGCCTCCACACGAAGCAGTGGCCCCCGGGGGTTCAGCTGGTTTGATGCGCTCACGCAAGCGCCAGAACCCGCGGATACTAGCCGCAAGGGCCCTTCAGAGGGTTCGCTTAGCCCGTATGAGCATAGCACGACTCGCCCACAGGCTGAGAGAGGGCTCTGCTGACGCTAGGGGCTCTGAGGACCTCTTAGTCACACTTAGGAGGGTAGAGGATATACTGGAGTATATCAGCTTAAAACTTGAACTATACCTTGCTACGGGCGTGGCCCTGAGCGATACCGTAGGAAAGGCGGCGGAGGCTTCTAGAGCGCTGGGCACGCTTGCCTCGACCCTGCCTCCCCAGACCGCGACGCTCCTCATGGAGGTTGATGAAGCCCTCAGGGGTCTTGCCGACGCGCATGGGATAGCGCCTGCAGGTCTCGAGATAGCCGGCGCGCCTCGAGGCATCGTTGACGATGAGGAGGTGGCCAGGATACTCAGGGAGGCGGAGGCCGTGGCCAGGCAAAGGACTAAGGAAAGCCTCGACCTCTAACCCGTCATAGCATGTAGCATCCAAGGGCGTCCGGCGTGCTAGGGGGCTCCTACTGTGGTCCACTCCCCATCGGCGCCCGGCCTCCGGCCTGGCTAGGAGCAGTCACAGCCCCCCTGGATTCAGAGGATAAACAAGCGTCTTAGGGCTCTATAGGCCCTGGTTAAAGGGGTCGGGCAGACGGGCGCTAACCCTTAAGCCCCCAACTGCTTCGCTTCCGCCAGGCGAGGGGCTTGGCTCAGTGGAGCGTCCTAGAGGTCCTACGCTCCAACCCGGGTGTGCTGAGGGAGGTCTTAAGAAAGAGGTTTATGGACCCCTCACTGGCGGACCGCGCTTATGAGGTCGACCTTAAGTGGCGTAGGATACAGGTGCGCCTCAACGAGGTTAGGCATAGGCACAACCTTGTGACCAAGGCCATAGCTAAGACTAGGGACCCCGAGGAGAGGAAGAGGCTGATAGAGGAGGCGAGGCTCCTCCTGAGGGAGAGGGAGGAGCTCGAGAGGGAGTTCCAGAGGCTTGACGAGGAGAGGAGGAGGCTGCTGGCCCAGCTCCCTAACCTCCTCGACGATGACGTACCGATCGGTGAGGAGGACGCCTACGTCCCCAGGGAGTACTGGGGAAAACCCAGGGTCTGGAGGGGCTTCGAGGACGCCTTCCTGAAGGAGACTGTAGCCAGGGGCTTCAAGGTCGACTACGAGCTGATAGACTGGAAGCCTAAGGGGCATGCTGACATGATGGAGGAGGTGCTTAAACTCGGCGACACGCTGAAGGCGGGCAAGGTCGCGGGATCAAGGTTCTACTACCTCTTCGAGGACCTAGTGTGGCTTGACATGGCGCTCCTAATGTTCGCCATAGATAGGCTAACGGCGAAGGGCTACACGCTCGTGCTCCCACCCTACATGCTTAGATATAAGGTGATAAACGGTGTAATAGATATGGAGACGTTCAAGGATGCTATATATAAGATAGAGGGGGAGGACCTCTACCTAATAGCTACTGCTGAGCACCCGCTCGCAGCGCTCTACAGCGGCGAGGAAATCTATGACGACGAGCTACCAAAGAGGCTCGTTGGAGTAAGCCCCTGCTTCAGGAAGGAGGCCGGAGCAGGCAACAGGGACTTGAAAGGCATATTCAGGGTCCACCAGTTCCACAAGGTAGAGCAGTTCATCTACTCCCTCCCCGAGGAGAGCAGGAGGCTCCACGAGGAGCTGATAACAAACGCCATGGAGCTATTCAAGGAGCTGGGGATACCATTCAGGGTCATAAACATCCCCTCAGGAGACCTAGGAGCCTGTGCCGTGAAGAAGTACGACCTCGAGGCCTGGATGCCCGCCCAGGGCCGGTACCGGGAGATGGTGAGCGCGAGCAACTGCACGGACTGGCAGGCCTTCAGGCTCGGAATAAGGCTAGTGAGGAGGAAGGGGATGGAGCGGGGCTATGTCCACACGCTTAACAGTACAGCCATAGCGTCAACCAGGACCATAACAGCGATACTAGAGAACTTCCAGGAGCCAGACGGCACCGTGGTCATACCCAAGCCCCTACGCAAGTACCTAGAGCCATTCGAGGCCGCTCCCAAGGACTACATTAAACCGAGGCCTAAGAGGCCCGCTTAACCCTCCTCCTCAGACCACCTATCAGCGACGACCAGAGCCCAGTCTTCTCGCCCTCCCCCTGACTGAACCCCCCAGCGCCGCGGCCGAGCGCTATGGCACGGGCCTGGTCGGGCGTCAGGTAGACATACCTCTGAGCGAGCGCCAGCAGGATCCTAGCCTCCTCGTCAGTAGCATAATCCAGGGGATCACCCCTCATGCCAGAAGAGCGCCACCTCTCGACGAGTCTCTCGTTTATCCTCCTAACCTGCGGGTCCGAGTAGAGTGCTGCGAGCACCCACTCATCCTTAATATCGAGTAGCTCCCGGAGCCTATCCTTGACGCTGGTCAAGCCCCTACGCCTCCCCAGCCGCCTGCTGGGCCTGCATCTGCTTCTTCCACTGCTCGACCACGTCGTACCCGAATATTGCCTTGAGCATCTCCCTACCCTCCTGCGTTACCCTATCGGGATCCCAGGGCGGGTCGAATGTAATCTCTACCACTACATCCTCGGCCTCGGGGACCGCCTCCCTGACCGCTTCCTCGGCGAATGCTGCCACAGTACCAACTACGGGGCATCCAACGGCTGTGAGTGTCATCAATATGTATATGACGGGCTTGCCGCTCTCACCCTTCTCGACGTGTATCTCGTATATTAAGCCCAGGTCATACACGTTGACGGGTATCTCGGGGTCGTAGACATCCTTTAAGGCCTTAATTATCCTCTCTATGATCTCGGGATCGCCACTTACCACGACCCCATCCTTATTCCTCACTATCTTCTTGCCGCCAGCGCCGCCTCCTGCGTCCTCCCCTACATTGCGCTCACTCAAGTCTTGATTCACCCCAGCCAATCTCCGCGGGGCTAGGGCTTCGCCGAGGGAATATAGCCTCAGCTACTTGTCCTCCCCCTCTCTCTGAGGTAGACTAGAAGCGAGGCCAGGTATGGCGTGGCTAGGAGAAAGGCTAGGGAGGAGTAGAAGCACGTACTGCAGTGGAGCCACCCGGAGACTATGGCTGACAGTGTGGCTGCCGAGGCTAGGGCTATGAAGAGCTTAATCTGGGTGCCCACAGGACCTCTTGGTAACCTTGCCACCAAGCCTCTCAGCCTCGGACGCTATCTTCTCTGAGATTGACTCGGCCAGCCTCTTGGCCTCCTCTTCGCTGGGGGCGCTCGCCAGGACCCTCACGTCGAGGATCGGGCCCAAGACCTCGTGGCCCTTGGGGTGGCTCTTAATGTAGGCTGAGGGGTTCCTCCTCGCTAGCTCCTCGAGTACTGGGGCCAGGCCGGACTCGGGCACTCCCTCAATCACGGTCGAGCACTCCCAGAGAGCCATTGGCGGCGCTATCTTCTTCAGCTCTGGTACGACGTAGTTATCGAAGATAGCCTCCATCTCGGCTGGAACCCCTGGCAGCGACACAACCATAACTCCGTTATGCTCCACGAGAACGCCGGGAGCCGCTCCAGCAGGGTTGGGTAGGGGCTTCGAGCCCTTAGGTAAGCGAGCCATCTTCTCGCGTTCGGGGGTCAGAGGCAGGTTCTTCTTGGAGTAGAACTCCTCGACCATTTTCAGGGCCTTAGGGTTTAGCTCCAGGGGCCTACCCAAGGCCTCGGCCACGGCTTCGAGTGTCTTGTCATCATAGGTGGGGCCAAGTCCCCCAGTCGTGATTATTACTCTGGCCCTCCCCAGGCCTCTACGCATCTCCTCAACTATGTCCTCCAGGGAGTCGGGGACCTTTATGATCCTCCTCACTCTGAAGCCTAGGAATGTGAGCCTGCGGGCGAGCCACGCCGAGTTCGTATCAACAATCCTACCTATGAGCAATTCATTACCTATAGCTAGTATCCACGCCTCAGGCTGGGATGAGGAGCCTGGCACGGCTGGATCACCAGTACCCGCTCTCATCCCTTCGGGGCGCCGCGCCCCTGTCCGCGGGTCGGCGCGCCATACTGCCATGCCTAGCGACCCCTTATACACTTACCGCTAGTGGCTCAGGTCTAGGAGGCTGGTGACGGGTTCCCCTAGCTCCCTCTCGTCCAGCGCGTAGTGGATCCTCAGGAAGTTGGATCTGAACTCCGCCACGTCCCTGGCGACGCTCTCCGGGTCCTCCCTATCAATCAGAACCCTCTTAAAGAACCTCGCTATCTCCTCCATCTCATCCTTGCCCATGCCGAAGCGCGTCATCTCCTGGACTCCTAGGCGCAGCCCACTGGGGTCCTTAACGTCCTCCGGCTTATCGTATGGTAGGAGGTTCTTGTTCACTATTATGTTAGCCCTCTCGAGAAGCGTGGCGGCCTTAGCGCCCCTGCCCTGAGCCCTTACATCAACGAGCACCTGGTGGCTCCGGGTATACCCTAAATGCTCCCCGAGGACCTTGAAGCCCTCTGCAGCCAGGGCCTCGGCGAGCCTTCTGGCGTTAGACACGATCGCCTTAGCATAGTCCTCGCCGTAGAGCTTCATCTCGACCGCCGTCACGGCCGTGGCGGGTAGCCTGTGGAGGTGGTGGTTACTCACGAACCACGGAAAGACGACCTTGCTTATGGCCTTGAATAGATCCCGGTCCCTCGAGGCTATGAGGCCCCCCTGGGGGCCGGGGAAGGTTTTGTGTGTAGACGCGGTCATGACGTCGGCTCCCCTATCCAGGGGGTTGGGCCACGCCTTGCCTACGATCAAGCCCAGCACGTGGGCGGCATCGTATACTACCCGTGCGCCCACGCTATGCGCGATGGGCGCCAGCTCCTTGACGGGGTGGGGGAAGAGGTACACGCTGCCCCCGAGCACTATAAACTTTGGTTTGACCTCCTCAATCAACTTGGCAGCCTTATCGGCATCGACGTTCATGGAATCGGGATCGTAGGGCATCTCCACGTGCTCTATACCCAGGGCGCCCAGCGTGCCAAACTTGGTATGGCTAACGTGCGCCCCCGCCTGGACAGGCGCAATGACGGCCTTATCTCCCGGGCCAGCTAGGACCCTGAAGGTGGAGGCGTTAGCCACGGTCCCACTCACTGGCCTGAGGTCGACGTAGGCGCCTCCCAGTAGCTCGCCCATGAACTCCTGCGTGGCACTCTCAATCTCGTCGATATACCTAGTTCCCTGGTAGTATCTCTTGAAGGGCTTGCCCTCCGCGTACCTGTGCATGAAATCGCTTACATAAACCTTGAGTGCGAGTGGGCTCATGACGTTCTCGCTTGCTATCAGGTTAATAGCCCTCCTCATGCGCCACTCGTTGTTCTCCCTCGTGAATCTAATCACGTTCCTCAGGAACTCGTACTCGGACGCCTGCAAGCCTAATCATCCTCCATGATCTATTATCCCCGCCGCACTATTTCCCCCTTATGGGGGCTGGCGCTTGACTGGGGTCCCGCGCCGCTATTATCGTAGTGTTGGGGAGAGCCTCTCTGTCCTAGGCCTCGGCACATGGGCTATACGCGACTACCGGGCCGCTGAGGAGGTCCTAGTCAAGGCTGTCACCGAGTATGGGGTGAATAGCATTGATACCGCCGAGATATACGGTGGCGGCCTTGCAGAACAGCTCGTTGGCAGGGTTGCCTCGAGGGTAGGTAGGGACGAGGTATTCATAACCACCAAGCTACCGCCGGAGAGGTTCCGCACACGGGAGAGCGCTGTTAAAGCTGCAAGGGCCTCACTTTCCAGAATGAATCTGAGGGATGTGGACCTGCTCTTAATTCACTGGCCCGACCCCCTGGTGCCCGTAGAGAGGCTGGTAAGGAACTTGGAGGCCGTGGCGGATGAAGGCCTCGCCAGGTATGTCGGTGTGAGCAACTTCAGCAAGACCCTCCTAGAAGAGGCGATGGAGGCAGCGAGGAAGTACGAGATCGCGGCTGATCAGATTCACTATAGCATAGTAGAGAAGGGGCCCGAGAGGGAGAGTCTAATAATGCTAGCGGCAGAGCGTGGCCTTATGGTACAGGCATATAGGGTCATAGAGAGGGGTGGCGTGGCCCTCGATGAGGGCTTGGCTGGGATAGCAGGTGAGCTGGGCCTTAGCCCTGTTCAGCTAGCGGTAGCATACGTCATTAATGGGTGCATCACATGTATGGCTCTAGTGAAGACGGAGACCCTCGATCACCTGGAGGAGCTGGTCAACGCCGCTACCCTAAGGCTCTCGGAGGACGTGTTGAGTAAGCTCCGCCGTATATAAGTGTAGACGGGGGGTTACTGGTGTCACCTGTTTAATATCGTCCCTCCACTAGTTAGGCCTCCGGTTCTCTAAGGCATTCTCCGGGGAGGGGGGTCCCTGGTGGCTAGTGTAGATGCAGCTCTAATAACCGTGAACTTGGCTGTAGACGAGCCCATCGAGTACAGCGCTTTCGTGGAGAAGGTAATCAGAGCCGCCGATAAGGTGAGGAGGGAGTACGGCATAGCCGTGAGGGTAGAGGTGCCCTCAACGACGTACTTCGATCCGCTTAGGGGTTGGGTGCACAACTTAGCCGTGGATGAAGCGTCCGGCGGCCGTGGAGCCCCGCATTTCTCTATAATTAGAGATGGAGCCGCTGTAGAGGTGACAATAAGCGATGAGTGCAGAGATGATGAGCTTGAGAGGGCTCTACTCGAGGCAGCTCTGGCGATAATGTCTCCGAAGACTGCTTCGGATGATGCAAGCCATGTTTATTCCAGCTATAACAGAGACCCAGGATCCTTCGCTTCAGGCGAATATTTAATTGAAATCGCCGTAGAGGGAAGCGCTGCCATGTAAGCTCCAGTAAGATATCGCTAAAAATGGGCTCGATATTAGCATCGACTGCCTCCTCGTGATGGCAGGGTAGCCCTTAGAGCCTCTCAGGCGAGGCCCTCCTAGCGTCGGGGAGGCCTAGGGCGTGGCCTATAACGTGTGAAACCAGATCTCGTGGGCTAGTGAAGAGCGCGCCGCAGAGCGGGCATACGTAGAAACCCTTCTCGTCGACGTCCACGCGTAACCTAGACCCAGAATATTCGACAACAACTTCCTTGTGGGAACGCTCCGCCTCCACCATGCTTCCTCGCCCCTACGCAGCTACTGGAGCACCCACGTTACCAGTAGAGGGGCGGTCCTCACCGGCTCGACCCTCCCCATCGCCCCCTCTCTCGGGGGGCTCTGAGGGTTCGGGCTAGGGCCTAGTCACCCCGCCAGAGGCTGTGCCCCGCCTGACCGTTCCGCCGCCATCTTCATCCCCCCATGGGGGGTCTCGGCGGACGTGAGACCGGCGGGGCCCTGATATGTAGGGGGTGGTTGCAGGCTCTTTAGCTCTCCCCCCTCGAGCGCGCCCCGGAGGGGCTAGCGGGTTTGCCCGCGTCCGAGGCTCTAAACGCTATGAGGGAGATAGCGGCCTTCATCGAGAAGGCTGCCTCGGAGATAGATCCTAGGCAGGTCGACGAGTTCATAGACCTCCTAGTTGACGTTTATAAGGCTAATGGCAACCGCAAGATACTAGTCATGGGGGCCGGACGCAGCGGCCTGGTGGGTAGAGCCTTTGCAATGAGGCTCATGCATCTAGGGTTCACTGTCTACGTGCTCGGCGACACAATAGTACCCAGCGTGACAAACCGCGACGTTGTAATAGCTATATCAGGCTCCGGCAAGACGAGGCTCATAGTGACGGCCGCCGAGGCGGCTAAGGCCGTGGGGGCCAGGATAGTTGCAATAACTACCTTCCCCGAGAGTCCTCTTGGCAGGTTGGCTGATATAGTCGTGAAGATCCCCGGGAGAACGAAGGAGGCGTTCAAGATGGATGACTACTTCGCCAGGCAGATCCTGGGCATACACGCCCCCCTGGCCCCCCTGGGCACGCTCTTCGAGGACACGACCCTCGTGTTCCTCGACGGTGTGATATACGAGCTCATGGGCAGGCTAGGCGTCAGTGAGGAGGAAATGAAGAAGAGGCACGCCAACATAGAGTAGGGGCGGGGAGGCGCCCTGGTGACCCTCAGAGTCCTCAGACCCTTCGACCCGTGGAACAGCCCCCTCTGCACCTGCCCCTTCAAGTATAGCCTAAACCCTTACACCGGCTGCAGCTTCAGATGCCTCTACTGCTACGCCACAGCCTACATAGGGGTTAGGGACAGCACACCGAAGCGCGGCCTCATAAGGGACCTACTCCACGACCTTAGGATACTACCACCGGGGATCCTAGTCAACCTCGGCACAAGCAGCGACCCCTACCCACCGGAGGAGGAGCGCTACACGCTAACGAGGAGAACCCTCGAGGTAATGGTTCCCCTCGGCGTCAGGATCCTCGTGACGACCAAAGGCACCCTGGTAGCTAGGGATGCAGACCTCCTGGCCAGAGGGAACGCGGCCGTCACACCCACCATAACGATGCTAGATGACTCTCTCGCCAGGATAGTAGAGCCGGGTGCCCCTCCGCCCTCGGCTAGGCTTGAGGCTCTGAGGATACTCCACTCAAGGGGCGTACCTGTCGGTGTGAGGGTGGACCCTATAATACCGTACGTTAACGATGATCCATCCGAGATAGATGAGCTAGTCTGCAGGATCGCGGAGGCAGGTGCTAAGTTCATCGTAACATCGACGTACAAGGCGAGGCCTGATAACTTGGCGCGCATGCGCAAAGGCCTCGGTGATACTGGGGAGAGGCTCTACAGGCTCTATAGGGATACTGGGGTAAAGGTTAGGGGCTACAGGTACCTCCCACGCCGGATGAGGGAGAGGCTCCTGAGACCCGTGATAGAGGCCGCCAGGAGGTGCGGCCTGGAGTATGCAACCTGTAGAGAAGGCTTCCAGGGCCGTGAGTGGTTCAACGCTGGCTCCTGCGATGGGAGTCACCTTATACCGCTGCGAGTAAAGCCCCGGAAGCCCACGGGTGGCTCGAGGGATCTGAGGAGCTGGCTCGGCGGGGCAGCGCTTGATGCCTGACTGCCTCGAAGGCTATATAATAGAGTATAACGGGCCCGGGGACAGGATCTTCTTTATGGTTAAGGGGTACGAGCACCCGGACGACTATTACATCGCGGTACCCTATAGAACGGCGCGCTACAGGATAGAGGATCCCTACGAGTGGCTCAGAGGAGCCGCTCCCTGGATACTCTCGAGGATCGACTGCATGCCGCGGGAGGTCCCCCTCCTCCCAAGGGCCTCGGCGAGTACGTGCATAGACCCTGCCAGGGCTCTAGAGCTGCGGTGGAGCAGCCTACCCGCGCCCGCCAGAAGGCTCCTCAACACACTAGACTTCGAGTGGGCAGGCCTAACCGGAAGTTGGGCTCTAGGCGTCGAGGGCAGGCAGAGCGATGTAGACCTGCTCCTCTACGGGCCTAGCGTCTACGAGTATGTAGTAGAGGCTTACGAGCGCGGGATTCTAAGGCCCTGTGGCGCTCGAGGCGACAGACTGTCCGAGCAGGCTATGGTGTTGGAGGCCCTGTATAGCGTGAAGCTCGTTGAGGCCTGCACTGGCGGGTTGAGGGTGACGCTCAGGATACTCAGGAGCCTCGAGCCCCAGCCCTGCAGGAGGAGGCGTCCTCTCGGCATGGTCAGGGGGGTGGTGGAGCTAGTTGACGTGGGTGAATCTTACCTAGTGCCAGCTCGGTATAAGGCCGTACTCTACAGCGTAGAAGGCGTGGTCCCCGTTATCCTTGAAACCTGGAGGACACGCTACCAGGAACTGCCGCCAGGGACCTACTGGCTCGAGGGTGAAGCCTGGGTTGAAGACGGTGCTATCATCGTGTCGCCGGACCTCGGAGGCAGGCTGGCCCCCGCGGCATGGAGCGATAGCGGTCGACCGCAGCCTTAACGTATACCAGGTTCTAGGCCTCCCAGCGCCACCCGGCTATGTAATGGTAATTCCAAAGTACGCGCCCTGCCGGACTGGGCTTTGGAAAATGCCTGGAGGCAGCCTCTGCCGCGTGCTTAGGCAGTACGAGGCGGGCGAGATAATTAATGCAGCCGAGCGCGTCGGCGCTAAGGCTTTCGAGGACCCCCTCTATGGGGCGTCAATACCGGTCATCAGCAGGGAAGAGCTTGTCCTGACCTGTGATCCGATCGAGTCTATGAAATACATAATCAGCCGTCCCACGGGCCAGCTTGAGTTCATGCTAGTCCATATTGCATCCCTTCTCGGAGCCGCGGGGGTGGGCATTGGAGCGCTAGGGGTCACTGGAACCCTGGCTATGGGCGTCCATGTAGAGGGGATAAGTGATATAGATCTGGTAGTATATGGTCCGAGGGCTTCCTTAGAGGTCTACGAGGCCTTTGCCTCGATAGGCGAGGAGCCCCCTGGTGCTAGGCGCGGCATTGTGAATGGGGTAAAGGTGCATCCCCCGCTTAGCCTCGCCTGGAGGCGCAGGGTAGTAGACGGGACACACGTGTCATGGACCGGTGCTCCAGAGGCTGCGGCCTCGCATTGCGCCCCTCTAAGGGAGTGGAGGAGGCTGGAGCCACCTAGAGGAAGGGCTAGGCTAGCCCTCAGGGTTCCCGGGGGCCAGGTGGGAGCACTCTTATACCCGCCGTGCGTTGAAAGCGAGGAAGGCGTTCATATAGTTTCATTTGAGTATAACCTCGGAGCCCTGCTGTACGAGGGCGGGCTCATGGAGGTTGAGGGGCTTGCATCGGAGGAAGCCATACTCTTGGGCACCCGCGAGTACCCAGGCTCGCTGAGGCTACTTGGCGGTCGCTAGCACGGCCTCGGCCTCGAGGAGGGCCCTCTTCTTCTCTTCCTCATCCTCGCTGAAGCACGCCTCAACGATCTTGGATAGAATCCTGTAGAGGCGGGCTATCTCGAGGCGCTGGCTCTTAACCTGTGCTTCCAGGCTGCTCACGTTAGCCCGCAGGGAGTCTATAAAGATCTCGTATACTTCTAATATCTCGTCTAGACCCTCAGCCGCGTGATGGTGATGCTCGTGGGGGTGGGTCTCGCTTATCTCCTCAACAATCTTCTCGAGGTCCTCTCTCTTCTTGGGCAACGTCATCCTCTTCTTCCTCTTCTTGCGCGGCTTTTCCTCACTCAATCCTCGACCCTGCCCCTGGGCCTGAGTGCGAGGCCTTAAAACGGATAGTCAGTTATGCATCAGCGGTGCCAGCCCCGTGATAACAGCTAATGTTATAGAGATCGAGGGCTTAGCCATGAATGGGATGCTGAGGAGAGCCTCACTAGTTGACTGTAAGAGGCCGCCGGGCTGGAGGAAGATAGTTGCCGAGACTGTAGACGGCAGGATCCTCGAGACCGCCTGCCTCGAGCCCCCCACGGCGAAGCGCAACTACGCTGTTATAACCCTCTATATGAAGAGGTGGTCAAGCCTAATAAACAGGGGCGGCGAGGTAGAGGGTCCACCCGAGTTTGAACCAGAGGAGTAAAGTCATGGCTTAAGGTGCGGAATCAGCTCTCCCCACGGAGAGCCTATGATGAATGGTATTACCACTGAAAGGGGATGAGGGCCCAGTACCCTGAGGCTCCCCTCCCATCGTTTCCCTTAGGGTCTTGCTAGGCACAAAGTATAACATTAGCGCCTCCTGCTTTATAAAATCTTCCACGTTGCAGAGCCAGCTATGCACAATAATAGAAAGCCCTGGTAGCCGCCTCCTGCTTATCTTTTTTGGATTCGGGGTTAGATGTGCAGGAAGACCCGTGTTGGTATCTTATTCTCCATTAGAACCTCCACTTTAACGTCGACCGCGGGCATCTTCTGGAGGGGTTCAAGACCCTTCTTTATCCTCTCGAGCGTAACTATTCTCTCTTGCAGGCTCCTGGCTGTGGCGACGAGGGCGTCGAGTTCCTGCTTAGGTGTAGGGTTTATAACTACTGTTACAGGGCCTAGTTGTAGCTCTCTGCCCTGGGATCCACCACCTCCCTGGCCCTTTGCAAGCTCGGCGAGGAAACTCTCTACTTTGGCCATAATCTCGGCCTTAGCCTTAGCTGCCTCCAGCCTCCTCAGGAACTCGCCGAGCTGGCTGCGTAGCCTGGAGATCTCGTCGTCGAGGAACTTGGTGAACTCGTTTATGCCGTTGAACTGTACAAGCTCGACGGCTGGGGGCATCCTCGAAGCCGCGGGGGCCGATGCCACCTCTAACCACCCTCCTATACTTGTGTTTTCGGTTCTAGCGGTGGCTGGCGACTCCTTAATTTGGGTTTCCAGCCGCCCCCACCTGTGTGGGAGGCATCTTGGGCGGTTCCAGCGCCGCGCTTAGACTCTCCGAGGCACTGCGCCGGGGTCTTCTGGGTATAGTGGTGGACTCGAGGCTGGAGGATGTGAGGCTGGTCGAGCGCGAGTTGGCCGAGCTAGGGCTGCTGGGCCTCGTAGAGAGGTGGAGCCGCGGCCACTTGACGGTCTTCTACGTAAACCCCAGAAGACTTAGATCCGCGTGCCTCTATGAGAGATGCGGTTCCAAGCCCAAGACCGAGGTTGACGTCTGCGTGGCTGAGTGTGTGAGGGAGAAGCTTCAAAGCCTGGGCGAGAAGCTGGCATTGCTAGGCGAGGGTGTTGCCTGAAGGGCGGAAAGGTGGAGAGGAAGACGCGCTACGGGAGCTGCTGCGGAAGTCCACCAGGGAGCCCGTCCTACTGGCGGAGGAGGACGTGGTCTGCCCGGCCTGCGGCAAGCCCAGCCTCCACGTGAGGGAGTACCTCTACGAGGTACCATACTTCGGCAAGATAGTGATAGGAGAGGGGAGGTGCAGCAACTGCGGCTATAGGTACAGCGATGTTAGAGTCGCAGAGGCCTCGGAGCCGAAGAAGATAGTTGTCAGGGTAGAGGGTGAGAGGCAGCTCAGGTACCTCCTAGTGAAATCCGCGACTGCAGCAGTCTACATCCCGGAGAGGGGCTACGAGATGGTTCCAGGCCCCGCCAGCACAGGCTTCATAACGACGGTGGAGGGCATCCTCCACAGGTTCCTCGAAGCACTATCCGTAGCCTGTAGGGGGAGGGAGGGGGATCCCGTGTGTAGCGAGAACAGGATGTGGCTGGAGAGGGCCATAGAGGGCCTGGAGCGCTTCACACTGGTTATATGCGACTACGAGGGTACCAGCAGGGTTGTGGGAGACGATGTAGCCGAGGAGCCCGTTGATGAGGTTTGCGAGCGGCTCCTAGAAAAGAGCCGGGAGTATATGAGGAGGGCCTAGGTTACTCCACCTTAACCTCCACGCCGCCCTCCTCCTTGCGCTCCTTCTTCTTCAGCTTGACCTCTAGGACCCCGTTGCGGTAGCTGGCCTTGGCACTGGCGGGGTCTACCTTAGCTGGCAGCTGGACCTCCTTGTAGTACTTCTTGCTGTTCTCCGCCTTGATTATGACCCTGTCCTCGGTCGCCCTCACCTTGATCTTATCCTTGTCGACGCCGGGCAGCTCGGCTACCACGAGCACCTCATCATCCTCCTCTATGACATCTATTAGCGGCTCTATTACATCGCTTATCCTGGGCCTGCCAGTGGGCGTCCTCCTGATGTTGCCGAACTCCTCCACCCTAGGCACGCCGTCCGGCCCTATCGTTATCCTCACGCCATAGTAGTAGGGGCCTATCACCCTGCCGCTAGAGGTCTTAGCCAGCTCCTCGAACTCCCTCTCGAGCCTCTCGATCTCCTCCTCGAACTCCCTCATTATATCATCGAATATATCGAAGATGCTCCTACGCCTCCTGAAGAAGCTGCTCATACCCTCCTCACCCAGAGTGAAGAGCCGGGTGAGGGCTAATAAGAGCGCTTCAATAGCCGGGGCCCCGGTGCTCGGGGTGGATGAGAGGTACGATGTAATAATAGTCGGCCTCGGCCCCGCCGGGGCCTCGCTGGCTTGGCTGCTGAGGAACTCCGGCCTCAAGGTGCTCGGCCTGGAAATGGTCAGCTGGAACCGCTTATGGGGGAAGCCATGCGGTAACGCTATAGGCCGACACCACTTCGCGGAGACGGGCCTGCCCGAGCCGCGTGGCGATGAGATCAAGCAGCGGGTTGAGGGCATAGACATAATCAGTCCCAAGGAGGACGTGGTCCTGCGGGTGAAGGGCGAGGGGTACATGATAGACCGCACCAAGCTCGGGCAGCGCTACGTCAAGGAGGCCATGGACTCCGGCGTGGAGGTAAGACTTGGCGTCCAGGCCCTGGCACCGATTATAGAGAACGGAGGAGTTACCGGCGTAATAGCGCGCAACCCCGACGGCTCGAAGACAGAGCTGAGGGGGAATATAGTAGTTGATGCAACAGGCAACAGCGGCGTCCTCAGGAGGAGGACCCCCCGCCAGTGGCCGGTTAACGAGCCCTTGAAGCCGACCGACGCTAACATCGCCTATAGGGAGATAGTGGAGCTCGACTATGAGATAGAGGAGCCCTCCTACATCAGGATCTACGTGAACCAGGAGATAGCCCCAGGCGGTTACTGGTGGTTCTTCCCGGAGGGAGCGAGGAGGGCCAACATAGGCCTAGGAGTCCAGGGGGGTAGGGGCCACCCCAACCCGGCGGTGATATACCGGGAGAAGCTCCTCTCCAGGCCCGAGGTCAGGCCAGTTAAGGTGCTGGACGCCAGCGGCTCGCTAGTGCCGACGAGAAGGCCAGCTAACACGCTGGTGTGGAACGGGTTCATAGGTATAGGCGATAACGCCTACACCGTGAACCCCGTGCACGGGGGCGGCATGGGCTACGCGATGTACGCCGCCTACGTGGCATCTAAAGCCATACTAGAAGCACACGAGGCCGGAGACTATAGCGCTAGGGGCCTCTGGGGGGCGAACCTGGGCTACATGAGGACCCTAGGCGCCCGCCAGGCCTCACTCGACATATTCAGAATATTCCTCCAGTGCCTCTCCAACGATGACATAGAGTTCGGGCTCCGCCACGGCATAATGAGGGCCGAGGACGCCTACGAGACCAGTGTGACCGGCGAGTTGAAGGCGAACCTAGGGATCCTCGATAAGATATCCATACTCCTGAAGAGCCTGGGCAGGCCGAGCCTGCTCCCGAAGCTCGTCTTGGTAGCCAGGTACATGAGCAGGATCAAGGGCCTCTACCAGCGGTACCCCGAGGCTCCGGAGGGCCTAGCACGGTGGGTAGCGGAGGTTGAGGAGTTGTACTCGGAATACAAGAAAGCCCTAGGAGTCGACTGGTAGGGGCTTGAGGCGTAAGACCATGATATAGGCGTCCTCCCCATCCATATAGTAGCCTTTAACCCTCCTAGCCTTTACGAACCCATACTTCTCGTAGAGGCGTATGGCTATGTCGTTCGACACCCTCACCTCGAGGTAGACTGACTCGACGTCGTAGACCTCCCTCATCACACGTATAGTCTCCTCGAGGAGCGCCGAGCCTATGCCCCTGCCCCGGTACTCCTCTAGAACGGCTATTGAAACCAGGTGCCCCACCCTGCCGACATCCGGGCTGCGGGGGCGGAACTGTGTTAAGACGCTCTTCAGGCTCTTGAGCCCCCTGCCTAGGGGTGAGGCTTCACTCCCCAACTCATTTGCCAGGCCTCTGAGGACGGGGTCGGCTACCGTCTCAACCCTACTCATGGCATAGCCCACGACCCGCCCGTCGGCCTCGGCGACTACGAACGCCTCCGGCCACCTCTCCAGGATGTACTTGAAGAAGCCGTACCAGTAATTCTCGGGCAGGCTTCTGTAGTTGACCTCCATGACCTGGGTGAGGTCCTCCTCCCTGGCCCTCCTGATGACGTAGCCCTCCCCGCGCCTACTCTGCGGGGGGCTCAAGACGCACATGCCGGGGCACCCCCCGGAGGTTTGCGGTGGGCGCTAGACTCAATAAAGCGTGCCACGCGACAGCCTAAATGGGGCTTCATAGTGCCGCATCCCACGCATAGCATCATAGGCGAGTACAGCGGCTCCCTTAGGGGTAAGTGCGTGGTCCTCGGCGTAACAGCTAGCGTGGCCCTCTACAGGTCCCTCGACACAACCCGCTGGCTGCTGCGTAGGGGGGCCCGCGTGAGGGTAGTAATGACCAAGCCCGCTGCCGAGTTAGTCTCGCCTAGGATGTTCCACTGGGCGACGGCTGAGGAGCCTATTGTGGATCTCACGGGGAGGGTCGAGCATATAGAGTTGGCCTCCGAGTGCGACTCGATGCTGGTTGCACCGGCCACGCTATCCACGATGTCTAAGATAGCCTATGGGATAACTGACAACCCCGTCGCCCTCACAGCGGTCTCGATGAGGTCCGAGGGTAAGCTCGTTGCCATAGCCCCGGCAATGCACTCCAACATGGCATCGAGCCTCCAGTACGAGCAGGCCATCGCCGCCCTAGCAAGGCAGGGCTACGTGGTCATCCCCCCGCACTTCGAGGCCGGGGTAGCTAAGTACAGGGACCCCAAGCTCCTGGCGAGGCTCATGGCATCTCTAACGCTCCGCGGCAGGGATCTCGAGGGCCTCAAGGTCCTGGTGACCGCGGGGCCGACGAGGGAGTGGCTCGACCCAGTGAGGTTCATCTCAAACCCCAGCAGCGGCCTCATGGGCCTCGAGGCCGCCCTGGAGGCATACGCCCGGGGGGCCGAGGTGAAGCTCATCCACGGCCCCATGAGTATAGATGTACCCAGCCTCATCGAGTCCACCGCCGTTGAGACCACCGAGGAGATGGCAGCCGCTGTTCGAGAGGCCACGGAGAAGACTCCCTTTGATGTGATAGTCGCCGCCGCTGCCCCGGCGGACTTCCGCCCAGCCTCCAGGCGGGACTCCAAGATCCGGAGCGGGGCACCCCTCGAACTCAAGCTGGAGCCCACGCCGAAGGTTATAGGCTCCATAGCCAGGAGGCCCCGCGTGCTTGTAGCCTTCGCCGCCGAGACCGCGGCGGGGCTCGGGGAACTCGAGTCCCTCGCCAGGGCGAAGATGGAGAAGTACGGGGCCGACGTGATGGTAGCGAACATAGTCGGGCTACCGGGCCTGGGGTTCTCCGCGGAGAGGGAGAAGGGAGTCATCATGGCTAAGTGGGGATTTAAGAGGTCCTTCGAGTCCATGCTTAAAGAGGATATAGCCAGGCTAATATTCGACCTAGTACTAGAAGCGCTCAGGGGTGATGGGGTTGGCGAGAGTCACACTTGACAGTATAGTCAAGCTGGACTACTCCCTCGTTGAAAGGGAGCTAGTGGAGTTCCTCAAGGGGGTCCTCGAGGAGTCGGGTGCCAAGGGCTTCGTAGTAGGCCTAAGCGGAGGTGTGGACTCGGCGACTTCCTTCTACCTCGCCTTAAAGGCTGTAGGCAGGGATAGGGTGCATGTACTCGTAATGCCGGACTCCACCGTCACCAAGAAGGAGGATGAGGAGGACGCGCTCAGCCTAGCCCGGCAGGCCGGCGTAAGGGTTCACAGGATAGACATAGCGCCGATAGTAGACGTGTTCAAAGGCGCCATACCCGTCTACGGGGGAGACGAGGAGGATAGGGTGCCCCTCGGCAACCTCAGGGCTAGGATAAGGATGTGCCTCCTCTACTACTACGCCAACAAGCTAGACTACCTTGTCCTCGGCACCACGGATAGGAGCGAGTGGCTCATAGGCTACTTCACGAAGTATGGTGACGGCGCGGTTGACGTGGAGCCGATCATAATACTCTACAAGAGCCAGGTCAGAAGGCTGGCCTCCCACCTAGGGGTCCCGGAGAGGGTGGCCTACAAGCCCAGCAGCCCCGGCCTATGGCCGGGCCACATGGCGGAGGCCGAGCTGGGCGTCAGCTATGACGAGGTCGACCTGGTGCTCCACTCGATATTCGACCTCGGCCTGAAGCCCGAGGAGGTCCCGGAGGCCACGGGAGTCTCGAGGAAGGTCGTAGACAGGGTCCTGGAGCTGTACAGGGTCAACGAGCACAAGAGGAAGCCCCCGCACTCCCCCAGCCTCGATGTAGTGAAGAGGGCGGGATTAGAGGTAAGGGTCTGAGATGCCCGAAGACCTAGTGCCCTGCGCGGCGGTGCCCCACCACATAACGGCCTTCTTCACCCCCCACTGGGAGCCCGGTGACCCCCTCCGCACAGGCTCCAGGGGGGCCGGGGTTGTCATAGACACGCTGGCTAGGGCGTGCTACGGCTTGGGAAGCGGGCTCGAGCCCAACGGCCCCCCCGCCAGGGCCCTGAGGATCCTCGGGGCCACGCCTAGGGCGTCGATACACGAGCCGCTACCCGCCGCGAGGGGCTACGCCACGAGCGCGGCGGTCACGCTAGCTGTGGCGCTGGCTGCCTCGGCAGCCCGCGGGGCCAGCCTGCTGGCGGCTGCTGATGCGGCGCACACCGCGGAGGTCGAGAGCAGGACTGGCCTGGGCGACGTGCTGGCGCTCTGGAGCGCCGCCGGGGGAGTGGCCATAAGGCTCCGCTCGGGCGCTCCTAGCGTTGGCCTCGTAGACTACCTGCAGGCGCCGCCCTCCCTGGTTTTGGTCACGGCCTCGAGGGGAGAGGAGGGGACGCCGAGTCTCCTAGCCAGGCTCTCGAGCGAGGCCGTTAGGGAGGCCGAGTCGAGGCTCGAGAGGCTCTCCTCCGAGCCCTCATTCGAGGCGTTCGTGAAGGAGGCCACATCCTACTCGCTGAGGGTCGGGTGGCTGAAGGGCCTCCTGGGCGGGTACGCCGAGAGGATCCTCTCGATGGAGGGGGTGCTCGGGGGCTATGCTAAGAAGAGGGTAGCAGTCTTCATAGTGGAGTCTGATAGGGCGCAGGACGTGGCGTCCACGCTGGCGGCCGGGGGATTCGATGTGAGGCTGCACGGCTTCTGGCGTGGGGGAGGCCCCCTAGTCGAGTGGATAAACCCCCTGCAGGCACCGGCTAGTTGGGGCTGAGCATGGAGGAGGGCCACGGCATACCCAGGAGCCACCCCCGATACCACTCGCTCGTCATAAGGGAGAGGCTGGTGGAGGGCTTCCGGAAGGGCATAGTCGTGCCCCAAGGCCTAATAGCCCATGGCAGGGGGGAGGCCTTCGACTACATACTGGGGGAGAAGACGCACCCCTTCGCCGTCAGGGCCGTGGAGGCGGCCGTCGCCTCGCTGCTGGTGGCGGAGAGGCCCGTGATATCGGTTAACGGTAACATGGCGGCTCTCGCTCCCAGGGAGATAGTAGAGCTCTCAGAGGCCACGGGCGCCCCTATAGAGGTGAACCTCTTCTACAGGACTGAGGAGCGCGTGAGGGCGATAGAGGAGCACCTAAGGCAGCATGGAGCCACGAGGATCCTCGGGGCCTCCTGCAGGCGCGCCCACCTGCCAGGCCTCGAGAGCCCCCGGGGCGTGGTGTGCGAGGAGGGCATCTACTCGGCGGACTTCGTCCTACTCGGCATAGAGGATGGCGACAGGACCGAGGCCCTGAAGAGGCTTGGGAAGAGGGTGGCCGCCATAGACTTGAACCCATTCTCCCGCACCGCCCAGATGGCTGATATAACTATAGTCGACGAGGCCACGAGGGCGCTGAAGCTGGCCGTCCGGGTCGCGGGCGAGCTTAGGGGGAGGCCGGCCGCCGAGCTACGCCGCATCGTGGAGTCCTACGATAACAGGGCCGTGCTACGTGAGGCGTTCAAGGCCATGCTTGAGAGGCTCTCCTACGCCTCCTCCAAGGGCCTCCTCCTGGAGCCCTAGCCCGCGGCCGCCCCGGGCCAGGCCCAGGAGCCTCTCCGCGGCGTCGAGGATCCTCCTAGCCATGGAGGCCTCGGCCTCCAACTCGTCCTCAAGCCCGAGCTCCTCGACCCTAGCTAGGAACTCTACTATTAGGGGGAGCTCCCTGAAAGCCACCTCCCTGAGGATCCTGAGGGCCTGGGGCCCCCGCCTCCTTGAGGCTGCCTCTAGGCGGCTCAGGATCCTCTCCGGCTCGAGGGAGTAGAACTGGATCCTGAGAAGCCTGGCCCTGGGGTCGGCCTCGCCAGTGGCCTGGCTCGGTCTTCCCTCGTACTCGGCGAGGGCCTCCTCTATAGCGTCGAGATCCGTTATTCTCCACCAGTGCTGGGAGCCGCTCTTATAGCTCGTCTCTATGAGCCCATACTCCCTCTCGAGCCTCGACAGTAGAAGGGAGGGGTTGTAGTCGAGCCCGTACTCGCGGAGCTTCCTCTTCACGCTCCTATAATCGAAGTCGCCTAGACGCGCCCTCCCCAGGGACTCCCTGGCAGCCTCCACGATGGCCTTGAGGACGTAGTAGCCCCTCTCACCGTAGACCGCCAGGAACTCGACGGCCCTGCCTGGCATGCAACCACCCCGGGGAGGGCGCCTCCCAGGCCCTTAGGGGGAGGAGCTTTCAGGTTTATCCGAGTTACACCCAGGCTGGAGGGGGCGCTGCTTCGGTTGGACAAGAATTCCGGTGACGCCGTGGTAGTCGAGGGCCTCGCCAAGGATATCGGGTCCACGCGCGTGCTGAGGGGCGTCAACTTGAGGGTTAGGCGCGGCGAGGTCCACGTGCTCGCCGGCCCGAACGGGGCCGGGAAGACTACGACCCTCAGGGTAATACTTGGGCTCGCCCGCAGGTCCGCGGGGCGGGTCCTAACGCTGGGCCTCGACCCGGAGGCACGGGGCTTCGACGCCGTTAAATCCAGGATAGGCTACCTGCCCGAGGACGCCAAGCCCTACGAGAGGCTGACGGGCTGGGAGAACCTCTACTTCTACGCCCTCGCCTACACGGGCGGCGACAGGTCCAGGGCGAGGCTCGTCGCCTCCAGGGGGGCCGAGATAGCTGGCCTCCCCCGCGAGGCGCTCGCGAGAAGGGCGTCAACCTATAGTAAGGGCATGGCGCGCAGGCTCCTCCTAGCCAGGGCCCTGATGCACGAGCCCGAGCTTGCTGTGCTCGACGAGCCTACATCGGGCCTCGACGTCTTCTCAGTCCTCAGGGTCAGGCGGCTCATCAGGGGAATAGCCGGGCGCGGGGCGGCTGTGCTGGTTACTACTCACAACCTCCTCGAGGCCCAGGTGATAGCTGATAGGGTCACCTTCATAGCGGATGGTAGGAGCCTCTGCACATGCACGGTGGCTGAGGCCCTCGAGAGGTTCTCGGCCAGCAACCTCGAGGAGGCCTTCGTGAGGGCGGTGGGCGATGCTGAGGGCCATACTCTGGAAGGAGCTCCTAGAGCTGGCTAGGGACAGGAGGACCCTGGCGGCTGTCGTGCTCATGCCGCTGCTGGGCCTCCCCAGCATGGGCCTCCTAGCCGGCACGCTATACCACGAGCAGGTCGCCACGCTCGGGGTGTACTATGATGACCCTCAGGCTTCGGGCATGGCTAGGTGGATAGCCTCGAGGGCCGCCAGCGAGGCGGGGGCTCAGGGGCTCCAGCTAGCCGTTAGGGTGCATAGGGGCGAGCCGGAGCCTGGGTGCTGCGCGGTATTCATCTACCTCCCCCGCGGGTTCTACTTCAACGCCACCAGCGTCTCGAGGAGGGCGCTCGTCTACGTCGGGAAGGTGATTGCTAGCCAGGCCGCGGACGCCGCATACAGCGTGGCCCAGGGGGTGCTCGAGGAGCTCTCGAGGAGCATGGCTGTCGAGAGGGTGGAGGTACTCGCGAGGGCTGCCGGGGTCAACGTGAGCCCCGAGAGCGTGCTCAGCCCCCTGGTTGTGAGGGAGTACTACTACAAGCCCTCGGGGGCCCCCGCCACCCAGAGGGAGAGGCTGGCTGCGCAGACTGCTAGGATGCTGGAGTTCGCCCTCATCTTCGTTGTGAACCCGGCCGTGGTCTACGTGACGGATGCTATAGTCGGGGAGAGGGAGAGGAGGACACTGGAGGCCCTCCTAGCCACCCCCCTGGGAGTGAGGGAAGTGGTAACGGGGAAGATGCTCGCCTCGAGCTTCATAGGATTCACGGCCGCCCTGGCAGACACGCTCGGGGTCATCATATTCTTCGACGTACTAGGCGGCGTTGGGGCCGTGACGCCCGGGCTCCTAGTGCTTCACGCCCTGGTCTCCGGGGTCCTCGTGGTGATGACGGCCGCAATCATAGCTCCAATAGCGGCTAGGAGCCCCACGACCAGGTCGGCTCAGGCCACCGGGATGCTCGTGCTAGGCGTGGCGACGCTCATATACTTCGCGGCCCTCTTCACCGACCTATTCAACCTACCGGCCCCCATAGAGGCGGCCCTACTAGCCATACCCTTCACCCACGCCGCGCTGGCGATACAAGCCTACGCCGTGGGGGCGACGCTTAGGATGGCAGGGCACATAGCATTCATGGCCGCCGTGGCACTCGCAGGGGCGTACGCCGCCTCGAGGCTCGTGGACCCCGAGAGGATGGTCATGCTGCGCGACTAGGGGGCTCGCGCGGTTGATCTGACCTCAAACCCCCACGGGGGGTCGGAGACCGCTATCCCGCTCATCGCCCCCTCCTCCAGTTCCTGGGGTCGAGGATCCTTGAAAGCTCGGCCTTCAGCACCCCGCCAGCGGCCCTCCAGCCCGACTCGTTGTAGGCCTTAACGATGCTCTCCCAGTCGATGGCGAACATTATGACGAGCAGTATCAGGGTCCCAACGGTTATGAATGCTATGGAGGCCAGCGTGCTCTCCTCGAAGAGCCAGCCAACGAGTTCCCCGAGGCCAGCGGCTATCGCGGTTAGCACTATCTTGCCCAGCGTTACGGAGACTATGAAGGCGGTCCTGTTGAAGCCCGCGGCCCCGAGGGGTATGTAGAGCACGTCGTCGGGTAGCGGTAGGGCGGCGAATAGGAAGACCAGGAATGCTACCTCCCACTTAGTCCTAGCCAGGAGCGTTTGGAGGCTCCTCCTCTTCCTCTCCAGGTAGGCCACGCGGGAGCTTAGGACGTCGGAGAGGTAGAACTCGATGAACTTCCCCAGCCCCGCTCCGAGGCCCCCGGCGAGGATCACTATGAGGAGGCCCAGCTTCCCCCCGCGGTCAACGGCGGCGTAGGAGAAGACTAGCGTGAGGTATATTGCGGGGAAGCCAGGTATTAGATTCGAGACTAGGGCGAGGACAAGCACGCCTAAGGGCCCATAGCTCTCGAAGGCAGCCTCCATAGCCCTGGCGAGGCCGTTCCCGCTCAACTATGGCACCCTACCAGCCCCCGCTCGCGGGCGGGTTCCACTCGCTCCAGACCATCCTCACAGCCGGGGGCGGCTCGGTTCGTCCCTGCCTGGACATCCCCGCCGCGGTGCCAGCATTATTACCCGAGAGTATTAAGGGCCCCCCGGGAGGATCCCCTGGGTTGTCCACGGCCCCCGTCTTCGACGTCTATGCGGAGCGCTACGACGCATGGTACAGAGTGCACAGGCTCGTGGCTGAGAGCGAGGTGCTGGCAGCCCGCGAGGCCCTCCGCGGCTCCAGGGGGCCCTGCCTCGAGGTGGGTGTTGGGAGCGGCTTCTTCGCCTCGAGGCTCGGCTGCGACTACGGCGTCGACCCTAGCCCGGCCATGCTGCGCTTGGCGAGGGCCCGGGGGATCCAGGCTATACTAGGCCGCGGCGAGGCCCTCCCAATAGCGGCCTCCAGGCTGCCCTCTATACTCATAGTGGTCACGATATGCTTCGCCGACGACCCGCAGGCACTACTCAGCGAGGCAGCCAGAGCCCTCGAGGCCGGCGGCGTACTGGCGCTATGCATAGTACCCAGGGACACCCCCTGGGGCCGCCTATACTGGAGCCAGGCCAGGCTCGGCCACCCCCTCTACTCTAAGGCAAGGTTCTACACCCTCCAGGAGGCAGCCGCCATGCTAGCCCGCGCGGGGCTTGAGGTGGAGGGTGTAGTGGCAACACTCTCATACCCGCCCTGGGCCAGGCCACGCGTAGAGGAGCCGCACCCCTATACGGGCAAGGAGGGCTTCGCCTGCATAAGAGCAACCCGGGGGGATGAGGTGGCTCGAAAGGGCGGAGGCCCCCCGTGGGGCCCGTGAAGAGCCCGCGCAGGGCCGACCCCCCGGAGTGCTCAGGCAAGGGTGGGATCCTCACCGGTCAGACCCAAAGGTCCTCATCACAGCGCATACCCTCGAGGGTAGGGCCCCTGGGTTAAGCTAATCACTCCCCGGCCACCCGGTTACACGCGCCCCCGGTGCCCGCGGCTACCCGGCGGCGGCGCGGGGGCGACGCGGGGCAGAGCCCCGCGGGGATGAGCCCTACAGCCTCCAGCCGCGGGCACACCCGCCCGAAAGGCTTAATACACCCGCCACCCCATAGGGTTACCACGCCCCACCGCCCCGGAGGCGAGACGGGGCGGATAGGGGGCGTTTGCGATTGTGAGATGGGGGCCTGAACACCCCCCAGGGTACTACCTGGGGGAAGTTCAGGCCCTACAGGGGCCCCGGGCGCGCCGCTAGCCAGCCCTGGGGGTCGCGGTAGGGGCCTGCACGGCGCCCCTCCTCGGGCTGCGCGCCAGCCGCGGCCGTAACTCCGGTTGATCCTGCCGGACCCGACCGCTATCGGGGTAGGGCTAAGCCATGGGAGTCGAACGCCCCGCCGCTGCGGGGCGTGGCGGACGGCTGAGTAACACGTGGCTAACCTACCCTCGGGACGGGGATAACCCCGGGAAACTGGGGCTAATCCCCGATAGGCGGGGAGGCCTGGAAGGGTTCCCCGCCGAAAGGGGCCGCGGGGGGTCATCGCCCGCGGTCCGCCCGAGGATGGGGCTGCGGCCCATCAGGTAGTTGGCGGGGTAATGGCCCGCCAAGCCGACGACGGGTAGGGGCCGTGAGAGCGGGAGCCCCCAGATGGGCACTGAGACAAGGGCCCAGGCCCTACGGGGCGCACCAGGCGCGAAAACTCCGCAATGCGGGCAACCGTGACGGGGCTACCCCGAGTGCCCCCTTATGGGGGCTTTTCCCCGCTGTAAACAGGCGGGGGAATAAGCGGGGGGCAAGTCTGGTGTCAGCCGCCGCGGTAATACCAGCCCCGCGAGTGGTCGGGGTGCTTACTGGGCCTAAAGCGCCCGTAGCCGGCTCGACAAGTCCCCTCCTAAAGCCCCGGGCTCAACCCGGGGAGTGGAGGGGATACTGTCGGGCTAGGGGGCGGGAGAGGCCGAGGGTACTCCCGGGGTAGGGGCGAAATCCACTAATCCCGGGAGGACCACCAGTGGCGAAGGCGCTCGGCTGGAACGCGCCCGACGGTGAGGGGCGAAAGCCGGGGGAGCGAACCGGATTAGATACCCGGGTAGTCCCGGCTGTAAACGATGCGGGCTAGGTGTTGGGCGGGCTTAGAGCCCGCCCAGTGCCGCAGGGAA
>JALWPV010000012.1 GCA_027080775.1 Acidilobaceae archaeon
GGAGCCTGAGGGCCGGCGAGGCCGTGCTAGAGTGGGCCCGTGAGGCCTCCAGGGGCGGGGGCACGCTCCTAGCGCTGGTCTCCGGTGGAGGGAGCGCCATAGCGGAGGTGCCCGTGGAGGGCCTCAGCCTCGAGGACCTAGCCGAGGCGACCAGGCTCCTCCTCGCCTCGGGGGCCACGATAGACGAGGTCAACGCGGTCCGGAAGCACCTATCCCGCATCAAGGGCGGGAGGCTCGCCGAGGCGGCGAGGCCCGCGGGGGTGCTGGGCCTCTACGCCAGCGACGTCCCCGGGGACAGGCTCGACAGCATCGCTAGCGGGCCCACGGTGCCAGACCCCACCACGTACTCCGAGGCCCTCAGGGTCATAGACTTCTACGGGCTGAGGGAGAGGATCCCCAGGGCCGTCCTCAGGGTCCTCGAGGCCGGCGCCCGGGGGGAGCTGCCGGAGACACCGAAGCCCGGTAGCCCCGTCTTCGAGGGCGTCGAGAACAGGCTCGTCGCCGCCAACATCGACGTCCTGAGGGCGATGGGGGAGTGGCTCTCCTCCAGGGGCTACAGGGTCGTGGTGCTGACTAGCAGGCTCGAGGGGGAGAGCAGGGAGGCCGGGAGGATCCTCGCCTCAATAGCCCTCGAAGCAATGGATAGAGGCGTCCCAGCCGAGCCCCCACTCGCCCTGCTGGCGGGGGGCGAGACAACGGTCACCGTGAGGGGCCCCGGGCGGGGCGGGAGGAACCAGGAGCTAGCCCTAGCCTGGGCTTGGAGGATGAGCTACTGGGGGGCCAGGTGCGAGGCGGGGCTCCTCGCGATGGATACCGATGGGATAGATGGTGTAACCGACGCCGCCGGGGCGGCTGTCCTCCCAGTGGACGCTGAGAGGGCCCGGTCCCGGGGCATGGACCCCCTCGACTACCTGGCCAGGAACGACTCCTACACGATACTCGACAGCCTGGGAGCCCTTATCATGACGGGGCCGACGGGCAGTAACCTCAACAGCGTCCTCGCCCTTATAGTTGAGAGGCGCCGCGCGCCCCGAGGCGGGTAGGCTCCAATGGCCGCTGGCGGCGCAGGGTTCCTGAGGCTGCAGGCGTGGCTCCCCATACCGAGCCTCAGGGCCATCAACATCTACCCCCACCCCCGCGGGGACGGCTCCGTTGACCTGGTCGACGCGGGCATGTACACCGCCAGGTGCGTGCACGACATAATAAGGGGCCTCAGGGCCGCCGGGCTCGACCCCTGCCGTATAGAGAGGATAGTCGTCACGCACTTCCACGTGGACCACCTGACGGGGGCCGCAATCCTAGCGGAGGCGACGGGCGCCGAGGTGCTCCTAGGCAGAGGCGAGCTAGAGCTAGTGCTCTCCACGGGGGACCCGGCCCCATTCATAGAGGCAGCCCTCAAGCTGTTCGCTGAGAACGGGATGCCTCGGGAGGAGATAGACCTCATAAGGAGGAGCCACCCGGCCATGAGGGCTATAGAGGCCTACAAGGCCCTATCCAAGCTCGACCTCAAGCCCCTCTCTGAGGGCGACACCGTCAGGGTCGGCGAGAGGACCTACAGGGTCGCCGAGATGCCCGGCCACACCCCGGGCCACATAGCACTCATAGAGGAGGGGGAGGCCTACGCCTTCACGGGCGACCTCGTACTCCAGGGCATAACGCCCCACGTCACCCTCCACGACCCCGACACCGACCCCCTCGGCGACTACATGGCAAGCCTCGAGAGGCTCGCCGGCCTAGGCCTCAGGCTCGCACTCCCGGGCCACAGAGAGCCCATAGAGGACCCCGCTGGGAGGGCGAGGGAGATACTCGAGCACCACAGGCAGAGGCTCGACGAGGTCCACTCGATACTCGAGAAGCACGGGGAGGCGACGGGCTACCAGGTGGCCCGCGAGGTCAGGTGGAGGGTCCGCTACACCACCTGGGACGAGTACCCCCCGGCGGAGAGGTTCTTCGCTATGGGTGAGGCCCTCGCCCACCTCCGCAGGCTCGAGGTGGAGGGGAGGGCCGAGAGGGTCGAGAGGGGGGGCCTCACACTCTGGAGGCCCCTCTAGACTCGAGGCACTCAGCCAGGTCGGTCACCATGACCCTGGCGGTCCTCCACGCCGGCCCCGCGGGGCCCGCTAGCACCACCCTGGAGCCCTCCAGCTCGAACACTATCACGTTCCCCTCGCCCTCCGCCGCCGCCAGGGGGTCCCCGGCCCCTAGGAGGGCGGGCGCCACCCTGTAGACCCCCCGGGCGTAGTCGGCCTCGGCCACCTGCTTCACCCTCAGCCCCCTAGCCCTGGCCCCCCTGACCTCGTCCTCCCCGATCTCCTCCAGCGGGATCCTCTCTACGTCGCCGAGGGATAGGCTGTAGCCGAGGGTGTTGCTCAGTATGGCGAGCTTCGCCGCCGCGTCCCAGCCGTGCGTGTCGACCCTGGGGTCGGGCTCGGCGAGCCTGGCCTCTATGGCCCTCTCCACGGCCTCACCATAGGAGAGGCCCTCCTCCACTAGACCCAGTATGTAGTTGCTGGTGGCGTTCAGCACCGCCCTCACCCTCTCGACCCCGCGCATCCTCAACCCCCTCGCAGCGTCCACGGCGGGTGTGCCAGCGGCGACAGTGGCCCGGTAGCCGAGGCACACGCCCCTAGCCCGGGCCCTCGAGACTAGCTCGCGGTACTCGAGCGCTAGGAGCGTCTTGTCAGCCGTCACAACACCCACGCCGGAGTCTATGAGGCCATAGTAGATCCCCCTATTCGGCTCGCCGGACTCGTAGGAGGGGGGTATAGCTACGAGCGCCACCTCCGCCCCAGCCTCTAAGGCGGCCTCAACGGCCCCCAGCCCCTCCCTGAAGGCCGGGTGGCCCTCCAGCCTCAAGCCACGGCGGGCGAGGCCCACGAGCCCCTCCAGGTCCCGGGCAGACTCCACAACAACAGCCCCCCTACTCGAGGCGGCGCCCGCGAGCCTCACACCAAGCTCTCCCGCCCTACCCGCCACCTGGATCACAGCCTCCCTACCAACATTGCCAAACCCAACAACGAACACAGACACCGCCACCGCTCCGACACCCCATAAGTAAGCTATGCCTTACCGCCTGGGGCTGCGCGAAACCCCGGGGTTGTAAAATGGAGAGCGGGGAGCCCCCGGTCGGCTCCCTAGGCCTCCGGGCTTCTGTTAGAGTTTGATCATGGTAGGCTTCCAGATGGAGGCTACCGGCTCCTTGAGGGCTGGCGAGGCTATTGCGTGGGGCATGGAGGCGGTGTTGAAGACCGCAGCAGCGCTCCCGGGCTCGGCTAGGATGAGGCCCGCTCCCATGCCGGTGAGCCTCTCGAGGAGCGCTAGGGCCGCCCTGCCAGCCTCCCCCGCGGGGACGCCCTGGCGCATCAGCTCCACCGCCCTGAGGCTGAGGCCCGCAATCATTATCGCCTCGCCCACGCCCGTCGCCGCGGCCGCGCCGCCGGGTAGGGCGTAGAAGCCTGCCCCGGGTACCGGGGAGTCCCCTATCCTACCGGGTAGCTTGAACGTGGTGCCCCCCGTACTCACGGCGGCCGCGAGCCTTCCCTGGGCGTCTACCGCCACAGCGCCCACGGTGTCCCCCGGGAGGATCCCTAGGAGGCGGGCCGCCCTGCTGTTACGGTTCCACCAGCTCGCGGGCCTCGAGCCGGCCGCGAGCCTCTCCTTGTAGAGGCTCCATAGGGCCCTGGCCCTGGGGGAGGGCCCCGGGTGAGCCTCTAGGCCCAGCTCCTCGGCCAGCCTGTCGGCGTGCCCGCAGCACATTATCACGTGATCGGTGAGCTCCATGACCCTCCGGGCGAGTACCACTGGGTTCCTGGGGTGCCTAACGCAGGCCACAGCGCCGGCCCGGGGCCCCTCGGAGTACATGACCCCAGCGTCCATGCATATGCCCCCCGCGGCGTCTAGGGCGCTCCCGACCCCAGCGTTGAAGACTCCACTATCCTCCATGTACCTAACGGCCTCGACCACGGCGTCCAGGGCCGAGCCCCCGCCCTCGAGTGCCTCTAGGCCGGCGAGCGCAGCGGCCCTCACGGCCTCGAGCACCCTGCCCTCGTCGAGGTCAAGGCCCTCCCTCCTGGCTGCCTCGAATACGACCCTCCAGTCACCTGCTCCACCGTGCACGACCACGACGGGCACGCCAGCCAAGCCTCCACACCCACGGCCCCTCCCGGCGGGGCGGCTGGGCGCGGGGGCCGCGCTGCTATTAACGCGCTAGCCATGACTGCGGCGGGGCGTTGCATGCTTAAGCGGGGCCTCCCCCAAGGCTCCTCGGGGGGCTGCGGCTTGGCGGGGCTCTCGGAGAGGCTTAGGGGCGAGGCTTCCCGGATATGGGATCGGATAATGGAGCACCCCTTCGTGATCGGCCTCTACGAGGGCACCCTGGATCTCGAGAGGTTCAGGTTCTACATAGTCCAGGACTACAACTTCCTCATCGAGAGTATGAGGGCCTTCTCGCTACTCGCCAGCAAGGCGGATCCCGAGACGGCCAGGCTCGCCCTGGAGGTAGCGCACGGCGACGCCACGATAGAGCTCGACAACTACAAGAGGCTCCTCCCCAGGCTCGGCCTCACCATGGAGGACGTCCTGAGGGCGGAGCCGGCCCCGACCAACCTGGCCTACACGAGCTTCCTAGTCGCGACCTGCGCCACCCGGGGCCCCCTCGAGTGCCTCACAGCCCTCCTACCCTGCTACTGGAGCTACCTAGAGATAGCTGAGCACCACAAGGACAAGCTCGAGGGCAACAGGGTCCAACTCTACAGGGACTGGGCGAGCGCGTACCTCACAAGCGAGTACAGGGAGCTAGTCGAGGAGATGAAGAGCCACGCCGACAGGCTCTGGGAGGAGGCTGGCGGCAACTACGAGGAGCTACGACGCATATTCATCACGGCCTCGCGCTACGAGTACCTCTTCTGGGACATGGCCTACAAACAAGAGCAATGGCCAATATAGCCCCTAGGGGCACGGCGGGGCCCCACACAGTCATCCCACCCTAGAGTCCCCACCCAAAACTATAGCGTGTAGCACCCCCGACGCCGCCTCAAGGTAGGGCCCGCCTGGCCACTCCGCAGGGGCCTCCTAGAGGGTCTCAGCGTGGGGTTTGGCTTGCTTGGGGGCGCCTACATCTCCTCTAGGTACCTGCCCCGCGACTATACCAGGGCGGAGGTCGAGAGGCTCCGCTCGGCCGTGAGGAGGGTGATGGGGGCTGTCCTGGGATCCTGTGCGGGAGGCGAGGAGGAGGGCTGAGGTCTTCAGGAACCTGGACCGGTACCTCGCCAGGATGGTGGAGGTAGTGAAGGGCCTGGACCCGGGGGCTGAGGTCTACCTCTTCGGTAGCGTGGCCGAGGGCAGGAGCACCCTCTCTAGCGATATAGACGTGCTAGTCGTGACCGATAGGAGCCCGGGCGAGGTTCTGGCCGCCCTCTGGGCCGCGGGTATACGCGACCCCTTCGAGGTACACGTGGCCGACCGCAGGCTGGCGCGTCTCTACAGGGGTAGGGCGAGGCTGGTGAGGGTGGCCTAGAAGCTGGGGGGCTCTACGAGGCTCCAGGCGGTCTCGCGGGCCTCCTCCAGCTTGGACTGGTGCGCCTCTAGGAACTCGAGGAGCCTCTCGGCGGCCATCCTCTTGCACTCCCCGCAGAGTAGGGCCCCGCTCCTGCAGTCCCTGTAAATCCTGGCTAGCTCCTCGTCGTCGGGTACTAGGTGGTAGAGGTATAGGTCGTAGACCGTGCAGGCCTCCGGCACGCCGCCCAGGCGCCTCTGCTCCTCCGCCGTCGCCCGGCCGCCCGTGAGGGCCCTCATGAGCTTCCTCCTCGCAACCTCGGGTGGGTCGGTTAGGAATATCGTGTAGTCTGGCCTGCTGCTGCTCATCTTCCCCCCGTCGAGGCCGCGTATGAGCTTGTGGTAGGTGCTGGCGGGCCTCGTGAGCCTCACGACGCCCGAGAGCCTGTCGACTATGTCCCTCGTGAGCCTCAGGTGGGGATCCTGGTCCACGCCCACCGGCACCAGGACCCCAGTGTAGCCCCCGTACTCCTCTAGCTGGGGGTGGAGTATGTCGGCCACCTGTGTTAGCGCCGAGACCACCTTGGCGGGGGCGAGGTCGCCGTAGATCGCCTCCATCTCCGCGGCCGTCACCCTGCCGGAGGCGAGCTGTATGAGCCTATAGTACGGGGCCCCCCTGTTGGTCTGGAAGTAGAACTCGGTCTCATCCGGGTCGAGGCCGAGGGCTATGAGGTTCGCTATGTACTCCTCGACCCCGATCCGAACGGCCTCCCTCCTCGGGATCCTGCGGACCGCGAAGGCCTCCGCATCCGCTATGGCCACGAACACCTTGAGGCCGAGGGTCCTCTGGTAGTAGATGAGCTGGTCCGCGGTGAGCTTGTGGCCGAAGTGGAACCTCCCACTGGGCATGAAGCCCGTCAGAACAGCCACCCTCCCACCGCTCCTCAGGCCCTCAAGCACCACCTTGTCGAAGTCCCTGTGGCCGAAGAGGATCCCCCTCCTCATGTGGAGGCTCGGCTCGAAGCCTGCCTCCCTGAGCTTGGGTATCACCTCCTGGAAGGGCCTTATGCCGAAGACCCTCCTCAGCCTATCATAGTCCTTTACCTCGAGAGTCCCCCACGGGTCCAGCCTCTCAGCCAAGCCTCGGGGCCCCTAGGGGCGCGCCATGGAGGCCCGGATTAATAGTGGAGCGCCCCGCCGAGGCCTGGAGGAGGGGTCCAGCCCTTGAGGGTCGCGCTCCTGTCGGGGGGTAAGGATTCCCTCTACGCGGCGAGCCGCCTCTGGCCCCCCGACCTAGGGTTGGTGCTTGTCTACAAGTTCCCCGAGCCCAGCCCCCACCTACTCAACCTCGGCGCCACCCTGGCGACCCTGGGCCTCACGGGGATCCCGGTGGTGGTGGCGAGGCTCCCACGGGGGAGGGAGCCCGTGGAGACAGTGAGGATCCTAAGGCTCCTCGGGGCCACGGAGATAATCGCTGGCGACGTCTTCGTGGAGGACCACCTACGCTACATGGAGAGGATAGCGGGTGAGGCCGGCGCGCAGCTCAGGGAGCCCCTCTGGGGCATGGACACCCTGGAGCTGCTCCACAAGATAGTCGAGTGGGGCGTCGAGGCCCTCGTGACAGGTGTCAGGGGGATACCCAGGAGGATCCTCGGCATGAGGCTGAACCGGGAGACCGTCTGGGTCCTCGAGGAGGAGGCTAGGAGGCACGGCTTCGACCCCCTCGGCGAGAACGGGGAGTACCACACGCTGGTCCTCAACAGCCCCCTACACGCCGAGCCCCTAACCTACAGGATCCTAGGCGAGGTTAGATCAGGCAGGGTCGAGGCCCTCCTGGTGGCGGCCCCCGACCCCGGCGGGGTAGAGCCCTATAAGGGGGGCGATGGGTTTTGAAACCCTCTAACGAGCCAGCCAAGCCTATCCCCCGCCGCACGCCCTCATGACTACATGGTGCAAATGGGGTGCCCCTGAGGCATAGGACCGTGAAGACCGTCTCAGTGCCGCCAGAGGACTGCCTGGAGTGCCTGGCCAACCTAGAGGGATTCATGTCCAAGAGCAGGTACACCTACGCCCTCAGGAGGGTAGGGGAGGACGTCTACGAGGTAGTCTTCAGGTGGAGGAAGCTCGGCATCGAGAAGTTCTACAGGGTCACGCTTGCGGTCGCGAGGAGCGGCTCGACGGTCGAGTACCGCAGCACCCCCGACTCCCCCTACCACTTCAGGATGACCTTCAAGGTCGAGCCAGCCCCTGGAGGCGGGGCCTCGAGGGTGGTGGTCGAGGCCGAGATGCGCGCTGGCCTAATGGCGAGCCTCATGGGCAGGGGCGACTTCAGGGAGTTCGTCGAGGAGCTGGTGGACAGGGGCATAGCCAACCTGGCGAGGCTCCACCTAGCGGCGAAGGCCCGCGAGGCCCTCCAGCCCAGCGATGGGGCCGGCGGCTCCGCGGCCCCGGGGGCCGCTCCCGTGGAGAGGCCGTCGTGTCTTGACTGTGTACTCTACGACCCCGAGAGGAGGTACTGCTACATGCTGAGGAGGACCATAGAAAACCCCGGGGAGCCCCCCTGCGGGGGCACGTACTTCATAGCGAGGCCGAGGGCGGCGGCCCCCGAGCCCAGGGCTACCTCCTCATGAACCTCGCTAGGATCCTGGCGAAGCCCGGCAGCATGCGTGTCTGCACCAGCACCTCGGCTGGCCCCCAGACCTCGAGGGCTATGCCCTCGCCCCCGAAGAGGAAGGTCTTGAGGCCCCCCACCTTCGTTATCTTGTAGTTCACGTTCGAGGGCATGGCTACGAAGTGGAAGTTATCTATGACCACCCTCTCGCCGGGGGCGACCCTCACCTTGTCTATGGCCCCGTAGGAGTTGACCCACACGGTGCCCCTGCCGGAGGCCTTGACCCAGACGAGCTCCCCCTCCGTCACGAGGCCCTTGAAGCCCCTCCACGCAACGGAGACGTCGACGTCGCCGGCGTGGGCTAGGTAGCTCATGTCCTGTATGACCCACTCGTCCCCCTTGAGTTCTATCGCCGCTATATCCCCGGGCATGGGGGGCACGAACCACACCTCGGCGGGCCCGTTGGCCCTGTAGGTGTTCAGGAAGAAGCTCTCACCCGCCGCTAGGCTGCGGAGGATGCCCTTGAGTATCCCCCTGCTCTTCGTCTCGACGCTCACGTCACCGCGTATGAGCATCATCGCCCCGGGCTCGGCAGTCACGGCCTCCCCCGGAGAGAGTCTGACCTTGAGGACCGAGAACGCGGGCCCCTTCTCAACAGTCCACTCCAAGGTAGCACCCCGCCTAGACCCGGGGCCCGCGGGGCCCGTGGGGGTCTAAATAGAGATGGGGCGGGCTAGGGGGCCTTCTTGGCTGCCACCCTGACGCCAGTGAAGGTCTTGGTCTCCAGGACGCCCGGGAGCCTCGCTATCACCTCCCTGGCTACCCTGTGGATCTCCCTGAGGCTGGGGGCGTCTATCCTGACTAGCACGTCGTAGTCCCCGGTTACCATGTGGACCTCGCTCACCCACTCCTCCATTATCGCCTTGGAGGCTACCTCCTCCACCCTGCCGGGTTCCACCCTTACTAGCACGAAGCCCGTCTCGAGGGGCCTCCTGGAGGATAGCAGGTCCGCCGCCTCGAAGGCGAGGTCGGTCAGGGTGGCGAAGACGGGCCTCTCGAGCCCCGTCACCAGGAGCCTCCTCACCCCGTTCTCCAGCATAAGCTCGACTGCGCTCTTGGCGTCGAAGCCTGGGGGCACCCTTATCACGGGGCCCCTGGCGTAGTCCGCGACCCTGGCGTCGAGCCTCTCCTCGGCGACTGCCCTGAGGAAGTCCTCCTCCCTCAGGATCCTCTCCTCCTCGCCTGCCCTCACGAGTATCTCGGGCACCCCGTTCTCATCCATGGCCCTCGCCGCCTCCCTGATGGTGGCGTCTCCTGGGAGAGCCACGAGGCCCCTCGCCCTCGCCTCGACCATGGCGTCTCCGTAGTCCAGCATCTCCCAGAGACTCCTAGCGGCGTGGTAGGGCTCGAATACCCCGGTTATCCTGCCCCTCTCATCCACGACTGGGAGGAAGCGGACCCCAGTCTTCCTCATGATTCCGAGGCCGTCGATGACGCTCATCGACTCCAGGGCGAACACTGGCTCGTCGACCGCGTGCTCCGAGACCCTCGACTGCGGGTGGGCGCCCCTCGCAATGGCCCTCACGAGGGCCCTATAGCTCAGCACGAGCATAGGCCTCCTCTTCACATCAGCGGTCACAACGCCCAGCGCCCTGTTGGCTAGCATCACCTCAGCCGCCTTCGAGAGGCTCTGGTCAGCCGACACTAGGGGGAGGCTCCTACTCGCGACCTCGCCGAGGGTCGGGAGCGCCGCCACCACTCCCTCACCCCCCACGTATTAGATATAAATAATGTGGTAGACCCCGATATAAAAACGTTATGACGACTTAGAAGCGTTAGTGCAAGGTATTTGACGTGGCCGCTGCCCAGCTAGGGCCCTAGACGCAAAGGACACGCTGGCCGGGAAATACTAATAACTCCCCTGGAAGAAGGTATACCCAGGTGTACCTTAGTGTCCGTGTCTGTGACGATAAAGGTTAGAAAGGAGGTGGTAGAGCTCGCCGATAAGATGGTGCGCTATGGCATAGCCAGGAGTAGGTCGCACGCAATCAACCTCATGATTGAGAGGGGCATAGCTTGGGCCCGGGGAGAGGTCGAGTTCTGGGAGGGCGTCTACGAGAAGGCCAAGCGCCTCGAGCGCGAGGGCTACAGGATCCGCCACGGCGGCCTCACCGGGATACTGGAGGAGGCTAGACGGCGTTGAGGGTATACCTCGACACGAGCGTGATAATATCATACATTGATGAAGCCGACGCCAACCACGAGAGGGCCCTCAGGTTCCTCGAGGGCCTGCAGGCCGAGCTGGCTGTGAGCAGGCTTACACTAGTCGAGCTCGCCTCGGTATACGCCCGGGCAGGCCTCGAGGAACCCGAGGCCCTAGCCCTATACTCCATCCGGAGAACGGGGGCGACGCTATGGCGAGTCGACTTCAACGAAGTGCTAGCCCAGGCCTACAGGCTAGCTGGCGCCCTGAGGCTCAGAAGCTTAGACCTACTCCACGTAACAGCAGCCAAGGCAATAGGAGCTAACGCAATAGCCACGCTAGACAAGGATATAATAGCGAAGGCCGAGAGGCTAGAGGACATAGGCCTCAAAGTCCTAGCCCCCTAGGAGGCCTCTAGGGGCCCCTTAACCCTCATTAACCCCCAAGGCACAGGCCGACTCCGCGGGAGGCCGCCGTAGCTCAGCTGGCAGAGCGCCGCCCTGGTAAGGCGGAGGTCCCGGGTTCAAATCCCGGCGGCGGCTCCACTCCTTCACAGTCCCAGTTCGTGAGCCTAAATCAAACCATCTTGGACAGGCCCTGCTTGACTCCGGGGAGATAGCTGGCACATAGCTGAGGGGTTAAGCTATGAGGACGCAGCACGATTGCCGTAAGCGTCCGTCCATAACTACTCGGCCTAGCCTCTCTGCATCCCCACAGGGAGTGAGGATAGAAGCCAGAATTCATCACAGGGCGAATCTCCACGCATAATACTGTGACTTGATATTCCGTATCACGTCTTCGTAACTCGCTCCATGGACTAGTTGGAGGCCGCATTTCCATAGTGCTAGCCTCGCCGCGTCTCCGTCCGCCGCTGTAATGCGGCTAATTCTTTTTAGCAATGGAACACACGATTTTATTCTCGGGGCCTCGGAGTTGACTGAAGTGCTACTTATCCGGGGCCGCTTGGCTAGGCGTGTCAGAGAGGAGGCGGAGAAATATGGTCTTAGCGTTGAGGAGTATCTCGTCGAGCTCCTCAGCCAGGGCCTCGACCCTAAGGATAAAGCCTTGGAATACGTTAAGGCTGCGGAGGACCTATTGGAGGAGGCCCGTGAAGAGCTGGGTAAGGGTAACGTCCGGCAGGCCGCGGAGAAGCTCTGGGGGGCCGCCGCCCTAGCAGTCAAAGCCTACGCCTACCTGAGAGAGGGTAAGAGGCTCACTAGTCATGGGGAGCTGTGGGAGCATATGAGGCTGATGGCCAGAGAGGTTGGCCGATGGGTTAGGGGGGCGTGGATGTACGCTAACGGCATGCACACCTGCTTCTACGAGGGCTGGTGCGCAAGGGAGGACGTAGAAGACGCCATAGAAAACATAGAGAGACTAGTGAAGGAGGTGGCATCCCTAGTAATGAAGAGCCCCAAGGATTAGGGGAGACCCCCTTCCTCCTCGGCTAATCCAACACACCCCGATATCCTGCCACACCGACCCAGAGGGGGACCCCTAGGCTCGGTTGACGAATCAACTCTTAGCCTCAGTAGGCACATTATGCTGCTCCGGCTCGAGAGCGCCTCTTAGTCTTGCCTGTTTCAAATGGATCCACCCTCCTTACTCTTACCCCGCTTGATCCTACCTCACCAGGCCCTCTAACGCCAGTACCCTCAGCGAATATCTTCCTCAGAGCCTCAACTACGGGGTCGCGCTCCTCCCTCTCCATATAGATGCTCCCTATAACCTTAATGGACACCTTATCGCTCAATGGGTCGTCAAATATGGCCAGCACCTTATCCCCATCATGGAATACCCTTATAATCAACCACCAGCACCTCTGAGCACTAATGATAGCAGAGACCATTTAAACATGAGCAATCATAACCTGATTTCAAACAGCGCTCTTCCCCCATTCTAGTGGAGCCATGAAGCCTGGCTCCCGTGACCCGGGGTTCTAATCCTCCCACTAGCTAGGACCGGATGGCGGCTCCCCTGCGGGCTCCTATGCCAGCTAGGGCTTCATCCCGCCCGGCTCTCATTCTCGCCTGCCCGCGTGTCTCCTCTATGGTATATTGTTATCCAGTACCTCGAGGCGTCTCTGAGGGCCACGCTCCTCTTAATGGCCTCTGGCAGCTCCTGGGGTTTGAGCGGTATGAAGTGCGCGTCCACGGGTTTGTTCCAGAGCTTGTAGAGTATTGATAGTCTCCTAGTGTAGTCCTCGGGCCAGTCCGGGGATATCACTAGGAGGTCTAGGTCGCTCTCCCTGCTCCAGCTCCCCCGGGCTATGCTGCCGAAGAGCCTCACCTCGGTGACCCTTATCCCCCGGGCCTCCAGCTCCCCGGCGAGCTCTCGGGCCCACCTAGAGGCTCGATCCAGCAGCTCCCTCCAGAGCCTCTCTCGCTCTCTCCACAATTCTCCCGGCGATAGCCACCGCCCTCTCCGCCGTCCTCCTGCTGATCGCCTCATCCGGCAGGCCCTCCACCACGTCTGGGTACCTGGGGAGGTAATAGTACTGCGTGAGCTCGTATGCGTCTTCAAGCTCCTCCTCCGAGAGGCCGAGGTCCATGCCCAGCTCCTCGACGAGCCTCCTAATGCTATGAGGTTGTTAAAATTTCGATCAAGTTAGCCTACGATGATAATAAGAAAGAAAGTAAAAAAGTATAAAGTTAGATATCACATATGTGTGGACAAGCCTGTGAAGTATTCCCATAAGAGTGACACTAGAGAATTGAAAAGTGTGTTATCGATAATTAATAGAAATATTAATAAAAATTCCCTCAAATACTATACCTAGATGATTGTACACCATCCGACGAATCTTATCAAAATCATCAATGTAAAGTAGCATAGAACTCAAGAGATCCTCCTACTCCCTTGATGCGAGTAGCCAGGATATCGTGTATGCAAGTACCGTGGCTAGTAGTGTGAGGATCCAGGCCAGCCTGGGTGGGGGCCGTGTGGCTGTGGGTGTTGTGGGTGGCCTCTTGGGTGCCCGCGGGATCCTCAGGGTCGTGGGGTCGCTGGCTATGATAGTTTCGTGGAGCGTCCTAGGTTTTTAGGGCTCCTCGGAGTTTTCGTGTTCGCCTGGATGCTCTCATGTTAGGGATCGTCAAGCTTGCCTGGAGCGCCACGGGGATCTCGGAGAGGTTTAGAGCATGTTATCGGCTCTGCATTAGTTTTTGTATGTTCTGTTCATGTAAAATTTTAAGGCTGCTTAGGTTGGCCTCCTTTACTGGGAGAGGCCGCCCCCCCGGTGGACTCCTATGCCCGGGAGGACTCGTAGCATAGTCGCTTGGATTATACACACCGCTGGGATAAGAGCTGCAGAGCTCAGGAGCGAGAAGGGTCTCGAGGCGCGTGTTAGGGTACAGAAGCTCGTCTTCCTCTTGAGGCGCTTTATACCAGGGCTGCGGGGGTATAGGTTCAGCCTCTACATATACGGACCCTACAGCCCCGATCTCGCCCGGGTCTACTACGAGCTGGCCGAGCTTGGAGATGATTACATAGCGGAGTTGGCATCCACATACGATCCCCCTAGGAGGGTGAGAGATATTCTAAGGGAGCTAGTCATGCTTGACACTGAGACTCTCGAACTCATGGCTACAGCCTATGACATCTACAGCGCCCATAAGGGGAGCAGACTCTGGGAGCACATGCGGCGTGAATTCCTGGTTAGGCGGGTTCTCCTAGTAAAACCCTGGGCCCCAAAGAGAGCTGTCGAGAGGGCGATTGACGAGCTAGCCAGGCTAGGCTTCATCGAGGTCACCCTCCAGGGGGAGTAAGCTTCGCAGGGAGAGGTCTACTACGTCGATACTCACATATTAGTTGGCCTGGTATGCATAACCGATCGCTTCCACAGATATTCAGAGTGCATAGTGAGATCTGCGAGACGAGCTGGCTTCAAGCTCCGGTAGCGCCACACACGATAGGAGAGGCTCTCCTAGTACTTCAGAGGAAGGGCTCAAAGGGGACCTGTCGGTCCTATAGAAGTTTTGAGGAGTTACCCCGCATCTATCCAGCACTAGAGTTTAAAGGCTACGACAAGAGCGGGTTTATGAGGTTCTTCTCGGCTCTCCTGGCAGCACAGGTGGCTAGGGACGGCCCTCTACTGGCGAGCGATTTAGCCGAGGGCATAGGTAGAGTGGGAGTCGCAGACTTCCTAGTTACTCTAGCAGCCTTCGCCGATCCAGAGTCCAAGGGCCTCATAACCATCGATAAAGACCTGCTCAGGGGTGTAGTCGTCTCTCAACTCAATGAGATCTATGGTTACGGTGAGGGCGAGAAAAGCGTTAGCCCTGCCCCACACAGGGTCTTCGCGGACTGCCAGGTCTACCTGGAGCACACATAACTAGGCAGATACCAGGAATCCTAGATGCCTCAGGGGCGTTAAAAGCGCCTCTCCGCGGCAGCCAGGCTACGAGGACACTGGTTACCGGGTCGATTCCTGGCTGGATTCCTAGGGGGTGTTTGAGGTCGTCATTTTAACCCGTAAAGACCCCTTTACTTTGAATGTCTAGGCTTAGTTTAGGGGTTTGGGCAGTTGTCCTTAGCCCTAACAGTATGTCAGAGTTAGAATGTTTTATGGTGCGGTCACATCTCTCCTGCCGGGTGCTCGCTTGAGGGCTCTGGGGGCCCTCGCCATAGTGGCCCTCGTGGGCCTCGCCGTGGCCCAGCCCCTTGGAGCGAGGGCGGCTGGCGGGTCGTGGGGGGCCCTTGTGCTGGATGCCTCGCCACACCTCTGGTACAGGATGGCTCGGGTGCTTGTTGAGAGGCTCTACGACCCGGAGCTTGGCCTCTTCAGGGAGACCTGGGGGACCCCGGAGGGTAGGTGCTGGTACTGGAACACCGAGCAGGGGGAGGCGGTGCAGGCGCTCGCCTACCTGGGCGACTCGGGCCTGCTGGCCGCGATGCTCGACGGCTATAGGAGGTACCTCACCTACAGCAACGGGAGCATCGTCTACCCGTTCTCGAGGTACACGCCCTGCAGGCTGGTGAGGATCCTGAGCGCTGACCCCACGGGCTTCAGCGTGGGGAACCTCATAGTCAACCTGGGCGGCGACCTCGCGGGGGCCCGCCGCGACGGGTACTCCAGGCTCGTCACCCTGGGCCTTGACGCCTACAAGGCCCCCGGGGGCCCAGCGTGGCCCACCATATGGTTCACGGCCGCCTCCCGCGGGGACGAGGTCTGGTACAGGGCCCCAGGCGACAGGGGCTACTACAGGGGCATCTGGGACACGAGCGATGGGAGCCTCGGGGCTGGGAGGATAGTGGGGTACTCGATAACCTACAACTCGACATACGCCAACGCTACTAGGGTGATGAGTGATGGGAGGCTGGTGTATGAGCAGCAGTTCATAGTCGAGGCCGGGAAGCCCTACGTCAAGGTCCTCTTGGTCGTCAGGAACAACTCCACCGAGACCCTCTCCGGCGTCAGGGTGACCCTGGCCTTCGACGAGCTGGACAGGCTCCTCTACCAGGCGGCGTACACGCCAGGCCTCGGGGTGTTCAACGCCTCCGAGGGCGGCACTACCATCGGCGGGGGCGAGAGGGAGTACACCATAGCGGACTCAAGGCAGGGCAAGTGGAGGCCCGTGGACGGGTGGTGGGTCACCATACTCTACACCAACAGGCCCCTAGGCATGAACAGGGCGCTCGCGGTAATGATCAACTCTAGCTACCCCCTAAGGGTCTGGGGCTACGGCAACCTGCAGGCCCCCCGGGCGGGCCTCAGGGGCAACCCGGAGTACACGGGCTGGTACCTTAGGTGGGTGAAGTTCGAGGTGGACCTCGGCAGCCTAGCCCCCGGCGAGGCCAGGGTCGTAGAGGCCAGGCTGGTGCCCATGGCGAGCTACGCCCCCGGCCTCGAGGGGCTCTACACCCAGATGCTGGCCCACCTCGACAGGCTAGACGGCCGCGACCTCAGCTTCGCACTCAACACCGGCACGGGTGCATTCGAGGGCCTCGCCCTAGCCGGGATCCTCCTAGACACCCAGGGGAAGCCGGGCCTGGCCCTCGCGGAGGAAGTCATAGAGAGCGTGGGCAGGGTCATGAGAGGGTGGCACTGGAGGGTCTCCACGAGGGTCCTAGCCAACTACATACTAGCCCTGCTAAACCTCTACAACTACACCCACAGGAGGGCCTACCTGGAGGAGGCGGAGGAGGCCGCGGAGACCCTGCTAGCCTCGCAGGTGAGGAGCCCCGGGGACCCGAGGAACGGGGGCTTCCTCGACGCGCCCCCACCCTACGGGGCCGCGGCCTACCTGGACGTCAGCGCCGAGGCAGCCCGCGCCCTCCTAGCACTCTACAATGCAACCCACAACCAGGCCTACCGGGAGGCGGTCGACTACTGGCTAGCCCACTGGTTCCACCATGACAACAAGACCCGGCACTGGTACTACTACCGCTACAAGACCCCCCAGGAGGCGCCGGGCAAGCAGTGGTACAGGGGTACCCTCTACGGCGAGCAGCCCTACGCCCAGGGCTACCTACTACAAGCCCTAGCCCCCTACAAGCCTGGCCACGGGATCCTCCAGGCCTCGGCCAGCAAGGTATGGGCCCTCCTAACCAGCGGCTACTGGGAGCGCACCCACGAGGGGGCCAACGAGACCAACGTAGAGACACAGGCGGCCACCACAGCAGGCCTAAGGGCATACCTCTTGGCGCAGGCACTCACAGCGGGGGCCGGGGTGGAGTACGTGAGGGGAGCCAGGCTCGAGGCCCTCACCCACGAGCAACTCGCCACCCAAACAGCCGGGAGCACCGGGTGCGCCATGGCCACGCTAGCCGGGATCCTCGAGAGGCAGGCCGGCGCCCCCGCAATAGTAGCGATATACATCCACGCCGGGCCGCCCCAGAGCATAACCATAGGGGGAGCCCCGCCAGAGCGCCTCAGCAGCCTCCGAGAGCTCGCGGCCACCCAAGTCGACTCGTACTACTGGGACCCCGCCTCGGGGATCCTCTACCTAAAACTAGCCACAAGCAACACCTTCCAAATAACATACCTCCAGACAAGCACGGGAGACCCCCTCAGGCACACCGCAATACCACCAGCCTGCACGGCCACGCACCCACAGCAGAAAACACAAGAGACCCCACAAGAGGCACCCACTACTCTATCGAGAACCACGCAGCCCCACAGCCGCACGGGCACCAAAACACCGAACTCCACACTCACGGCGCTTGTGGTACTCGCCCTCGCAGCCGCCACGCTAGTCATGCTAACACTAGCGGGGAAGCGCGGGCAGAGAGCCACGCAGTAACCCGCCCTGGGGGCCTCTAGCCCTCGGGCCCTCATGCCCCAGCAGCCTACTCGGTCAAGCGGCGCCCGTAGGGGGCACGTCGCCCCCAGAGCATCTCCAATAGGTCTCCCGTTCCAACTGCAAAGGAGTCCTCCGTCAAAGCCGTGCCCCGGGCTTTGGGGGCCTGCTTTAGGCACTTAAGGTTAGGTGATCATTGTTACTCGGGCATGGGGCCTATAGGTGCCAGGCTATGCCTGTGGAGGTCAAGCTTAGGTATGATAGAGTGGCCGACGCGCTCTATGTGAAGTTAAAGGAAGGAGAGATCGCCGACTCGGAGGAGATAGCCGAGGGCATAATAGTTGACTACAATAGGGAAGGGGAAGTCGTAGGAGTCGAGATACTGCAGTTCTCCAAGAGGCGGGTGGGCCTCTCCAGGCTCGTGACGGAGGGAGTCGAGTCCCTGGTGGCCTGGGCGAGTATGAGGCCTGCAGTGTAGATTTCTGAGTTGCGGGATCCCCCAGGGCTTTCCCCTCTGCAGCGGTGGGGGCGGCTTTGTCTAGTAGTGGATTGCGCCTTTCTTCTTGAGTTCCTCGATCTCTTCTTCGGTGTAGCCTAGCTCTAGTAGTATCTCGCGAGTGTGCTCGCCCCTCCTGGGGGCTTTTCCTGGGGTGTAGGGTCGGGTGCCGTCTATGACTATTGCTTCTAGGAGGCGGCCTGGCCTGTAGCCCCTCGCCGCTAGGTGGGGGTCCCTGGGTAGGTCTTCTATCTTGTTGGCTGGGGCGGCTGGGACGTCGTGGGCCCATAGCTTCTCGAGTGCCTCCCTGCAGGTGTACCTTGAGAGTTCCGCGGCGAGTTCCCGGGTGGCCTTGGGGTCTAGCTGCTTGCCCCTCAGGTCGTCCCTGCCTAGTGCTCTGCAGAGGTTTTCCCAGAACTTCTCCTCGAGGGCCCCGATTGTTATGTAGCCGTCCCTGCACTTGTAGACGTTGTAGAAGGGGTACTTCCCCGTGAGGGTGGCGTCGCCCGCCTCGGTCTTCATGGCTATGTTTAGCGTGTTGAATAGGAGGGCAGCCTCCACCATGGGTACCTCCACCCTGCCGCCCGTGCCCCTCCTGAGTAGCTCTAGGATGCCGATGACGCATAGGAGGGCCGAGCCCACGTCGGCCACCTGCACCACCGGGACCCGGGGCTCGCCGGGGTAGAGGTCTGGGTCGAGGTGGCCGGCTACCGAGACATAATTCAAGTCGTGGCCCGGCAGCCCGGCGTAGGGGCCCCGGCTGCCGTAGCCGTTTATCGAGCAATACACCAGCCTGGGGTTGAGCCTCCTGAGGTTCTCGTAGCCCACGCCCAGCCTCTCCGCTACGCCGGGCCTGAAGCCCTCGACTACCACGTCGCTCCTGGCCGCGAGCCTATAGAAGGCCTCCCGGCCCTCCCGGGTCTTCAGGTTTATGGAGACGCTCTTCTTCCCGGAGTTCAGCATCTCAAACAGCAGGGGCGATATATCCCTCAGGTAGTCCCCCGCCCCCGTATCCTCGACCTTCACTACCTCGAAGCCTAGGTCGAGGAGGATCCTTGTGGCGACCCCCCCAGGGTAGAGCCTCGTGAGGTCCAGCACCCTAACCAATAAGACCACCCAGCCCCCCAGGACCCCCTGCCTGGCAGCGTTGGCCCCCATCTTTTAGGCCGGGGGCCTCGGGTGGGGTGGCGGCTCGTGGCGTCGAGGGCCCTCAGGGTAGCCTCGATCCTCGTGGCGGCGCTGGCGGTTCTCTACCTGGCCGGGCTCGCCGGGGCCTACCTGGGGCTTAGGAGGCTGAGCGTTGGGGTCGAGGATGTGACCCTCACGGGTGACCTGGTGGTCACGATAAGGAACGGGTCGCCCTACACCCTCGAGGTCGACCATCTAAGGGTCACACTCTACTACGAGGGGGAGCTGGTCGCGGACGCAGCCACCGGGGAGCCCGTGGTGGTGCCTCCTAGGGGCTCGGCCGAGGCCACCGCCCGCCTAACAGTATCAGCTGGGGGCCTCGCGGGCCTCATAGCGGGGGCCCTCACCGGCTCCCAGGGCAACCTCACAGTGGTCGCGGTTCTCAAGGTCAAGCCCAGCCTGGGCCCCATAGGCTTCCCCGGCCTCACGGTCCAGGTAACCAGGACCGAGGCCCCCTCGAGCGGCTAGCGGGGGACGCCCCCTCGGTCTAGGTTACTGCAGAGGGCCTCGAGCGCCTCCCCGAGCGTGACGCCCTCGAGGAGGACCAGCTTCACCCTCGACGACCAGCCGCGCACTATCCTGGGCCTCCCACCTATGTTCCTGGAGAGCCACTTAAGGAGATCATAGTTGACGGCGTGGCCCTTGCACTTGGCCTCGGAGTAGTAGACGAGCTCCCCATCCCTATAGGCGAGCCTGCTCTCCCCAGCCCTGGGTACCACGTAGACCTCCAGGGCCACGCCCCTGGGAGTCCCGCGCACGAGGCCCTGGAGGCCCTCAGGCAGGGAGTCGCATCCCAAGCCCTCCACCGCCTCCCCCGGGCTAGTCGGGGGCCCTCCTAGCCTTTGCGAGTAGCCTCGCCGCCTCCTCCCTGGGTATGCCCAGGTGCTCGGCTATCTGGTCCTCCGTGGCGGTGGGTGTCTCGCCTAGTATTTCCCGCACGAGCTCCTCGGCGTAGTCCTCGAGCCTCTCGGAGTTCGACCAGAGCCTCTCGAAGTCCCTCAGCAGCAGGCCGGCCAGTGTCCTGCTGCCTATGACGTAGCCCATCCTCGTGGGGGAGCCCCTCTCCTTGCCGGCTAGGCCGAGCACGTTGATCTTCTCGTCTACAACCATGTACCTGAGGTCGTTGAGGGCCACCACGGGGCTCACGCGGACCTCGGCGCCCGCCCTCTTGTAGTGGTAGCCCATGTAGAGGCGGTCCGGTGACTTATAGATCACGTACCTCACCCTCACGCCTCTCCTCGAAGCTTCCTGGAGAGCCTTGAGTATGTCCCTAACGGCCTGCCTCCCAAGGTCCGTTGTGGGCCTCCGACCCGTCACAACGCCCGCAACGCTCTTCCTCGCAACTCGTATGGAGTCGATTACCGCTAGGAAGTACTCGTACCTGGTAAGGGCCCGCGTCGCCCTGAAGAGGGCCTCGAGAAGCTCGCTGCGCCCCCTATGCTCCCTGAAGCTCAGCACTAGGAGGGCGACTGATATGCCTAGGAGTGAGAGCTCGACGCCGAGCAGCATGTAGAGCAGTGGTGCCAGGTGGGCCTCCTCCACGCCGCGGCCCCACGGGGGGCGGTGCGGGCCCATCCTTTAACTCTCTAAGGGGAGGGACCGCCCGCTTGGTATGCCGCGGGCGTGAACCCGTTTATCCCCATGCCACTTGGGCGTGGGTTTCGGGTGCATTAGTTGGCTGGTGGGTCCAGGGCTTACTGGGAGGTACTCGACGAGGCACCCTGGGGCCCCCTCCACTGGAAGCTCTTCGCGGTCTTCTCGGACAACTACTTCTTCGACGGGCTCCTCTTCGCTGTAACACCCCTCCTCCTCTACCTCGTGGCACCGCCGAGCGTGGCCCCCCTGGTCTTCGCCCTCAACCTCACCTCGGAGGCTGCTGGCGCCATAGTGCTGGGCTGGCTCTCGGATAGGTACGGGAGGCTCAGGGTCTTCGCGGCCTCGATGGCCCTCGAGGCCGGGAGCCTCGCCCTCCTCCTGGTGTTCTATAGCGACGTGCCCCTCCTGGCCCTGCTGTCGAGCCTCATAACATTCTGCATAGGCGGGGAGTTCAGCTCCACATACGCCCTCCTGGCAGAGCTGACCCCCGCCAGGCATAGGGGCAAGGCCATGCTGATGGCCACGAACTTCTGGAACCTCGGCAGCACTGTGATCGCGGTATTCGGGCTCCTCTACGCCAGGCTGGCCCCGACCCCCAGCCTGGAGGCCCGCTACCTACTCCTCACGGCCCTAGGCATAGGCCTGGGCGCGGGGGCGGCCAGGTTCGCCCTCCCCGAGTCGCCTAGGTGGCTCGCCCTCAGGGGCATGAGGGGGGAGGCAGAGCGCGTGGTCAGAATGGCCACGGGCTACTCCGGCCCCCTCGACTTGAGTGTTCCCCCGGAGTCGGGGGTTGGCCTAGGCGAGGCCCTCAGGAGGTACGCCTTCAGGTTCGCGGTGCTCGCCGTCGTGACACTCGTGGTCTACATTACATACGTGCTCGTCGCCTTCTACGCCCCCTACGCACCCGGCTTCGCCTTCGGCGAGGCAGCAGTTGCCCGCGTTGTCTTCTACGCCAACCTCGGCTCCTTCCTCGGGGCCTTCATGCTCCTACCCCTAATAGACCGCACCAGGAGGTGGACCCTCACACTGAGCACCCTCGGAGGCACACTAACGGCCGCAGCCCTGCTCGTGGCCAACAGCCACGCGGCGGAAGCCGCATTCTACGCAGCGCTCTTCACAAACATGGTCTTCAGCGAGTGGGCCTGGGCGGGCCTCAGCGCCCTCCAGAGCGAGCTATTCCCCACGGGCGTCAGGTCCAGCGTCGTGGGCATGCTAGTAGGCCTCCAGGGCGCCGCGGGGGCACTCATAGTCTACACGGGCCTCCAGGCGAGCGCCACAGCACTCTTCCTAGCATCAACAGCCCTATGGGCAGCGGGCCTCGCCGCCTCCACGGCATGGCACCTCCGGGGCACCGAGTCCGCTAGGAGGAGCGTGGAGGAGCTATCAGCAACCCACCGCCAAGAGCCAGAGCCTGCAGCGGGGTCCCTTGCAGCCTAGCATAGCATATCCTATAGCCCCGGGGAGCGCTGGTGGGATCCCCCTAGGGCCCGCTAGGGATCCAGACGCCTATCCAGCGCTTCACGGGCCATTCTCGATGCCAGCGCGGCCACCCTCCTGTATTCCCTCGACTGGAGGATTCTCCGTATGATGCTCATGTCTATGGTTGCGTACTCGTGGACAACTATATTCCTGAAGGCGGAGAGCCTTGCCAGGAAGCGGTAGTCCTCCTCCCCTATGACGCCCTCCTCCCTCAGGGCGTGGGCCGCTTCCCTAGGCGAGTCGGGGCTATAGCCGAGTGCCGCGGCCATCCTCATAGCCACGTCTAGCAAGGCCTGAGCCTGCACCTGGAGGGCGTGGAGGGCGGCTAGCTCCTCAACCCAGCTCTTCAGTCCCGTCTCTGCTAGGTAGTCGAGTCTGGAGGTCATCTCGTTAACCTTGCTGAGGAGCCTCTCAATGACCCCCACAGCCGCCCCACCTCGCCTCCATAGCCTGGAGCGCCCTACTCGTGACGCCAAGCTTCTCCTTGGCTATAGCGTAGTCGTAGCACACCCACACCCGGGCCAGGAGCCACTCACGGGCCCTAGCCCTCCCGTGGATGTAGATGCCGCGCCTCCACGCCTCCAGTATCACAGGGCATGAAGCCCTGCGTGCGTCGACCACATCCACGAGTGAGGCATCCAACCCGAGGGCCTCCGCTATCTCCACGGCGGCGTCCACGGGGTCGAAGCCTTCCCCACGAGGCATGACTAGGAGGTCGACGTCGCGCCCCAAGCCTCTCCTGGCCAGGCTCCCGAATAGGACTGCCCAGTCAACCCCCAGCCTGTCCCAGTCGACGCGGCGCAGCCCCTCAACGATCTTCTCTAGCTTGAGCAAGGGGGGAGCGCCCCCGTGATCGTACCTGTATGCGGGGCCGTTTAGTGGTTATTTTCCCCTCCGTTAGTTTACAGGTTAAGAGTGGGGCGGCATACTCCTTGGCTCGGGTAGGGGAGGTCATAGGGGCCCTCCGGGCCCTCAAGGCCCTTGATGTAGACCCCTCCACGGGGAGGCTGTTCACCTACATCTACGAGACGGGCCTGGAGGAGCTTCGGGAGGTCACTCGTAGGGCCTTCGAGTTGTTCCTCGACACCAACGCCCTGGACCCCACGGTGTTCAGGAGCGCCATGGCGCTTGAGAGGGAGGTCGTGGGCTTCGCCAAGAGCCTCGTCGGGGCTGGGGAGGAGGTCGTTGGGACAGCCACCTACGGCGGGACGGAGAGCATCATGCTGGCTGTGAAGGCTGCCAGGTGGGCCTACAGGAGGAGGGCGGGCGCGGCCAGCGTTGGGGAGGTCCTGCTGCCGGTGACGGGGCACCCCTCCATCAGGAAGGCGGCCCACTACCTGGACATGAGGGCTGTGGACGTCCCGGTGGACCCGGAGACGAAGAAGGTCGACGTCGAGGCCCTGAAGGAGAGGGTTAGCGGGAGGACGGCCCTCATAGTGGTGTCGGCGCCGAACTTCCCCTACGGCACCATAGACCCCGTGAGGGATGTGGCGGAGTACGCCGCCGACAAGGGGGTCCCCGTTCACGTGGACGCCTGCCTGGGCGGCTATGTCCTACCCTTCATGAGGGAGCTAGGCGAGCCCGTGCCCCCGTTCGGCTTCGAGGTCGAGGGGGTCTCCTCGCTCTCGATGGACGTCCACAAGTACGGCTACGCCCCCAAGGGGGTCTCGGTACTCCTCTTCAGGACGGGGGAGTACAAGGAGGGCACCATCTACGTGGACCTAGGGTGGCCGGGCTACCCCTTCATAAACACCACCGTCCTATCATCGAGGAGCGTCGCGCCCCTCGCCGCGGCGTGGGCCGTGGCTAAGTACCTGGGGAGGGAGGGCTACCTCGAGCTCACCAGGAGGCTCCTCGAGGCCCGCGCCAGGATCCTCCGGGGCCTGGGGGAGCTGGGCTTCGAGAGCGTCGCCCCCGTGGAGTCGCCCCTCCTAGCCCTCACCCTGCCCAGCGAGGAGGAGCTATTCAAGTTCTACGCCAATATGGCCCTCCGCGGCTGGGTTATGGGCCTCCAGCCCAGGGTCGAGGGTGTGGCCCCCTACAACGTGCACCTCACGCTCTCACCCATACACGAGAGGGTGGCAGGGGAGTTCCTAGGGGACGCCCGAGAGGCACTAGAGTCGCCGCCGCCACCAGAGCTGGAGCAGGCCCTCAAGGCCCTAGAGGCTGGCCCCCTCGAGGCGGCCTCTATGATAGGCAGGGGCCCCCTAGACTCGATACTCATAGCTAAGCTCCTTGAGTCCATACCCCCGGGCGAGGCCGAGGATCTCGCCAGGAAGCTGGTGGTGGAGGTCTTCAGGGTATGAAGAGGGCCCTACTCCTAGCGGGCCTCGCCACAAGCATATTCGCATCCCAGGCTATCTGGGTCACCTTCTCGCCGGCGGCCTCCGAGGTTGCGTCGAGGCTCGGCGTCTCCGAGGCCATGGTGGGCCTCCTAGCCATAGTCTACCCGGTATTCTTCCTAGCCCTCACCATCCCGAGCGGGATCCTCCTGGACCGCTCCTTCAAGCTTTGGCTGAGCATAGGCGTGGTGCTCACGGGCCTCGGGGGCCTCCTTAGGCTGGCGGCGCCCTCCAGCTACTGGTGGCTCATGGCCTGCCAGCTCCTCGGGGCGCTTGGCCAGCCCTTCCTGCTGAACGCCTTCGCCCCCTTCGCCTCGAAGCTCTACCCCGAGAGGAGGGAGCTCATGGTCTCACTCCTAAGCTTCGCCATGTACCTGGGCGTCATCTACGCCCTGGGCACGGGCTACTACCTCTACACCCACAGCGGCCTCCTGGGCCTCGAGGCCCCGATAGCCCTGGTATCAGCCGTGGGCCTCGCCCTCTACCTAGCAGGGGTCCCAGGCGTCGAGGTGGGCGGCGGGGGGTCCTCCTGGAGCGTCTCCAAGGCCCTGCGGGCCGTGGCGGGTGCGAGGGACCTATGGCTACTAGGGATAGTCCTGGGCCTCGGGGTCGCGCTCTTCGACAACATGTCCATATGGCTAGCCACCGCCCTCTCCAGGGCTGGCCTCGAGAGCATAGCTGGCCCGGCAGTGGCGCTCGCCCTCATACTAGGCCTCGGCGGGGTCCTAGTCATACCCACGCCAATAGCGAGGAGGTCGAGGAGGACGGCCTACATCAGGGCAGTGACCCTCGCAGGCATAGCGGTCTACACGGCCCTAGCCCTGGAGACCACGAAGCTCGGGGTGGCAACTCTGATACCCCTACTCGGCCTCCTAATGCTCCCAGCCTACCCGATAATAATGGAGTGGATAACCACCTTCCACCCCAGGGAGGTTCACGGGAGCGCCTCGGGCTTCATAGGCCTAGTATCCAGGATATTCACGGTGGCCCTGGCCAGCCTCGCCGTCTACTTCGTCTCCGGGCCCTCCCGGTACTTCACGTTCCTGGCAACGCTGAGCGTAGCAGCCTTCGCAGTCGCAATGCTACTACCCGGGGAGAGGTGAAGAGCCACCCCCGGGGCCCCAGGGTCCCTACGCAAAAATGGGGGGCTAGAGGGGTAGCTTGAAGTCGGCCCTCCGGGGCTTCGGCCTTGGCTTCATGTAGGCGGCCCTACTGTGGCTTACACCCATTAGGGCCCAGGATATGGCTGTGTAGACCGCTGCCCTGAGGGGCTCTATGACTGGTATCTCGGCGCCGCGGGCTGCGAGCCCCTCCTGGGCCCTCTGGGCTAGGAAGGATAGGCCCGTGCAGCCTAGGACTGCGGCGAACGCGTTGTGCTCCCTGTAGGCTCTAAGGGCTGCCTCCACTATCCTCTCGAGGGCCTCCCCGCTCTTCTCCTCTATCTCGAGTACTGGGACGTCTATTGTCTCTATCGAGGCGAGGTGCCCTGTGAGGCCGTACTTGGCCTGGAGGCTGAGTATCTGGTGGCGGGTCTCTGGTAGTATGTTGATTATCGTGTACCTTCCCGCGAGCTGGGCGGCTAGGTGGCAGGCGGAGTGGTGGGCCCCCACGACTGGTATGTCTACGAGCTCCCTCGCCGCCTCGAGCGCTGGGTCGCCGAAGCAGTCTATCACGACGGCGTTGAAGCCCCTCTCCTCGGCCTCCCTCACCTTGGCGAGTATGTAGGGGGCGTTCACGTACTCGTCGTACAGCGACTCGATGGAGGCGGTCCCCATGTCTAGGGCCTCGACCTCCAGCTCCACGAGGCCCCCCGTCGAGGCCCTCAGCTCCTCGGCCAGCCTGCGGCGGTCCTCCATGGCCCCCCGGAGGGCCTCCGTCACCATGACCGGCACGAGGTCGAGGATCCTGATGCCAGCCAAGAAAGCCACCCCCGGGGCTAGACGGTGAGGGGTGCCCCGAGCCTCGTCTTGGCGTAGGCCAGCATGGCCAGCCCTATCGCCAGGGATGCGAGGCTCGCCACTAGAAGCGTGGCGGCCGCCGCTGGGTGGCCCTTGTTGAAGAGGGGTGCCAGGTAGACCATGAGGCCCCCAACGCCCCCGGAGAATATCCACCAGGCATGCGCTACAGAGACCTCACCGGCCCTCCTGTCAGAGGGCGCCGCCGAGACCCTCGGTATGAGCGCCAGGGAGAACGCCGCTATCAGGCCGCCGACTACAGTGTAGATCATCTGGGAGTAGATGAAGTCCTTGAAGGAGGCCACGCCGACGCCTATTATAGCCAGGCCGAGCGCCGCTGCGAGGCCCGCCAGCGCCTGGAGGAGGCTCCTGGGATGCATGGCTCACACCTCCTACCTCCTCTCGGGTAGGCCGTACTCGTTGATGGTTGCGTGGCCAAGCTCTATCGGCACCCCCGCCTTGTCGAGGGCTATGGCTAGCACGGCGTAGACTACTAGGGCCACTAGGAAGCCTGTGAGGGCGGCGGATATCTTGGAGACGACGCTCGCCGGCATGAGCCAGCCCTTGGCGGCTAGGCCCCCTACCAGGACTGAGAGCCAGGCCACCCAGTTGACTAGGGGCATCCTGTCGCCCACCCTCAGCTGGTACCTCTCCCGCACTGGGACCCCCTTGTACCACTGGTAGAGGTAGAAGTCTGCGACCATCACGCCGCCTATCGGGGGTATCCAGGTGCCGAGTATTGTGAGGAAGTGTATGAAGGGCTGCATGGAGGCCCCAGCCCTGTAGCCGACGTACCAGGCTAGTATCGAGGCTAGGAAGCCCAGTATGAGTATGAGCCTCCTCTTCTTGACCGGGACGAAGAGGTCCCAGGCCAGCGCCGAGGAGTAGAGGTTGTTGTCGTTCGTGGTCCACTGGCCGAAGATGGCTACGAAGTACGCCCCGAGGCCGAGGCCGGCGGCGAGCATTGCCTTGGAGAAGTATGTGCCGCCCATCGCCATGGTTAGGAGGGCGGCCCCTATCATGTAGTAGGTCATGAGGGCCATTATCTGGACTCCCCACGCTATTGAGCCGTCCCTCGGCCTCCTCGCGAACCTCGCTATGTCAGGCGTTATGATCGCCCCCACGATGTACATGCCAACGACCTGCGTGACCAGGAGGCTCAGCGGGACAGGGTGCTTGGGGGTGAACGCCGCGAGCTTCTCGAAGCCGCCGCCGAGGTAGATGCCGGCCAGGAAGCCCGAGGTGACTAGTATGAAGAAGGCTGGCACGGTGAAGTAGCTCAGGAACGCCAAGCCAGCGTAGCCTATGTACGCAGTGGTGGTCATGAGGAGGCCTCCCCAGAGCGAGGCCCACGCGATACTGGCTACCGGGTTATGGGGCGCCAGGTCGTGTATCATGACGCCGAAGAGCCATGTCTCGACTACGAACCAGCCCCAGGCAGGGATCCCCGAGACTATGAGGCCGAATATCCAGGAGCCGTACCAGCCAAAGACCCTCCTCATTATACCGTAGGTCGACTGGTGGGCTGTCCCCCCAATGTAGGCCATGAGGGCCCCTATTATCGTTAGTATGATGTTGCCTAGGAGGACGGCCCACACTAGGTCGTGGAGCGTGGCCTGCGCCCCCAGGGCGCCGCCGCCCCAGAGGACGGCGAGGCACGAGAGGACGCCAGTGTAGACTAGGAATATGTTCATCAGCGTCCTCCGCTCCCAGGGCGGCACGGGAACGAGCACGTAGTCGCCCCTTATGTCCTTCCAGGGGTACTCCTTGCTCCTACCTTCGTCCCCCAGAGCTATCACCCCACTACGACATACTTACACCCTGCCCACTTGAGTCGGCGGGGCTATCGATGGGCCATTTATATGCTTTTCACCCGTTATATCGATGCGTCAATGTTTAGGCGATCTGAAATAGGGGGCGCCCCCTCGCTGGGCCGCCGAGCGCCCATGTGGGGGCGCCCCCTATTTC
>JALWPV010000013.1 GCA_027080775.1 Acidilobaceae archaeon
CCCACTCCCACCCCCAAGGATCCCCACCACGAGAAGGAAGCGGGAGACCTGGGGAGGCAACGCCACCCTGACTCCTGACTAGAGACGAGCCCACGCCGCGGCAGGAGGCCCCGGGCCGGAGCGTCCCCCGCGTGCTGGCTAAGGCCATCTTAGCCTGATCATCCCTACAGTCCCCCTGCCGGGCCAAGGTTAGCTTGTCGTGGGGATCCCCCACGGCTTCGAGGGCCGAGACTATTCGGTACGTGATATACTCTGGATCCAGCGGCGGGATCCTGAGAAGCATCACACCCGGCACGCCAGGGTTGGTTAGGGCGGTTCTACCGAAGTCCTCTCCTCTCCCTCTCCCTTATTGAGAGTCGTACTACTTGGTCGTCATCCATGCTGGGGCCCACTTCCCAGATGGATACTACGTCATAGCCAAGGCCTCGGAGGGACCTGATGGTGGTTCTCGGGATGTTCTCGTCCGCCAGGAGTTTAGGCTTCGACGACAACCTCCTCCCTCAACACTCTAGCGGCGTACCTAACAGCGGCTAGTACATCCTCCCGCGTGAGGTGGGGATACTCCTTTAGTATATCGTCGATAGTCCACCCGTTAGCTATAAGCTCCAGTATGAAGTAGACCGGTATCCTCGTCCCCCTTATGATTCCCCTTATGACGGGTTTCCCACCCATAATCCTAGGGTCGACGACTATCCTCTCCCCGGCACCAGCCACCAGCGCCTACCCCCTAGCCTCGCCTAGTAGAAGGGCTCACTTAAACCCGGGCCTCGAGGAGCTTTGAGACGGCCTCGACGAGCATCCTCACATCCCCGAGCCTGGCCCTCACGCCTTCGACGTCGAGCCTAGCCTCGTGGAACCCCCAGACGTGGAGGTAGTTGGCAGCGTCCCACCAGCGGCGGGCCTCGGGGATTCTCCTGGAGAGTGCCCTAACAACCCTCTCGAGGTCGGTGACGCTCCACCTCCCGCGGGCCTCCACGGCCTCCAGGATCTCATTGAGGCCGAGGAGTAGGGCGGCGGCCTTAACGGCCTCCTCCGCCGCCTTGTAGAGCTTCTCGCTCGCCTGCACGGTATCGCCCTCTCCAGCAAGCCTCTCACCCTCCTCGAGGAACCTTCGGGCGAGCTCCAGGTGGGCGCGGGCCTCGCCGCGGGGATCGAGGCCGAGAATCCTGGAGAGCGCCCTCACGAGGACCCCCTCAACGTCGACACCCCTACGCCTAGCCTCCTCCAGGAGGCTCTCGGGGACCCTCACACTCAATCCCGGACGCCCTATCCCCCCAGAGGGCCCCGAGCCCTATTAGCGGCGACGCCCCCGAGGGCCTCGGGGTGCACGGGGTTGGGCGTGGTCCTCGTAGCGACCATAGGCTTCACTGTCGACTTCGTCATGAGGAGGGTCGCGGACCTGGGCAGGGGGAGTGTTTCGAGGGTCATAGCCCTCGGCATCCACGTTGGCGACGAGGCCGCGTGGAGGAGGGTTGAGCAGGCCTTCAAGCTTCTCTCAGGCTACCTCTCGGGGCTCGGCATTGACTCGGAGCTCGCTAGGGTGAGGCTGGGCCCGGGTATGGTTAGGAGTATAAGGGACGCCCTGGCTAGGGCCTCGAGTCTAGCGGGGCCGGATGGCACTGTTGAGGCGTACCTTACGGGTGGACCCAGGATCCTGGTGGCGGCCACGATAATAGCGGCCATGACATCCACGCCCGAGGTCAGGGATAGGCTCAGGATCGTTGTGTATGGCGAGGGCTTCGAGGGGGCCCTGAACCTCCAGGTCGGACCCATAGTGGAGTACCTCAAGCTCCGGGGGGGCGAGGCGAGGATAATAGAGGAGATAGCGAGGCTGGGGGAGGCAACCGCAGCCCAGCTCCTTGGGGTCCTCGGCGTCAAGAGGAGCACCCTCTACAAGAAGCTGGCCGAGCTCGAGGCCAGGGGTCTCCTGAGGAGGGATGGAAGGGGCTGGAGGGTCCACGAGACCCTGGAAGCCATACTATGAGTGTCCACAGTTTGTAGATCGGATTTGAACCGGCTTCATTGAGTCGAAGTTATTGGATAGGTTATGAGTCCATAGCTTATGGAAGATTTAAATAGTAGCACCGCCCCTACCCTATAGTGGTGTGGGGAATGCCTGGCGCGCCCCAAGTGGAGGCGGGGGAGGCCCGGCTGGAGCCCATTGTTGACATACTAGCGTTCTTCGCCGCCATGGGGAACTATGGGTACCTCGACGTCCTGGGCAACGCCCTGGAGAGGACCACAGCCCTCGAGGCCCTGGGCAACGCCCTCAGGGACTACAGGAGCACGTGCCTCGACGCGAGCCCCGAGCAGAGGAGGAGGCTCGAGGCTGAGGAGGGCGTCAGGTGCCCGCGCCTGGGGCCCGGCGACCTGGAGGCCGCCGTCAGGGAGTTCGAGGAGGTCACGAGGGAGAAGGAGAGAAGCGGGGAGCTCGTGGTACTCCTCAGGGAGATCTACGTGAGGGCCCTGGCCCGGGCCTCCCGGTTCAAGGTTGGTGGGAGTGGGGGTGGTAGGTGATGGCCCTGGGCACGTACCTCGCGGTCACAGCACGCCTCCTCGTTAACCTTGAGAGCCTGAACATGGCCGAGTCAGTCGGCAACGTGACCAAGCACAGGAAGGCCCCCGTCGTCTTCGAGGCGGAGGGCGGGTCCTACAGGCTAGTCTACGTGCCCGTGGTAAGCGGCATGAGCCTCGCCCACCACTACCAGAAGCTCCTAGCGAGGGCAGCCAAAAGCGCTGGCCTGAACGTGTCAGCCATGAGCCTCGAAGGCTACTTCCTGAAGTACGCCAGCGACGACATAATCAAGAGCTACTACCCCGAGGTCAGGGGGAGGGTTGGGAAGGACAAGTCCCCCTGCGAGAACGAGAGGGTGATAGTGGAGGCCGACGTGGTAGCGGATGTAGGCGGCTTCCTCTACACCGACGGGGTGGTGAAGAGGACTAGCAGGTTCAGCTTCAGCTACATGATGCCAGCCCTGGAGGCCCTCAAGGCCACGGGCGTCTACCCGCAGCTACACGTGAGGTACACGCCCAACCCCAAGGAGGAGGGGGAGCAGGCCCTCATATACGTCGACAACGCGAGCGCCCTCTACACGCTGACCTACATACTCGAGGCAAGCGAGGTCTCAGTGCTGAACGTCTGCAGGGCCCTAGGCGAGGAGCCCGACGACCTGGGGGCGGAGGAGAGGCTCAAGAGGGTGAAGGCGAGCGTAGAGGCTCTCGTGGCGATGCTGGGCAACATGGCCTTCGGGGCCAAGAGGAGCAGGAGCCTCCCGCAGTGGAGGATCCAGAGCCTCGTGGCGGTTGCTAGCAGGGGCATAGCACCCTTTACACCCACGCCGGGGCACTACGCCAGCTACATAGAGGACACAGTCAAGAGGCTTGAGGCGCAGAGGCGCGCCATCGAGGGCCTCGAGGCCGAGGTTCACTACTACGACGGAGAGGGCATAGGCGCCGTGGAGGGAGCCACCAGACACGAGACCCCCGAGTCAGCCATACTAGCAGCGGCCCAGTGGGTACTCGAGAAGCTCAAGCCCTAAACACCAGGGGGAGGTGAGGCCCGGGTTGCCCCCCGTTTTTCTCTACTCCAAGGTCGTGCTCCACTGGGGCTTCATAGTCCGCCAGCTGGGGGCCAGCGCCGCCCAGCTGGCCTACGCCCTCCCACCGCCCCCCACGGTGGTGGGGGCATTCGCTAACCCCCTAGCCAGGATCCTGGGGCTGGGGGAGGAGGTTGACCGCAGGCTGGCCCCCGCGGGCAGCAGGGTTATGGCGTGCGCCCTCAAGGCTACCCTGGCAGCCGCAGCAGGGCTCGGGGGCCCCGTGGGCTCGGCGGTGCACGCGGAGCCCTCTAGGATAGCGGCGGCCCTCTACAAGACGGGGGGCGACTATAGTAGGGCCTTGAGGGAGCCCGCCTACCTGGCCGCTGACCGCCTCCTACCCGTGCAGGCCGAGGGGGCCGCCTCGGCGCCTGGGGCCATCCTGCACCTGGCCTGGCTAGTGGACCTCGAGGGGCTCTCCGCCTGCCTCTCCGAGGCCTACGGGCGGGGGGTCAGCGTCTCAAGCAGGGAGGCCCTCGCAGCCGCTTGGAGCGTCTACAGGCTGGGGAGCCGCGAGGGGCTGGCCTCCACGGTGGTGGCCCGCCTCTACGGGGCTGGCGAGCTGGAGGAGCTGGGTGAGGGCTCGGCCTTCGAGTCCATCCTGTACCAGCACGCGGACTGCGTCGAGCCAGGCGAGCCTGTGGCGAGCGTCACCCTCTACGACTCCTCCTACAGGGAGGCAGTCTACTACGTGCCCAGCGGCCCCAGTGGTCCCTCAGTGGTCTCGCCCCCCGCCAGGCCAGCGCTCTTCGAGGCTAGGAGCGGCTGCAGGGTGGTTAGGCCCCATGGGAGGGGGGAGCTGGCTATAGCGTATAGGGCTAGGGGGTAGGGTGCCATGGCTTCCGCTGGCTTCAAGCTGGAACTCGCCCCGCCCGAGACCCTGGGGAGGAGGTTCCAGCTCGCCCTCCTGAGCCTGGACCCCGGGCTCTACACTCTGAACGCCACTGCTGGCTACGCCGCCTTCACGAGCCCCGACGACTACGTGGAGCTAGTCGAGGAGGCCCTAGGAGCCCTCAGGGCCCTCGAGTCCGAGTCCCCCAGGAAGTGCAAGCCCACCCAGGTTGCTGGTATAGACTGCTGCAAGCTCCACAGGGGCCCGAAGCTCTACACGGCGGGGGCGAGCGACTACACCCTCCTGAGGAGCGCTGGCTTCACGAGGTGCGCCTACTCCACCTCCACTGGGAAGGAGTCCATAGCCTGGAGCCACGCGGCCGTATCCTACGCCGCTATGGTCCTGGACTCCGGCGGCCCCCTCGGCGGCGCCGCCAAGGGGCTCCCATGGCTCGCCAAGTCCACTGTATTCGGCAAGGTCAGGGTGGCCGGTGGTGGGAGGCAGGCCGGGGGCAGGCGCTCCGGTAGCCAGGTGAGCCTCGACACTCTCGGCTCCGTCCTCTTAGGCGGGGCTATAGCGTTCCTGTGGAGCCAGCGCGTCGGGAGGGACAACCTCGAGTTCTACCTGGTGCCCGACGCCGTGCACAGGGGCTACGCGGCCCTGAGGGAGCTAATGGTTGGGAGGGGGCTAAGGGACGGGGTGGCCTATAGGGCGGCGAGGCTTGCCTCCGAGCTGCCCGTGAGCATCGAGGTGGCCCTCGCCCTAGCCCTGGCGGTGGAGCTTGCTGAGCACTACAAGCCTGCCCGGGAGCTCGCCGCGTACACGGAGGTAGAGGAGCTCGAGCGCGCCGCCACGGTGGTAACTGTGACGCCCCAGCAGAGGCCCATGGTGAGGTCCACCATCCCGCTGACATCGATACTCTACGCCGCCTACGACGGGACCACCCTGAGGGAGGTCCTGGCCCTAGCCTGGGCCTCCCGTGGCGCCCCCAGGGGGCTCGAGGGCCTCAGGGACGCCGTGGGCGGGTGCATCAACGCGATGTTCCTCCAGGCCATGCACGCCCGCGACTCGGACCACCTCTCAGGCTGCATCAGGAGCCTAGCTGCGCTGGCGGACGCCGCCCATAGGAGGGGGCTCCGCGAGTGGGAGTCCAGGCTCGGGAGGCTCGCCTGGAGGCTCGCCAGGGACTACCTTGAGATGGCCCGCGGGGTAGCTGGGCATTGAGTGAGCCGCCCCCGCCCAGGAGGCTGATGGAGGAGGCCTACGAGGCCGTTAGCAGGGGCCGCCTAGCCGTGGCTGTCGCCCCGACATCCTACGGCAAGACCGCTGCGAGCCCCTGGATGTGGCGGAGGGCCCCCGAGGACGGGGTTGCGGGGGCCCTCATACACGTGGCCCCCCTCAGGAGCCTCCTCAGGAGGGCTTTCAAGGCCTTCTTCGAGCCCTACGGCGGGAGGCTCCAGATGCACGGGGCCCCCGAGGAGTACAGGTCGCCCTACTTCCTCTCAAGCCTGGTGGCGACGACTCTTGACAGCTTCACCTGGAACCTCTACCGGGTCCCCGTTGCCGAGGCCCTCAAGGTGGCTCGGGGCGTGTCGATGGGCCACTACTACCCGGCCCTCGCGGCGATATTCACCTCGCTCATAGTGTTCGATGAGGCCCACATGTACCTCTGGGAGGAGGGCAGCCCCGGCGCCGGCTCGGAGGCCGTCCTAGCGGCGCTGGAGGCCCTGGCAGGTATCGGGGCTCCAGTGCTCGTTGAGACCGCAACCATGAAGCCCCGCCTCCTCGGGAGCGTGGCCCGCGCTGCCAGGCGCTCGGGTAGGAGCCTGACCGTGGGGGTCCTCGGGGCCCCCTCGAGACACTCCGGCTGCCCCTACCTCGAGGCCCTCAAGAGGGCCCTCGCCAGGGGGAACACCACGGTATCCATTGTGAGCGATGGGGAGTGGGAGGGCGAGAAGCTGGTCCCCTGGAACACGAGCCTCGCCAGCTCCTGGGACGCTGTTCTAGGCGAGATAGTCGACGAGGCGAGCAGGGGGCCCGTGCTCGTGGTGGCCAACAGCGTGGGGGAGGCCCTCAGGCTCTACTCGCTGGTAGGGGAGCGCCTCGCCTCGGGGAGGGCCCTGCTGGTGCACGGCAGGCTCAGCGAGGCCGACAGGCTGGAGGCCGAGGGGGCCATGGAGGCTCTCGAGGAGTCTGGTGGAGTGGTCGTCGCAACTCAGGTGGCCGAGGCTGGCCTGGACGTGAACAGCCTGGCCGTCTACACCTCAGCGGCGCCCCTCGAGAGCCTCGTTCAGAGGGCCGGGCGGGCCTGCAGGAGGCGCGGGATCCTCGAGCACTGCAGGAGGGAGGGCGGGCGCGTCGTGGTAGTCAAGGACTCCAGCCCCGGCCCATACCCCAGGGGGGAGGTGGAGGAGGCCCTGAAGGCCGTGGGGGAGGCCGTGGCCAAGAGCCCCAAGGCCCTGGACTGGAGGGCCCCCTGCAACCCGCCCGGCAGGATAGGCTACGGGAGCCTCCTAGCCCGCGCGGGCGGCTCCACGCCTGGGCGCCGCTCCCCCGCCGGCGTCGCCGGGAGGCTCTACAGGCTCTACCTCGAGGGGGACGCCCGCCCCGAGGCCCTCTGGGATATACTGGGCGGGGCGTGCAGCCTCGTGAGGGACAGCGCGCTCGTCGAGGTTGAGGTCCCGGGATCCACGGTCGCGGCCTCGCTGGACTGGATCCTCAGGCACGCAGCCGAGGTGCTAGAGCCCGGGGGGACGGACGCCCCCCTGCTAGTGGTTAGGACCCAGGACGGCCACGTGGTCGAGGCGGAGGCCGGGAGTGCATGGAGAGCCTGGAGCACTATCCACGGGGGAGCCTCCCGGGCGGGGGTGGACTGTAGGAGGCTCATCGAGGCCCTCCACAGGGACGCCATGAACGCCCTCGAGGGAGCCGGAATAAGGGACTCCGCCCTCGCCTCGATCCACTTCAAGGCGAAGGAGGACGCCTACATCGAGGGACTCGGCCTCCTCCTCCCAAGCGAGCGCCCTGGGGGTGCTGGGAGATGACTGGGTGCGGCTGGGAGCCCCAGGCATACCCCGGGGTCCCCCTGCACTGCCACAACGCCAGCGTCGGGGCCGGGGCCTACGCTGTAGCCGCCGACAGGGTGGAGGCCTCCCGCCTCCTCACGGCACCCCTCGACGCAGCCGCCGGCGGGGGCTCACTGCTGGCCTCCACAGTGCTGGCGGGGGCCCTCCACGACCTGGGCAAGGCCTCGCCGCACTACAGGGGGCGGGGGAGCTACTACGGCCACGAGCTGGCCGGGGCCGCGGTCATATACAACGCCTCCAGGATCGCCCGGGCCCGTGGCGACAGGGCGCTCCAAACACGCCTACTCCTAGCGGCGTGGGCCGTGGCGAGGCACCACGCCGCCATGAGGGATAGGCACCCCTCAAGCCCCTCCGAGAGCCTGGTGCGGGAGGCCTCCAGGGCCCTCGAAGCCCTGGCCCGGGAGCCCGAGTGCCTCCCAGAGGCCCTCCCCGGGCCCCTCAGGGGCTCGGGGCTCGAGTCCCTCCTACTCGAATCCCTAGAGGACCTCAGGGGGAGGGCAGGGAGGCTCCTATGGGGTAGTATCCTGGTGGGGCTCAGCAGGGACCCCGGGATCCCGGGGTAGCGGAAGGAGTACGGGATGCTGGCCCGCTGATAATGGCTGGGGACATGGCTAGCCCGGAGATTCCTCGGACAGGTGTTCAGGCCCTGGTGACGGTGGGCGATCTTAGCACAACGCCCCCCTGTTCCCCGGCACGCCGGGGAACCGGGGGGCGTTGTGCTAAGAT
>JALWPV010000014.1 GCA_027080775.1 Acidilobaceae archaeon
GCCCCAGGCTGGCCATGGCGGTGGGTAGTAGGGCGCGGGCGGGTATGGCCAGGGAGGCGGCGGGGACGGTGGCGCCTGCTGCCCGCTGCCCTGCTCCTCGCTACTCGGCTGCTGGGCCCACCAGGGGCCCCCGAGGCCCCACCAGCCCCTGCGCCACCAGCGCCAGCTCATGGCTCACCACCACCAGGCGGGGGGCCACCAGGGCCTCCACGCGGGGGCGGTCGTGGTCCACGCTAGTATGTACGGGTATGGGTAGCGGTACCTGAGTATCCACCCGGCTCCGGGGCCGTAGAGTAGGCGGCAGTACCCCCTGCCTAGGATCCAGCCGGGCCTCATCCAGGGCGGCAGATGGCTCCAGGGCCCGTTGCCGGGCCATGGGCCCCTCCAGCCCCACCTCCAGCCTCCCCATCCGGGGAGGGCCCACCAGGGCGGCATTCCACGCACCCCATTCTGTGCTATAGCACAGAATACCCTTATAAGCGTAGCGTCTCCTGACTGTTGCCTAGCGCATCCTAAGGGCCCTGTGGTGCTCCTCTATTGCCTGTGCCCACTTGTTTGAAGGGTTCTAAGCCCGGGGGCAGGCTTATAAACTACTGACTATCTGGTTTGACTGGGTGGTCAGATAGTGAGTGGTGCCGGCGGGAGGGCCTACAGGCTCTCCGAGCACCTCAGGAAGTACCTACTCGCCTACGTTGTCCTAGTGATAATACTAGCGATACCCATAGGCTACGAGGCGGGCGGGTTCATCAAGGCCCACAAGCCCCTCATGAAAGATATGATCATAACGCTCGCCATCCTGACGCTCCTCCCCTCGATGATACAGCTCAGGGCCGAGAGGTTCGGGCCCGAGCTCTCGGCGAAGAAACTCGAGACCATAGTGGCGCTAGTCATAATATTCGCGGTCGGCCCCTTCACCGCCATGGCCATGGCGGGGAGGCTCCCAAGCAAGCCGGTGGCGATAGGCTTCGTCGCGGCGAACAGCGTGCCAGCCTCGAGCGCCTCGATAGCCTACGTACTCCTCGCTGAGGGTAACATAGAGTTCGCCACGCTCCTAGCCATAATAAGCATACTCGGAGCCCTCGGCACCGTGCCAGCCTACGTGGGCTTCTACGCCAGGAGCGTCCACGTCTCAGTGCCCCTGGGCCTCCTCGGTGAGTCGGTTGGCCTGGCGCTCGTCACGCCCTTCGTCGTGGGCCAGGTGACCCGCTACTACCTCGTGAAGAGGAGGGCTAGGAGCATCCTCAGGAACCACGAGGTCAACCTGCCCTGTAAGAGGGTCGAAGTCCACGCCTCCAGGCTCGAGGAGGCGATAGCCCACCTGGAAGACGCCCTCGAGTGCATCGAGGGCAGGATTAGCAGGAGGATCAAGCCCTACCTAAGCCTCTGGACCATGCTGGCCATGCTAGTGCTCGTTGGCACCCTGATAGCGGCCAAGGCGAGCCTGCTCGTGGCGAAGCCCGAGCTGGCGGCTGAGATAATAGGCTTCCAGGTAATAGTCTACGCGGTAATAATAGCGGCGCTAGCCGCCGCGACCCTCGCCATGAGGCTCTCCTACGAGGACCACTCCGCCATGGCCTTCATAGCCCTCACCAAGAACGAGAGCGTCGCAGCCGCCGTGAGCGTCATGGCCATAGGCACCGCCGCGGCGATACCAGCGGCCCTCGTGCCAGCAATCCAGCCGGTGATGGCCATACTCTACCTCTGGGCACTACCCGGCCTAGCCAGGGCCCTCAGGATGAGGCGCGCCCAGCCCCAGCCAGGGGCCAAAGCCCCCGAGGCGAGCAAGGCCCAGCCCGTAGCGGCGAGGTAGGCGGCGAACAGGATTTCAACCCTCGAGAAGCCCCCTCGCTGTGGGGGTCCAGGTTTTTGAGGCGCGACACCGAGGAGGTGAGGGAGCGCATCCTCAGGGCCGCCATGAGAGTGTTCGCCGAGCACGGCTACTTCAAGGCCCCCGCCTCCCTCATAGCCAGGGAGGCGGGCGTCTCGAAGGGCCTCATATTCTGGTACTTCCGCTCGAAGGACGAGTTAATCCTGGAGGTGGCGTCGAAGAGCCTCCCGATAGACGTGCTCGACTCCTGCCTCTCGAGGGGCCTGCGGGGCGCCGAGCTGCTGAGGTGCGTGGGTGAGGGCTACCTCGACAAGTATAGTGACCCGGAGATGAGGAACCTCATGCTCCACACCATGGCGGCGAGCCCCCTCTACCCCGAGATAGACGAGAGGCTCCGGGAGCTCTGCTCGGCCTACGTCAGGAAACTCGCCCGGGAAGCCTTCGGCGACGACAGCCCAGCCTCGAGGGTGAGGGCGAGGAGCTTCTTCGGGAGCCTCATGTGCTACACCCTCAGGCCCCCACGCGACATAGACAGGCGGGAGTACCTAGAGAACCTGCTCTCAATACTACTAGCCCACCCCAACCCGGGCAGGGCTCCAGGGGAGCGCGGGTAAGGCTGTAAAGGCCGTAGCGGCGGCCCCCATAATAAGAGCCCCAACAAGCCGACTCCTATCCGGGGGCCTGGGGGTTGGCTTCGCTGGAGAAAGAGGCTGTGAAGAGGCTGATCCTTGACCTGGTGGAGTCGGACAGGGAGTTCCGCTACGCCCTCATGGGTGTCCTCGGTTATCGAGAGATCCTGGACAGGATCACTAGGCTCGAGGAGAGGCAGCAGAGGCTTGAGGAGAGGATGGCTAGGCTTGAGGAGGAAATGCGCGAGACGAGGAGGGTGCTGGCCGCGATTGCCCATAGGTTCGGCGTTATTAGCGAGGAAGGCCTGAGGGAGGCGTTGAAGTACGTCGTACAGGAGGTTCTCGGGGCCGGTACAGTTGAGCGTAGGGTGCTGCGGGATGATGAGGGCATAGTCTACGGGCACCCCTCTGTGGTCGAGGTGGACGTGGTGGTCAGGGATAGGGAACACGTCCTCGTCGAGGTGAAGAGCAGGGTCTCGAGGGCCGACGTGGCCGAGGCGCACCGCATCGCAGTCCTATACGAGAGGCTGACGGGCGTCAAGCCCCGCGTGCTAGTGATAGGAGGCTTCGTGGATCCCCAGGCCCTCGAGCTGGCGCCCCGCCTCGGGGTTGAGGTGCGCTCCCACGTCCCCCGGGGCCCCTAGGCCCCGCGCCCCGGGTGCTCCACGACTATAGGCCTCCCCTCGACTAGGGCGAGGGCTACCTTCCTCCTGGCCTCGCGGAGGATCCTCCAGAGGGTCCCCCGGGAGACGCCCATCCTCTCAGCAGCCTCCCCCTGGGTGAGGCCCTCGAGGTAGACGAGGCGTAGGGCCTCGACCTCATCCGGGCTGAGCACCACGGGCTCCCCGCCCGGGTAGGGCCTCCCATCCATTGTGAAGGGCTCGAACACGACGCCCCACGCCGCGGAGTCCGGAGCGATCACCCTAGGCTTGGGGGGCCTACCGGGGCCTCCGCGGCGCCACCTCCACATCCACCCAGGCAACCCCCTCCATCCCCTCGGATCCTCCCCCGCGCTGGTGTGTCCACGATTAATTAGTGGCGCGCCGGCTCCTGGGAGAGCTTATAAAGAGCCCGGAGTATCCTAGTATTTCAGTGGGTGAGAAGATGTCGGCCCCCCTGAAGAAGCTGCTGACGGATCTCACGAGGCTGGACGGTGTGAAGGGCGCCCTCGTGGTTAGCAAGGACGGCATGGTGCTTGACGCCGTCGTCCCAGCTAAGGACATCGACGCCGAGGACCTCGGCGCCAGCGTGACTCAGGCCGTGGCTGTTGCAGAGAAGATAGGCGGCAGCTTCGACCTAGGGAACCTATCAATGTTCTCCGTAGAGTACGACGACGGCATGATAGTGATAGGCGACCTAGGCGACAACTTCGTAATGGTAATAGCGGATAAGAACGCCATGGTGGGCATGCTGAGGAACGAGATAAGGAAGATGAAGGGCAAGATAAAGGCCCTAGTCTAACCCCCAGCCCCTCTTTTAATCCTAGGCAAACCCACCCGCCGCCCCGGCTCCATCGTGGGTGCGCGCCCATGTCCAGGATAGTGCCCCGCCTAGCCTATGTTAGGATTGTCGGCGAGGCCTACGTCTTCGCCGACTCCGGGCTCCCCGTCGAGTATAAGGGCCTCTCGAGGGAGGAGGCCGAGGAGCTGGCCGCTTGGTCTACCCAGGTGGTGCTCGACGCTAGCAAGAGGCTAGGCCTTAGAGGGCCGACACTCGCGGTCTTCCTCCGGGACGGTGACGATCTCGTGGTAGAGGTTGACGGCGAGGAGTCACTGGCGGTGATAACAGCCAAGGGGCAGGGGGAGGCCGTCGCCAGGGCCCTAGCCGGGAGGGGGCCCCGCTGCGAGGCCTGCGGCGCCGACCTCTCCCAGGCGGTCGTGGTGTGCCCCAGGTGCGGGGCCAGGAACCCCTTCGCCGCCACACACTGCAGGCGCTGCGGGGCCCCCCTAAGGCTCAGGAGGTGCCCTAGGTGTGGGGCCCTCATAGACTCGGAGGGCCGCAGGGCGAGTAGGGTGGGGAGCCTCCTCGAGAAGCCCGCGAGGGTCGAGGTGGTCGAGGCCAGCGGTGGCCCGGGCTCATAAGCCATCCCCATCGGCAAACCTAGCCAACGCTCTTAACGCAACCGCGCGCCCGGGGTCTACCAGGGGAGAAGTTATGGCGTGTAACATGCCCGCCCGGGGCGACTCCCTGGGCTTCATAGAGGCTGGGGGCCGGAGGCTCGGCGAGCTCGTGGAGGAGGCTATGAGGCTCGCACGGGGGAGGCGGTACGCCAAGGTCTCCGGGCTCCTAGACCTCGAGGGAGAAGCCTGTGAGGTTGCCCTGCTGCTCGAATCCGGCCGGGTAATGGCGGCCTGCGTGGACTGCGGCTCCCCCAGGAGGGGCCGCGAGGCCCTGGAGGAGCTAGCCTCCAGGGCGTCCCAGGTTGTGGGGAGGGGCTACCTGGAGGCTATGGAGCTGACCCGCGACGCCGTGGAGCTAGACCTGGAGTTCGAGCCTCAGGCGAGGCTCCCCCAGCCACTCGAGGCCGTGGGCCTGCCCCCTAGGGAGGCCAAGCCGCCCCCGCCCGAGACACTGACTCCCATGGAGAGGGCTGTGGAGGCCGAGGCGCCCGGGGCTGGTGAGGGAGAGGAGTCTGGCCCCCGCGGGGAGGCCGTGGAGGAGGGTGATAGCACCGAGCTCGCGGACCTGCTTATCTACATGGTGAGCAGGTCGAGCATCATAGACTTCGGCGGAGACGCCAGGGCCCTCCTCAGGAAGGCACGCGAGGCCAGCCTGGGGGACGAGGAGGCCTTCTACAGGGCCGTCGCCGAGGTGGCTGGTGGGAGGATCTACAACGCCTTCTACAAGGACGGGAAGCTCTGCGGCGTCGTGATCCTCGACACCCAGAGGGCGAGGGCCAGCTTCCTCGAGGGCCTCGGCGAGGAGGGGCTCCTAGAGAGGATAGCGAGGGAGGGGCCCGCGAGGCTCTACCTCTACAGGGTCGTGTGCCACGAGTGCGAGGAGGCCCTCCTAAGGGGGTGCGTGTCCCGCGAGGAGCAAGAGAGGCCCACCAGCGAGCCTGCGGCAGAGGCCGAGAGGGCTAGGAGGCCTGGGCTCCTGAGGAGGCTCCTCGGCAGGTGGACTAGCTAGCCCCCCGGGCTACCTGAGGCCTAGGAGTAGGTGGAGGCGCGGGCTGAAGTTTAGCCCGTGCTCCAGGGCTGCCCTGGCTATGGCCTTATGCACCTCTAATAGGTCCCGGGTGCTCATGGAGTCGCTGGTCAGGGGCATAACGTAGACGAGCCTCCTGGGTATCCCGCGGGCCCGGGCGTAGGCTGCTATCTCAGCCACGTGCTCCACAGTCTGGGCTAGGAACTTGAACCAGACCCTCCCCGTCCTCCTCGCGGCCTCGATCCAGGAGGGGTGGGTCCTCGCCCCCGGGACCCTCACGGGTACGTCCTTGGGTGAGACGACGTGGTATGCCCTCCAGAGGGGCGAGCCGGGCCCGGGGGCCTCCAGGGTCCCGTTTGTCTCGACCTGGAGCGGGATGCCTAGGGCCTCGAGGCCCGCTGCAAGCCTCTCGAGGGGGATCCTCTGGAGTAGGGGCTCCCCGCCCGTGGCCACCACTAGGGCCGGCTCGAGCCTCGAGGCCAGCCCTAGGATCCCGCTTACCTCCACGTCGCGGCCGGCCCTGGGGTCCCAGGAGTACTTGGTGTCGCAGAAGGGGCATCGGAGGTTGCAGCCGGCGAGCCTCACGAAGAGGCTGTATGACCCCGCCAGGGGGCCCTCGCCTTGGATGCTGGTGAATACCTCAACCACCCTGAGGGTGGAGCTCGACGCAGAGGTCCCCGGTCTCGCAGACCTCGACACGCTCCACCCTACCCCCATAGCTCTCCTCGAGGTCCCGGGCTATGATGGCTGCGAGGTCCTCGCTCGTCACGGTAGCCATGCCTAGGGCCTCGTTCAGGTAGGTGTGGTCGAAGCGCTCGTAGACCCTCCTCCGCAGCCACTCCCATAGGTCGTCAAGGTCGACCTCCATGGGCCTCGACTCTCGGAGCCACACGCACACCCTGTAGTTGTGGCCGTGGATCCTCCCGCACCTCGGGTGGCCCTCTATCCTGTGGGCGGCCGAGAAGCCTATGCAGGCCCTCACCAGGAGCCTACCGCCGGGCAAGGTGTCACCACCCACGCACCCAACACTACCCCGCAGCCCCCGGGAAAGCCGGGGCCCCGAGCCTATTAAGTGGGGCTCCAGGGATAGCCCGGGGGGTGCCCTGGGCATGGTCAGGGTCCTCGGCGTCGACCCTGGGACTAAGAGCTTCGACCTAGCCGTGGTTGAGGATGGACGGGTCGTCTGGGAGTACAGCATTGAGACCGGGAGGGTGGCGAGGGATCCCCGGAGCCTCCTCGATGCCATACGCGAGGCCGGCCGGGTCGACGCTATAGCAGGCCCCTCAGGCTACGGGGTGCCCGTCACCGAGTCGAGGGACGTCGTGGACCCCAGGAGGTTCGCGGTCGAGGTCCTACTCCTCTCGAGGGAGGAGGACATAGAGGAGGGCGTCAGGAGGGGGGACCCCGGGATAATGGTCTACAAGGCCCTGGCCGAGGCTGTGGTCGAGCTATGCAGGGACGAGTCCAGGAGGACTATATTCATACCCGGGGTCGTCCACCTACCCACCGTGAGGCCCGGGGCCAAGTATAACAGGGTCGACCTCGGCACCGCAGACAAGCTAGCGGTGACGGCGCTCGCGGTCTACCAGCTGCACCGCGGCGACCCAGCCAGGGCGGACCTCATGGTGCTCGAGATGGGCTACGGCTACAACGCGCTAATGGTTGTCGAGTCGGGGAGGGTCACATGGGGCCTGGGGGGCACGAGCCTCGCCCCGGGGATGCTCACGGCTGGCCCCCTCGACCTCGAGGCCGTTGTCATGGGTGGGAGCTGGGTTAGGAGCGACGTATTCCACGGGGGCGTAATGGAGGCCTGCGGCACCCTGGATCCCGGGGAGGCCGCCGGGAGGGCCCGGAGCATGGGGGGCGAGTGCGGGGAGGCCTACGAGTCCATGATGGAGCAGATAGCCACGGTCATAGCCGGGATCCACGCTAGGACCGGCATCTCGAGGCTAGTGGTGTCCGGGAGGCTCACGGGCCTCAAGAGCGTGATAGACGACCTCGCCTCCAGGCTCCCCGGCTCCATAGCGGTGGAGGTCCTCCAGCCCCTCGAGGGGGCCTCGAGGACCAAGCACGCCGCCCACGGCTACGCCCTCGTGGTGGAGGGCCTCCTAGGCGGGAGCGCCTCCGGGGTCGTGGAGCGCATGAGGATAAGGGACGCCTGCGGCACGGCCCTCGACCACGCCCTCCACCCCAGGCTAGCAGAGGCGAGGAGGCGCCTCCAGGAGGCCTACCGGGCCTCGGTGAGGAACCCCAGGCTATGCGGGGGCCCGGCGTAGAAGGGACCCGCCATGGGGGAGTGCCTCCTCTGCCATAGGAGGAGCCCCCTAGTCTCGGGGTGGCTGGGCGTCTGCGGGGGCTGCCTGCGCGAGAGGCCCGAGGAGGCCCTCGAGGCCGTTAGGCTCGCTAGGAGGCGCTGGAGGCTGGCACACGGCCTCCCACCCGAGCCCCCAAGGGGCCCCGGGGCGCCGTGTAGGCTGTGCGTGAACGAGTGCACCATACCACCCGGGGGGAGGGGCTACTGCGGCGTCTGGGCCAACAGGGGTGGGAGGCTCGAGCCCCTAGCC
>JALWPV010000015.1 GCA_027080775.1 Acidilobaceae archaeon
GCCCTCGCCCCGGCGGCGGCGTCGAGGCTCCCCGGGGCGAGGGCGGCGACCCCGATGACCCAGGCCGCCACGGCCCCGGGGCCCTCCTCGCCGCGGGGCGCCGCGGCCACGAGTGCCAGGGCGACGGCGGCGCTGGCGGCGTTCGCCGTGTAGAGGCTCGCCGCCAGCCTCGGGGAAGCCGCCAGGGCCATCGCCACCCCGAGGGCGCCGCTGAGGGCTAGGAAGTAGAAGCCAGCCCCCGCCCAGGCGGGGCCCTCGAGGCCCGTCCTCGAGGCGAGCCTGTGGAGCATCACGGCTACGACTAGCGAGAGGCCGGCCATGAGTGCGTCGCTCGAGGCGACGGCCGCAGCGCCTGGGGGCAGCAAGGCCGCGGCGCCCCCGCGACGGGGGCTTCGGGGAGGTTCTTAGGGGGCGCCCCGAGGGCTGGGGCTGGATATTAGCGTGGCGCTCCCCGCCTCTCGCTGGGGGCCGCTGGGGGTTGGCTTCGAGGCTCGTGGTTGCCCTGCTGCTCGGCGCCGCGCTGCTGGCCCTAGCGCCGGGGCTGGTTTACCACTACTACCCGAGGGACGCCGTTGCAGCGGCCTCGGCGGCGCGTGGCGGGCCCCCCTTCGAGGCGGCGGTCTCTACGGGCTCCGGGTATAGGGTGGCGAGTGTCTCGGGGGTCGTGGTGGGCGAGGCCAGGATCCATGGGCACTGCGTGCTCCTCCTCGAGGCCGGCCACCGCAGGGTGGCGGTGGTGATGCCGGGCTGGGTGGCCTGGCGCTCCAACGGCTCCCCCGTGGATCCCTGTGCTGCCGCGCGCCGCCTCCTCGGCCGCCACGTGGTTGTGCACGGCGTCTTGAGGCCGGGGCCCCGGGGGCCCCTGGTTGTAGCCTACAGCGTGGAGGGCCCCGGGGTCACGGTTACCCCAGGCCCCCACTGCGGCTGGTGGGAGCACCCGGGTAGCACTGGGCATCCCTGCAGACAGCCCGGGCCCCGCCAGCCTGGTGTTGGGGGGCCGGGTTGGCGAGGAGGCTAGAGCTGCCGCCACCGCCCAGCGGAGCGGCTGCTATGAGGCTCGGCGAGGCCGTGGATGCCTTCCTGGCCGCGCTCGAGGCCGCGGGGGCTAGCCCCTCAACTCTGAGGGCCTACAGGGCTGCCCTGGAGAGCTTCGCCTCCCACGTGGGCCACGACGCCCCCGTGTCGAGCCTCGGGGCCCAGCACTACACCGAGTGGCTCAGGGCCCTCAGGAGCAGGGGGCCCCGGAGGCCGAGGACGAGCGACGCTAGGGCCAGGGAGGCCACCATCCACTACTACAGCGTCTACGTGAGGAGGTTCCTCTCCTGGCTCGGCGTAGCCAGGGGGCTCCCAGCGGTCTCCCGGGGCAGGAGGGGCTACAGCAGGGCGCTCTCCTGGGACGAGGTCAACAGGCTCCTCTCGGCCTCGAAGGACCTAACCGACGCCCTCATAGTAGCCCTCCTAGCCGAGTCGGGCCTCAGGGCCCGCGAGCTCCTAGGCCTGACCTGGGGCGACCTCGACCTCCAGGCGGGCCTGGCCAGGGTGAGGGGCAAGTACGGCAAGGAGAGGACCGTGCCCCTGGGCCCGACGGCCAGGATCCTCCTCGCGGAGGCCCTCAGGGCCCGGAGGCCCTCTCCCAGCGACCGCGTCGTGCCGATGAGCTACCAGGCCCTCTACAAGAGGCTCAAGACCCTAGCCGCCCGGGCAGGCGTGGACCCAGCCAGGGTTAGGCCCCACGTGTTGAGGCACACATTCGCAACAGAAGCCCTTAGGAGGGGCATGAGCCTCCCCGCCCTACAGAGGATCCTGGGCCACAGCGACATAAAGGTGACACAGCTCTATCTCCACCTAGTCTGGGAGGACGTCAAGAGCGAGTACCAGAGGGTCTTCAGCCAGCCGCAGCCCCAGGCGGCCTGGGCGCCCCAGCCCTGGCAGGCCCCGCCCCAGCCACAGGCCCCCTA
>JALWPV010000016.1 GCA_027080775.1 Acidilobaceae archaeon
GGGAGTGGGGGCCTGACGGGGCAGACCTTGTTGTAGCCGCAGTAGGCGCACTTGGCCGGGCTGGGGCTGGGCTTTGGGGGCTCCTCGGCCTCTAGGATCCTCCTGAGCCTCTCTATGGCTCTCAGGGTCTCGGTTATGGTCCTCTCGTTCACGGGCACCTCCCAGGCCTCGCCTCCCATGTAGAGTATGGCCCTCCTGACAGGGCCTAGGAGGTCCATGACTAGGAGCGTGTAGGCTAGGAGCTGTAGCCTGTAGTGGCGCCACCTCCCTCGGGGCCTCTTGTAGGCCTTAACCTCGAGCACGGTGTAGGGGCCCTCCCCCGCTATCAGGTCGACGACCCCGGAGAGGCCGAGCCTGGGGCTCCTCAGGGGGACCTCGACCCTGTAGGGCCTCGGGAGGCCGAGCTCCTCCGCTACCTCCTCCTTGCGCCTCGCATCCACTAGGCGGCCCGACTCCATGCTGGGGGTGGGGTCCTCCTGGTAGCCGAGCCTCGCCTTTATCCAGGGTATGACTGGGCAGTACTCCATGTCCTTAAGGTCTGTCACGGTGAGGTAACCCCTATCGTAGTAGCTATATGAGCGCAGCCTCAACCCCGGCGGCCCCCCGTGCCCAGTAGGGCTTGCCCAGCACTATGGCGCGGCTCCACTCCCTCTCGTCGAGCTGGACTATGTGGACCACGTCGGTCTCTGGGTCTATCATGCGGGCGAGCCTCCTAGACAAGTCCCTGGCCCGGGCCCTCATGGCCCTCCCCGTGAATGCGCTCCTCTGGATCCTGGTGAGCCCCCACGCCTGGAGGGTCCTCGAGACCCTCAGCCTCTTCGAGTCATCGCTTATGTCATAGATGACTATGAGCCTCGCCACCGCTACCACCCCCTGTAGGCCTCGTAGGGCCTCGAGGCCCTCAGGCTCCTGGCCAGGCGTAGGGCGTAGCTCCTGAGGGCCTCCTCGCAGGTCAGCCTTGCCTCGCCTCCCCGGCAGGGCCTGGAGAGCCTCGCCTTCACGAGCCTCGCCACCCTAGCCCTAGCCTCGGGGTCGAGGCGGCCCCCCGAGGCCGGGGGCCTCCAGCCCCCTAGGAGGGCCTCGAAGAGGGGGGCGTCCACTAGGACGGGCCTCCACATCTCGACGTAGTCGAACGCTAGCACGGGCTTCCCGCTCCTGTCGACGTGGAGGAACCCAGCGTAGGGGTCGAGGCCCGCCAGCACTAGGGCCCTCCAGGCGAGGGCGTAGAGGATCCCGTAGCCGTAGTTCAGCGCCATGTTGACGGGGTCGCCCGAGTCCCTATCGCGACCCCTGAACCCCAGCTCGACAGGGAGAATCCTCGCGAGGGCGCCCCAGTACTCCCTCGCGGCCCGGGCCTCGGCCTCGAGGAGGAGCCTCCTCCAGTCGCCCCCGGCGCCGGGGGCCCCGAGGGCCTCCCCCTCGAGGCTGGCGAGCCTCTCGGCCGCCTCCCGCAGCACGCTGGCGCCGAGGCGCCTGTGAAGCCTCCTGAGGTGGGTGGCCTGGTTGTGTATCTTCGCCCCCACGATCTCGGCCGCTATGGCCTGGGCCCTCCCGTCGTGGATGGCCTGGTACTGGGCCCTCCTGGTGTCGGTGGTCCTGGTGGTGTGGCTCGAGTATAGTATAGCCACGGGGTCCCCCCTACTGTCGAGGAAGACGAGCTCCACCCCCAGCCTGGCCATGAGCCTCACGGCGCTAGAGGTAACCGAGACCCCGCTTGTGGCGACTACCACCACGTCGACGTCGCTGGGGGGCACGGCCTGGCTCGAGCCCCGGCTCCTGATTACCAGGGAGCCCCCGCTGGCCCCTATGGTGACCCCGTACCCCGTCACGTGGAGGATCCTAGCCAAGCAGCCTCACCCCCGCCTGCCTCGCCGCGCTGGGGGCATCGGTCCTCGGGCTCGACGCCGCTGAGGAGGGCGTCCACGGCCTCGTCCCTCGCGGCGAGGAAGTCCTCCCTGAGCCCCGGCGAGATGTAGACGGGCTCCACGAGGAACCTGGGGGGCCTCCCGTCGCCCCCCGTGAAGGCTAGTAGGACCCCGTAGTCGAAGGGGGCCTCGAGCATGGACTCTAGGGCGAGGGCGTAGCCCGCCAGCGCTAGGCGGTGCCACCACTGGGGCCTACCAAGCTTGACCTCGACGACCACGCCAGCCTCGGCGAGGGCGTCGACCCTGAGGGCCCTCGAGAGCCCCAGGGGGTAGCCGTCCACCCTGTACTCGCTAAGCCACGGCAGCCACCCGGCGCCCTCGCCGCCATAGTAGAGCTGGTGCCCAGCCGCCTCCCCCAGCCACGAGAGCACGAGGGCCCTGTAGACCTCCACCGCCCACCCAGGCAGGCCCCCGAGCCTCCTGGGAGCGGCGGAGAGGAGCCTGGCAGCGGCGCTCCAGGGCCTCTCACCCCGGGCCAGCGACACCCTAGCGTCGAGCGCCGCCCTGTGCACGGCCTCGTGGAGCGCCGCCCCAGCCTCCATCGCCGGAGTCTTGCCGGGCCTCACGCCCCTCCTCCGCAGCCAGGCCTCCCTCCACCCACAGGCGGCCCCGTAGGCGACCTCGCTGACGCCCAGCCCCAGGTAGGCCCGGGGCCTCACGGGGGGCGAGTGGTAGCTCCACCCCCTAAGCTCCCCCGGGACCGGGTCGCCCTCAGCCTCGAGGTGGAGCCTCCTCAGGAGCCTCCTAACCAGGGAGCCACTAACCAGCCCCCACCACCCCAGCCCACCAGGGTGGGGGCGGATACTCTTCCCCGCGCCCAAGGAGGCAGGCCCAGGGCTCCCGCGGCGCCCCGGGGCAGGGCCTTCGGGGTATGGTAATACCGGATAGAGGGGCCCCAAGGCGTGGATGCCTCCATCCCGCGGGGGTCTGGGACGCCGTTATATCCCCGGGCCGCCCCGGGGGTAGTGGTGGCTGGTGGCGGGGTCTTGGCTGGCAGGCTAGTCGTTGCGACGCTCGGCTTCCACGAGCACTTCGCCCTCAGGCTCCTCAACAGGCTGGGTGCGGGGCACGGGGACTACGTTGCGGCTGTCACAGTGAAGCCCCCCCGCCGCGGCCGTCAACTCCGCGTGGAGGAGCCTCGCCGGGATAGCCTCGAGGCTCGGCGTCGAGCCCCTCGAGCTATACGAGGTTGACCCCACCGACCTCGAGGAGGCCACAGCCTCCATAGTGGAGTGGCTGGAGGAGAAGACCGCCCAGACGGGCGCAGCCCACACCATAATAGAGGCCACCGGGGGCGCCAGGATCCTCACCGTGGCGGCACTCCTAGCAGCGATAACAATGACAGGCCGCCACAACATAGAGGTCTACATCCAAAGCGATACAAACCAAGTATGGCAGGCGAGGGTAACCCCAGACCTAATAGAGGCACTCACAACCCCACTAACACGCGAGAAAGCCAGGATCCTACAAGCCATAACACAAGCACCAGGCTCAACACCACAAGCAATAGCAGCCCGCACAGGCATGCACCCAAAAACAGTCCAAAACCACATAACAAAACTAAAGAAACTAAAACTAGTAATACAAAAAGGCAGGAACAGAGGCCTATACCCAACACCAAGAGCAAAACTAGCACTACACAAAACAAAAACAACATAAACAAAACAAGAAGAGACTCCCGCCCGGGGGCGGGAGGTTTTTAAGCCTTACCCCGAGGTTTGGCTATTGGCCCCACGACTTGCCGCGGCTCCCCATTACCTACATTGAGACCATCGATTCTCCCGCCCGGCCACAGGAGTACGTACGCTAATGTCCATCACGCCATTTATAGTAGCCCTCATGTAGCATGTCCATGGAGCCCCCCTCCCACCCAGGGGGTCCAGAGCCGTTAGAGTATCTCATAATAGATATGCTAAAGGAATAGGGGGCATCCAGGGGAGTAGAGCTGAAGAAGAACATTAAAGAAACCATAAACAGTATCTCTACAATAGAATTGAAAGGCTGCGCGCAGCGCGGAGACCCGTACCCACGCCCACATCCGCGTATCTCTACAATAGAATTGAAAGCCTGGAGCTAGGCCTCCACCCGGTGCAACTCCTCGACCCGTATCTCTACAATAGAATTGAAAGAGCACACCCATAGCTATGGCCATTATGCGTGGGAGTATCTCTACAATAGAATTGAAAGGTCCCTCATGCGGGCCGGGGCCTCCGAGACCTTAGCCTCGTATCTCTACAATAGAATTGAAAGTACACCTCCACAAGCTCCCTTATGCAGGGTATCACGTTCTTAAGTATCTCTACAATAGAATTGAAAGTGTGTAAACACTATAAGGGCCCTTAATAAACATGTATGTGTGTATCTCTACAATAGAATTGAAAGGTTGGTAGGCCTGTGATGTCCTCCAGCCCGGCGTACTGTATGTGTATCTCTACAATAGAATTGAAAGACACTTATCCCGCGAGCGAGGGCGCTTAGGCTCGCGAGAGCCCGTATCTCTACAATAGAATTGAAAGTACTATTCCCGAAGGGCTGGACCCTCACCAGCCGCAGGCCGTATGTATCTCTACAATAGAATTGAAAGAAGATAGGAGGCCTCGACCTTGCGTATCAGTTCATCCTCAGGTATCTCTACAATAGAATTGAAAGAATGTGCTTGCACGGCTATCCATGTATCGCAAGGGATTTGTATCTCTACAATAGAATTGAAAGCTTATTTACAGGGCCCGCCCCTGGATGCGAGGTTCCAAGCGTATCTCTACAATAGAATTGAAAGTTGGCTAGGGGCGTGGTGGTAACTATAGCGGTGTGTGGGTGTATCTCTACAATAGAATTGAAAGCGGGTATGACGCCGGCGGCGACCAGCTTCTGGAACACTGGGTAGGTATCTCTACAATAGAATTGAAAGGACTGATCCGGGTAATACACTCAAGATAGACGGCAAGTACGTATCTCTACAATAGAATTGAAAGCTGCCCGCCCCGGGCTCGCCCGCAGATGTACTCGCTCTTAATTAGTATCTCTACAATAGAATTGAAAGGCGGGCGGCCTTCTTGCCCATCCACACCCATCCAATAGCCTCCATGTATCTCTACAATAGAATTGAAAGACTAAAGATAGGCTATGATAACCTGGTCAAGGGTCCAATAGCTGTATCTCTACAATAGAATTGAAAGAAGAAGTCGAGCACCGGTATCCCGATGTTCTTGGCGAGGAACCAGATGTGTATCTCTACAATAGAATTGAAAGCTAGATTACCCGGGCCCCGCTTCTTGCGCTAGCCCGCTCAGTATCTCTACAATAGAATTGAAAGCTTTTTTTGCCGCACTCCTCAAGCAATACAGGCTTCTCTGTATCTCTACAATAGAATTGAAAGGTAGCTCCTAGCCCCGCTCCTAGCTAGGGCTACCTTCACGCGTATCTCTACAATAGAATTGAAAGAGCTCTATCACTCCGCTGTCTACGACACTGCAGCCGCCTCGTATCTCTACAATAGAATTGAAAGGCCACCAGGGCCGGGGAGGGGGTCATCCCCGAGTGCCTCGCGTATCTCTACAATAGAATTGAAAGAAGTTGGCACTGCCACACTAAGTTATACTGATTACCTTGGTATCTCTACAATAGAATTGAAAGAGAAAAAGGTCGGCGGCTACACAGCACGGGCGTATATAACCTTGTATCTCTACAATAGAATTGAAAGGTTCTACTGGTGCGCGAGGGGGGTAAAAAGTTTTCCCCCAGGTATCTCTACAATAGAATTGAAAGCCCCCTTGGCCTCCCAGAACGTTGACTCCTGCACGGGTCTATGTATCTCTACAATAGAATTGAAAGTCGAGGAGGTAGACCTTATCCATCAACCACTCCATCCGTATCTCTACAATAGAATTGAAAGTATAGCGTATCCTAGCCTGCACGTTCATCCTGTACCTGGCTGTATCTCTACAATAGAATTGAAAGCTTCCCCCGGGGCGCCACGCGCCCCGAGGCGCACATGGGGCCCGTATCTCTACAATAGAATTGAAAGTCGATGTATGGCGTTATAGACAAGGACGACATAGCCAGCGTATCTCTACAATAGAATTGAAAGCAGGTAGACGCACATGAACCGCCTGCTAGGCACGTCGAGTACCACGGTATCTCTACAATAGAATTGAAAGTACCTGGCTATGTCGTATGGGTGCTCCATCAGTATGTCTCAGAGGTATCTATCAATTAGAATTGAAAGACAACCGCCATATTATAGTGCCTCGGATACACCTCGGCTCCACGCCTGTATCTATCAATATAGAATTGAAAGAGGCTGAACCCTATGGCCGCCAGGACTAGCAGGAGGAGTATCTATCAATTAGAATTGAAAGTTTGGCTAGCGGCTCCAGGTTGGTGGAGAAGCGCTTGGGCTCCCCCTCGGGGGGTGGCTGGCGTGTAGCGGGGTTCAATGCCACTCGGCGGGGCTCCCCTAGGCGGCTATGGGTATCGAGCCCGCGGCTCCAGGTGCTGGCTGTAGTGCTAGTGTAGTGTTAGGAGCCACTCGGCGATCTCGAGGGTGCCGCCGTGGGCTCGGGCTGCCCCCACGGGCTTGAGGGCCTCGACTGCGCAGTGGGCCTTGCTTGTCGCTGGGAGCTTGCACCAGCCCTCGCTGCAGCTGGGTGGCTGGCCTGCTAGGGCGTGGAGTGGGGGTAGGGGTAGGATTACTACGTCCCTGAACGTCTCGTGTATGTAGTAGGCTGCGAGGGCCCTCCTCATCGCCGCTAGGAGGGCGTAGCCGCTCTCCACCTTGAAGCCCCCGGTCGGGTTTAATAGAACGCACTCCCCCTCGCTGCTGTGCCTCTCGGCCAGCTGGGAGACTAGCCTGTAGAGCTCTGAGAGCCCCGAGGCCAGGCTCCCGGGGGAGCCGAGGCCCCTAACGAGCACGGCCTCGGCCCTGACCCCGAGGGACTCGAGGTACCTCCTCAGGACGTCGGCGGCCGCGCCGCCCGCCCCGGTGTCGCTGTGCACTAGGTAGACGCCTGCCAGGGCCCCGCGGGACCCGGACCCCCACGCCTCGAGCCAGGGCCACATGGCGTTCAGCTCGGCGCTTACCCCCCGTGGGTCGAGGCCTACAGCCTCCAACGCCGCCCGGGCAGCCGGGCTCCCACCCGAGGCCAGCCTACCGCACTCCACGTCCTCGTGGCTCCCAGGCCTCGCCCGCGCGCACCTCCCAACAGCATCCCTCACCCCGCTGGTGGCGAGGCCCCTGGACTCTAGGTGCTGCTTAACCTGCTCGAGCCCCCTCCCCTCGAGGGCCGAGGCAAGGTTCCTCCACACGCTGGTCCCCACGAGCACAATGTGAACCACACCCAACGAAGCCTCCACCCCCGCCACCGGAGCAGAGCCCTAGGCCCAGGCTAAGACTGTACCGTGTCGCGAGCTTCTCTCCCTGAAGGTTTGCCTCGCTCTCATGGCTTCCGGGCTTTCTAGTCGTAGACTAATCTATATCATTTGGCTGGCCACTAATTCTCTATATTCTAACGCGGTTGAGCCTTTATATATTCCGAAATTAAAGCGAAGCCTCTACTCGCGGTCTCTCTTCCTGCCGCTAAGCGCACTCGCTACCACCGAGCCCCAGCCTATTTCTGCCTGATCTCCAACACCCTCCTGTACGATGTGCTTAATGCAGTGTGTCTGAGCCTCTAGGTACAGCGTGGTGCCCGCTGGTACTAGCAGGTGAGGCTCCCTCAGCGAGCTTTTCGCGGTAGACCAGCCTGGACTTATAACTTCTAGGAGGTACTCTCCCTTAGGTATAAGCCTGATCTCCACGTGACCAGCACACCCATGCCTTGAGAGCAGAGCTTGGGCCAGCTTCTCGGACGCCTCGCGGCTCGTGAGGAGGGGCCAGCTGCTCTCCCTAAAGGGGTTGTCTTGTAGTAGAGCTGGAGATATTAGAGTTAGAACCCAGTGGCTACCCTCGCCCTTGACTAAGAAGTCATCGGGGCTCATAGATCTCTCGATGCTGAGGATGGCGAGGCCGCCGTCTCCTCCCAGCTTTACGGTTGCGCTAACCTGTACGCCCAGGGATCCCCCGGCCTTAGTTAGGACTACTATTGAAGCCTCCGGGGGGTAGAGTACCCTCTCACGTATGTAAAACATGCCCTCAGCAACCCTCTTGGAGGACCTATCCAGCGCTATCCCCACATGCTCCGACTTAGCGGGCCTGAGGCCCTCCGAGCATTGCCTCCCCGCAGCCTCGCGGAGCGCTAAGGCGGCGTCCCTCCCGGTAAAGTTAGGCTTGAGGCCCGAGAGATAGTCGAGCAGGCTATTGAGACGCGGCATACATGAGGGGTGGTTAATATACGCGTAATAGACTGCACCCTTACGGGCCAACCCTGCCCTCAGGGTCTCGACTCCAAGTCTCCTCAGGCACATTATAGTGTCACCGAATGCGCCCTGAGCCTTCTCTAGCTCTTCCGGAGCACAGAGGCCCTGCCTCCAAGCAATCCCAGCGAGGAGGCCAGCGAGCGTTGAAGGTGCTGGGTAGCTGGAACTCGCGGCCGCTGTGGCGGGGCCATGGAGGCCAGCCTCGAATGGGCCTGGGGTCCTGAAGGTCACACCGCCCAAGGGCCTTAGAGCCGCCTCAAGCCAGCCCACAGACCATCACCTCCTTAGAGGATGGACCTGATAACCCTGAGGGAGCCGAGTAGCCCCAGCACTAGGGGCTGGATAATGCCCTGGGAACTCTTCACTGCGAGGCCCGTTGATGAGATCCACCCGCCGGCGGCTCCACCTACTTCCATTCTAGCGAGCGCCAGGCACTCAGCGCCGGAGCCCTTGGGGGCTAGCCTCTCGAGTAGCTTAGCCGCCTCATCCCTCGCGTTGGGATCCCGGATGTTCCTGGCTAACAGGTTAACTAGGAGGGCCCTGGCCTCTACTTTGCCTCTAGCCTTTGAGAGCAGCTCTACGTACTCTAGGGCGTCACTGACCACACCCCTCGCTACTTTAGGCTTCTCAGAGCCGTGCACGTGGCCTACTAGCTTCTGGAGGCTATCGGTTAGCTCAGACAGGCTGGCGCCCCAGCGAAGGGGCAGGGCTGCGGCTCCTGCGGCGTCGCTTGCTATGACTATTATGTCCTTACTCCCCCCGCCCACATTGCAGGAGTTGGCCTCGAGGCGGGTCTCGTCCTTTGACTCCTCCAGGTCGCTGGCAGCCTTGAGGGCTAGCCATAGGGGCCTCTTGGCGTCCCAGTAGAGGAGGGCGCCACTCTTGCCATACGCTCTGAGAGCTGGGATCACGTAGCAGTCGTAGTCGTTGCACTTAATGGTTAGGAAGCCCTCAGGGAGTGGGTTGTCTCCACCGGTTACCCCCCAGTATAGGGCACGAACCCTGCTGGCTAACGCTAGTCCCGGTATTATCAAGCTGGTCTTACCGGTTCCCTTTTCCTTGCTGGCTTCCATGTTAACCTCGACGGCGGGTATAATGGCTAGGAGGTCGTCGCCGCCAGTGTACACGACTGTCCCGTCAACCCCCGATACGGCCTCTCGGTCGGCCTGCGCGAGGGCCGCTAGGGTCCTGGAGACCGTGAAGTGGTAGCTTGGGCTCACTACGACGCTGATGGGGCCTAGCTCTTCTCTCCCACCCTCCTCTCTCCATAGGGCGTCGAGGGCCCTCGAGATGGCTGCGGCCGCTAGCATTAGGGCCCGCTGTGCAAGCGAATTGTTTAGATTGGATGCCTCCTTGAAGTACTCGGAGGGCTTCATGTCTAAGCGCCCGGCTAGCACGCCCTTCCCCATGTTGTCCCCATCCATCTTGAGTATCCCGAAGCGTCTCCGGTGCGACCTCCTGAGACCCTCTAGGAGCGAGTTTAGCTGGTCAACGTACTCCTCTGCCTTATTGGGGTCGATGCCGTGGCTTATGAATACGTTGGATAGGGCTTCCCTGAGCCTCCCTGGGAATGCCTCGTCGTGAAGCATCTCACCCACAATCCACTCGCTCATCTCGACGAGTGCCTTGGCAACGTCCTCGCTCACACCCGGTCTCTGTGCCGTTACAGCCTTGACTACCTCCCTCCTTACATCCTCGCCCCCGGCCTCTAGTATAGTGTTTGGCGCGAGAAATCCCCTAGCCTCAACGTAGACGTCTTCAACGAATTCTTCAATGTCACCCCTGACGGTCTGCGCTATCTCGAGGAGCCCGCGAGCGGCCTTCTCGACGGTGCTCCTCACGGCGTTGAAGTCCGCCCTAACCCTGGCCGTGTAGTAGTTGACGGTATCCCACCTAAGCCTCTTCCGCGCCTCGCTTGTTAGTGGGACTCCTACCAGGCGCTCGGCGAACCCACTCTCATTCAATAGCAGGTACCTTAGGAGCCTCTTCGCGAGGCAGTAGGGGCACAGCCTCTCGCCAGCTAGCTCGTGGAGGAGCCTGTGGGGGATCCCCCTGGCCCTGACGGCGCTGGCATCTATTACGGCATATCCCTTACCGCAGACGAGGCACGACCTCGCCTTGCCACCCCATAGCTCGTGGAGGCGCCTGGCGAGCTCCTGGTAGTGGGGCCCGCTTCTTCTGCCTGCGGCCGAAAGAACCGTGGAGCCCTCGCGCTCCCAGATGATGCGGCCTAGCATGGGGTAGAGTATTGAGGTGCTTGAGTCCTCGGCCTTAAGGGCCTCCGAGGCTAGGGTTATAGCCTCCCCTATCAGGCGGGCCTCCGCCTCCCTACCCTGCTTAACCGCCTCCTCCAGCGCCTCTCTCCCGGCTTCCTCCAGCTTCTCTGCCACCTGCCTCCAGAGCTTCCCCGCCCTCTCAACGGCTTCATCAACCCTGGCCGTATACACCCTAAGTCCTAGTGGCGGCTCAAGCCTCTTGGCCAGCTCGGCAACATGCGGGTCTGCTAGGGGGCACACCCTAGGGTCTAGCCCCCTACAGAGCCTCCCAGCGGTGTCTACAGCACGCTCAATCACTACACTCCAAGCCTCCCAGTAGGCCTTAAGCACGGCCTGCTCCACGTAGTTACAGGCCTCCCGAGGCAGTGCGAGTGTGACCCTCGAGGGGACCGTGGGGTCTACGGGCCACCCCTCCGGCAGGCCTAGTAGCGCGGCGGCATCAGAGCGTAGCCTCTCATCGCTTATCCTCGAGAGTATGATCTGAGAGGCGTAGAATGGGTGGAGCCTGGCAGGAGGCTGCACGAGGACCCCGGGTCCATACCTCTCTACGAACCCCCTCACAGAGGCCCAGGCCAGATAAGAAGCGAGCCAGCTGGCTGCCCATAGGTCCCTCAATCTTCTAGACTCTGCAATCCACGCCTGCACACCCGCGAGGTCTACTACAACGAGGCATCCAGATAGCTCATCCTCGAGGCTCCAGAGAAGCGTGGCTAGGGCAGCGTTTAGGTGGTCGAACACCGTGTGAGTAGGCAGCCTGGTATCGGCTGGGGGCACGTATCCGGCGCCCACGACCCTATACCATGTAGGCTCGAGGAGCGCGAACGCCGCATGGAGGAGGTACATAGGATCCCCGGGGGCATGGCGGGCCAGGCTTGCCACGAGCCTCGAATATTCTAATATAAATTCGACTATCTTTCCGGCCTCGATAGTCTGGGGTACCACGCTCGCGTCAAGCTTGAAACGGGGGTTGAAGGGGTTGACTAGCTTGACACCCATATCCTCGAGCTTCCTCCCCTTTAGGAGCCCCTTCTCCTTCATCTCCCTCTCAATGTGGTAGAGGAGAAGCCTATCCATGGCCGAGGCTAAGTGGTCAGCCCTCTCAACCACCTTCCACTTATGAGCGCCAGCTAGGATCTCAATGGCCTGGGCGAGGATCCTGACGTGGCCATCGAGGCCCATAGCCTCAAGGGCCCCCCTCAAGGCCCCCGCTAGCAGAGCCCCCTGAACCTCGTGGCTCCGAGCCTCGGGCCTGCGAGCCCTCACGGTCTCCACGGCCTCCCTAGCGGAGGCGTGGATCCTCCTAGCTACCTCATCCCCAGACCTCGATTCGATAGCGTCGAGTATCCTATCCCAGACCTCGCCCTCACCGCCCCTAACCCGTTCTCCACGTATCCCCCAAGGCTTCCATGGGGGGTCATGGAAGAGGACCGCCAGCCCCAGAGCTGCCAGCTCGTGGGGGGCAACCATCACCTACCACCCCTCCTAACCTTGAGGCTCACGATAGTCCTGTGTAGGCCCTCCCCCTCGAGTAGGGGGAGGAGCACGTTGTACCCCTTACCCGAGCGAGCAGCGAAGCCCGAGGCGAGGGTTGCTGCCACAAGCCTAGCCACGAGCAGGAGGAGCGCCGTATCACCCAGACCCGCCTCCTCACTGCTCAAGAGCTTTCTCTTCACAGCCCTCCCGACGACCTCGCTAGCCCCGCGTATCCTAGCGGTGTCAAGGCCCATCACCACCCTGAAGACTGTGCCCGGCGCTATTGCCAGGTGCTGGATGGGAGTAGGTCTGGCGTCTAGCTCGGAATCGACCACCCTCCCCCAATCGGGCCTGAAGTAGTGGGGTGTTACCACGTCTCCGGTGACTATGAGGCAGGGATGCCTTGACCCCTTAAGGCACCCGACTGGGTAGGCATCCGAGAAGGCTACAGCAGCCACGCTACCCTCAGATCCAGAGGAGCCAAAGAGTCTATCAGCAGCATCAGCACCCAGGAGTTCCTCCGCGGCGCTCCTCACGGCCCCCTTAACACTGCTCGCCGGGTAGTAGGGGAGGCCGAACATCCAGTCAACCTCAAGGCCAACCTCGAATATGGAGGCAAAGAGCCCCGAGCCCGTCCCCACTAAACCCCTATCAATGAGCTTAAACCGGAGGTCCACAACATGGCCGTAGATCCTCTCATAGGCTGTTGACACGTCGCTTAGGATCCTATCAGCAATTTCAAGGGAACCTCCCAGGAACCTCCTCCAACCCCCGCTCAATACTAGTTCAGTGGTCCTCCTCGACAACCTTTTTTCTATACAAGAGGCAATGTCTTCCTTCCCGTGGAGCTTTGTAGTACACTCGGTAAGCGTTTGGTCTATACTATCCGAGAGGCTTTTGAGGAGAGGGCCTCCAGCCGTCATAGCTTTCCAGGCTTTCAAGCTCTCACCCCTATATGTTTTCTAGAGCGTCTAGGAACATCTTGAAAGCATGATCCCTGAGGAGGGTTAGATAGTTATTACATTCACTTAAATCTAGTGTTCCAATCCCATGGATGCCTGCCCGCTTCCCTTCGATGATGCCACCCTTCTTGGCCGCGTAGCTCACGCTAATCACGGGCTCTAGGCATGGCTTTGCCTGTGAGGCGGGTTGGTGGGGACCTGCGTGGTATAGATGCCTGTCACTTTCATCGCCTAGAAGGCTTATAATGTCAGCAGCTGGAAACATGATTACTGCAACATCTACTATATCGCTTTCACTAGAGGGTAGGGGAAACGCTATTAGCATGGACTGTCTCCTCGCCTCTTCATCGAATCCCATACTCTCCCAGGATACTACCTTTGAGTATCTCCCTGAGTATTCCTCAACGCACTCCTCTGTAGTTAGGATGAAGTCTTTGAGGGCTAGCCTCCTACCTACCAGATACCCTGTTTTTAGTGGGTTGTCCTCCGGCGCCACCTCTTCGTCACCGCACTTACATCTTCCAGGGAACTTCTGGTGCCTAGGTAGGCCTAGCGGCCATGTGTGTAGGTCTAGGCCTGGCCTCGTGTGGGGCCTTGTTGAGGGGCTCGCCACGGTCTTCCAGGATAGCTTCAGCGATGCATAACCTATGGCGGCTAGCGCCTCGTTCACGGGTGCTGCAGTGTTATCCCTAAAGCCCATTTTGGAGTGGATCCCACGCCAGCTCTTGCGCACAACTCTTGCTAGGATCACGTCCTGGTCTACGTAGATCCTGGGTATTAACGGCCTATGAGGCCCGCAGAAGCTGCAGATCCTAGGCTCTCCTTCACGTCCCAGGGCCCTCCAGGCTAGGACTACGAGGTCCCTCAGGAGATCCTTTAGGGCCTCCTCTCTAGACTCGGCGCTTGTTCTCGAATTTAGGAGTCCCCTGAGGTGGGTACAGAAGTCCTTGAGTCTCTCTGATACGTCGTCGAGTAGGTTGGCGCAGGCGTTTGTCGGCTTGAACCTGCCGAAGCCCCTCGTGGACCCCTTGCCCAGGCCTAGGAGTAGTGGGGCCGCTATGAGGAGGGAGGCTGTGAAGGCTTCTACGTCCTCCATGTCTACCCTAATGTTTAGGAGCTCTGGGCACTCGCTCGAGGCGTCCTGCTGGGGACACCGCCTTTCGGGAGGTTCCATGTAGAGGGCCGCCCTGAATGATGCCAGCCTGGGCTTTATCGGGTAGAGGTTTGCACCTTTGACTATGAGCCTTGAACCCCTAAGCTCCTCTTTACCCATGGCTAGTAGTGCGAAGCGCGTGGGGTAAAGTTTGGGCTCGAGCCTGCCGCGCCTGCGCCTCACACCCATCAGCCTATCCTCAGTCACGTAGTCACCGTCGACCAGCTGGTCTGGGCCTCTCGTTGCGAGGATGCGGCCTTGGGGCTCTAGGACTAGCCTGGCCAGGCCCCTCCATCTAACTCTGCCCCTCCCGTCGAGCCCCTCCGCGGAGCCAAAGATGAGGGGTAGCAGGCCTAGCCTTAGGGGCTTCTTCTGCTTGGCAGGCTTGATCCAGGCTACCACCGTTTTATCGCTTGTCTCGGCTTCCCTGTGGCTTGTGAGGCATAGGGCCTGTGCGACTGTGACCCTGGCTAGCCACCTCATCTTGCCTAACAAGCTCTTCGCCGTTGGATACCCGGTCATGTACGCGCTCCTGGAAATACGGTAACCTGCTCCCGGGGGAGCCTCAAGTTCCTGATAGTGATCTGTCTGGAAGTCGCCGCCCATGTAGGGTGTATATGACTCGAAGATGACGCTTGCTACCGGCACAGCTATTCTGAGGGGCTCCGTCTTTGAGGAGGGTGAGAGGCCATGAGAGGCCAGCCACTCGTTGGTTGCCCTCACCATACTCGTCACCCAAAAAAGGCGTCTGCGAGCTTCTTGAGCTCCGTGAGGTAGGGCTGAAGGATCCTCAGTAACCTCCTCTCCTCACCCGCCCTCTCGCGGAGCTTCCTCAAGCCTTGAGCGAGGGATATTCTAGGATCTCCTCCTCCGGCTAGGAGGCTTACCCCCGCCAGGGCCTCAGCCGCCACGGCTATAGCCGCCAGCATGATGGTGTAGCCGGCCCCTTCCTTATCGCCCAGCTCTCCCCCCAGCTTCTTGGCCGCCTCCTCAGGCTTCCTCGAGCCCCTCAGGAGCTCTAGCGCCTCGCTTAGTAGATCCCCACGCTCGACCTTCGAGAGGTAGAATGTGAGGGCTGGAACTAGTCCCGCGCTCAGGGCTAGGCTGGGGAGGTCACGGGCCCTACGCCTGAACCCCCTCCCACCAGCCCCTACGCTCTCAGCAGCCTCCTTAATCCTAAGAGCATGCTCTAGCGCCAGAGCCACCGAGTCACCCGTCACCATCAGCACCCCCCTTGTTAGCGGATTGCTAGCTTGACCAGGCCTCCTCCCACGCTCTCCTTGCCTCCTATGACTATGTATGCTACTTTCCCATTGTAAACTCCTGCTTTCTTGAGTAGCTCCACGAATACATCGATGCTACTCCTCCCCTTCAAGAGGCCACATGCCTCGCAGTGGCTGGAGTGGAAGCCGGTCTCGGCTATGCCACCAACCAGCAGGGTGCCCCAAGGTAGGTACTCCTCTGTCCACAGGAACCCTTCACCCACAGTCTTGGTCAGTCTGTCAAGCCTCACCCTTGTCACGCGGTGGAGGAGGGACTCGACTATGCTCACAGCATCCTCCTCAGGCACAACAAGGCTCCTATCTAGGGGATCAAGAGTCTCATAGAGAGGATGGAGGCCCTTGTAGAGTGCAGTTAGCTTCTCTAACGCACTCTTTAACTCGCTTCTATTATCTTCAGCTTCAATCCTCTCAAGGCCCAGATACACACTACCATTGGGGGGCTCGAAAGACGCCGCAGCTTTCCCCTCTTCAGTCAGCTTAGCGGCGGTCCTGAGGGCACCTGCCTCCTCCCCCCGGCCCGCGGCCTCGAGGATAGAGGCCGCGTAGGAAAGTAATGTAGGACTCGTGACATAGACGACCCCCACCTCAGCGCTGGGCGCGGGTAGCAGTAGGGGATAGAGGTCGGTCACCTGAAGAGCACTTGCACCCTCGCCACCAGTCTCAGCCCCCAAGAGACAGCATAGGCAGGAACATGTATCACCGCCACAGCTAGCCCTACCCTTATCCCCCATGCACTTTAGCTTCCTGGCTAATAGACTCTTCAACGCGCCCTTAACCTGGCTACCAGGCACGTAGGGGTAGCCGAGGGGGTCCCTAATGACAGGCAGATCCACCACACCAGGACTCCTACCAGCACCTGGATGAAGCTTCGTGAGCGAGGAGGCCACAAGGACCCGAAAACCACTAGTCCTCGGAGCCTGTGACACCTAGACCACACCACGATAAGTATCAACCGAGGGAAGTATTAAAACACCACGTCTACAACCCTATAACACGAGGCAACTTACAAAGTCCTCCCATAAATCCGATAAACCCCAACCTCCTCTACACAAGTCCCAGCGTAGCGCGCATATGATCCTTATTTAAATTAAGATAATATCGCCCCGCTTGCTCGACTCTCTATTTTTCTATTATTTTATTATAAAATGTAGTTATACTCTAAGATACACCTCTCTTTCCTCTAAAGCACAATGTCCTTTCAATTCTATTGTAGAGATACGTACAGCCACCGGCGCAGTACCAGCCGCCAACCGAGAGTTCTTTCAATTCTATTTAATAGATACTCGGCTACGTTGTGCTCGACAGGCGTAGAGCGGTGAGGAAGAGCTTTCAATTCTATTTGACAGATACAGGAGCTGGAGGTTAAAGCCAGGTTCGCCGCTGGCAGCATCATAATCTTTCAATTCTATTTTTTATAGATACAAGAGTACAGGCTGCCCCGTGGTCTCCCTCGTGGGCCCCGGCAGACTCGTCTACGCCTTTCAATTCTATTTGATAGATACCCACAGCCTAGGAGGGAGGCCCTCAATAACAAGAAGCCTTTCAATTCTATTTGATAGATACTCTTAACATAGACGTACAAGTTGCAGGCGCCCCCTTGAGAACTCTTTCAATTCTATTTGATAGATACCTGGCATATAACCATACAGCGTGATAGTCTTCTTGTAATCCTTTCAATTCTATTTGATAGATACACTCAAAGAACTCGTGATGTCCTCCTGGACCATACTCGTCTCTTTCAATTCTATTTGATAGATACTCCACCCAGTCCTCCAGTACAGCCAAAGCCCCCCGCGCCTTTCAATTCTATTTGATAGATACCTTAACCCTCTTTTTCGGGGCGATAGATATGAAGAAGGCTTTCAATTCTATTTGATAGATACTTGTTAGGCCCGTGCACCAGGGCTTCATTGTGCGGCTCACTTTCAATTCTATTTGATAGATACTATGGGAAATTGCAAACACAAGCATGGATGATGCACTAACTTTCAATTCTATTTGATAGATACCCATACCCTTCCCTTCTGAATCCTAACCCCTTCATTTTATTTTCCTTTCAATTCTATTTGATAGATACCAGACTCGGCGTGGAACGCAGGGCCTGGGCGGCCTTCGCCATACTTTCAATTCTATTTGATAGATACGCCCCCCTGGGCGTGGGCGTGGAGCCCCGCCAGGGGGGCCCTTTCAATTCTATTTGATAGATACCGGGAGTCTATCTCGACTATCCTCCAGACGTCCCTTAGGTTGTATCTTTCAATTCTATTTGATAGATACTTAAGCCTATGCAGGCAGTCATAATAGGGAGGCCGCTGAACTCTTTCAATTCTATTTGATAGATACCATAGAAAGCTATGAAGGGGATGAGGACTACTTCGAGGCTGGCTTTCAATTCTATTTGATAGATACTCACAGTGTCCGAGGGCGTGGCCCACGATGACTCCGTATGGATCTTTCAATTCTATTTGATAGATACCTAACTAGGGCTGGCACGCAGTCCTGCACTGTATTAACGTCTTTCAATTCTATTTGATAGATACGCCTCGCATAGGTCGCGTGCCCCGTGGCCCGTGCTTGTTCTTTCAATTCTATTTGATAGATACTAACGATAACTACAGTGAACGTTAGCCAGACTGGAGCTTTCAATTCTATTTGATAGATACAGACCAGCCTATCGAGAACACGAGCACATCCCAATAGCTACTTTCAATTCTATTTGATAGATACCGCCCCCGGCCCCCCAGGGCGGGGTTTCGGGGCCCCAGCTTTCAATTCTATTTGATAGATACAGGCGCTAGAGGAGTTGGAGAGCGAGGCTATGAAGAACTTTCAATTCTATTTGATAGATACCTCAGGAGAATACTATTAGCCTACGGAATTTATCTACCGCTTTCAATTCTATTTGATAGATACCTTCCTGGGCTCCACGCTCTCACCCCAGGTGGACGGCGAAGTCTTTCAATTCTATTTGATAGATACCTCATTCCCTTTTTCCGGGGCGGTAGGCGTGCTGCCCGACGCTTTCAATTCTATTTGATAGATACGCGCGTAGGTCATCGCTTATTGCCTCCACGCTTTAGTCTTTCAATTCTATTTGATAGATACACGTAGGAACATGTGGCTGAGGAAAACGTTGCATAAGGCCCGCTTTCAATTCTATTTGATAGATACTGTTTATGGCTCCTTTGATGTTCTTCTTCAGCTCTACTCCCCTGGATGCCCCCTATTCCTTTAGCATATCTATTATGAGATACTCTAACGGCTCTGGACCCCCTGGGTGGGAGGGGGGCTCCATGGACATGCTACATGAGGGCTACTATAAATGGCGTGATGGACATTAGCGTACGTACTCCCGCTGGGATGCGGGAGAATCGATGGTCTCAATGTAGGTAATGAGGAACCGCCCTAAGACATGCCCACGATAGCCAAACCCTGGAGAAACACTTAAAAACCTCCCGCTCGGGGGCGGGAGTCTCCTATCGCTTGTGGTGTTTATTGGGTTGGGTGTTGGGGGCTGGGTGGGGGTTTGGGTTTGAGTTGGGTTCGTGCTAGGGAGTTGCTTACTAGTGGGAGGTTTAGGCCTGCTGTTGTGGTGTTCCACTGGGATATGGATGGCGTGGCCTCTGCGGTGCTGGCTGCCAGCGCTGCTGGGGATGCTGGTGGTTCTGCTTTTGTGTTGCCTGGGTTTAGGTTTGTGTTTGACAAGCCTTTCCTTGATAGGGTTAGGGGGCTTGCTAGGGGTCGGAGGCTCCTGGTTGTGGTTGACCTGGGTGTCCCCGGGGGTAGCTTGTTGCTGCTGCAGAGGTACGCCTCTAGGCCCGCCGTGGTTGTAGATCACCATAGCCAGCCTGAGCCGCCGGGTGATCCGGCTATCGTCTACGTGAACCCCGCTGCCCGGGGTGACCCGGCTGGTAACTGGCCTAGCGCGGCCCACGTGCTCCGCAGCCTGGTGGGCCGTGGGGATCCCCTCTTGGTTGCTGCTAGCATAGTGGGTGACCTGGGGCCTGCTGCGAGGGCTAACCGGTGGTACCAGAAGTACATGGTGGAGGCGGGCCTGCACCCGGTCAGGGACTACTGGGTCCCCCAGGAGTGCGCGGCCCTCGTGGATGGCGCCTCGGCGATGGGGCGGGCCGACGTGCTTGAGGCCCTCGCAGCGAGGCTGAGCCTTGAGGGGGAGCCCTGCAGGCTCATACTCGAGGACGGGGTGCTCCACAGCCTGAGGGCGCAGGCGGAGGCCGAGCTTGAGGACCTCCTAGCCCAGGCCCGGGGGGCGGGGGAGGAGGTCATGCCGGGGGTGCTCCTCTACAGGCTCGAGGGCCTGGGGAGGCACGCCAGCAAGCTAGCCAGGAGGCTAGCGGCGGAGCACCCCGACAAGATAGTCGTGGTGGCCTACAAGTCCAGGGCGACGGGCGAGGAGAGGGTCTACGCCCGCACCTACAAGAGGGGCGCCCCACCCCTAGCGGCCCCCAGCCTCATAAGGAGGCTGAGGAGCAGGGGGCTCAGCGCCGGCGGCAAGAGTCAGGGGGCCAATAATGTCCTGGCGGTCGAGGCCGCCCCGGGGAGGCTCGGGGAGGCCCTCGACGAGGTCCTGGAGGCCCTCAAGGGCCTCCTGGGGGCCGGGAGCGTGTAACCCCTAAATAGTGGTGAATAGGCCCCGCGCCCTCACGGGGCATGGCGGGTTGGCCGGTAGGGCCGGGCTTCTGGCTGCCGCGCTCGTGGTCGCCTTGGTCGTTGCTGGAGCCGCGGCATACTACGTGGCCTCGAGCCGCGGGGGCCCGGCGCAGGCCACGACGGCCCTCCCGGTCGTGAGGGTTGGGACCCTCCGCGGGGGGGTCTCGAGCCTAGACGTGATACTAGCCGAGCACCTCGACTCGAGGCACGGCATAAGGGTTGAGCCCCACTACTTCACGACTACCCTCGACCTAGCGAACGCCCTCGCCCACGGTGACATCGACGTGGCGATCATACCAGCCGAGTTCGTGGCGAAGCTCAGGGCCTCCGGGGTCAACGTCACAATACTCGCGGTCGACTTCTACCAGAACCAGGCCATAGTGGTTCAGGGCGACTCCGGGATAAGGAGCCCCAGGGACCTCGTTGGCAGGAGGGTGGCTGTCTTCAAGCCAACCGGGACATACGCGATGTTCAGGGCCTACATGAGGATCCTATACGGCATCGACGTCGAGAGGGACCTGGAGCTGGTGAACGCCCCGCCCCCCCAGATAGTCCAGGCATTCGCCCGCCACGAGGTCGACGCCGCGGTGATATGGGAGCCATTCGTCTCCAAGCTCGTGGCCGAGTACGGGGGCAGGATCCTGGCTAGCTACAGGGACCTCTGGGGCAACTGGACGGGCCACGTGGGCCCCAACGGGGTGATGATAGTCTACGCCGCCCGCGCGGCCTGGGCGAGGGGGCACCCGGGCCTGGTGTCTAAGCTATTAGCGGCTAGGAGCGACGCCGCCAGGCTCTGGGACGAGGACGAGTCCCTAGCCGCCAGGATACTCGAGGGGAGCTACGGGCTAAGCGGGGGTGCGGCCAGGCTATGCTGGGAGAGGCTGAAGATGGAGCAGGCCGCGGGCCTCGACAGGGCCATGATAGAGAACATACTGGCGGTCTGGAGGCTCGCCTGGGAGGGCGGCTACATAAACGTGGAGCCCGAGGCCATAGCCCAGGGCGCGTTCTGGCAGGGTGGCTAGCGGCCCTAGCCATCGCCCTGGCCTCGTGGCAGCTGCTCCACCAGGCCTACCCCCGCCAGGTGCCCGGGATACCCGGGACCCTCGGGTTCCTGGCATCCCAGGGGGCGTGGGCCCTGGCCTACAACACGGGGCTAACCCTGGCTAGGAGCCTCGCGGGCTTCCTGGTGGGCTTCGCAGCCGCCCTGGCCCTGGGGTTCGCCTACACCCTCGGCCCCCTGGCCCGGGAGACTGTCAGGGCGCTGAACACGATACTCCAGAGCATCTCCGTGCTGATATGGGTGGTCGTGCTGGTCATGATATTCGGCGTCCTCAGCCCAATCCCCCCGGTACTCGTGGCGGCCCTCGTCTCGCTGCCGATACTCCTAGCGGCAGTCGTCTCAGGCCTCGAGGCCTCCTCGAGGAGGCTCGCCGAGCTGGCCTCAATGCTGGGGGCCTCTAGGGGGGCCTACTATAGGGACTTCCTACTCCCAAGCCTCGCCCCCCCACTGGCGGGGGCTACACGCTCGGCCCTGGGGGCGGCGCTGAGGATAAGCGTGGTCGCCGAGGCATTCGGGAGCAGCGGGGGCATAGGGTACATGATAGCCAACTACTACAACCTAGCCGAGCCGCGGGGGGTATTCGCTTGGGGCCTCGTGCTCGTGGCCCTCATGATAGCCCTGGATAAGGGCGTACTAGAGCCCCTGGAGGGGAGGGCTGCACGGTGGAGCGTCGAGGCCTAGCCCTAGAGGCCCGTGGGGTGTCGAAGAGCTACTCCGGCAGGCCCGTGCTCGTCGCTGTAGACCTAGAGGCCCGCTGGGGGGAGGTCGTGGCCATAGTGGGCCCCAACGGGGCCGGTAAGACGACGCTCCTCAGGATCCTGGCGGGCCTCGAGGAGCCCGACTCCGGCACCGTTAGGCTGCACGGGAGGGCGCTCATGGTTTTCCAGGAGAACCTACTCCTCCCATGGAAGAGGCTTGGGGACAACATACTCCTGGGACTCCGCTACGCCCGCGTCCCCCGGGGGGAGGCCAGGGAGAGGCTGGAGTGGGCCTCCAGGCTCCTGGGCCTCGAGGGCTACCTAGACAAGTACCCCTGGCAGGTGAGCGGCGGCACGGCCAGGAAGGCCGCTATAGCTAGGATACTCGTCCTCGACCCAGACATACTCCTACTCGACGAGCCCCTAGCCGGCCTAGACGTCTCAACGAGGAGGAGCCTCATGGAGGGCCTGGTCTCCGTGGCGAGGGGGAGGGGGAAGGCCGTCGTCGTGGTCGACCACAGCGTCGACTCCGTGGCGAGGTACGCCGATAGGCTATACATACTAAGCCAGCCCCCGGGGAGGGTCGTCGCGGTGGTAGACCTCGCGGGCGTCCCACCGGGGGAGAGGCCCGGGAGGGTCTACAGGGAGCTCGAGAGGATAGCGTCGGGGGTGCCCCGGGAAGGTGGCGGCGCCTAGGAGCCTGAGGGAGCTACTCGAAGCCCTAGAGGGGGCGGGCCAGCTCAGGAGGGTCAAGGCCCCCCTGAGCCCAGTGCTCGAGATACCAGCCGCCCTGAGGATGGCCATGAGGAGCCGCGGCCCCGCGCTGCTATTCGAGAACGTCAGGGGCCACCCGGGCTGGAGGGTGGCCGGGAACCTCTTCGGGGCCCCGGGGAGGGTCGAGCTGGCCCTGGGCACCCGGGACCTCGAGGCGATCGGGTGGAGGCTAGTCTCGGCGGCCTGGAGGCCCCCGCCCCTCGGGCTCAGGGAGAAGCTCAGGGGGCTCGCGGGCGTGCTCGACATGGCCCGCTACGCCCCCAAGCTAGTGGGGAGGGCCGCCTTCGAGGAGGTCGTCCTAGAGGGCGGGGAGGCCAGGCTCTCCAGGCTGCCGCTATTCAAGTGCTGGCCCCGCGACGGGGGCCGCTACATAACCTTCGGGCAGACCTACATACTCGACCCAGCCACGGGCGTGGCCAACATAGGGGTCTACAGGCTCATGGAGCTGGACGACAAGCGCCTCGCGGTCCACTGGCAGCTCCACAAGAGGGGCCGCCACGCCTACCTAGAGTCAATCAGGAGGGGCGGCGAGGCCAGGGTAGCCATAGTCATAGGCGGGGACCCCGCGGCGATGCTCGTAGGCGCCATGCCGGTCCCCTACCCCCTCGACAAGCTACTCTTCGCAGGCCTCATGGCCGGGAGGGGGGTAGAGGTCTACAGGCTCCCCAGCGGGATCCCGGTGCCGGCGAGCGCCGAGGTCGTGATAGAGGCCCGGGTAGACCCCCGGGGGGAGGCGGTGGAGGGCCCCTTCGGCGACCACTGGGGCTACTACGACGGCCCGAGCCCCGGGTGGCCCGTGGCGGTTGTCGAGAGGATATGGATGAGGAGCGACCCCATCTACGTCGGCACAGTCGTCGGCAAGCCCGTGATGGAGGACGCCTACATAGGCAAGGCCGCGGAGGCCATATTCAAGCCCGTCATAAGGACCCTCCTACCCGAGGTTGTCGACCTGAACTTCCCGGTGCACGGGGTCTTCCAGGGCATGCTCATCGTCTCGATCAGGAAGACCTACCCCGGCCAGGCGAAGAAGGTTATGATGGCCCTCTGGGGCCTCGGGCAGACCTCCCTCACCAAGATAATAGTTGTGGTGGACGAGGACGTAGACCCCCGCGACCCCGGCCAGGTCGCCTGGGCTGTCTCGGCGAACGTAGACCCCCAGAGGGACGTCCTAGTAGTCCCCGCGGCCCACACCGACCAGCTCGACCCAGCCGCCCCCGCCCCCGGCTACGGCTCGAAGCTAGGCATAGACGCCACCAGGAAGCTACCCGAGGAGAACAACGGGAGGCCATGGCCCCCCGAGGTGGAGCCGGACCCCGAGGTGGACGCCAGGGTCAGGAGGATCCTCGAGGGGGAGGGCATCAGGCTTGACTAGCCCCCACTGGGACCCCGGGAGGGCCTCGAGGGCCACCAGGCTACACGCCCTAGCCCGCCTCGTGAGGGTGGAGCACACCCTCTTCAGCCTACCATTCGCCTACGCCGGCGCCGCCCTCGCATGCCCCGGGCGCCTCGGCTGGTGGGAGGCCCTCTGGATAGGCCTCGCCGTCCTGGGCCTCAGGACGGCGGCTATGAGCTACAACAACATAGCCGACCTAGACATCGACGCCAGGAACCCGAGGACCTCCTCCAGGCCCCTCGTGACCGGGGCAGTCAGCCCCCGGGAGGCCTGGGCCCTCGTGGTGGCCGGGAGCATACTCTACTACGCCTCCGCCGCGGCCCTCAACAGGTACGCCCTAGAGCTGAGCCCCATCCTCTGGCTCCTAGCCATGACCTACCCCCACGCGAAGAGGATCCACTGGCTCCCACACCTCCACCTGGGCCTAGTGCTGGGCCTCGTGGTATTCGGGGGCGCCGTGGCCACCCTAGGCGAGGCCGCCCCCTGCATGGGGTGCCTCCTAGGGGGGATCCCCTGGGTCTACGTCGCAGCAGTGACACTCTGGGTCGCGGGGTTCGACACATACTACGCCATAATGGACGCCGACTTCGACCGCCGCGAGGGCCTGGGCAGCATACCAGCACGCCTAGGCGAGGCCGCCGCCCTCAAGGCCAGCAGGGCCATGCACCTCGCCGCCGCGCTACTACTAGCGTGGAGCGCTCCACGCTACCACCTAGGCCCCCTAGGGGCGGCGAGCGTGGCCGCCGCCGCGGCGCTCCTGGCGTACCAGCACGCACTCCTAGCCAGGCAGGGCACCAGGGCGATACCGAGGGCCTTCAACTCGAACCTACTACTAGGCCTAATCATAGGCCTAGGCATAATCCTAGACAAGCTACCACTAATAATACACCCACAATGCTAACACCCCCCGGGAGAGAGGCTCCTTGAGGCCCCCCAAGGACTGGCGCCGCATAGAGGAGGCGTCCCAGAAGATGGACGCCATGAGGCGCCCGATCCCCGGCTGGGACTCGACAGCCGAGATAAGGCGGTGGCGCGACTCGAGGCGAGGCCCAGCCCTAAAGGCCCCCAACGCCCAGCGCCGGGCAGGGGCGCGGGATGGCGTGGGAGTTTTCGGGCGAGGCCCGGAGGGGGATGAGCGTGGTAGCTCCACCGAGGGGCGCCACCGCGCCCCCCGGGGAAGCGCGGGTTAGGCGTGGATGATTCGTCCGCGGGTTTCATCGTAGCTCTCGTGCGGAGCCCCTAAATGAGTCTCTAATCATAGATCCCCGCGGGGTTGCAGGTGGCTCTAGACAGGGATAGGGCCCTCTACAGGCTGTACTCGAGGCTCTACAGGCTCGCCTCAGAGCTACACACCCACAGGGCGGGCGGGTGCGCCGCCAGGATCCTCTGGGCCCTGCCGGAGCCCGGCCGCGCCCTCCCCGGGGACGTAGCCTTCCTGGCCATCGAGGTCCTGTGGGGCGAGCTATCCAGCCTAGCCGGGGCCGACGACTACGGCGTGGAGGCGAGGGCCTACGCGGCGGCGATCTGCAGCCTCCTAGGGGGCCAGGAGGCCTGCTGGAGCCTAGCAAGGCAATCCAAGCCCTACAGCATCTACCTAAGGGAGTGCAGGGGCCTAGGCGGCCCCCCGACCGAGGAGCAGGCGAGGGCCCTCCGGGGAGCCCTAGAGGAGGCCCTAGCAGACTAGCGCCCCGCGGCCCCCAGGGGGTCCCGGGGGATGATGCCACAATATCATTAAATATCATTAATAAATATCATGAGTTATACACAATAGCCCCGCGGCTCCCTACCCAGGCGGGGGTGTCACCAGGGGCTTGACGGGTGAGGCGCTAACCCTCAGGGGCCGCCTAGCTAGGCTCCTCCGGGAGAGGGCGGGGGAGCGCGGCCTCAGCGTCGAGGAGTACCTAGTCGAGCTACTAGCCAGCGACCTCGACCCCCAAGCGAGGGCTCGAGAGTACGTAGAAGCCGCAAGGGGCCTCCTAGGGGAGGCCCGCGAGGAGCTCGGGAGAGGCAATGTCCGGCAGGCTGCGGAGAAGCTCTGGGGCGCCGCCGCCCTAGCGGTGAAGGCCTACGCGACCTGGAGAGAGGGCAAGCGCCTGACCAGCCACGGGGAGCTATGGAGGTACACTAAGAGGATGATTGACGAGATGGGGGAGTGGGTCTACGACGCCTGGATGGCCGCAACCGGCATGCACGTCTGCTTCTACGAGGCCTGGTGCACGCAGATGCACGTAGAGGAGGCGCTCAAGAGGATAGAGAAGCTAGTGGAGGAGGTGGCCGGGAGGCTGGGAGCCAGCGCCGCATAAGCTCCCGTGCCTCCCGGGGGTGCTACCTTTCTAGGAGTATGAAGGCCCCCTTGAGGTAGTCTAGGTACTCCTCTCCTCGGAGGGTGTGGTCTGGGCCTGCGCCCCTCAGGCTCCCGAGGATCCTGTAGGACTCGAAGCCGGCCTCCCTAGCGGCCCTCGCGGCGAGGCCTAGGAAGTCGCTCCTCTGGAGGTAGTAGCTGCAGCTGCTCAGGTACGCTATCGAGGAGTCCCCCAGGAGCCTGAGGCTCTGGGTGTATGCCCTCCAGTAGGCCCTCTTGCCGCGGCGCAGGGCCTCTGGGCCGGGGCTCTGGATGAAGGCTGGGGGGTCGACCGCCGCCATAGTGTAGGGGCCCCTGAGCCTTGGGAGGACCTCCCAGGCGCTCCCAGCCTCCACCCTGAGGCGGTGCTCGAGGCCGTTGAGCCTCGCGCTCTCCCAGGCGAGCCTGAGTGCCTCTGGGTCCTCCTCGACGAGGGTGGCTTCCGCAGCGCCGGCGTGGAGAGCGTGGAGCGCGAAGCCGCCGGTGTAGGAGAAGACGTCTAGCACCCTATCCCCGGGCCCGGCGTAGCCGGCGAACTCGACCCTATTAGGCCTCTGGTCTAGGTAGAAGCCCGTCTTCTGGCCCCGCTCAACGTCGACCAGGAACCTCACCCCAGCCTCCTCCACTACGACCCTCCCAGCCCTGCCTATGAGCCACCTCGCCCTGGGCGGGAGGCCTATGTCGCGCCTGCTCCTCTGCGTGCTCTTCTCGTAGACCGCGACGCCGAGCTCCCTGTGGAGCCACCCGGCGATGAAGTCTAGGAGTGCGTCTATGGCGTGGCTGCTGCTCTGCACCACCGCTACCTCGCCGTAGTAGTCGACTATGAGCCCCGAGAGCCTGTCACCGTCGCTATTCACGAGCCTATAGCTGCCCCTGTAGAGTGGCCCGAGCCTCTCCCGGGCCCTCAAGGCCTCCTCCAGCCTATCGGCTACAGCCTCCGAGGCGGAGGCCCACGGGCACCCGCCGGAGGCGAGCACCCTAACGGCGACGGGCCCCCCGGGCTCCCAGAGGCCGCAGGCAACAGGGTCGCCCTGGGGGTCCACAAGCTCCACCAGCACCCCCGCGGGGAGGGGCCCCGGGGACTCGACCCACTTCCTATACACCACCCCCG
>JALWPV010000017.1 GCA_027080775.1 Acidilobaceae archaeon
GGGGGGAGGTGACTCCCCCGATACGCCTTCCCCTCCACCCCCGATTTTAAGGTGGGCCCACCCCACGCGGGCTACGGTGCCGGGCTTGTACAAGCGCATACTCGTGGGATTCGACGGTAGCCCCGAGGCCCTGGAGGCCCTCAGGAGGGCCGTAGACCTGGCTAGAGCCCTCGGAGCCGAGGTCCACGTGCTCACAGTGGTGCCGCCGCCCAGCGTGGTCCTAGGCCCCATGATGCTCCCCGAGACCGTTGACTTCACACCGCTGGTCAAGTCGGCGGAGGAGGCTCTCGAGAGGGTGGTCAGGGAGCACGCCGGGGGCGTTAAGGTAGAGTACAGCGTGAGGATGGGCGAGCCCGCCGCAACCATCCTAGAGGCAGCCGAGGACCTGGAGGCCGACCTGATAGTCCTCGGTAGGAGGAGGCTCAGGGGCCTCGAGAGGGTAGCCCTGGGGAGCGTCAGCTCGAAGGTGGTAAACCACGCCGCCGTCGACGTGCTAGTTGTGCGCCACGAGGCCCAGGGCTAGCCCCGCGGGGCGAGGCAATGACCCCTCAGGGGGGCCCCGGGTGCCCCAGCGGCCTCGCCCGACCCCGCACGCGCCCCAGCGCCCCGAGGGTTAGGGTCACCCTGACACCCAGCACCCGGGGGGCTAGGGCCTCATACACGAGGGGCCCCCGCGGGCCCAGGCTGGCGGTGCACGGCCCCCTCGAGTGGCTCCAGGAGCCTCCTAGCGTGGGGGAGCTAGCCCGGCTCCTCTGCTGCGCCCAAGACGACACCCTCGACTCGATCCTCGGAACCCTAGGGGGCGTGCTCTCCGCGGCCGCCGTGGCGCTCTCCCTCGTGCCAGCCACCTCGCCGGGGACCCTGGCGGCCGTGGCGTTCTTCCTGGTGATCGCCGGGATACCACTCTGGCTGATCGGGCTGGCGAGGGCCGCTAGGGGGCGAAGGCTCGAGGAGTGCCTCTCCAGGATCCAGCCCACCGCGGTCGAGAGGGTGACCCTGGAGCCCCTGGCCAGGGCTATCCTCGAGGTGCTTAGGGCCGCCCGGGCCTGCGGGGGAGGATCCTGCGTGGCCGACACCCCCCTGGGCCGCTACAGGCTCAGGCTCCGGAGGGGCCTGGGCTCGAGGCTCATAATCAGGGCCAGCCCCACAGGCTCCTAGGTGCCCCGAGGGTTGGAGGGTAGGCTCAGGCTCCTGGCTGGCCCGCGCCGCGGCAGGTTCCCCGAGTCCACCTGCCCCCTCGTGGAGTATAGGGGCTCGAGGATCCTCGTGGACACGGGGTGCCTCCCCGGGCTCGGGCCCATGGAGGTCGACGCCGTAGTCTACACGCACCACCACCCCGACCACATAAGGGGCTCCCACCTACTCGCGGGGGCGCCCGTCGAGTATAGCCCCCTCGGCGAGGCCCCCTACAGGAGCCTCAGGCGCCTCGCCTGGAGGTTCGCCCCCCAGATATGGAGGGAGTGGCTCTCCATGGCGCTGGAGGCCATCGGGGCCCTGAGGGTGCCCGGCGACCGCTACTACGAGCCGGGCGAGGACGTGTGCTTCAGGGGCCTCTGCCTCAAGACGGCCCCCGCTCCCGGCCACCTGGCCACCCACACCCTAGTGGAGCTGCCCGGCGGGATCCTGCACCTGGCCGACATAGACCTCACGGGCTTCGGCCCCTGGTACGGTAACCCCGAGAGCGACCCCCTAGCCTTCCTAGCCGACATAGAGCTAGCCGCCACGTGGGGGGCCAGGGCATACACCACCTCCCACAGGCCCGGGGTACTCGAGGCCCCCGAGGCCCAGGGCCTACTGGCACGCTACACACGCCGCCTCGCCGAGCAGCTGGGGGCGGTCCTCGAGGCCTACAGGAGGAGCGGCCCCACAGCCCCGGGGGCCCTGGTGGGTAGGGGCATCATCTACAGGAGGATCCCCAGCGACTACCCCCGGATATACGAGTACTTCGAGTACAACATGATACTCAAAGCCTCGAACGCCCTGGCAGGCATGGGCTGCCTCCGCAGGACCCCGAGGGGCTACGAGGCCCGCGGCCACTGCGGGGCCATCGAGGAGATAGCGGTCCTCGCCGAGGCTATAGGGGAGGGCTCGCTCGGGTAACCGGGGGGTAAACCGCGCCCCTTAACCCCGCCGCCCCGCCCCCCCTCTAGTGGGCGGTGAGGAGCGGGTCTTCCCCGAGCACTGCCGTGAGGAGGAGTAGAGACTCCGAGCCCCTAGGCCCTCGCGAGCCTCCAGCGGAGCCCGCCGCTGGCCACCGGCTCGACTAGGCCCCTCTCGTGGAGGCACGCCAGGGCCCCGCGGGTCGTCGTCTCTACGAGCATGAGCATGCCCGGCTCGCCCCGGGCGCCCAGCCTGGAGGCTATGGCTGCGGCGAGTTCTGAGGAGGAGGCCTGGCCCTCCCCGAGGGTTTCGAGTATGGAGTCCATGAGGCCCTTGATGGCACGCCTGTTAGCCTCCACGAGCCCCCGGGCCTCCCCCGCTTGGAGGGCGGGGCCGTGCGCTGGCTGGAGCCTCCCCGCCCCGGCTAGGAGCCCCTCGAGGGCGTCGAGGCTCTCGAGGGCCCTGCAGGGGTCTAGGTGGTAGGGGACCCCGTACCTCTCCAGTACCCTCTCCCCGAAGACCGCGTCCGCCGCGTAGAGGGTGCCATCCGGGGCTATGACCCCAACCTGGCCAGGCGTGTGGCCCGGGAGGGCTACCAGCTCGAGGGGCCCCAGCCTCGCGGGGGCATCTAGCTCGACGTCGACCTTAACGCTCGGGGCCCTGAAGGGCAGCAGGGGATCCCCCGGCTCGAGGGGGTAGCCGAAGGTCACCAGCACCCTGAGGCCAGCGTCCCTAAGGGCGGGCGCGTCCGCCCTGGGGGCGGCCACCACAGCCTCCACGCCCGAGGCCTCAAGCCTCTCCAGGAGGCCCTCCCCCAGCGTGGAGTGGTGGTCGCTGTGGTAGTGTGTGATGAGGAACGTGACCCTCTCATAGCCCGCGAGAATCCTGGCCAGCTCCTTGGCCCTCTTCCTCCCGTGGCCGGGGTCGACGACGTAGGCCTCCCCGCCGCAGGCCACTATGAGGGTGGAGGGGCTCCCCCTAACCACCTCGACCCCGCACTCCCCAGACACCACGGTGCACCCCACGCTCGGGGGTGGGGCCGGCTATTTTACCAGGGAGTTGAGAGCATCCGCGAACGACTTGAGTGGGACTAGGCCGAGGTTCACTATGTTCACGTTGAGCGTGAAGGGCCCCGCCCGGCCCAGCTCGTGCACGCACCTCTGCGGCGCCAGGGCGCGGGCCTCCCTGGGGCTGCTGGTGTAGGGGAGGCTGCACTCGAGCAGCAGGCCCGAGCCCCTCGCCAGCGAGACCTCCGGGTCCCCGGGGTCCTCCAGGTCAATCACGTCGACCAGGAGGTACACGGGCCTCCCGAGGGCCTGGGCCCTCCTCAGCTCCGCCTCCATGCCGTGGCTCCTGACCAGGTAGGCCCTCCACCCGCTCCCATCCCTGGCTAGGTAGACTATGGTCGCCGCTATGAGGAGGCTAGACTGGGCGACGTACTCGTAGTCCCTTATCCTGACCTGGAGGTCTATGAGGCGTTTGAGCCTCGACGCCTCAACGCCCGGGCAGCCCCCTGGCCCCCCACGGCACTGGCGGGGGCAGAATGACTCCCTGAGACTCGCCAGGGTGTCAACGCCGTAGAGGGACTCGAACTCCTCGCCGACAACGTTGAGGGCTCCCCCCGAGGCGTATGCGTAGTCCCCGTGCAGCACCCCCGGTGGGAGAGGCCACCTGTTCGAGGCCGTTACAAGGGGGGTCAGGGCAGGCTCGGAGCCCAGATCACCCCTGCAGGAGTCTCTGCAGCCCGCCGCCTCGGCCACGAGGGCGGGGGGGTCCTCGAGTATCTCGTCTATCGTCGTGGGCTCGAAGAGCACGAGGGAGGGGATCCTCCTCCGTAGCTCTTCCTTTATCTCCTCCAGCCTCCTGACCCCGCGGAGGCCCCCGATGCTGGCCCCGCTGCTGGAGGCCCCCTGGAGGGCGTAGACCCTCCGGTAGTATGTTATGGGGTGCGAGAAGTAGGCTGGGTGGAGGATCCTCCTAGCCCTCCCCCGGGGCTGGGCTGCGTATGCCAGGAGCCTCTCATGAGTCTCCCTGGGGTGCTTGACCCCGAATATTATGGTCTCCACGTTATCATGCATGCTGGAGAGGAGGCCCAGGAGGTTGTGGTCCAGGCCCCTCCACTCCAGGTACGTTATGGGGTCTATGTTGAAGCTCGCCAGGAGGTCCTGGAGGTCCCCGGAGCGCCTCCTTATCCTGTCCAGGGCGTCGTAGTAGTCCTCGACGTAGTATATCACGGTGGCCTCCCTCGCCAGCCCCAGGATCCTCCCGAGGACTGGGTTGGGTATCAGGTGGCCCTCAACCATGTAGGATAGGTGCGCCGCCAGGAAGAGGGTGTCATAGCCCTCCCCCTCCACCTGCGACCTCAGAGCCTCGTAGGCCTCGTAGAAGTGCTCGAGGGCCGAGGGCCTGGACTCTATGAAGTAGCGGAGCACACTCGTTATATGGGCCAGGAGCCTGCTGGTGATGAGGTCCTCGAACTTGACCACGCCCACGCGGCCGGGTATAACGCCCGACTCGGCCAGCTCCCTCGCCAGCGAGAGCACGGCGTCCACGTCAACGCCGGACGTGCCCGCTAGGAGGACCAGCTTGCCGAGCCTACCCCCAGGCGCCATCCTAGTTACCGCTCAACACGAGTAGGGTGGGGGGTTAATTGCGCCTAACCCGAGCCCCCGCCCACCAGGACCGCGAGCCTAGCCAGGGCGACGCTCGCCCTGTCAGGGTCCTCGTAGACACCCGCGGGGCTCTCCACCCTGAAGCCCCTCTCAACCCTCCGGACCACGACCCGGTAGCCCAGCCTCTCCGCCAGCCTCCTGAGGCGCTCCGCGCTATCCCCCCACTCGGGGCCAGCCTCTATCACGACAAGCAAGGCCTGAGGCACCCCCAAGAGCCCATTGGATGGGGCGGCTCTGGGGGCCTCTGGGGCGGTAGTACCATAGTAACCCCCGGGCCGGGCTAGGGGGGCTTCCTAGCCCTGAGGCCCTTAGCGGCCTCCACCCACCTCACATCCTCGAAGCCGGCCTCCCTGAGGAGCCTCGAGACCCTCCCGGGCAGTGAGAGGCGGCGGAGGCGGCCCGGCTCGCCTGTGTAGTGGAAGAGCACGCCCCCGGGTCGTAGGAGCCTGTAGATCTCCCTGTAGAGGTCGAGGCTGTAGAGGTGGCTGGTCCTCGAGGTGAACCTGGGCGGGTCGTGGATGGCCCTGTCGTAGTGGGCCCCCGGCAGCTCGGCCAGCACCTCGAGGGCGTCGCCGAGCAGGATGGCTACCCTCGGGTCGCCCAGCGGGCGGCTCCAGGGGTTCCTCTCCGCGAGCCAGAGGACGTGCTCGTCAACCTCGACCGTGTGGACGAGGGCCGCGCCGCGCGCCAGCGAGGCCGCCGCGGTATAGCCGAGGCCCGTGCACACGTCAAGCACCCTATGCCCCCGGGAGACCCTCGCGGCCCTCACCTTCGCAGCGGCGTCCCTCAAGGGGTCGGTGCCCGAGACCCTATGCATGTGGATCCCGTCTATCTCGAGCGTAGGGGCCGCCCCCGGCGACGTGGGGGCGAGCTTGTAGTAGCTCCTAGCCCTAACCTCCGCTATCCTCCACACCCCGGCCTCCCGGTAGAGGATCCTCCTCGGCCCCCTGACCCCCTCGGGCGGGGGCTCCACCCCCTCGGGGGGCTCGCTCCAGGGGTCGAGGTAAGCCTCGGCCCTGTAGGTGTAGTGGAACACCTCCAGCAAGCCCCGCGGCCCCGCGCCGCGGCGGGGGGCTCCACGCATTATAGGCCGCGCCGCCCACGCTTAGGCCTGCGGGGTCTGAATGGGCATGCCCCTCTCCGCTAGTGTCAGGGAGTACATGTCATCCATACTCCACACCCTGCCGAGGGGTGTGACGCTGGACCACGTGGTCAACCTGATGTCGAGGCTCCACGTGAGGCACGTGCCCCTAGTGGAGGACGGCAGGGTCGTCGCCGTGGTCACGCCGGAGGATGTGGCCTCCCAGCTCCTCGAGGAGGGGGGCCCGGCCCACGTGCCCGTGGAGACCCCCGAGAGACCCGTGCCGGCGGTGGACCCCTCGGCGAGCGTGGCCGAGGCCGCCCGCTTGATGAGGGAGGCCACGGTTGACTACGTGATAGTAGGCCCCCTAACGGCTCCGAGTGGGATACTGAGCAGTAGGGACGTCGTTAGGGCGGCGGAGGGGGAGCTATCGGGGGTCTCGGTCTCGAGCTGCATGGACGAGGCGCCCCCTTCGGTGCCCCTGGACGGGGAGCTCGCGGAGGCCGCGAGGCTCCTGGTCGAGACCCGGGTCTCCGGGGGCTACCCCGCCCGCCACGTGATAGTTGGGGTCGGCGGGCTGCCCATAGGCGTGGTCAGCGTTAGGGACTTCATATACTACGTCGGGATAAAGGGCTCTATAGAGGGGAGGGTGGCCGACGTGATGAGCCCCCACCTCTACTACCTAGACCCGGCCTCGAGCCTCGAGGAGGCAGTGGAGGAGATGAACGAGAGGGACGTCGGTTTCCTCCCCGTGGTCTACAAGGCCAAGGTCCTCGGGGGGGTCTACGAGTTCACCATCGTCAAGGCGGCGGCCGGGGGGTCATGCGGGTGACCCTCCAGATCCTAGTCGTTGGCCTCAGGTCCCTCGACTCGGGCAAGACCACCCTGGCCTCAAGCCTCATCAGGGCACTCAGGGACTCCGGCGTTGACACTGTAGCCCTGAAGCCTGTCGGCAGCGTCGAGGCCTGGCAACACCCTGAGGCGTTGAGGTGGAGCGGCGAGCACTCAATAGTAGTGACGCCCGACGCCATAAGGCTCTCAGCTGCCTCCGAGAGCGCGGAGCCGCTCGACGTCGTGGAGCCAGTCGCAGCCCTCCACGCCCCACCCGACCCCTCCAGGTGGCAGTGGAACCCCTCCCTCTACGAGGCGGCCACGAGCGACCCCAACAGGACGGCGGCGCTGGTTAGGGTAACAATGTGCACAGCCAACTCCAGGGCGTCAGCCCACCTCATGGTGGGGGACACCCTCTCAAGGGCTCCTAGGAGCATAGCGTCCCGGCTCGAGTCCCTAGCCCCGAGGCTCACCCCCAGGCCTGTCGAGGTCTCCTCGGGGGAGCTGGGGGCACTCCTCGGCCCGAGGACCCTGGAGGCCGCGGACTCGTGCCTGCGCTGGGCCTCGGCGAGGCATGAGGCTATAGTGGTGGAGTCCTACTCCGACGTGGCAGCCCCCACACCGGCGAGCCTCGGGTCAGACCTAGTCATAGCAGTTGCACCCGGCCTGGCAGCCCTCCTAGAGGGGGGCAGGTACTCGAGGGCAGTAATGGTCAGGGCTGGCTCGGGGAGCCTCTCACTCATAACGGCGCTCGAGGCAGTCCACCTGGCAGAGCCCCGCAGGACCATGAGCCTCCCGGTCCTCGAGGACCCGGAGGAGGGCTACCCGAGGGACAGCCTCGAGCCCATACTAGAGGCTGTGAGGGGCCTCCTGAGGAGCTAGCGCCTCCCCTCGATGAAGCCCCTGGCCCTCCCCCAGGCCTCCGGCCTCGAAGCCGAGTAGGCCAGGGCCAGGAGGCCCTCGCCGATGCCTGCTCTCCCCCGGGCGGAGGCTAGGAGCCTCCTGGTGAGCCCGACGGCCCAGGGGTCGTTCGACGCTATCCTAGACGCTATCCCCCGCACCCTAGACTCGAGCTCCTCCACGCTCTCCACGACCCCATTAATTATCCCCCACTCCAGGGCCTCCTCGGCGGTGATCAACTCGCCCGTCAGAGCTAGGTAGGCCGCCCTCTTGGCGCCTATCACT
>JALWPV010000018.1 GCA_027080775.1 Acidilobaceae archaeon
GTGCTCAGGAGGGGCATGGGCCACGCTGGGAGGGCGGCGAGCCTCGCGGGGCCCCTGATGCTCCTCTACTTCGCCTGGCTCGCCCTCTGGCTCCACCACCAGAGGCCCGCCCCTGGGGCCCCCACGCCCCCGGGGGTCCCGTGGGGGAGCGCCGCCTTCCTCGGCTACCTGGCTGTGCAGACGAACTGGTGGGCCACGGTCGCGGTTAACATGAGCGACCTCACACGCGTCGCCAGGGACTGGCGCAGCGTCTGGCTGGGCGTGCTAGCCGGGATGGTTGGGGGCCAGGTGCTGGGGACCTACCTGGGCTACCAGCTCGCCGCCATGACGGGGGTCTCCCTGCCCCAGGAGGTCATAGCGAGGTACGCCCCCGGCGCCGCGGCCGTGCTTCTGGGGCTCCTCTTCGCCTTCCTAGCACCATGGACCACAGACCTCACCGCGAACGTGCCAGCCCTCACCGACATACTAACCGGCGCCCTCGGGGCCCCCTGGAGGATAGCCGCCCCCGCAGCCGTGGCAGCGGGCTTCCTACTAGCGCCGTGGTGGGCCCTCGGGAGGGCCCAGGAGATAGTAGGCTACGTCTCAAGCTTCGCCTCCAGCTACGGCGTCATACTAGGCCCCATACTAGGCCCGATGCTGGCCCACCAATGGCTCACACGCCACCCACCAAGAACAGGGGACCCACCCGGCGCCCCAGCACTCCTAGCGATGCTCGCGGGCATCGCGGCGAGCTACGCCTCAGCCCCACTACTAGGCCTCTCAGAGGCCCACCTCGGAGGCCTAGTAGTGCCATTCCCCTCAGGCCCAACATGGTACCTAGGAGTAGCAGTGAGCCTAGCAGCCTACCCCCCACTACTCAAGGCCTACACCAGGGGGTCCAAACACACCAGGAAAATGGGGGAGAACCACTAGGGAAAGAGGGGGCGACCCCCAGGGCTGGGGCTACCTGGGGCGGCGGGCCCCCTCAGCCCTAAGCGCAGCCTCACTCAGCGCAGCCACGGACATCTCAATCGCAACGCCAGGCCCATACTCCGGGGCCAGCACCCCAGGCGTCCTCGGGGGCCTAAGCTCCCGGAGCAGGCCGCGCAGACCGAGCCTCACACGCATCACCAGTGGGCCTAGTGGGACAGGCAGAGGCTTTAAACGTTAACTCCAGATAACACAGATTATGGTATAGTTGCAAAAATAACCAACGGAGGAAAACTAATATCGCAGATGTTTCCCCCCACGCCACGCGATACAAGCATCGAGTACCCACACTACTCCCACAGCGGCTAATCCCATGGTGAGAGCCGCTGAGCAGCCTAGCATTCCGCAGAAGGGGCGTGCCCTCTAACCAAGTCCGAGCCAGCGGGGAGGGGTCGAGCTAGGTTCCCCTTGTGGGGAGAAGTGTTAAGAGTCCTATCGCGGCGAGGGAGTAGAGTAGTGCTGCTTCTGTTGTGGTGAATGTTAGTATTAGGTGGAGGCTCTTGTTTATGTGTAGGTGTACGGGTGGGTAGGTTATGATGCCTGCCGTTGTGACTAGTTGCTGTTGGGCCCTTAGGCTGTGTAGAGTGTTTAGTAGGATCCTGGCTAGGGCCTTGGCTATGCCGTCTGAGACTAGCATGGAGAGGCTTGCTGCCTGGTAGAACTCTGGGGAGTAGGGGGTTCCTAGGGCTAGTAGTAGGGAGGCCGTGGCGAGCATTGCTGGGGCTGCGAGGGCTAGTGGCGAGAGGGCTGCTATCCAGTCGAGGCTCGGCACTACTATGGTGCGGCCGTAGTATACTATGTGGTAGCCGGTGAGGCCCGCCTCGCCCCTCACGGGCCCCGTCATGCCCGCCTTGGCTGTGTAGTATAGGGCTAGTGTGGCGGTGGCGTATGCTAGGCCCGCCGCCGCTAGTGTGTATCGCAGCGCCCGCCTCGGCCTCATGGGGGTTTACACCCTCCCCTTGTGGGTGGCGCCGCCTAGCGTGTAGGCGTAGTCTACGTAGACGTACCTGTCGCTGGGGAGGGCTACCCTAGTGCAGGCCCCGGGGGCCGCGGTTGCGGTCTCCTCCTCGACCTGCCACGGGGCCCCGGGCCTTGGGGCGTGCTGAATCCTGAGGGTCACATTGACGGGGTAGGGGTTGGGGTTGCATAGTAGGAGAGTGTGGCCCAGATGCTTCACGGTGAGTGGCCTCATAGGTATGAGTACCCTGTAGGAGCCCCTGAGGGTTGCGTTCTTCGTTAGCTGGGCGTACACGCTTACGCGGAGGTACTGGGACTCCCTGGCCACCCTCCCGAGGAGCCCCTGGGGGATTCTGGCTGTTATGGTTGTGGAGTTGTACTCGTACCCCTGGAGGGGGGTTGAGTCGACCTGGAGGGCCTCTACCCTCAGGAGCGCTAGTCCCCCCGTGAAGGTGTACCTTATCACGAGCGTGTCGCCCCTGAGGCTCGCGGCTGCTAGGTAGCCTAGGGGCTGCGTGTAGGCGCTGGGGCCCACGACGTCCATGCTCGCGGCCAGGTAGAATACCACAGCCGAGGAGAGGTAGAAGAGCATTATCAGGAAGACCAGCCCCGCCCCCCGGAGGCCGTAGGCCCCCGAGAGGCCGGCTATGGCCCTGGCTAGGGCGTAGAGTAGCAGGGGCATCGCTACCGGGACCCAGACGTAGCGGGGCACGACTAGGGCCACCCTACCCTTGACTAGCCCCCGGGGCACGGGGGGGTCGGGGGCCGGGTTGGCGTCCCCCTTGGTTACCACGTAGCCGTCGGCTATCCTCACAACCCTGTGGACGACACATAGCCTAGCGCCCCTGCACCAGACCACGACGTCGCCCACGTGATAGTTCTTGCCGGCCACCACCACGAGGTCGCCGACCTCCATGGCGGGCCTCATCGAGCCCGAGCCCACCACCATTACTGCGAGGGGGACCGGGAGGAGCTTCAACGCCAATATGAGGGTCGCCAGCGCAGCCAACGCCAGAGTGTAGCGGTCACCCTCCAACTCCCCGGCCCCCCAGGGCCTCGACCCGCACGCCACCCGGGTCTATAGTCACGACTATAGGGTAGAAGCCTATGACCCCCCGGTAGGGGCTAAGCCTCACAGTACCATTACTAGAGACCACATCCAGCTCCCCATCGGTGACATTGGGCCCCCCATAGTAGACTAGGAGTAGGATCAGCGTGGAGTTCGTAGCGTTAACCTTGGAAGCCTGCAATTCCACGTAGCCACTGGCGTAGAGCGTGGAGCCCGTGTCCAGCTCCACGATCCCCGTGGCGTTCGAGACGACCTCCCCGTTCTGGATAACTATGGGCGAGGCCTGGGGCACGTTAGGGTTACTGCTCACAAGGCTTAGAGTACAGTTCAGGTCAGGGCTGATATTACCCCCTACTAATACGAGCTGGGCATACCTTGGCGTGCTCGCAGTATTATTAATTATCAATGGTATACCGGCGAAGGCATAGGTCTCTGTATTAACGTAAAGGTATACGGTATCTATCCTAACATCCGTTAGTAGGGCTATGTGTAGTAATGAGTTAGTCTGATTTAAAAGCACGCCTATAGCAAAAATGTAAGTGTGAGTAGCGTTTAATGGTAGATTAACTGATATATTTTTCCAATTATAACTAAAAGACGTGTATATGGAGCTAGTATTAAAAATTTCATATAAATAAGTATTGTTAGTAGTAGCGTCATATATTATTGCAACAACTTCTAATCGAAAGCCAAGACCTAAATAAGATATATTATATTTAACATCTATCTCAGTAATATTCGATATGGTTGGAACTTGGAATTCCTGCAAAAGAAATGCAGCGTCATTAGTTGTGACTGCCCCATTACTTACTATTTCAACAACGCCGCCATTAGCCCCTGCATCACTGGATAGATAGTAGCATGTTAGATTGATTCCGGGGATGCAGTACCAATCGTCGGGTGTAGTGTAGAAGTCGGGGTTAGCAAGAACCTGCATAGTGTCAGAGGCCGTAACCGTGATGTTGGCGCTCGTCGTGTTGGGCCCCAAATCTACAACAGCGCTGTTAGCCCCGTTGCTGGGAGGTAGGAGGGTTAGGGTAGGCCCCGTGGGGGCTATGGCGGCTAGGCCGGGCTCATAGGCGTAGCCGCCAGCGACGGCTACCTTGAGTGCGGGTAAGCTAAGCGCTACCAGGATGAGGGCCAGAAAAAACCGCTTCGAGCCCGATCCTCCACCAAGGGCTTTGCCCCCCACGGGGCCCGCTCTCCCCTAGGGCTTGGCGGCTAGCTTAGGCTGGGCGGGGTCTCGGTTGTCGGCGTGGCTATCAGGTGTATCTGCGCCGTGACGGCGCTTGTGGGTAGCGTGGTGCCCTCGGGTATGTAGATGAACAAGTCGACCTCGTAGACGCCGCCAGCGCTGAGCTGGCCTATCTGGTGCTGGCCTGTTGTTGTGAGGTTCACCACCGCCACGGGGCCCGTGGTGGGTGGAGTGTACTCGCCGGAGGAGTAGGAGATGCTCCTGGCAGCGCCCTTATCGTAGATTATGAGGTAGGCCTTGGAGCCCGCGGGGAGCCCTGTGAGGGCCTGAGCTACGTCTACCCATATGTTCCAGGCCTTGCTGTCCTTATTGTTTATGACGGTTATGTTCTCGTAGTAGGTTAGCTGGTAGGTTGGATGCACGGTTATGGCCAGGCTCGTCCCGTTGTCGCCTATGTTCACCGCTATGGTGCCGCTCACGTCATCAGTACCCGCGTTACTCCCCGGCTGGAAGACGACGACTGGAGGCGTGGGCTGCACGCCTATGGTGCCGGGGTAGTAGGTGAACACGCTGGCGAACGCCACCGAGGCTCCGAGCGCGACTAGCAGGGCCGCTATTGCGAGTAGCCTCTCCCTGCTGAGGGCCACTATTAGCCAACCCCCACTCTCTACGGGCTCTGGGATGGGGAGCCTATAAAAACCTGCCCACTCAATAGCCCCTATCAAATTACATGCAATTGTTTATTAGTATATACTTTCACCCTGGCTCCCGTCTGGAGGCCCTTCTCGTGGTGGTGTAATACCCTTAGAGGCGGGCTTTGCCCACCGCCTTCACTTTGACCTTGACTATGTTGCCTGGCAGGTATGGTATTGAGATCTCCTCCACGTAGACTATGTCTACCGTCTGGGGGTCTGCCCCGGACTCTACTGCCCTCTGCCTCGCGAGCCTCTTGGCGTCCTCTAGGGCCTCGCTCCTCGGGGTCTGCTGGTAGTTGTAGGTCTTCTCTATGGTCGCCCCTATGAGCGCCGTGGCCGCCCCTATGGCGTTGGCCGACTGCGCCCCCGGGGGCCTTATGACCTTGGAGGCTCCCTCGAGGGTTCCGGGTAGCATGGCGCTCCCGCCGCCCACGAGTATGACTGGCATTGGGCCGGGCCTGGTCTTTATCTTGTCTATGGTCTCCTCGACCCTCGATACTATGTACTTGTAGGCCTTCTCCGCTAGGTCCCTGGGTATGAGCCTCCTGGCCCTCTCGGGGTCGCAGCGGGGGTCGTCTATCTCCATCTTGCCCAGGGCTAGGGCGATGTCCGTGGCTGTTATGACGTCGCCGCCCCAGGCTATGCCCTTCGTGACCAGCTCGTAGCCCACGCTCTCGGGGCCTACCACCACGTCGCCGTCAAGCTTCTTCACTATGCTCCCGCCTCCTAGGCCTATCGCTATGAAGTCGGGCATCATGAAGCTAGTCTTGACCCCCCCTATCACCGCCGGCATTGAGGACTCCCTGGGGAAGCCGTGCTCTAGCGCTCCAACGTTCGTAGTTGTACCCCCCATGTCGACCACTATAGCGTCCTCTATGCCTGTGAGGACGTAGGCGCCCCTGACGCTGTTGGATATCGCAGCCACGACTGTGAGTATCGGGTACTTCTCCGCCTGCTCGGCCGATATTATGGTGCCGTCGTTCTGGGCCACGTAGAGCCTGGCGTGGTGGAGGCCTAGCTCGTCCATGGTCCTCCTGACCGCCCCTATGGCCCTCCTCATCACCCCTATTATGGCGGCGTTGAGTATCGTGGCGTTCTCCCTCTCGAGGAGGCCTATGCTGCCTATAGTGTGCGAGAGGGAGATGGGGACCCCGGGTCCTAGGATCCCCCTGACTATCTCGGCCGCCCTCAGCTCGTGCTCCGGGTTCACCGGGGAGAATATGGATGTTATCGCCACTGACTCCACGCCGGCCCTCTTGAACTCCTCCGCAGCCCTCCTCACGGCCTCCTCGTCGAGCGGCGCTATCTCCTCGCCGTTATACTCGAAGCCGCCCGCGACCATGACCTTGATGTTGCCCACCGCCTCCCTTAGGTCGGGGGGCCAGTCGGTCATAGGCTCTATGCTGGCCCCGGCCGGGAGGCCTATCCTGATGACGCCCACCCTCATGAGGCCCCTCCTCTGGGTTATAGCGTTGAGCCCGTGGGTTGTGCCGAACATCACCGCGGCTATGTCCTCCCTCGGCACCCCGCCCTCCTCGATCACCATCCTTAGGGCGTCGAGGAGGCCCGTCGTGACGTCGGCCGTCGTGGGGTGCTTGACCGCGTGCACCAGGCGGCCCTTCTCATCTACTATGACGGCGTCGGTGTTGGTGCTCCCAACATCTATCCCGACCCTGTACCTGGCCATCACCCGGTCACCCCCAGCCTCTTGACCCTCTCCTCGATCGGGACATAGTCTATGTCATAGCCGAAGTACCTTGGCCCGACGACCTCGAGGGCCTTGGGGGTCCTCCACTTGGGGTCGCAGGGCATGCCTATCACGGTCACCCTGTAGCCGTAACGGAGCCTCTCGGTGGTGATGGGCTCTGCTGTCTCCAGATCTAGGATTGAGATGAGGTCCGGCACGGATGCGACCACCTCCCCCTCCACCTCGGCTACGAGGTTCTCGTTCTGGAACTTCACCTTCATCGTCTTACCCTTGTAGTCGCCGAAGCCCTCTATCGTCACCTCCCCCCGGGCGAAGCCTGCCTCGACCCAGCGGCTCACATCCACTATCTTCCCCTCGAAGAGCCTGTAGCCCCCGGTGACGTCTAGGACGGCGTCAACGGGGTTGCGGCCCGCGGCCTTGGCCTCCCTGAGGGCCCTGCCTATCTCGAGGGCCTTCGAGATAGTGTTGGGTACAACCGCCTCCTTGTATACCCTCCCATCCATCGGGTAGATGGCTATCGAGGCCCAGCCTCCCATCCTCACCGTGAGGATCCTCGCCAGCCTCTCAGCCCAGTAGTTATCGACCGTGTCTAGTATGGCCCCGTTCCCCTTCTCGTCAGCTATAGCCATAGGAGTAGCGCTAACCCCGTAGAGGTGGAAGGTCACCATCTGCAGCTCGGGGAACGCCCTACCCATGCCGTCCCCGTCGACGAGCCTTCGCTTCGTGAGGCCGCCCACGTAGAGTGGTATAGTCGAGTTCAGGCCGCCGGCCTCTATTGGGGTGAGGTAGTCCGCCCTCCTCCCAAGGTAGGACTCCAGCATCTCGACTACCTTGACTGACTCCCTGCCGCTGGGGAGCTTCTCGAACATCGTAACCGGGGCCCCCATGAAGGCCGGCGCTATTATGAAGGAGTCATCGCCCACGTCGCGGGGGTCTACCAGGACCACCTCGGCGCCCCTCTCGAGGACCTGGATGACCATCAGCTTCCCAATGTAGGGGTCACCGCCCCCGCCCGTACCCATAATGGCGGCCCCGACGACTATGTCCTCGACGTCCTCCCGCCTGAGACGCCACTCCCCCACGAGGCCCGCCCCCACATGGGCGCTCGGCGGCCCAGCGAGGGGGCGCCCCCTATTTCAGATCGCCTAAACATTGACGCATCGATATAACGGGTGAAAAGCATATAAATGGCCCATCGATAGCCCCGCCGACTC
>JALWPV010000019.1 GCA_027080775.1 Acidilobaceae archaeon
AAAATATATAGAGATTCTCACAACAGGTAAATACTTCGCAGGCAAGATTTTTTCGCGCGCCCAAAGCAAACTTCTCAATTTTCAAAGACCAAAACCACAAGAAAGAGAAAAGACGCCCAACGTGAGCGTCAGCCGCCGAGCGGCTACGTCCAACCGCCACGGCTTGCAAGACAACCAACTTGCCAAAATCGCGCCCGCTTACCCACGAGCGAAGCGAGGTCGGCTGCACGCATGGTTGGGCGGCTATTTTGATTGATTAGTACAGATAATATCGTACAACCACTTCAAACTCGCTTCTGGTTTCCACTCCAAATCATATCTCTTTAAGTATGCTCTCTCCATCGGATAAAGCACACCTAATATTTTAGGCGATGTAAAGGCAATTATCTCTTCTTTACTCAACGCCTTTCGTTTGACCAATAAACGTAAATAGGTCCAAAAATTTATCAGGTTGTGAATTGCTTGGTACTCATCAGAATCAGGGTCCAGTTCTTCAAAATACTTATTAGCTGCGTACTCATTAACAGCTATTCCTTTATTTGTATTTTCCTTCGCTGTTTCTTTAGACGGACTATCAGATTCCCAGATTTTATGATAGATACCCCATACCAGTCGCAAATCTCTAAGCATATTTTTGGATTGGTAAGATGAATAAAGCTGTCTTACTAATTCAACACCATGATTTCTCTCAGCTATTTTTACTGCCCTATATGCGAATCCAGCTGAAAACAAAGCAATAATTGCAGAAACTATTGAGACGATTTGATTTATTTCCATACTTTATCCTTAATCCAAACTTGCCCGTATATACGCGAGACAACGATACAACTATGACGATTTGCAAGAATATCTATTCCATTGCTTACAAAACATATTCACCAATCGCATTATAAACCTTCTATATTCATGCCGCCCAACGTGGGCGTCAGCGGCACGGCGTGTTTGTCCAGCAACTTGGCGGGCGAAAGTTTTTTGGCTTGAAACTGCCTCGGTTGGCGCACGGCGAAGCCGTGTCCGCTGCACGCGGGGTTGGGCACAACCAAACCGCCAGACCGGACACACCCCCAAGGGCCACCTGCGAAAACCTGAACGACACTTTTAGGGAGCAAGTAGCCTGACGGCAGCAAGCCCCACCAACATTTTACAAGCACTGGCAGCGGAAAACAACCAACTTTGCCGACCTGACAAAGTTTTGCCACCGAGGGCGGATTTCAAAATGCCCGCATTTTACCTCACCACAACCCACAGCGGCCATTTTGAGCAACCAGGCCGTTTGCTCACAAAGCCCCCCACCGTTTGCCGCGCCCCAAACGGTTGGCACGCCGCAAAACCAACAAAGCCCCGCACCACCTTCACGCCACTTGTGGGGACACAACATCGCGCCGACCGTTTTCATCGCCGATAAAGCGCCTTTACCCTTCACAAGCCGCTTCGCCAACAAGCCCACGGGCATTTCACAACCGCCTTGCCTGCGACAATGCTGTGCTCAACCTGCCACGCCACAGGGGGCAACTCGGCACTCGGCAAACCAGCCCCCCCTCAATTTTCAAAGTGCTTTGCTCTGCCCACTTCCTCGCGGCTCAACCGGCCCCCGCGATGATTTTGCCTGCCACTTTACCGCCTCAACACTGCTCCGCCCTACCGTTTCCGCCCGCGCTTTCACCTCCAAAGCGCCTCTGCTTCCGCTTCCTTGTGCCCAACGGGGGCGTTAGCCGCCCGCCGTGTTTGCAATTTCAACACAATTTTAGTATAGCCTAGATTACCGAAAATCGCGCCGACTCTCTCCCGCCAAAGGCGGGTCGGCTGCACGCAGGGTTGGGCAGGTTTCAGTTCGCGGACGAAATGAACCATAACGACAAAACCAGCAATGAGATATTTGTGGCAATAAACACCCAA
>JALWPV010000020.1 GCA_027080775.1 Acidilobaceae archaeon
GGGGAGGGCGGGGCCCCCTAACCCTCGTTTCGTTGTTGCGAAACTATTTACATGGGATGGCGTCACCCTTAAAACTTGGCCGTACAGCGGTCGTGAAACGGTGGCGCGCGTGGGGTGGAGGGAGTCCCTGGACTCCTACTTCGAGATAACCAGGAGGGGCTCCACCCTCGCGACCGAGATCATCGGGGGCCTCACAACCTTCATGACGATGGCCTACATACTCTTCGTGAACCCCGCCATCCTTGGGGACGCTGGCATGCCGAGGGATGGGGTTGTAGCGGCGACGGCCGCCTCCTCGGCGATAGCGACGCTCATGATGGGCCTCTACGCCAAGGTCCCCTACGCCCTAGCGCCCGGGATGGGGTTGAACGGCTACTTCGCCTATAGCGTGGTGCCATTCGTAACCGGGATCCTAGCGGCCCGGGGGGTAGCTGACGCTGGGGGGAAGGCGTGGCAGGTCGCCCTGGCGGCCGTCCTCGTCGAGGGGATAGTCTTCGTAATACTATCCCTCACCAGGGTCAGGGAGACTGTGGCGAACTCCATACCCCCCTCACTGAAGTTCTCCATCGCAGCGGGGATAGGCCTCTTCCTGACCCTCATAGGCCTGGAGAACTCGGGGCTCATAGCGAAGGGGGGCCCCACGGGTATATCACTCAACGTCCACGCGCTCGTCGAGCCCGGCCCCATACTAGCCCTGGGCTTCACCCTCGTGGCGGGCCTCCTACTAGCCCTCAGGGTCCCCGGGGCCCTACTGGTATCCATACTCCTAGCGGCGGGCCTCGGCTGGGCCTTCCACGTGAGCCCCCCGCCGCGGGGGGTGGTGTCGCTGCCGCACTTCACTGCGGCCCTCAAGCTCGACCTACACGACCTAGCCTCCCTAGGCCTTGCCACCGCGACGGCGATAGTCTTCACGTTCTTCATGGTCGACTTCTTCGACACCCTAGGCACCGTTACGGGCCTCTCAGCGGCGGCGGGCCTGATGGACGAGGAGGGCAGGGTCCCAGGCATAGGCAGGATGCTCCTAACCGACGCCGTCGGCACGACCGTCGGCGCGCTACTCGGCACCAGCACCGTGACGACCTACATAGAGAGCGCCGCCGGCGTCGAGGAGGGCGCCAGGACCGGCCTAGCGGCGGTGGTCGTCTCGCTACTATTCCTCCTAGGCCTCTTCTTCGCCCCAGTCTTCACGGCGACACCCTCATACGCCACCGCCCCGGCACTCATAATAGTGGGCCTACTAATGGCCCAGGCCCTCAGGAACATAGACTTCAAGGACTACACCGAGGCACTCCCAGCATTCATAACCCTAACCGGGATCCCATTCACCTACAGCATCTCAGACGGCATGGGCCTAGGATTCATAACCTACGTAGTCCTCAAAGCCGCCACCGGCAAGTGGAGGGACCTAAACCCAGTCCTCATAATAGTAGCCGCCATATTCATAGCATACTTCGCCAGCCTACCCTACATAATGAAGTAACACACCCCCGCACCCCCCACCCATTTCTCCCAAAACCCCCGAGGCGCCTCCCAGCGGAGGGTATGCTTGTTGAGTAGTGCCTGGGAGCCCTTCGCGGCCCTCGGGGAGGCCGGCTACAAGCGCGTGGGGGGCTACGGGGGCTACACCTGGCTAGCGGGCCCCGGGGGCGTGGGCCTGGTGGTGCTAGCCTATGACTGGCCCATGCACAGGGTCTTCCCCGGGCCCCACGGCCCCAGGGCGACCCCTTGGCCAGGGCTCAGGCTAGCCGGGGTCCACCTGGCCAGGGAGCCCACCCTACTGAGAGCAACCGGGAAGGCGAGGCTCCACTGCGGCCCAGCGGGAGCCTGCAGGGTGGAGGCCGTCGAGGGCCAGGTGGATGAGTGGGGCCTCCTAGACCCCTACCCCC
>JALWPV010000021.1 GCA_027080775.1 Acidilobaceae archaeon
CCACTAGGAGCCCCCCAAGCCTGCTGGCCCCCCGGAGGATCCCGCAGAGCACCCCGGGCGTGGGGCAGTCCCCCAGCCTGCTGGTACCCACGACGAGGCGGCCACGCCTGCGAGCCTCCCCTACTAGGCCCTCAAGGGGCCCGGCTAGGGATACCCTGTAGCCAGCGTAGACCCCGCCCCACGAGGCCTCCCTGGCCAGCCTCGAAGCCGCGTCTAGGATCTCGACCGTCACACGCGAGCCCTCCGGGCGCGTGCAGCCCGGGATCCTCCAGGTGCCTAGTCTCCCGAGGAAGACGCGGCAGACGCCGCCCCTCCTAGAGACCACGAGTCCCTCAAGCAGGGCGCCCTCCACGGGCTCCTCGGGGGCCTCGTGGTGGGGGGTCCTAAGGGGCGGGATCAAGCCGGCGTAGCGGAGTTCCTCCATTAGCGGGAAGAGCCTCCTCTTGAGGTGGGGCGGGGCCTCGGCGTAGCGGAGTAGGAGGTGGAGTAGCCTCTGGTCGCGGGGGTCTGTGTGCGAATCGGCGTATACTATAACCTCGTCAACCCTATAGATGGCGAGTGCCCTCGCGATGAGACCCGCCTTGAGGGTCTTGGCTAGTAGGCCGTGCTCCACCGATAATATACTCCCAGGTATCGCCACCTCCAGGCTGTATGACCTGCGGGGCGGGGGCCAGCGGGCGCATCTAGGGTGGGCCTCGCTGCTCACTTCCTCCTACCCTTGGCCCCCCTTGAGGCGCGCTCCCTCTCCCTCTCGGCCTCCTCCTTCCTCTCCTTCTCCATGAACAGCGTCGTCCTCTGCCTGCCGCCCATCGGGTCCACCCGTGGGTATTTGGCTGGGCCACATGAGGGATTATTATTGTTGCACCGCCTCCGCGGCCTCATGGTGGGTTGAGGTGGCGTTCCTCTATAGGGAGCCCCTGGAGGATCCAGGCGCTGTTCTCCGGGACCTGATGAGGAGGAGGGACGTCATAGTCGCACCCGGCTCCTTCAACCCGGCCGTTGCACTGCTTGTCGAGAAGATGGGCTTCGAGGCAACCTATCTCTCGGGGGCAGCCCTGACTGGGAGCCTCGCCATGCCCGACCTCGGCATTATAACGCTGACCGAGCTTACAGCGATGACTAGGCTCATGTCGAGGGTCGTGAGGATTCCGATAATAGTTGACGCCGACACGGGCTTCGGGGAGGCCATAAACGTTATGCGCACAGTCAGGGACCTAGAGGAGGCCGGGGCAGCGGCCATCCAGATAGAGGACCAGGTCCTACCCAAGAAGTGCGGGCACCTGCGCGGTAAGATGCTCGTGCCGCCTGAGGAGATGGTCAAGAAGATCATAGCGGCGACCGAGGCGAGGAGGAAGGAGACCGTGATCATAGCTAGGACAGACGCCCGGGGGGTGGAGGGCTTCGACGCCGCCGTCGAGAGGGCTCAGATGTATGTTGAGGCCGGGGCCGACGTGATATTCCCCGAGGCCCTGACGAGCCTGGAGGAGTTCAAGGAGTTCGCGCGCCGCGTGAAGGCCCCGCTGCTAGCCAATATGACCGAGTTCGGCAGGACGCCCTACATAACGGTTGACGAGTTCAGGGAGGCAGGCTATAAGATAGTGATATTCCCCGTCACAACATTCAGGATAGCAATGGGTGCCATAAGGAGCGCCCTCGAGGTACTCAAGAGGGAGGGGACCCAGAAGAACCTCCTAGACAGGATGATGACTAGACAGGAGTTCTACGAACTCATAGGCTACTACGAGTACGAGGAGCGGGACAAGCAGATAGCATCAAAGGCCGAGGAGCTGGTCTCACGCAAGCGCTAGCCCCGCAGGCGCTCCGCCTAGCAGGGGGCGTATCCGGGCGCCCCCCACTCCCCTCCTTTCCCC
>JALWPV010000022.1 GCA_027080775.1 Acidilobaceae archaeon
CGAGGAGGATGGCACGGGTCTCCTCGGGCCCTATCCTCGCAGGCCCCCGGGCCTCGGGCCTCCTACCCCAGCCCCCAGTCAATCCCCGCACGCCAGCCTAGCCGGGGGGCGTGGAGGGTTAAGTGTTGGGTGCTACCCCTCCTCCACGTGCACTACTATCGCGTCTCCCGGCGTGCTCACCGGGGGCTTGGGCACGGCCGCCGGGGCTGCGGGGGCATGGGCTGGCTGGGGCTTCTTCTCCTCGCCGCGGCCCGCCACGCCGGTCGAGGCGGCCTGGAGGGTCTTCTCAAGCTTGTCCAGGATCCTCTTGGCGTCCTCCCTCTCCCTGGTGAGGGCGTCGCGGAGCCTCCTCAGGTGGTTTATGCTCTGGGTGTAGTGGGCCTCCCCGACCTCGCCGCTGAAGTAGAGCATCTTCAGGCTCGCTATGGCCCTGGCTACGTGCAGGGACTCGTCGCTTATCTCGTCTATCCTCCTCTTGATCGTCTCCTTCGCCTCCTCTGCCAGCCTCTTCAGCTTCTTGATCTCCTCTGCCAGCCTCAGCTTGAAGGAGGCCACGACCTCGCTGGGTAGGTCGCCGCCCTCTATGGACTCTATGGCCTTCCTCCTCTTGTAGGCCCTATCGAGCGCCTCTATCACCTTGACTGCCTTGTGCTTCCACTCCGGTACTATGAGGAGCTTGCCGTCCCCTATCTTGACCCTGTCGGCCTCGACCTTCTCTATGCTCCTATCGGCCAGCTTCACCTCGACTGCCTCCACTATGCCCTCGACGTCGCTGTAGAAGCTAACCAGCACCCCGAGGGTCCTGCCGTACTCGTCCTCCACCTCCCTGCCAGTGTACTTTGAGATCATATCCACGGTCACAGGCATACCCTCGCACCTCATCGCGGAGGTCCGCGGCGCCCCATTATAGGGGGGCTAGCCTGCGTGTTACCTAGCCTCACGCCCCACTACCCCCACGGCAACCACTAGCCCCCTGGGACGGTGAGCGGCATGGGGCTAGCTGACTGGGCTAGGAGGTGGGACTCGCCCCCGAGGAGGGAGACCGTGGGCGAGAAGATCAAGCAGTTCGTCAGCCCGCCACCCCCGGTTAAGGTTCAGATACTGAATGCTAACTACAAGATCGCTGCCCAGATAAGCAAGCTCGACTTCAGCCTAGCCAAGCTGACGAGCTACGATAAGAGCCTCTTCGAGAAGGTGGTAGACGCCCTGGTCCAGGGCGACAAGGCGAAGGCCGCCATGTACGCAAACGAGGTCGCAGAGGTAAGGAAGATGGCTAAGACCCTACTCACCATACGCTACGCCCTCGAGAGGGTAAAGCTCAGGCTCGAGACCGCCCTCGTGGTAGGCGACACCATGAGGCACCTAGCACCCGCCGTTGCGGCCCTCAAGCAGGTCACCGGCTACATGAAGGGTATGATGCCCGACGTATTCACCGAGCTAATAGAGGTTGAGGAGAGCCTGAACGTAGCAATGATGCAGATGACGGCGAGCGCCCCCGTGCACCTCAGCAGCGAGTACGTGAGCGAGGAGGCGAGGAAGATACTCCAGGAGGCCAGCGTCGTGGCGGAGCAGAGGCTCAAGCAGGAGTTCCCAGAGCTACCCAACCTACAGGCACCCACGGCCCTCAAGGACCTAGAGGCCACGGTCGAGGAAGGCAAGTAGCCCAAGCAGCCCAGGCGGGCGCCGGGGGGCGCCCGCCGCCCCCAGGGCTAGTTTAGGGGTATGGCCTCCCCATTCTCTGGTATGTGGACCTCGACGCCGAGTTTCTCCTGTATCTCCCTTGCTAGGACCTGCTGGCCGTCGTACTCGCCGTGTACCAGTATGACCCTCTCGAGGCCCCGCAGCTGTCTGAGGGCTTGGAGGATCCCGTTCCTGTCGGTGTGGCTCGAGAAGTCGAACCACTCGAGCCTGGCCTTGAGGGGCTCGTCGGCCTCGCCGTAGAGGCCCTCCTCCACAAGCCTCCTGCCCGGGGTCCCGGGGGGCTGGAATGAGACTAGGAAGACGGCGTTCCTCGGGTCACCCCCAAGCCTCTTGAGGTAGTAGAGGCTGGGGCCGCCCTTGAGGGTGCCGGCGCTCGAGACTATTACGCCCGGCTTCTTCAGGGCCCTCCTCCTGTCGCTCCAGCCCCTCACTATCCTGTAGTCCCTCAGGGCCCTCCTGAGGAGGCCCGGCTCCCTGAGGTACTCCGGGTGGGAGGCGTAGAGGTCCGCGACCTGCCTCGACATGCCGTCGAGCCACACGGGGTACTCGAACTCCCTCTCGGCGAGGAGCGAGATTATCTCCTGGCTCCTGGAGACGCTGAACGCTGGCACGAGCACGGTGCCCCCGGCCTCCACTACCTCCCTGACGGCCTTGTAGAACCTCTCCTCCGTCTCCCTCCTGTCGGGGTGGGTGTAGGCGGAGTATGTGGACTCGACTATGGCCACGTCGACCTTCAGGCCCTCGAAGCTCGCGGGGCCCATGAGCTTCGTCTCCACGGTGTTCATGTCGCTGGTGTAGAGGATCCTCGAGCCGTCTACCTCGACTAGCACGGCGGCGCTCCCCGGTATGTGGCCGTTGTAGACTAGCTTCAGGGTGAAGCCGCCTGCCTCGACCTCCTCGTCGTAGCCCACGGCCTCGGCGGCGTCCAGCATCATGTCGACTACCTGCTCGTCGAAGGGTAGGAAGGGCCCGTTGAGCTTGATCATATCCATGAGGAGGAGCCTGGAGACCTCGAGGGTCAGGGGCGTCGCTACGAGCCTGGGTCTCACGCTCACGTAGAGCATGGGGGCCGCTCCCACGTGGTCCAGGTGGCTGTGGGTTATGACCACGGCCTCGAGGTCCCTGGGCCTTATGTGGCCCGGGAAGAGTGGGCGATCCTCCTCGTCGAAGTTAACGCCGTAGTCGAGGAGCACGGCCTTACCGCTACCGTCCCACACGGCTATAGCGGCCCTGCCGACCTCGCGGCCGCTGCCAAGCACCTCAATCCTCGCGCCCAATGGCATCACCTAACCGCAAGCATCTCTGAGCCCTGGTGGCTAGTCCCACCACTACACATTGGGCTGGCCCTCTAGGGGTTATATTCCAGGCCGCCCCGGGCCCGGCGGGCCTCTTACCCTGCGTTAAATCCCCCGGCGCAGACCCTTCTAGGCGGCCCACCAGCAAGAGGGTGCGGGGAGTTGTTTGACTACATAGTAGTGGGGGCGGGCATAGTAGGCCTCTCAACGGCCTACCACATCAAGAGGCTCGACCCCGGGGCCTCGGTGCTCGTGATAGACAAGGCCCCGGGCCCGGGCGGCGGTGACACCGGCAGGAGCGCCGCGGCGTTCAGAGCGTTCTTCACTAACAAGGCTAACATGCTCCTCTCCAAGTCGAGCATAGCCTTCTACAGGAGCGTCCAGGAGGCTGGCTTCGACTTGGGGATGAGGTTCATCGGCTACCTATGGCTGGTCGACAGGAGGGCCCAGCCGAGGGTAGACGCCGCCCTGAGGCACGCCGACGCCCTGGGTCTGCCCTACGAGAGGGTGGACCTGGGCCTCGTGGAGGAGAGGCTTGGCCTCAGGGCCTCGGTTAGGGGGCTCGAGGAGGCCGAGCTCATGGGCCTTGACGACGTGGGCGAGGCCATCCTAGTCAAGGAGGCGGGCATACTGGACCCGGATAGGCTGGTAGAGTACTACTACGAGAAGCTGAGGTCGATGGGCGTCGAGTTCCGCTTCGGCTCCAGGGTCGTGGAGTTCATAGTGGAGCCCAGGAGGCCCCTGGGCATAGAGGGGGAGCCCCTCCCCTGGCAGGACTCCAGGGTCTCCGGCGTGAGGCTAGAGGGGGGCCTCGAGGCCAGGGCCCGCCGCAAGGTGATAGCGGCCCTCGGCGCCTGGTCCGACCAGGCCCTACGCGCCATAGGCGTTGACCCCGTTAGCAAGCCGAAGAAGAGGCAGATCTTCGTTGTGAGGGCCTCCACCGGCGAGCTATCCCAGATCCTCCACGCCAGGGGCTTCAACGCCGAGGGGGTAATGCCGTTCACCATACTCCCGAGGGACGTCCTCATCAGGCCCGAGCCCAGGGAGGAGGCATTCTGGATAGGCCTCAGCGACAACCTAGGCAGGCCCTTCAAGCTCGAGGAGCCCCCGGCGCCCGAGGAGCACTACTACACCCTCGGGATCCTCCCGGTGCTCTCAGCCTACATGCCAGCCTTCGAGGGCCTGTACCCCGAGACAAGCTGGGCCGGCCACTACGACATGAGCCCCGACGGCCTACCAGTAGTCTACGAGCCATTCGACTCCGACCTGATAGTGGCCTGCGGCACGAGCGGGAGCGGCATAATGAAGGGCGACGCCATAGGCAGGGTAGCGGCCAGCCTGGCCCTGGGCCTCGAGGAGGCCGAGTTGGCGGACGGCTCAACCATGCCTGTGGCCTGGCTGGGGGTCCAGGGCAGGATGGCCGAGAGGGAGCTACTGATAATATAGGGCGAGGCCACCCGCTAAATAGGAATACGCCAGAGGGCCCGGGGGCCCCGGGAGGATCCCGCAAAGATCCCCTGGGATCCCGGGGCTCGGGCTAGGCGTGTTCGTAGCCCTGGAGGCCTACTTGGCGGGTGCCTGGTGCCTCCTCTCGACGGGCGCTCCCGGCACGTACTCCACGCCGGGCCTCATGGCGGACTCCTGGGGGTACAGCTCCATTAGCTCGTAGACCTCGGGCGGCAGCTCTGTTCTGACGTTCTCGAAGCCCAGGGCCTTGAGCTCGTCTACGGTGATTGGGTAGTCGTGGGTGTAGTAGCCGCTCACCAGCCTGTCGGCCACCTCGGCGGCCTTCTCGGGTGGGAACTTGTCCTCCAGTAGCTCAGTCACGAACCTCTTCATCTGCTCGAGGGCCTTCCTCGCGACGTCCGCTAGTATGAGTGTGTCGTCGCTGGCGTCCTTCCCCTTCATCTCGGCCACCCTCACTATTGAGGGCGCCGGGTAGACCTTGCCGCCAGCGCTTATCTGGGGGTCGACGGGGCCGAGGACGGCGTTGGGGTCCATCCATATCTCATCGGCCGCAAGAGCTATCAAGGTGCCACCGCTCATGGCGTAGTGTGGGACAACGACTACCTTCTTGCCCCTGTGCCTCTTGAGGGCCCTGGCTATCTGGCTCGCAGCCAACACAAGGCCCCCGGGGGTGTGGAGTATCATCACTATGGGCATCCCCTCGGGGGTCTGCCTTATGGCCCTGAGCACCTGCTCGCTATCCTCTATGGTTATGTACCTGTAGAGGGGTATCCCCAGGAGGGAGAGCCTCTCCTGCCTATGTATCATCGTTATAACCTTGGCCCCCAGCCTGGCCTCGAGCCTCCTGATGAGGGCTAGCCTCGCCGCGTGGAGCTGGCGCATCCTTATGTAGGGGCTCATGGCGGCGAATATGAACCAGAGGAGGAATATCGTCCAGAGGATATCGCTATACGCCGGGTAGTACGCCGCAGCTCCTCCGGCCAACGCGTGTGCCACCTAAGTATTAGTTGCTAGAAGGGGTTTTTAACTACCAGCTTAGTTTATCGCGGGTTAGTTTATCGCGGGCCAGCCTCCTCAGGGCGCCCTTGTAGCGCTCTATCCCCGGGGTTGCCGCGGGGTCCTTGCCCCTATCCCTCGCTAGGAGCACGCTCGCGAGGCCAGCCACGACAGCGTTGGCCAGGGCGGCCGCGAAGGGGTGTATGTGCTCGTAGCGCCTCAGGTCGACGGTGACAACCCTCCCGAGCCCGGCGTACTCGGCCTCCACGTGGTCCTCTATGCTAGCGCAAACCTCGTCATCGACGCTATGCTTCACCAATATGAAGAGGGGCTCGGCCCCCCTATAGTAGTCCCAGGCCGCCACCGAGTTATGCCCCGCCTCCGGGTACCTCTCCACGAGCACGGGGACCCCGGCGTTCTCCGCCAGCTCAGACCTCCACCTATACCCTAAGAGATCCCAGGGCTCGCAGGAGACCACTACCACCAGGGGATCACCGCTCCCCCGAGGAGCCCCGGCTAGCGCCCGGGCGACTCTCGAGGCGAGCCCCTCAAGCTCGCCTCTCCCACTCAGGGCCCTCGAGGCCTCCCTGACAAGGGGCTCCACCCTCTCCCCAGCGGTTAGCCCGAGGACGGCGCCAGCCAGCTCGGCGAGGGAGGCCCTAGGCAGCCCCCCTCCCTCGAGGCCCACCACAGGGGCGCCCCGGCTCCTCAGGAGCCTGTAGAGGCTGCTGCCAACGCCTGCGACGCCCCCAGCGGGGAGGCCCGAGTCTAGGGCCCTCCTGGTGCACTCTATGGTCTCCAGGGTCTCGCCGGAGTAGCTGACGCTCAGCACCCCGGAGCCGGGGACCCGCGGGGGGCTATAGTGGGTGTTGACTATTACATATACCCCCTCGTCGGCGAGGGCTAGGGAGGCGGCTCGTATGGAGTAGGCCGAGCCGCCCATGCCGCAGCCCACGAGGATCCCTGGGGCCCAGGGCCTCCACTCCTCGAGGCCCCTCCGGTAGCCCCTGAGGAGTGCCTCAGGCCACTCTAGGTAGGCCTTGTAGACGCGGTGCCACCCGTGATTGGCGGGGCCCTCGCTGGATGGGGGCATTCGCCCTGGCCTCCGCTGGGCTTAGGCTATGGTTCTGGGGGCTTAAAATAAGGGGGCGGGGCGAGGCCCGCTAGCCTCTGGGCTACTTCGAGGGTATGCTGGGTAGCTGGAAGGTCTGGGGGTTGACCTGGGCGGGTATCTGGCTTGGCGTTAGGTTGAAGGCCTGGGGGTATAGGAGCGCTGCCATTAGTATGGCGGCCTTCACTATCCTTGGGGCGGGCCTGACCATCATGTCGTTGTAGTCTCCGGAGACGAAGTATATCCTGCCCTCCTTCACGGCTGTTATGTTGTAGACAGCGTCCCCCAGGTACTGCTTTAGGTAGGAGACGAACTGGGCCCGGGTCATGTTTATGCCTGCGTGGCCGGCGGTCACTACTATCACGTCTGGGTTGACGTCGAGGAGGCTCTCGGGGCTCACGGCCTTCCAGCCCGTCACATTGGAGTAGGCGTTGACCCCGCCGGCCAGGAGTATTATGTCGTTCTGGAAGGTCTCACTCCCAGCTATCCAGAGCGGGTTAATCCAGGCTATGAGGGCCACCTTCTGACGCGGCGTGCCCGTGGTGTTCAGGTACTCGTCTATGTAGCTGCGGAGGGCTACCGCCTGCTGCTCGAGCCTGCTGGCCAGCTCGGCCGCCTCCGCCGGGTGGCCCGTTGCCCTGCCGACTATTATTATGCTGTCCAGCACGTCCTTGAAGTTCTTATCGGGCAGGAGGAGGACGGGTATGCCGTACTCCGCCAGTATCCTCTTGAGCGTGTGGTGGCTGGGCACGCTGTCAACCCCTATGACGAGGTCGGGCTTGAGTGAGAGTATCAGCTCCACGTTGGGGTACCACCCGCTGCCTATGTTAACCAGCTTGCCCTCCTTGACCAGCTCGACCACCTGGGGCGGGTAGTTCGAGTACTCATCGACGGCGATGACCTGGCTGGAGGCGTTGACGGCCCAGAGTATCTCCGTCACGCTCGGCAGCAGGCTAACTATCCTAGTTGGCCTCGAGGCTATTGTGACGGGCTTCCCCGTGGCGTCGGTCACGGTCACGGGGAAGAGGTAGAGGGAGTAGAGCCTGTCTATCCTAGCCTCTATGCCGCGGAGCCTCTCCGCGAGGCTGGTTAAGTTCGTGGCCTGGCCCTCGAGGGCCCTCTGGAGGCTGGCGAGCTGCCCCTCCAGGCTGTTAATCGTCTCCACGACCGATGTGAGGTTCGCCGCCTGGGCTCCCTGCTGCTCTTGGAGGCTCTCAACCCTCGACTTGAGGTCCTCCAGTGTGGCGGAGAGGCTCTTTATCTCACCCTCGAGGGCTGCCTTGCTCGACTTCTGGGCGGACTCGAGTGCCGCAACCCTGCTGGCTAGGCCCGTTATGTTGCTCTGGAGCCCGCTTATGCCCTGGGCGAGGCCTCCTATCTCGCGGGAGAGGTTGCCTATGCTCTCCCTCAGCTCGCTGCTCGTCTTGCTCTGGCTCTGCATGAGGCTGTTTATCTTGTGGGTGTTGTAGGCGGCGAAGCCCACGGCCAGCGACGCTATTATCAGGGCCGCCACTGCTACGGCGTAGAGCCCCCTAGTGGAGGCGGTGCTCACCCAAACCACCGGGAGGCCTGGCTGGGGGGTCCAGGGTTAATATGGGCTGGACGGGGCGTCCAGCTATACCCGCCGCCCTCCAAGCCTGGCCAGGAGGTCCCTGAGGGCCTCGAGGGCCTCCCCCGCCTCCTCCACTGCAAGCGTGTAGAGGCCCGGCGGCAGCGGGGGCCGGGGCCTCCCCCGCACCCTAGCCCCCACCTTGAAGCGGGCCCTCGAGCCGCGGATCTCGGCCTCAACCACCCTACCCTCCCATACCCCCAGCAGCACGAGGGCGGGGCCCCGGGAGGCCCTCGAGAACCCGAGGCCCCTCAGCATAGCCTCGAGGGCCCCTGGGTCGGCGCGGCAGGAAGCCTTGACGGTCACACTAGCGTAATCGCCGTACTCCCCGGCGAGCCGAGCTAGCTCTCCCAGCCTCGAGGCTGGCACGTCGGCCGCTATCCTCCTCTGCTCCTCGTCCACGTAATCCAGCCTGGCGCCCAGGTCCCTGAGGAGCCTCACGGCCCTCGGGAAGAGCCTGTCACGCCTAACACGCATCGTGACAACCAGGTACTCCCCACAGCCCCTGAGGGGGGCCTCCCCGCTGGGCGCGTCGGACGGGGATAACATCCTCACCACCTCAGCCTACCTCGAACTCCTCATCCGCCATACCCGGGGGCGGGCGGGGCTCGGCAACACAGGCCCTCACCACGGGGGCCCCAGGGGCCCCTCTGGAACCTGGCGTGACCTCATCCCCCACCCGCTGGGGTATAGTTTTGCTTGGGGGGCATTAACCGGGCCCCTCTTCCAAGGGGTGTGGGTGTGCTAGGTAAATTAGCCTCCGAGGCGCTCCCAGCTGTGGCAGGCCTCCAGTGGTGCTGGGGAGCAGCTCATGTTCGCCTGGATAGTAGCGTATTGGTGGGTGCTCGTCCTCGAGGGCATCGCCGTGTCGAGTGTCGTGGCGCTTATCTCGATGGCTGCTCCTAGGCTCGTGGGCGGGGAGCCCAGGAGCCTGGCGAGCCTGAAGCTCAGCATGGCGTTGAGCGCAGTAGCGATATTCCTAGCTGGGGTAGGCCTCATAGCCGGCGTTGCCTGGCTCCTCGACGAGTACTACGGTACCGCCGCGGGTGGGGGCCTGGCGCTGGGCGTCGCCGGGTTCGTGCTGCTCCTCATGGTGGGGCAGTGGCTATTCTCCCCCTATATAATCAACGCCCTCTACAGGGTGCACCCACCCGAGGATCCCTACGAGGAGTCCCTGCGGCTGGAGCTGGAGAGGATAGCGAGGGCGAGCGGCCTCCGGAGGCCCCCCAGGCTAGTAATAGCCCGCATGGACGTGCCCAACGCCTTCTCCTACGGCAGCCCACTGGCCGGGAGCTACGTGGCCGTCACCCAGGGCCTGCTCAGGGTGATGCCCCGGGAGGAGGTCGTCGCAGTCCTCGGCCACGAGGTGGGCCACCTCAAGCACCGCGACGTCTCCTGGATACTGGCCCTCAGCCTCATACCGCTGGCCATCTACTACCTCGGGAGGACGCTCATATTCGCGGGCCTCCTAGGCAGTGGTAGCAGGGACGAGGAGTCCTCCCCACTCCTACTCGCCCTAATAGGCGTGGTACTCGTGGCTGCGGGCGTGGTGTTCAAGTTCCTCGTGGCGCACTTCAACAGGCTCCGCGAGTACTATGCAGACGCCCACAGCGCCCTCGTAACCGGGAGTCCCCGCCTCCTCCAGAGGGCCCTAGCGAGGATACACCTCGCCCTGAAGGGCGACCCGAGGATGGCTTCTGAGGCGGCCTCCCGGGGGCTCGTGAGCCAGCTCTTCATAGTTGCTCCCCTCGTCGAGGTCCAGGGCGGCTTCTTCTACGACATAGACGATATAGTCGAGTCCCTGAAGGCCCAGGAGCCGAGCCCCCTCGAGGAGCTATTCGCCAGCCACCCACCGATACCGAAGAGGCTCCGCTTCCTCGAGAGGATAGCCGAGAAGATAGGGGTGGAGGTACCCATAACCGAGTGAAGCCCCCCCGGGAGGCTAGGGGGTCCTCCTGTGGAGCCCCCCATCCACTGGCAGGGCGGCCCCCGTTATGTAGGATGCCCTCGGGCTCAATAGGAAGGCGACGGCCCACCCGACCTCCCGGGGCTCCCCCACCCTGCCGAGGGGTGCTTTGCCGCCGAGGAGGCGCAGCTCCTCCTCGGTGCTCGTACCCCTCTCCGAGGCCCTCCGGGCGGCGAGGGCCCTCAGCCTGTCCGTGAGTATGTAGCCCGGCACCACGGCGTTGACCCTGACTCCCCGGGGCCCCAGCTCCCTCGCGAGGGTCTGGGTGAGCCCGTGGAGGGATGGCCTCAGCACGCTGCTGGATGCAATGGAGACCTCGGCCTCCCAGGCAGCTATGCTTGTAATGAAGACTATCGCCCCCCTACCCGAGGCCTCGAGGTGAGGGAGTGCCTCCCTCACGGCCTCGACGGCTGAGTGCACGAGCAGCCTGGCGGAGACCTCCCAGTCCCCCGGGGTTAGGTCCTCGAACCTCCCAGCTGGGGGCGGTGGGGGCACGTACACCAGGCCATCGAGGCCCCCGAGGATCCTGGCTGCCTCCCTCACGAGCCTCGAGGCCTCCCCGGGCTTGGAGAGGTCCGCGGCCACGCCCCAGGCCTGGAGGCCCCTGCCCCTGAGGCTTTCGACGGCCCTCCTGAGGCGGTCGCCCCCGCGGCCGTTCACCACGACCCTGGCGCCGTTCTCCGCTAGGACCTCCACCACCCCCAGGCCTATGCCGGCGCTACTAGCCGTCACGAGGACCCTGTAGCCCTCGAGCCCCAGGCACCCAGCCATCGCCGCGGCCCCCCGCCTTTACTGGGCTGGGAGTAGGGCTACTAGCTCGTACTCGCCCAGGGGGCTGAGGGTGTACTCTATGGGCTTGCCGGGCTCGGCCCTGAGCCTCTCCTCGACCCCCCTCAGCGGCAGCCTCAGCACGTAGCTCCCCGGGTCGACCCTGAACTTGAGCCTCACCTCCGGCACCCTTATGACGTGGCGTATGGGGTGTATGCTGTAGGTGGGGTCGAATGGTGGGAGCGGCTGGCGGGCCGCCCCTATGGGGGCGTCTAGGAACCTCTGGTTGTATGTGTGGTTCACCAGGTGGACGAGGTAGCCGCCCTCTAGGGTGTAGGGCTCGACTTGGACCGTGTCGGGGGCCTCCGCGGAGACGGGGGGTGGGGGTAGGAGCCTCTCGAGGGGCCTAGTGAGTAGGTCAGCGTAGTCTGGGTGGCCTAGCCTGTCGTAGTGGAGGCCCAGCCTGACGCTGTAGTAGAGCGTGGCCCCGTCGCCGTACCTGTTGAGAGTGACGCCCGGCATCTCGGTGAGGGGGCCTGGGGGTGGGGTGCTCCTGCCGAGGGTGTACTCGTAGCCCCACGCCCTCCTGGCGAGCCTTATGCTTGCCAGGATCCTCACGGTGGCCCCGCACTTGCTGGATATGAGTATCTTAACGTTCTCACCCAGCATGGGGTCCCTCCGGTCCCTCCTGAAGGCTGTGCTGTGGTCGCCGAAGGGTATGTAGCGGGGCATCCCCCGCCAGAACTCCCCGTAGGCCCCGGGGGCCTCTAGGTCGTAGTAGAGGTAGCCGAGCTTCTGGACGCCCTCGAAGCACACGCCGAAGGCGTCGTCCAAGGCGAGGCTGTGCCTGTAGGTGAAGTCCCTCCTCATGTAGCCGAACTGGTGCGTCGCAACCAGGAGCCCGCCGCCCTGGACCCACTCGCGGAGCCTCTCCTCGGCCCCATCGCTCAGCACCCCGAGGGCCCCTGCGACGAGGGCCCTGTAGCCCTCTAGGCCACCCGAGTCCTCGAGGTCCCTGTCAACAACCATGCCCCACGGGATGTGGTGGTGCATCAGCATCAAGGCCAGGCCCAGGACCTCGCCTATGTAGTAGTCCGGCCTCGGGTGGAGGCTCCAGTCGTGGGTGAAGGTGCTGTATGCTAGGGCTAGGTAGCGGAGGGGCCTCGCCGCCGCCAGGTAGTCCTCCACCCTCTCGATTTCCTCGTAGACCTCGGCTAGGGCGTCGAGGGCCCTCGTGTCCGTGAAGAGCTGGCTCGCGAATGTCACGGCAACAGGCTCGCCACCGGCCGCCACTATCTCCCTTATCCCCTGCCTTATCGTCGGCGCCGGGGGGCTCTGGGGGACCCTGAGGAAGAAGAAGAGGTTCCTCGTGGTGAGCACCCGGCCCCCCTCGCCCATTATCGCCTTGCTGAGCTTGGTTATGAATGTCAGGAACCCTGGGCCCCTACTATCGGTCTCAGTACCCTCCGCGTAGGCGGCGTCTATGTAATCCCTGGCGGCCTCGAGTATCCTGTTGCCCCGCCCGGCCCAGCCTGCCGGGTGGTTGTTGTAGAATATCGCTACGCCGGGCTTAACGGCCCTCGCCGCCTCGGCTAGCCTCTTGATGGCCTCGGCTGCGACCTTGTACCTCCACTCCCAGGCCAGCCTGTAGGCCTCGTCCTCCGGGTTAGGCCTGGAGGGGAGGTCGAAGCCCGTCTCCCTCCTGAAGCGGGCCCTGCAGTACTGGCAGTAGCAGGCCTTGCTGATGTCTGGGAGGTAGCGGAAGCTGTCGAGGTGGACGGCGTCCGGGTCAACCTTCTCGACGACCTCCATTATCTCGGGGATGAAGAACTCCTCCATAGCCGGGCTATTCGGGCATATCTGCGGCCAGTGCGGGTCCCTAACCCTCTCCTCCAGGGGTATGTTCTCCAGGACGATAGGCTCTCCCTCAATGTTCCTCTGGGCCCAGCTCGGGTGGAGCCTGTAGATGTACCTGTTAGCCGTGTGGACAGCCATCGCAACCATTGCTATACCCTTCTCCCTCAGCCTCCTAGAGAGCTCCGCCACATCAAGGGCCGCCCTCGAGTGGCGGGGGTACAGCTTGCTCCCACCGTAGAAGACCCTCCCCCAGGCGTCCCTAGCGAATACTATGACCGTGTTAGCGTGGACCCTCTCCGCGAGCTCCACGATCCTCTCAGCGGTTATCTCCTCCGAGTGGAAGCCGAAGGGGTCCTCAATGTTAACCTGCAACGCCCTGACAAAGCCGGGTAGCACCAAGACCCAGACCCCGCGGCCGCCCCCACGCGGGGTGGGGGGAGTATAAACCAGGCCCAAGCCCCTAGGGGCCTCGGGGGACCCCCCGGGATCCCCGGGTGGGCCCCTGGAGTGGTGCCTGGGCTTGGAGGAGGTGACGCCCGAGTACATAGCTTCCCTCACACGCGAAGCCGTCGGCGTCCTGGGGGGCGTGGTTCATAGGACTCCACTCGACTTCTCGGCTACCTTCAGCAGGATGACTGGGGCCCGGGTCTACCTGAAGCTGGAGAACCTCCAGAAGACGGGGGCCTTCAAGGTCCGGGGGGCCTACTTCAAGATCTCCCGCCTGAGCCCCGAGGAGAGGGCCCGGGGGGTCGTGGCTGCTAGCGCGGGGAACCACGCGCAGGGCGTGGCGTTCGCCGCCAGCAGGCAGGGGGTCAAGGCTACCATAGTTATGCCGGAGACGGCCCCCCAGGCTAAGGTTGACGCCACGAGGGGCTATGGGGCCGAGGTCGTGCTCTACGGTAGGGTGTATGATGACGCCTACTCGAAGGCCCTCGAGATAGCGAGGGAGACGGGGGCGACCTTCATACACCCCTTCGACGACCCCCTCATAATAGCGGGCCAGGGCACGATAGCGGTTGAGATCGAGGAGCAGCTGGGCGGCCCCCCGGACCTGGTTGTCGTGCCCGTGGGGGGCGGTGGCCTCGCCTCGGGTATAGCGTCGTGGCTCAAGACCAGGCACCCCGGCGTGAGGGTTGTGGGGGTCGAGCCGGCTTATGCTCCGAAGTTCACTAGGAGCCTCGAGGCCGGCAGGCCGGTCGAGGTCCCCGCTAGCCCTGGGCTCATGGATGGCCTCGTGACGAAGAAGCCTGGTAGGATAACGTTCTCGCTCCTCTCGAGGCTCCTCGACGGCATGGTGACCGTGACGGACGAGGAGGTGGCGAGGGCCATCTTCCTCCTACTAGAGAGGAGTAAGACCCTGGCCGAGGGGGCGGGGGCCGCGGCGCTGGCGGCCCTCCTGAGCGGTAAGGTCGAGGTGAGGGAGGGGGAGAGGGTTGCAGTCATAGTAAGCGGGGGCAACATAGACATGACGAGGCTCCCCAAGGTGGTGTACTACCAGCTCGTTAGGGAGTACAGGGTTGTGAGGCTCCAGGGCCTCATCCCGGACGCCCCCGGCTGGCTCAACAGGGTCCTGGAGGTGCTGGCGAGGGCGAAGCTGAACATCATAGACATACGCCACGACCGCATGCTCCCATTCCTCGAGCCTGGCTGGGCGGAGGTCGAGGTCATAGCGGAGGCCCCCAGCCCCCAGGCTGTGAGCGAGGTGCTGGAGGCACTCAACTCCCTCGGCCTCCCCTTCAGGTCATCCGAGCTACCCCCACACTAGCGCCGGGCGGGGGGCCAGCGGGGGGTCTGAGAGGCTTGGCGAGGCTGGAGGTCGAGGTCAAGGTTCCCGTGGACTGCGGCGAGCTGGATGCTATACGGGAGAGGCTCAGGGGCCTCGGGGCGAGGCTCGAGGGGCCGGTGCGCGAGGAGGACATCTACCTCCTCCACCCCTGCCGCGACGTCGTTGCTAGGGATGAGGCCATAAGGGTGAGGCTGGCCGGGGGTAGGGTGAAGCTGACCTACAAGGGCCCCAGGATCCCGGGTAGGGTGAAGAGCAGGGAGGAGGTTGAGGTGGAGACGGGCCCCGGCATACTGGAGCTGCTCGGGGCCCTCGGCTTCAGGGAGGGCCTCCGCGTCGTGAAGGAGAGGGTCTACGCTAGCCTCCCCAGCGTCACGGTGACCCTAGACAGGGTCGAGGGCCTCGGGTGCTATGTGGAGGTCGAGTCGGCCCACGGCGACCCGGGGGAGGTCGAGGAGGCCCTGAGGATCCTGGGCCTCGAGGGGAGGCCCCGCTTGACGGAGAGCTACGCGGCCCTTCTGGCGGCGAGGCGCGGGGGCCGCGGCGGCTGAGGGAGTGGAGTCGATGAGCGAGTCCGGCGGGGTGAGGTGGCCCTACGAGTCCTTCAGGAGGGGGCAGAGGGAGCTGGCGGAGGAGGTTGCGAGGACCGTCCGCGAGGGGGGCCTGCTCGTGGTGAACGCCCCCACGGGGTTCGGCAAGACGGCGGCTGTCGCCTACGGCCTCCTCCTAGGCGGGGCCGAGAGGGTCCTATGGGTGGTGAGGACGGTCAACGAGATAGACCCCGTCATAAGGGAGCTCAAGGCCCTCGGGGTGAGGTTCACGTTCCTCTTCAGCGCCAGGAAGAGCTGCCCCCTCCTGAGGCCCGGGGAGGGTGAGGGGCTCAGTGGGGAGGAGTTCTGGGAGAACTGCAGGCTCGCGAGGCTCCGGGGGGCTTGCCCCTTCTACGCCAACCTGAGGAGCGTGGGCTCCGAGGAGGTCTGGAGCTACGTTAGGGGCCACTACTCCATTCACGCAACCAGGATAGCGGGGGACCTCGCGAAGCACCTGGGCGTGTGCCCCTTCTTCGCCCTCAGGGGCCTCGTGGAGGACAGCGTGTTCACCGTGGCCACCTACCCCTACCTCTTCAGGAGGGACATATTCGAGTCCGTCCTGGACCCATACGACTACCAGGACTTCGTAGTCGTTGTGGACGAGGCCCACAGCCTGATGAACGCCCACAGCCTCGTGGAGCAGAGGCTCACGCTCGAGGAGGTCGAGGCGGCCAAGGCAGAGGTTAGGGCATACGAGCCAGGCGCCACAGCCGCCCTCGAGCTGCTAGACAGGCTCTCGGGGATCCTCCGAGGCGTCAGCGTCGGCCGCGAGCCAGTAGAAGTCGACAAGGCCCTCCTCGCCCCGGTCCTCGGGGAGGCCGATACACTCGCCGACCTAGCCCAGACCATAAGGGAGAGGAAGATGGCGGAGGCCCTACTCCACGGCGGCAACGCAGTCTCCGTCAAGAGCCCCCTCTACAGGGTCTCCTCGTGGCTCCTCCTAGCGAGGGAGGAGTGGGCCTTCGTGTTCGCCGAGAGGGAGGGCGAGAGGAGGGTCTACAAGGCGACCCCCGTCGACCCGGCCGTCGTCGCGAGGGAGCCCCTCGAGAGGGCGAGGGCTGCCGTGCTTATGAGCGGCACCATACCCCCGGGGGGCTTCGTCGAGGAGCTCCTGGGCGTCAAGAGGGAGAGGAGGTTCGTGGACGTCGAGCTACAGTACGGCCCCCTCACCCCGCCCGGGGCTGTTTTCACGGTAGTCGCCACCGACGTCACGACGAGGTACACGGAGAGGAGTGGGAGGATGATGCAGAGGATAGCGGATTACATAGCCGTGGCCGCCCGCCTCCCCGGGGCGAAGCTGGTGGTCTACCCCAGCTACGAGGTCATGAGGGCGGTCGTCGAGAGGCTCCCCCTCGACCTGGAGGTTGTCGTTGAGGAGAGGGGTACGAGGCTCGAGGAGGTCAGGGAGAGGGTCATGGCTAGCCCCGACGTGGTCGTAAACGCCGTGGCGGGGGGCAAGCTGGTCGAGGGAGTAGAGTTCAAGGACTACGAGGGCAGGAACCTCCTCCACACAGTCATCATAGTAGGCGTCCCCTACCCGCAGCCAGACGCCTACACGAGGAGGCACATGGCCGAGCTAGCCAAGAGACTGGGGGGCAGGAAGGCCAGGTACTACGTCTACGAGGTATCAGCCGCGATCAAGGTCCGCCAAGCCCTAGGAAGGGCACGCAGGGACCCGGGGGACAGGGCCGTCTACCTGCTACTCGACAGGAGGTACATCAGGAGAAGGCTCAGGGAGCTCGTTAGACTCCGCTTCGACGAACTAGTAGGCTCTCCCTCAGAGCTGGCCCAGGTGCTCCCCCAGCTCAAGACCAGGATAACTGGGGGGTAAACCCTACTCCCCAATATAGAGTAGCTGGAGCCTCCGTCTCCTGGGCCCATCGCCCTCCACGAGGAGGATCCTCTGCCACGTCCCCAGCTGGAGCCTCCCGGAGGAGACGGGTACGACCCTGCTATCGCCTATGAAGCTCGCCGCCAGGTGGGCGTGGGCGTTGTTGTCGATCCTATTATGCATCCAGTCCCCACCGGGCCTGAAGTACTCCTCTATAACCCTCACGATATCCTCTAGGAGCCCGGGCTCCGCCTCGTTGATCGTGACGGCCGCTGTGGTGTGGGGCACCCTCACGATTAGGAGCCCGTCGCCCCCCGAGACCCCGGAGAGCCACTTCTCCACGAGGCCCGTGACGTCTACGACCTCGATCCTCCTCCTAGTCTCAACGACCACCTCGCCCGAGGCAACCCTCACCGAGGCCCACCCCCCAGCCCCCAAGCCTAGTGGGGGGCTGAGACATTAAGCCTCGACCCCCACGGCTTGGCCCTCGTGGGGTGCTAGGGCTTGGAGGCGCCGCCGCTCCCCGCCATCCTGGCGGGGCTCAAGAGGAGGGTTGAGGCCGCCGTCGGCGGGGCGGATATAGGCTCCCTATACGAGGAGGTCCTCTCCAGGGCCATAGAGGCTGCGGAGAGCCTCTCGAGGGCCTGCGAGACCCTCGACTGCGGGGGCGTGCCCGAGAGGCTCGCCCTCGAGGCCGAGGGCCTCGGGGAGCAGGCTATCGGGGACCCCTACGGCGCCTACGATAGGGTGAAGGAGTTCGCCAACCGCCTCGTCGCGTGCGCCGCAAGGCTCCAGGCCTATAGGAGCGCCTACCTAGCGCTAGCGGGCGGCGGCGCCTTCTCGGTCGCAGCCTCAGCCCTCGCGGCGGCTGTGGGCGCCCCGGGCCCCCTGAGGCTCCTGGCCCTACTAGCGGGCTCCATGCTGGCCCTCGCCGCCGCCCTCCTGGCGTCCTACAGGGCCTCCCCCGCCCTCACCCTCGCTGGGGCCGCGGTGGCGGCCCTCGGGAACCCCCCGCTCCTGGAGGCGATCCTCATAGCGGCGGGGGTGGCCTTGGCAGTGGCGTCCCTCCTCTACAGGAGGCCCCCTGGCCTCTCTGGGTGCCTCTCCCCCTCGACCCCCAGCTAGCCCCTCCTCCCGGGTTGGTATTGGAGTGTTACCGGGCCTACATCCCCTACACCAAGGCAGCGCCTCCTCGACCCGACGAGCGAGGAGGCGCCGGGTGTAGCTGCGATGCCGCTCGAGCCAGTCTACAGGTGGTCGTGCCCGAACTGCGGGGGGCCGATAAGCGCCTCGAGGCTCGCCAGGGGGCTGCCGTGTGAGGCCTGCCTCCCAGAGGCCCCCGAGGGGGGAGGAGTCGAGGCCGTAGCCAGGGCCCTGGAGGCCTCTGGGAGGCTCCGTGGCTACGCGTGGCTGGCCCACCTCGACAGGGAGTATAGGGAGTTCGAGGAGTACTTCAGGTCTAAGACTGGGAGCGCCCCCTGGAGCGCTCAGAGGAGCTGGGCCCGGCGCCTCCTCTCCCTGGATAGCATTGAGATCGTCGCGCCCACGGGTGTCGGGAAGACTACGCTCCTAAGCGTGTACTCGGCCTACAGGGCCGAGAGGAGCGGCTGGAGGATCCTCTATCTGGTGCCGACCGAGAACCTGGTGGCCCAGACCGCCGCGAGGCTCGAGGCCTACGCGCCGGGCCTGGTGGTCTCGTATAGGAGCAGCGCCGGCAGGAGGGCCAGGGAGGAGGCGCTAGAGAGGCTCTCCCGGGGCGACTATAGGATAGCGGTGGTGACGACTGGCTTCCTTCAGAGGCGCTTCGAGACCCTAAAGGCCTCGGCCCCCTTCAACCTGGTAGTGGTTGACGACGTCGACAGCCTCCTAAGGGGTAGCAGGAACGTTGAGAGGGTCCTCCTCCTACTGGGCTACCCCGGCGAGGCCATAGAGGCGGCGATGCAGCTCGTCGAGGCGCGCATCAAGCTCTACGCCGCCTTAGCCGCTGGGAGGGACTCCCTCGCAGAGGAGCTCGAGGCCAGGGTGGCCGAGCTTGAGGCGAGGCTCGCCAGGCTCGCCCCAGCGCCCATGGGGCAGCTCGTCATAGCAAGCGCCACCGGGAGGCCCCGGGGCTACAAGCACCTAGTCTTCAAGGAGCTACTCGGCTTCGAGGTGGGCGGCGGGAGCGACTACATGAGGAACGTTATAGACTCCTACCTAGTCACGAGCGACATACCCGGGGCCGTCGCAAGGATAGTCTCAAGGCTGGGCGGCGGGGGCCTGGTCTTCGTGAGCCAGACCCTCGGCAGGGCCTACGCCAAGGCCCTCGCCAGGCTCCTAGGCGAGGCCGGCGTCAGGGCGGCGACCGCCCTCGCCGGGAGCAGGAGGGCCATAGAGAAGCTGGCCCGGGGGGAGGTCGACGTTGTAGTGGGCGTCGCGAGCCGCTACGGCGTTATAGTGAGGGGCATAGACCTCCCCGGGATAGTGAGGTACGCCGTCTTCGCCGGGGTTCCCGCCCGGAGGATGGACGCCTCAGACGCTCTAACAAGCCCCGGGAGGCTCCTAAGGCTCCTCCTGGCCCTCGCCGACGAGGGCGACGAGGAGGCGGCCGGGGCGGCTGACAGGCTCAGGAGGCTAATGGACAAGCTGAGGGACCCCACGATACTCCCCCTAGCGGCTAAGGGCAGGATCCCGGTTGCCAGGGGCACGAGGCTCGAGGAGGCCGTGAGGGCCCTCCTCGAGGCTAGGGAGTACGCCCTCGCCAGGCTCCACGAGAGGCTGGAGCCCGGCTCCAGGGTGTACATCGGGGGGGTGGTGTACTCCCTCGAGCCCTCGGGCCTCGCTGCCTACATAGTGGACGCCCCAACGTACCTGCAGGCTAGCGGCAGGACTAGCAGGCTACTAAACGGCTCCATGACCCTGGGCCTGAGCGTGGTCGTCGACCCGAGCCCAGAGATGGTTAGGGCGCTCCAGGACAGGCTCCGCTGGTACGCCAAGGCGGAGTTCAGGCCCTTCGAGGAGCTGGACCTGGGCGAGGTGGAGAGGGCTCTCGAGGAGAGCAGGAGGGGCGGGGGCAGGAGGGTCAACGTGAAGACAGTCCTCCTAGTCGTGGAGTCGCCGACGAAGGCTAGGACGATATCGTGGTTCTGGGGCAGGCCCGGGAAGAGGAGGGTCGGCAGGCTGACGGTCTACGAGACCGCGGCCTACGACGAGGACTCCTCGACCGTCTACCTACTCACCGTGACGGCGACGCGGGGCCACCTCTACGACCTGGCCGTGGATGAGGACGGGAGCATATACGGCGTCAGGGTCGAGGGCGACACGATCAAGCCGGTCTACACGAGCGTCAAGAGGTGCCTATCCTGCGGCTACCAGTTCACAGACGAGTCCCCCGTCTGCCCGCGCTGCGGCAGCGCCGCTATACTAGACTCGAGGACTGTGGTGGAGGCCCTTAGGAAGCTCGCCACCGAGGTAGACGAGGTGGTCGTAGCCACCGACCCCGATAGGGAGGGGGAGAAGATTGGCTGGGACGTCGCCCTGGCCCTCAAGCCATACAACCCCAACATCAAGAGGGGCAGGTTCCACGAGGTAACCCCCCAGGCCATAATGGAGGCGCTACGCGGCGCCGGGGACTTCGACCTAAACCTAGTCAACGCCCAGATAGTGAGGAGGGTCGAGGACCGCTGGGTGGGCTTCGCCCTAAGCGGCCACCTCAAGGAGCTGTACCGCGAGCCCTGGCTAGGCGCCGGGAGGGTCCAGACCCCGGTGCTCGGCTGGGTCGTGGAGAGGTACAGGAGGTGGAGGGAGGGCAGAGGCTACAGGGTCATAGCGAGGCTCGAGGGAGGGGGCAGGCTATCCCTCTACACCAGGGACCGCGGCGAGGCCGAGGAGGCCCTCAAGGCCCGGGGGGCCGTGGTGGTGGAGGCGCAGTACTGGGAGGCCACCAGGCAGCCCCCGCCCCCCTACACGACGGACTCGCTACTCTACGAGGCCAGCCGCCGCCTAGGGCTCCCCTCAGGCCTCACCATGAGGCTCGCCCAGCAGCTCTTCGAGAGCGGCCTCATAACGTACCATAGGACGGACTCCACGAGGGTCTCAGCGGCGGGCATGGGGGTGGCCAGGGCGTACCTCGAGAGGAGGGGGCTCGCAGGCCTCTACAAGCCCCGCCAGTGGGGCGAGGGGGGCGCCCACGAGGCCATAAGGCCCACGAGGCCCCTCGACGCCGCGGAGGTCGAGAGGGCAGTCCTCGAGGGGAGCCTGAGGGTCCCCATAAGGCTCACCAGGCTGCACCTCAAGCTGTACCAGATGATATTCGAGCGCTTCATGGCTAGCCAGATGCGCGAGGCGAGGGTAGTCATGAGTAGGGTGAAGCTGAGGCTCGGCCCCCTAGAGCAGACCCTCGAGAGGCCCGTCAAGGCCCTGGAGCCCGGCTACCTAGCCATAGCCAGGGGCGACCTGGCCCCATGGCTCGACGGCCTCAAGCCGGGGGACGAGATCAGGGTGGAGGAGGCAAGACTCGTCAGGGCCAGCGATGTAACGCTACTCAGGAGCGGCGACCTGGTGAGGCTCATGAAGGAGCACGGCATAGGCAGGCCCAGCACCTACGCCAAGGTCATAGAGGCAAACAAGAGGCACGGCTACATAATCGAGAGCAAGAGGAGGGCCTACCTCATACCGACGAAGAGGGGCATAAGGGTCTACGAGTACCTCTCCACAACGTTCCCCGAGCTAGTCAGCGTCGAGGCCACCAGGAGGATGGAGGAGACACTAGACGCAGTGGCCGAGGGCCTCATGGACCCCGTGGCGGCACTAAGCGAGGCCTGGACCAGGATAACCGGCCTCCTAGAGGCGGCCACCCACCCCAGGGCGGAGGCCCAAGCCTAGCCCCGGGGCCCCCTCCCCCATTATCCCCAGGGCCGGGCTAGGGGCTTGGCTGGAGGCCTGTCGCTAGTCGATAGGCTATTAAGGCGCCCCAGGGCTCTCGGGGGGTGAGATGGGTGTGCAAGCTTGAAGAGCATACGGTTATACATAGCATCGCTCCTACTCCTCGCCGCTGTGGCGCTGGCACCCGTCGCTGCGGCAGCGCCCCCGGCCTCCAGCCAGCAGGCCACGGGGCTGAAAGGGCAGGCTACTGTCAGCCCTAGGAAGTTCAGCATAACACTAGACCTCGCCTCGAAAGCGCCCAAGCTGGAGGGCATAGACAAGCTCTCGGCCCACCTGCTGTACGGCTACAACAATAAGACGTGCGCGAGCACCCTCCAGGCAAGCCTCTCGGCCCAGGGCTCCAAGCTCAAGGGCATAAAGCTGGACGCCAACGCCGTCGGGTCCCTCAGCGTGAACTCCAGCGCTGGCCTAGTCGTGACTGCGCTCAAGGAGGACTCCATGCTGGACCTCAGCCTCTCCAAGAACGCTACTGGCGTGAACCTCACCGTCAAGGCCCAGAGGACCCTGAACTCCCGGGTCAACACCACGGCCCATGAGGGCGTGTCAACCGTTGAAAGCCACGAGTACGTGTACCTAAACATTGTTAACCAGAGCGTCAACATAGCCAGGATCGAGGCCAACGTAACCAGCGAGACCCACACAACGCTCCACGGGAACACCACGCTGACCGACCTAACAGCCGAGGGCCCCGTGGCAGTCAAGATACCAATGTCGGGCCACACGTTCCAGGTCGCGTTCAAGCTCGCAGCACACATTAAGGTCAACGAGACCCTTGTCTCGGAGAACAAGACCTACATCAACGTACACGGCACGGTCAACATGACGTTCAAGGACTACGTCACAGCGTTCGCCATATACCAGTACCTATCAATGATAGTATCCACAATGAACCTCACGAGCCACGTGCAGCTCACGCCGCCCACCATGCAGAACCCCACAATAGTGATCAGGATATCCTACGAGGGCTACGTTACCCCTGAGACCCTAGAGGGCCTCAGGGCCAGCGGGCCCGCGGGCCACGTTGGGGCGCCAGCGGGGGCTCCAAGCCTGCAGGTCCTGGAGAACCTCACGGGCAAGCTACCCCTAGAGGCCCTCCCCACGAGCCTGCCGAACGGCACCCTAGAGGGGACCTACACGCTCAAGGCGCACGCTAGCGGCGGCGAGCTAGAGGCCACGCTACAGGCCAGGTCGCATGGCACGGGAGGCTTCTGCAAGGCCAACTACAGCATTGGCCATCTCGAACTCAACGTTGCGATAGACGAGGTGGCTAATAAGATGCAGGTCCACCTCTCAGCCGCAGGCAAGACAGGCGATCCCTTCACGCCAACCCTGGCCTCAGCTAAGGCCCTCTACAAGCTGATAGACGACATGAAGGACGAGCTGCAGAGCGTGGACGTCACCTTCAAGTCGGCGGACGGCGTGTACCTGGTTGTGAACGGCGTCGAGACCCACATGGCCACCTTCACCCTGAAGAACTACGAGGACCTCAAGAGCCTCGGAGTCGAGTACGCGGGCATGAGGATGCACGGCGGGAGAGGCCTAGTGGAGGTAGTCAAGCCCGTCCACAACCTAACCCTGCCCCCGATAGCAAAGGGAGCCGTGCTCAAGGGCGTCGGTAGGGTCAACATAACCCTCCCACTGCACGGGAGGCTCCACAAGAGGATGGTCTTCAGGTTCCTGAACTCCATAGCCCCCAATGCCACAATCATACTCCACCCAGGCGCCAGGGTGAAGGCCAGGCTCCACATGGCGACCCTGCCGCCGGACCAGGTGAAGCTCCCGCCCACCGTTAAGGCGCACAAGGCCGGCCCCGCCCTCGAGGTGGACGGCGTCCAGGGCGTGGTGACTGTAGTCCTACCCTACAACCCCGAGTACCCGGGCAAGCCCGCGGTGCTGGTAATACACTCCAACGGCACCGTGGAGATAGTGGAGAACGTCACAGTAGAGCACGGGTACATAATAGCCAACGTGTCGGCCAGCAGCGTCTTCGCACCGATAACTCTCCCCACAGGCGGGGGCGGGGGTGGAGAGACTACCACAACCACGACCACCACGGGCACGACGACCACGCAGACCACCAGTACTACAACTCAGACAACCACCAGTACGACCACGAGCCAGTCAACCACTAGCACTACGAGCCAGACGAGGACATCCACGACACCCACTCCAACCACGACAACCAGCGGCATAACAGCGACTACAACGACGAGCCAGTCAACCACTAAGACCACGCCGAAGCCCTCCACGACCAGTCAGACGAGTAGCACCCAGGCAACCCAGACTACCAAGGCGAAGAAGGGGCTGAGCACCGGCGTCGTTGCTGGCATAGTGGTCGTGATAGTAGTGATAGCGGCCGCCGCGGCGCTCCTAGCCAGGAGGTAGCCCCGCGGCCCCGGATCTCGGATTTTATTCTCTCATTTTAATTTATCCCGGTTTTATTACTCTCTCTATGCACTCGGGTGGGACCCTCTTCGCGAGGTAGACTCTGTCGGTCGCCTTGTAGACCCTGTAGCCCGCCCTGCGCAGGCACTCGGTGTCCACCACCAGGACTACTACGTCGGGGCCGTGGCGGCTACCAGTCTCGACGGCGTCCCCGGGGGTTGCCGAGAGGTGCACCCAAAGCCTCCTCCCGGGGAGGATCCCGCGGGCCATTATGCTCTCCAGGTTCCTCGCCGGGGTGCCGTGGTACAGCTCCCTCGGCAGCTCCCTGGGCTCGGGGTACTCTATGGCCACGGGCACGCTATGGCCGTACCTGGCCCTAATGTAGTTCCCCCGGACCTCGTACCTCCCCTTCTCGTCCCTCCGGGCCACCTCTAGGATGTGGCTCCTCTCAACCCACTCGAACCCGGGTATCCTATGGAGGGCCTCCACGAGATCGTCTATCCTGGCCCACCCGTCCCGGGTGAGCCTCAGGCCATACCTGTGGGGGTAATGCCTAAGGAGCCCGGCCATCTTCTTGCTTAGCCTTACCCTCCTAGCCTCATCGAGTGGGGGCACCATCTCCCACCTTGGGCCTCCTGCAGAGGGAGATGCGGATCCATATCCTCCTCTTCCCACCCCTTCTCCTGCGGCCTATCTCGACGCTCTCAACCTCGAGGTTGAACCGCCTCGACGACTCCAGCGCTACGTCCACGGCGTTACACACGGCGTCGCCGTAGGCCTCGAGCCTCACGCTCTCAGCGCCCGCCCCGATGGCCTCAGCAACCTCCAAGGCGTAGTCCTCCACGGGCCCGGCGCCCACCCTGATGACCACAGGCTCCCCAGCCAAGCCAATCACCCACCAACGAGGAGGGTAGAGCGGGCTAGGGTTTAACACGTATCCAACCCTCGAGAAGCACCCGGGGGGAGCACTGGTGCCCGTTAGGCTGCTCGAGCTAACAGCGTTCGATAGCGTTAGCTGGCTCACGGCCATCATCCCGCTGGGGAGCGTGGAGCAGCACTGCAGGCTACCCGTGGGGCTCGACTGCTTGATAGCCGAGAGGCTCTCATGGCTCGCCGCCGGGAGGGCGGAGGAGGCCCTGGGGGCCAGGGCCTTCGCGGTGGCGCCCCCTCTCTGCTACGGCTTCAGCCCCGAGTGGAGGGGCGTCCCGGGCACGGTGACGGTGCCGGCCCACACGCTCCTAGAGCTACTAGAGGCGATCATAGGCTCCCTCGGCGAGTGGGGGTTCGAGCGGGTGGTGATACTAAACGCCCACGGAGGCAACACACCCATCGCCAGGGTAGCGGCCTCAGAGGCCTCCCACAGGCCGGGGGCCCCCCTCGTAGCGGTTATAGACTACTGGAGGGCGGCTGGCATCGAGCTAGGCCACGCCTGCGACATAGAGGAGGCGCTGGCCAGGGACTTGGGCATAATAGAGGCGCCACCCGGCCGCGGGGGCTGCTCGAGGCTAGAGCCCGGCCCCAGGGGCCTCGTGGGGGGCACCCTCGGGGCCCCGGCATGGGTGCCGAGCCCCTCCAGCTACCCGGGGCTCGAGGCGATCCTAGAATCCCTAGCCGGGATCCTAGTGGAGGTAGCAAGGGCTCCGAGGCGCTACTACCTCTAGAGGAGTGGGGGAGCCTGTGGCCCGCCAAATCGTGGAGCGGCTCACGGCCCCCCGCCGGGGCTCGGGGGCCTCACCGCTCCCCCTGACCCCCAGGCTCTGGG
>JALWPV010000023.1 GCA_027080775.1 Acidilobaceae archaeon
TCCCCCCTCTAAGCCCCGGCCCCCCGTAGGGTGGTGGCGTGGGGGGTGGCTGGGGGCTGCTGGAGGCGCTGCTCGCCGCCGGGGCTGGGTTTGCACTCCTGCCGGGGCTCGCGGGGCTGGCTAGCTACGCCAGGCCGAGGCTGGGTCTTGGGAGGCTCTCCCGGGCCCCCCTCCTGGGGGGCCTGGCTAGGAGGGCGGCCCTCGCCTCCCTGAGGCGCCGTGGCTGGGATGGGATTGCCGAGCTGGCCGAGGTGGCCCGGGGCGGTGGGGGGTGGCTCTTGGATCTCGCCGCCCTGGCCTATCAGGCCCCCGGCTGCCCCCGCGACCCCGGGGTCTTGGAGGCCCTCTCCGAGCTAGGGCTCCACGAGGAGGTGGTTAGGGCCCACTACAGGGGCTGCAGGGTCCCGGAGGGCCTCCTGGTTAGGGCTAGGGGCTACTTTGTGGCTGCCGGCCTGCCGAACTGGGAGGCCCGGGCCTCCAGGGCTCTGGGGCAGCCTAGCTTCTACGAGGCCGCGGGGCGGGAGCCCGTCTATGCCTACTGCAGGGGCGGGAGGGCCTGGCTTAGGGTTGGCGGTGAGACGATAGAGCTGGGCGCGGCCCGGGGCCTCTCCACCGTTAGGGGCCCCATGGAGGCGCTCGAGGCCTTCCTGAGGGAGGCTAGGCCCCCCCTCCTCGTGGCGATGGGGGACTGCCCCCGCTGGGGCGGGCCCGTCGTGGATGGGGCGCTCCTCGCCGCGGTTGCGTTCCCCGACGTGCCCCCCACGATAGCGGGGCTCGCGTACCACTTCAACCTGGACCCCCGCGACCCCGGCCTGGTCCTCGAGGTGGCCTCGAGGGCCGCGGTCTCGCTCCTCAACGCTGTGGGGGTCGAGTGGGACAGGATGCCCGAGCCCCTAAGGAGGGCCCACGCCATACCGCCCTCCAGGCCCCTGCCGCCCCTCGGCGACGAGGTGCTCGTGACCGACGCTCCCAGGCTCGCCTCCCCCCTCCTGAGGCCCTACCACCTCGAGCCACCAGGCCTCGCCGGGGAGGGCTGGGACTACGCTGCGAGGGCCTCCCTCGGGAGCCTGGCCCTGCGCCTCGGCGACCCCTCGAGGGCCTCCTCAACCCCCGTGGGGGCCCTCAGGGAGAGGCTCGCCCCCCTCATAGAGGAGTCCCTCAAGCCCGGCGCCCCCGAGCCGCCCCCCGGGGGCTTCCAGGTCCTACCAGGGGACCTCGAGGCCCTGGCCCCCCACCTCGAGGGGAGGAGGCTGGCGGCGGAGTGCCTCAGGCCCCCCAGCGCCTGCGGCCTCTCAGGCGTGGAGCCCAGGAGGGCCTCGACTCTCAGGTTCTACGATGGCCCCATACCCAGGAGCCCCGCAGCCCTTGCAGGCGTTGCCCTCGCCATGGCTGGGGGCGCCTCGAGGCCCCTGATAGTAGCGCCCTCCAGGCCCCTAGCCGAGGCCGTCGCTGGGGCCTTGGGGGCCAGGATCCTCGGCGGCCACGCCTCGGTTGAGGAGTGGCTAGCCGCCGGCGGCCCCGCCGTGATTCCCTACGGGGAGCTGCTCAGGGCGCCCGAGGCGCTCGCCGTGGCGGACGTGGTGGTGACGCTGCTCCCCGAGAGGGTGGTGGCTGCCCTCTCAGGGCTCAGCGACCCCAGGGCCCTGGTGGGGGAGGCGGTCTCGCTTGCGGCCCAGCTCGGCGGGGTGACGGTATCGAGGGCAGCCCTCGTGGCCTCCTCGCGGGGGGTTGAGGGGCTCCTCCCCGAGAGGCCCGAGCCCTCAGGAGCCCCCGGGAGCGGGGGGCCCGGGCTGAGCGTTGACTCGCTCATGGAGGAGTCCCGGAGGGTCTTCGGGGGCCTCTGGGGCGGGGCGAGGCTTAGGGGCTACCAGGAGGCGGCTCTCCGGGCCCTCTACGCCGAGGGCCTCAGCGGCGGGGCTGTGCTCGTGATATACCCGACCGGCTCGGGTAAGAGCGCCATCTTCCAGGTGGCCTCGAGGGTCCTGGCGGACTCCGGCCTGGGCTCCGCCGGGGTCGTAGTGTCTCCCCTCAGGGCCCTCATGCACGACCAAGTCGAGGCCGCTAGGAGGAGGGGCCTCAAGGCTTACTACATAGACTCCGGCGTGCCCCCCTCGGAGAGGGAGGCGGTGCTCGAGGCCTTCAGGGCCGGGGTCGTGGACCTCCTCTACATAACCCCCGAGCGCTTCAGGGACCCCACCTACGAGGAGATCCTGAGGGAGGGGGAGCCCTCCCTAGTCGTGCTAGACGAGGCCCACACTCTCAGCAGGTGGGGCATGAGCTTCAGGCCCAGCTACCTCGACATGGCCCGCCTCATAAGGGAGGCCCGCTCCGGCCAGGGCGAGCCCGTGCCTGTAGCGGCCTTCACCGCCACGGCGCCGGGCGACGTGGAGGCCGACATACTCGACGCCCTAGGCTACGAGCCCAGCGGCGCCGTGAGGCTCAGGGTAGACCTAGACGACCCCAGCCCCAGGGTCGAGGCGCCCCCGGGGAGGGCCGTGGTGCTCAGGGCCCCGCCCCTGAGGAGGGAGATCCACCTGGACGTCCGCCTCGCCCCCAGGGATCCCCGGGAGAGGCTGGAGGACCTCTCATCCCTGGTGGCGGAGCTGGCCGAGTGGGCCTCCAGGGTAAGCGAGCCCTGGGTGGGCGTGGTCTTCACGGGCTACGTGAGGAGCAGGAGGATGCCCTGGGCCAACGCCGACAGCGTGGCCAGGGCCCTCGAGTCCAGGCTGGGCAGGGGCGTGGTGGCGGTCTACCACGGCCAGCTCCCAGCGGCTGAGAGGAGGAGGATAGAGGAGGCCGTAGCCGCGGCCAGCAGGGGCTCCAGGAGGGGGCCCCGCGTCATCGTTGCGACGAAGGCCTTCGGCATGGGGGTGGACATACCGAACATCAGGTTCGTAGTCCACTTCACCCCGCCCGACAGCGTTGAGGACTACTACCAGGAGGTTGGCAGGGCGGGGAGGGACAGGCTGGAGGCCTACGCTGTAGCATACTACGACCCCGACGACTACAAGGCCAGGCTGGCCCTCAAGCTAAGGGAGGCCCCCAGGCCAAGCGACGCTATCCAGCTCTACAACCTCATAGCATCCCTGGCCGTGGAGGGCGAGGCCGTACTACCCATGGAGGCGGCCAGGGCGCTCCTAGGCGAGGAGGCCAGGATCCTCAGAGCCCTAGAGATGCTCAGGAGGGCCGGCCTCCTAGAGTACACCATCAAGGCGGGGGCGCCGGCACTCGACGCTGGCTACTGCGACGCGAGGCTCAGGAGGGGCTGCGTAGCCATAACCCAGGCCCCAGGAGCCGAGGCGGCCCTAGAGTGGAGGCTCTGCCAGGCCCCCTGGGGCCTGGGGGCCGCGGTGTACAGCGACGGCAAGAGGCTCGCCGGCCCCAGCGGCTGCCGGGGAGGCCAGGGGGTCCCCGGTGCGAGGGGCAGGTATATACTAGCCTACCTCAGCCCCGACGCCCCCAGAGAGCCCTCCCAGAGCCTCCCACCAGGAAACTTCGCGCTCCTACTCAGAGCCTACAGCCTCGAGGCCTCGAAGCCCGAGCAGCTCATGAGGATCATGGAGGATGCCCTCGCCGCCAGGCTCCAGGGGGGCCAGGCTGCCGCGGACGCCAGGCTCAGGAGGGCGGTCGAGGAGGCCCTCGAGAAGCCGCCCCTAGCCAGGCCCCCAGGGGATCCCTCCAGGCTCCTAGGCGGCAGGGTCACCTGCGGCGGCCCAGTGGAGTGCGCCAGGCAGGCGGCGAGGAAGGCCGTAGAGCTGGAGGCACTCGTCGGCCCCCGGGGCTACACCCTCGCGAGCCCCAGCCAGGAGCTCTCGGCAACCCTGAAGAGGGAGGCCGAGGCGGCCCTCGGCAGAGTGGTGCCCAGCCCCCTCAAGGCCTACAGGAGCGTGCTCTCCACCGCCAGGAGGGGCGGGCCCGTGCTCCTAGCCAACAAGGGGGTCATACTCATACTCCTGGAGGAGGGGTCGAGGAGCATGGAGGCAGTCGAGAGGAACCTCGCGGGCTACCCCTACCTCTGGCTCTACCTAGTCGGAGGGTAAGCGCGGGAGGCGGATAGTGTTTAGAGCCCTCACCGGGGCCCGGGGCGCGCCTCGGTGGTGGCCTCATAGGCGAGGCGGGCCCCCAGGGAGGCAGGGGTAGGAGGTGGAGGCGTAGGAGCCCATCGCCTAGGCCTGTGTATAGGAAGGTGCTCCTAGCCGCCAGCCTGGCTAGGGCCGTGGAGGAGATAGCCCTGGCGAGCCTCGGGATGGCGGCGCTGGGCTTCGCCCTCTACGCTCTCGTCTACCCCAGTGGGATAGTCCTGTTCGAGGCCCTGGTCTGGTCCATAGAGGCTATGGCCTTCGCCGGGGTATCGCTGGCCTTCAGGGTGGCGAGTAGCAGGGCCCTATTCTACAGGGCCCGCTACGAGGTCTTCAGGCTCGAGGCCCTCGCCGTGGTAATCCTCTCCGCGGTGGGGCTGGGGGTCACGCTCCTCGTTATGGCTAGGAGCCTCCTGGGGGGCCGCGAGGCCTCGACGCCGCCCCTCCTGGGCCTCTACCCCCTAGCGGGGGCGCTCGTGAGCTACGGGCTCGACTCCCTCCTCGAGAGGAGGGCTGGGGGCCACGCGCTCAGACTCGTCTCGCTGGCGGCGGTCTCGAGCAAGCTCAGGTACGACGTTGTATTCGAGGTCGCCGGCGGCGCCGGGCTCCTGGCGGCGGGCCTCCTACGCGAGCCCCTCATAGAGGAGGCCACACTCCTCGCCGTGGGGGCGTATGTGGCCTACGGCCTCGCGGCCATGGCCGTCGAGCACATGCTCTACCTGATAGGCCCCGGGCCGAGGCATAGGAGGCTCGAGCTGCGGGCCAAGATAAGGAGGGCGGCCAGGAGCATGGGGCTCAGGGTCTCCAAGATGAGGGTGGAGGTGTACGGCACCTTCGCCGAGGCGGAGGTCTGGATCCCCCTCAGGCCCGACGCCACCCTGGCTGAGGCTAACCGCGCGGCGAGGGAGCTTGCCAGGAGGCTCGTCCACTCGATACCAGAGCTGCTCAGGGTCGTCGTTATACCGCTCCCCCACCAGCCCCGGGGCCAGCCCCGCCCCAGGGGCCACCAGAGGTACCGTAGGAGGAAACCCCGCCAGCACGGCGGCCAGGGGGAGCCCGGCGCCGCCCAGGGCACCGGGGCCTAGCGGCCTAGTACATCGCGGGCCCCGGCTCGCAGTCCGCCGTGTCGCCCCCCTCGTCGCTGGCGGCGCCGTCGCCGCCCCGCTTCTCCCGGGCGAGGAGGGCGCACTCCTCCTCGAGCCTCCTGTAGCAGTCGCTCTCGCTCTCAGACTGGTAGCAGAGGATGAGGGCCCCCTCGCACCCGTGGCGCTCCACGGCGCTCCTAAGCTCCTCCTCGCTCCCGCCCCAGTACCTATGGGCCTGGGGCTTGGACCACCACTCCAAGGCCCTAGGCGCCTCCGACGCCCTGGGCCCCACCTGGCCGGGGGGATTTATGGTGTGGCAGGGGCGGTGCTCCCCTCTCCCGCCCTGCCTGGGGCTATCGCCTCGCCTACAGCAGCCACAGTATCCTCGACTCCACGCTCGTAGAGGCCCCGAAGCACGGGGCTCCTCGGCGGCAGGGGCTTGTGGGGCCTCGCCAGCCTCGCCCTGAGGGAGTGTATTATCGCCTCGGCCGTGTCGGGGTCGAGGTTGACTGCGTAGACAGTGTGGCTGGACTCCTCGACGCGGCGGAGCTCCACTATGCCGCCCAGCCCGAGGCACCTGGCTAGGGCCACGACTGCCCTGGCGAGCTTTGTGACTGGCACGACGCGGGTATGGCCCATGGGGCCCCTGCTCCTCATCAGGTCTAGTATGGCGGCGTTATCCTCCAGGTAGACGGTATCCTCAACCTCCACTCCGAGCCTCTGGGCCTGGGCCCTGAGCCACTCAACCCTCTCGTGGCTGCTCGAGCTGTTAGCCTTGGCGGCGAGCGTGACCGTGGAGCCCGGGGGGAGGTAGAGGAGGTTCTCATACCTAACCCTCACCCGGGCCAGGACCCCCTCCTCGAGCCTCCCGGCGACCCCCTCGGGGAGCCTCGAGGCTAGGGAGATGGCGAGCATCTCGGGTGCGAGGGCCACGAGGGCCCCGCCCTCGGAGATCGCCTTCTCGATGAGGGCAGCCGCCCTCCTGCTCCTCCCCGGCCTGGCTAGGAGGGGCTCGTACTCGTAGACCTCCACCCTGTAGACCCCCGAGGCCGCGAGGGCCCCTAGGATGGACTCGACTATCGGTATCTCATCGATGCTGGGCTCGGAGACGCTCTTCACTATTATGAGGGCCCTACCCGGGTACCCCCTCCCAGGCCTCCACGGGGCCCCCTCCACGCTGCCCCCAAGGACGCGGAGGCTCGAGTCGACCACCACCAACTCGGAGGCGCACGTGGAAGCCAAGCCCTAGAGCCCCCACCCCATCCCGAGGGCCTCGGGGGCTAAATCGTGGCGGCTCCCGGAGCCCCAATTACCTCTCGCTACACCAGGGCGCCCGCGGGGTTGAGTGGCTGTTGCCGAGGCCTCCCAGGCCTGTCATCGAGAGGCTCAAGACTGGCGTGCCGGGCTTCGACGAGCTCGTGGCCGGGGGGATACCGAGGGGCTTCATGGTGGCGGTAGTCGGCGAGCCCGGCACGGGTAAGACCGTGTTCAGCATACACTTCGCCTGGCAGGGGATACTCGAGGGTGACAGGGTCATATACGTCACCACGGAGGAGAGCAGGGATAGCATAATCAAGCAGGCCGCCATGTTCGGCATGGACTTCGCCCTCGCCGTGGATGAGGGGAGGATGATAATCATCGACGCCCTCATGAGGGGGCGGGGGGACGAGTGGAGCCTCGAGGAGCTGGCCGTGGAGGCTATGGTGCAGAAGGTTATCGAGGCCAAGAAGAGGCTCGGCTACGGTAGGGCCAGGCTCGTCATAGACTCGATGAGCGCCTTCTGGCTCGACAAGCCCGCGATGGCTAGGAAGTACAGTTACACCGCGAAGAGGCTCCTCTACAGGTGGGACTTCACCACCCTGGCGGTGAGCCAGTACGCCATCTCCACCTCCCAGGCCTTCGGCTGGGGGATAGAGCACGTTGCAGATGGCATAGTCAGGTTCAAGCGCGTCATAAGGGATGGGAGGCTCAGGAGGTTCGTCCTCATAGAGAAGATGAGGCAGACCCCCCACGACCTAAGGCTTCACGAGGTCGAGATAAGGGATGGGGAGGGCATGAGGATCCTCGGCCCCACAGGCGAGAGGGCCGAGGACTACGCCCTACCCGAGAGGGTCAAGAGGAGGATAGCGAGGACCGCCAGGGAGTACTGGGGGGAGGAGGACTGGGAGTAGCGCCGACCCATTAAAGCCCCCCGCCCCGCCCCCGCCGCG
>JALWPV010000024.1 GCA_027080775.1 Acidilobaceae archaeon
TTACCCAGGAGCCCCCACCCCCCACCGCCGGGAAGGCCCTGGGGGAGGGGGAGGGTATTGTTATAGCTCCGAGGGGGCCCGGGGTTGCGTGGGTGGCGCTGGCTTGGCTGTGAGGGTCCTCGTCGTTAACTTCAAGGCCTACCCCACAGCCTTCGACTCCACGGCCGAGGCCCTGGCGAGGGAGGCTTCGAGGCTCGAGTCGGGGCTACCGGTGAGGGTCATACTTGCGCCTCCCGCCCCCGTTGTCCCGAGGGTGCTGGCCATCCACGGCGATGTTTACACGCAGCACCTGGACCCTGTCGGGATGGGGGCCCACACGGGGAGGATCCCGGCTGAGGCCGCCCGCGCCCTAGGGGTTAGGGGCTCGCTCGTCAACCACAGCGAGAGGAAGATGGTACTCAGGGACGTGGCGGCCGTCGTCTCCAAGCTGAGGGAGCAGGGGCTCGAGAGCATAGTCTGCGCCGACACCCCGGCTGAGGCCGCCGCTGCCGCCTACCTGAAGCCCACGATGGTCGCAGTGGAGCCCCCCGAGTTGATAGGCACCGGGATCCCCGTGTCGAAGGCCAGGCCGGAGGTGATAACCGAGAGCCTAGAAGCAATCAGGAAGGTGGACCCCGCGCTACCCCTCCTAGCGGGGGCGGGCATATCCTCGCCCGAGGACGCCGTGAGGGCCGTCGAGCTCGGGGCCTCGGGGGTCCTAGTGGCGAGCATAGTAATGAAGAGCAGGGACCCCCCAGCCTCCATGAGGAGCCTAGCAGAGGCGCTCGCCACAGCATGACAAGCACGGCAGGCCCGCTACCACGGGTGTGTCGTTAACTTAAGGAAAGCGGCGCTAGCGGTTTTTGGCTTCTCTAGAAGCCTTCACGTAATACCAGAGCTAATAGGCTCCCTCGAACCGCAGATTTGGGGGCCCCGCCGTGGTCCTTGTGGTCGACCAAGACTACAGGACAATGCTCGGCACCGCCTTCTACGATAGGGCCGACGAGGTGAACGCTCTAAGGAGGGCTCTGAGGGCTGGTGGGAGGCTTGTGGTAGTGTACGGGCCCCGGAACGTCGGCAAGAGCGAGCTGGCACGCTACCTGCTCAAGAAAGACGGGCTCCCAGCTGTTAGGGTTGACGCGCGCCTCCTAAGCGTGAGGGGATTGGAGGCTGAGATCGGCGTGGAGGCGCTGGGCACGGCGCCCGCCCGGCTGGCCCGCGAGGCGGCCGAGGCTCTACTCCAGGTAATCGGGGCCCCAGCCGGCCTATTTGACGTTGCACTCAGGCTAGCAGGCATCCTAGCCCATAAGGGGGAGGCCCTACTGCTTGTAGACGAGTTCCACGAGCTACCCCGCTACCGGGGCTCCCGGGGGCGCCGCTACGGCGAGGCCCTGGACGACCTCCGCAGCCTGGCAGCCTACCTGGCGAAGGCAGATAGGGGGCTCAGGGTTGTCGTGACGGTTAGCGAGGGCTTCGCGGCCACGCGGGATGCCCGATCAAGGCTTGAAGGCTACTCCACGCGCTGGCTGCTGGTCGAGCACATGGACCGCGGCCACTTTGAGGCTCTCTATAGGGAGTACGCCGAGTCGAGGCCCTGCAACCTAGCCTTCCACGAGGTCTACGCCCTCGTGGGCGGCACGCCGGGGGCTCTGCCGGACCTCTGCCCCCTCTCCTCCGGGGAGGTCGTGGGGGAGAGGATACCCGCCTGGCTCGGGGAGGTCGAAGCGGCGCTTTCGGCTGCTCGTAGCACCCTCAGGGAGAGGGGCTTCGAGAGGAGGCCCGGCGACGTGATAAGGGAGGCACTCGGCCTCCTGGAGAGGCCTGTTAAGCCTCTAAGGGAGCCTGAGAGGTTCATGCTGGGAGAGGTTCTCGTGGAGCAGAACATAGTCTACCCCGTATACCCGGGGCGGGCGCGCGTCCAGGGGCTCCTCTACAGGCCACAGTACCCCGTCTACCACGCCATACTAGCTGAGGCCGTTGAGCGGGGTGTGGAGTCCCTCCTGGAGCTTGACCCGGCCAGAGTCTACGAGAGGGCGCTGGAGAGCCTCGGGGGCGGCGGCTAGGGGCTGCTCTGCTCGCCGCCGGGTCCCCTCTTCCTCCAGGGCTCCTCGGCCTCCTCGAGGCCTACACCGACGGGTGCCTCCTCCTCTAGGTTGAAGTAGTGCGCGGCGAGCCTCCTCATTATGTCCTTGAGGCCGACCATCACCTTGTGGGTCCTCCAGCCGAGCTCCTCGGCTACCTCCTCCCAGCTCTTGCCCTGGAGTACCTTGGCGACGAGGATCCTCCTGGCCCACCCCTCCAGCTTGGGCCTCTCCTCGGGGCTCTGGAGCCAGTAGGCCTCGGCCAGCATCTCTATTATGTCGTTGGCGGCCTCGTACGTCATGGGGCCCCAGTTGTAGACCCACAGCCTGTCGACCTGTATGGGCGTGAAGGCCGGCTTGTAGCCTGGCAGTATGCCTGGGGGCGGCTGGTCGAGCATCATTATCGCTATCTCGGTCTCGAGGTCGCTGTAGGTGTCGTAGAGGCTCTTGAGTAGCTTGAGCTTGAACTCCCTGACGGCGACGTCGGTGGCCCTCCTGGCCCTCTCGCTTATGGGCTTGAGCACTAGGGTGGTGTACTCGCCGCTCACAGGGTTCCTGTCGGGGCTGAGGTGGAGGGCTCTGAAGCCGTTCTTGAACCAGAAGTTCAGGAGCTGCTCGTTCACGCCGAAGCCGCTCCCCAGCCAGTCGTAGCCCCTCTCGACGCTCTCCTTGTACAGCTCCTCCAGGAGCCTGCTCCCTATGCCCCTCCCCTGGACCTCGGGGTGGGTTGCTATCCTCACCACCCTCCAGCCCTTCATCCTCCCGAACTCGCGTATCCTGGCGTGCTTGAGGAGCCTGTCGGGTATGATGTTACCCGCTATCTTCTCCCCCCGGAGGAGCCTCTCGATTAGATCCTCGTCGAGGCCCCCCTCCTCGGCCACCTGGGCGGCCCCCACTATCTTGCCGCCCCTCTCGGTGGCGACTGCCCTGATGCTGTGGTGGGGGGCGTCGGCGAGCATCCCCAGGTCGTCGGGCTCGTTGCGGTAGTGGGCCAGCACGTATATCCCGAACAGCTCCCTGAGCTTCGCCTCGCCCTCGGGGCTGAAGAGCCAATCGGGGTCCAGCCTCAGGTAGACGAGCCTCCCGGCCTCTATGTCCTCGAGGTCCTCCTCGTCCAGCTCCGCTGGCTCGGCGTCGAGGAGGAGGACGTCGAAGAGCCACCTCTCTATGGGGTCGTCCCTAGCGTACCTGATCGGCTCGTCCATGTCGAGGTGCCTGATGATGTTGGAGGGATCCCTCTTGGCCGCCTGGAGGAAGCGTATGTTGAACCCCCTCCCGGCTCCCTCGTAGCCGTGGATCGTGGCGGCGAACACGAGGCGCCTGTGGCTCCTGAGTATCCTGTGGAGGAGGGGCACGTGTATGCCGCTGGCCTCATCGACCGCCACTATGTCCCCGCTGAGCCTGGGTATCTGAGCCGGCTCCCAGTACTCGAGGCTGAAGCCCCTGCCCTGGATCTCGAGTATCATTCCCCCCCTCTTGACCGGCCTGGGCTCGAGGCCCACCGCCTCAGCCGCCCTGAGGGCTAGGGTCATGAGGCTCTGCACGTTGCTCAGGCTCGGGGCGGTGACGAGCATCCTAACCCTATGCTTGTGCTTGGAGAGGAGCTTCGCGAGGCCTATGAGCCCTATGCCCACGGCGCAGCTCTTGCCCCGGCCCCTGTCTGCTGTGACGACGAGGACCTTCCTCTTACCCCTAGGAGGCTTCTCGTAGAACCACTCCATCGCCCTTATGACCCTGACCTGGTCGTTTGTGAGGGCCAGCTCGTAGATCTCGCGGGGGAAGGAGGCGTCGCTTGGTATCTCTATCTGCGCCCTCTGCCTAGCCGGGGCCTTGTAGGCCTCCCCGTAGATCAGCTCGCCCCTATCGGCGTCGTATATGAATATGTTCTTGTGCTCCATGAGCTTCCTCTTGAACCACCTTATGAATATGTGCCTTGGCTCCTCGTAGCCCGGCACGAGGAGGTTCTGCTTGAAGAGCGTCAGGGCCCTGTCCCACTCCCCCCAAGGGGGGGCCTGGATTACTATGAGGCCCCCGCCCTCTACTACGCCGACCAGCCTGCCGACATCGTTGGGCTTGAGGTCGTTGGTTAGGTCGAGCACTAGGGCCTGGAACGTGGTGCCCAGGTACTTCTCGCTGTCCTCGTAGCGGGCGGTGGTCTGGTGGAGGAGGCTCGCCTTCTCCTTGACGGCCCTCTTCACTATCTCCTTCCTGAGCCTGGCGTCGTCGAACTCGTCGTGGAACATGTAGAGCAGCTCGAGGGGCCTCCGCCCCGCGACCCTGCGGTACACCTTCTCATAGTATAGCAGGGCGCGGGCGGTCACCGCCCCGACTACCGCTGGGTCGGAGCCTGATACCACGAGCATTACCCTATGCCTCGCGGGTATAGCGACCCTCAACGCCCTGGAGACCCTCTTGATGGCCCTGAGGGCCGCTACACCCGCAACCCTCTCCAGCCTCCTCAGTACCCCGAGAGCCTCCCTCTCGATCTCAGCCCTACTCTTACCCAAAGCCAGGCACCCTCATGCGGGGCGGGGCCTGGAGCCGGTGGGCTGTAGCGGTTAATTAATGAAGGCCCCCCAGCCCTCGCGGTGCAGTAAGGCATGGAAGCCACCATAGAGCCCGGCGACCCCGTGCTAGTGCTAGTCGAGGCCCCCGGGGGTAGGAGGAGGGAGTACCTCTTCAGGGCAGACCCCAGGGCCTCCTACTCGACGATAGCGGGCGCCATAAGGGGCTCCCAGCTAGCCGGGGCCCCCTGGGGGGCGACGATAGAGCTGGCCCGGGGCAGGGCCCACCTCCTACCCCCAACCCTGAGGGACCTGGAGATGCACCTCTTCAAGAGGGCCGGCCAGGTGATCTACCCCAAGGACCTGGGCTACATACTAGTGGCCTCCGGCCTCCGCTGCGGCATGACAGCAGTCGAGGCCGGGGTTGGAAGCGGCTTCCTCACCGCCACCCTCGCCTCCGCCCTCTGCTGTGGGGGGAGGCTGATAGGCTACGATGTGAGGAGGGAAGCCCTCGAGGCGACCAGGAGGAACCTCGAGCTCGCGGGCCTCGGGGACTGCGTGGAGCTGAGGCTGGGCGACATAGCCGAGGGGGTCCCCGAGAAGGGCCTGGACGCCGCCTTCCTGGACCTACCCGACCCCTGGAGGGCCGCCTCGGCCCTATGGGAGTCCCTCAAGCCGGGCGCCCCCCTCGTGGCATTCGTGCCGACCTACAACCAGGTCGAGAGGCTCGCCCAGGAGGCCCCAAGGGCCGGCTACGCTGTCCAGGAGGCTGTCGAGATAATGATCAGGGGGATAGAGGCCAAACCCGGGGCCACGAGGCCTGAGACTAGGATGGTCGGCCACACGGGCTTCATAGTGGTCCTGAGGAGGCTCGCGGGGAAGGGCTTGTAGGGGGCCTGGGAGAGCGCTGTGGTGCCGCCGCCGGGATTTGAACCCGGGACCTCCGGATCTCCCAGGCCCCCAGGCGACCTCGGCCTGGCCTGTGGCCGTATGAGTCCGGCGCTCCGCCAGGCTGAGCTACGGCGGCACCCATCCACGAGAGCCTGGCCCCACGGGTTTTTATGGGTGGCGGGGCTAGAGCGTTATCTCGATAGTAACCAGGTCCTCGGCCCCCCGGGGCTCTGGGGGCCTCCTCTCGACCCTCACGCCGTACTCGTCGAGGAGCCTCTCGATAGCCTCCCTTATGAGGTCGCTCCTGCTGACCCTCAGGGTGCTCGCGAGGCGGTCGAGGGCCTCCAGGGTCGGAGGGTCGACCTTGAAGGTCACTATCCTCAGGCCGCTGCCTGTTACCGCAGCCACTCCACAGCACCCCCTGCTTATAGGGTACTACCCTGGAACGCCTATGGGCACCCGCGGCACCCGGGTGAAGCAGGGGGTCTCCTCACCGGAGGCTCTCTTGGGACGCCGGAAGGAGGGGGCTAGGGGCCCACGTGTATCGAGGAGAGTGTTATAGTGAGGGAGGTCTCCCCGGCCTCGTACCTTATCTCCGGGAATATTATGAGGCCCTTGTAGTTGGCGGCGACCGCCGTGAGCCTCGTGAGGAGCCCGTAGGGGCTCGGGGGCGCCACGGTAGCCTGGGGGACCACCTCGACCCTCACGGCCCGCAGGGTCTCGTGGCCCAGCTTGTAGGTGGTGGGCTCCCAGCCCACCCTCATGTTGCCCGATGTGGGGTTGAGCCAGTTTATCGATAGCACCTTCGTTATGGTGTAGAGGGCGTAGAGGGGGCCTATGCCTGGGAAGGGCACGACACCCGTCTCCCCGGTTGGAGTGGTCTCGATGCTCGCGCTGGTTCTGAATGCCGTGTCTATCTTGGCTATGTCGAGGCTCGTCCTGTTGCCCGTGTGGGGGTCCACCCTCTGGGCGTAGATTATCTGGTCGCCGGAGTAGCCTATGAGGTAGTAGGCTAGGGTGGTGCCGTTGCCGCTCATGAGCGTTATGTTCACCCTCCTATGGGGGCTGTCGACGTTCACGAGGACTATCCACGTCGTGCCGTTGTAGTAGGTCATGGTGTACCTGAGGCTCGTCACCCTGGAGAGGACCCCCTCCAGGGTGGGGGGCTCCTCGAGGCTCGCCACCACCGAGCGGTAGGAGTGGTAATACGCGTAGCCCACCAGCGCCGAGGCTATGGTGGCCACGAAGAGCGCTGCCACGATTAGCATGGGCTTCGAGACCACGGCTCCGGCACCCTTCAACCAGTCCTAGCGGGGCGTGCCGGGGCAATAGGATTTAAACGCGCTACCACGGGGGCGGCTGGGGGGTGCGGATTTGACTGTAGGCCTGCTGAAGGGCACGAACGCTTGGGGCCACATAGGCTGGGTGACCGTGTACTGTAGGGTATGCGGCAAGAGGCTCAGCCTCACGGGCCAGAAGCCGGGGGCCGCTAGGAAGATAGAGGTAGTCTACTACTGCCCGAGGTGCGCGGAGAAGTACGGGGCGTACTTCTGCGCCGCCGACGCTAGGGCCCTCAAGTACAGGTGCCCCTTCTGCGGTGGGAGGCTGGAGATAGCGAGCCCCCTCCCCACGCCCCGCTTCCCGCCGCCGCGGTCGCCCCCTCTTCAGCCGTGGCGGCGGGCCTCTTCACCGACGTGGTGCAGG
>JALWPV010000025.1 GCA_027080775.1 Acidilobaceae archaeon
CCTCGAGGCCTTCGCCGCCCCACCCCCCACGGGGGTCGCGGGGCTAAGGAGGGGCCTCCAGGGCTAGGGGTGCCAGCCGTACCTGCCGACTAGGGGCACGAATAGAACCTCTATGTCCTCCCACGTCTCGACTCCCCGGGGGGTCTTCTCCGCCACCACGAGCCTCTGACTCCACCTATCCCCTATGGGCGCCACGAGCCTCCCGCCCACCCTGAGCTGCTCCAGCAGGGGAGGGGGTATGCTGGGCGCTGCAGCGGTGACCATTATCCTATCGTAGGGCGCCTCCTCGGGGTAGCCGAGGGTGCCGTCCCCCACGACCACTGTGACCCTATCCGAGTAGCCCGCCCTCTCGAGGTTCCGCCTGGCCTGCTCTGCCAGCTCCGGGATCCTCTCGATGCTCCACACGTGGCCCCACGACTCCCTCGGGGCGCCCGTGGGGGCCACGATCTCCGCCAGCACGGCGGCCTGGTAGCCGCTCCCCGTGCCCACCTCGAGGACCCTATGGCCGACGTCGGGGTCGAGTAGCTCGGTCATCCTAGCCACGACGCTCGGGGCGCTTATGGTCTGGCCGTGGCCTATCGGGAGGGGCCTGTCATCGTATGCCAGCTCCCTAAGCTCCTCCGGCACGAAGAGCTCCCTAGGCACGGCCAGGAGGGCCCTCTCCACCTTAGCGCTCGCCAGGAACCCGGCCCTCTTGAGCCAGGAGACGAGCCTCCTCCTCTCGGCCTCGAAGTCCAACCCCCACCCCACGTGCATGCGTGCCTAGGCCTTAATTGCCTCCGCCGCCCCAGCGCCCCCGCTTCCCTGCTAGGAAGCCTAGGAAGCGCTTGACCCCCAGGTCGTCCCTCAGGATCACTCCAACACCCGCGGCCTCGAGGGCGAGGGGGTTGCCCCTCCTGAGGGCCTCCACGAGCTCCTCGGGGTCCAGGGTATGGCCTCGTAGCCCGGCGGGGGGTCGAGGAGCCTGAGCCTATCCATTACTCGGAGGCCCTCGAAGGCGGAGCTGACTATGATTACGTCAACATCGCTCCAGAGGTTGAAGTCCCCCCGCGCATAGCTGCCCACGAGGATGGCGGAGGAGGGCCAGGGGAGACTAGAGGCCCACCTGCGCGCCTCCTCGATGACCCTCAGCCTCTCCCTCTCGCGGCGCTTGAGAGCCTCCCCCAAGTCGCCTCCACCCACTCCAGCACGCGGCGGGCGCAGGCTACGGCCTCGCGCGCCTCCCTCTCAGTGTAATAATAGTGGGACGCTCCCTCGGCCCAGGCATCCGGGTAGCGGTGGGTATGTAGTACTTGCCGAGGAGCTTCCCACACTCCAAAACGTCCCCCGGCACCGCGAGCCCCAGGGCCTCGCCGGCCCTCTCCAGGAGGAGGGCTACACTATGCCCATAGGCGTGGGCCCCGACGCCGTGGAGGAGCCCCTTAACCGCCAGCTCCGCCGCCTGCTGGGCCTTAAAGCACGCCCAGTCATAGTCGCCTCTCCCAAGGTCGCCCCCAGCCGACTCGAGGGTCCTCCGGGCGGCCTCGAGCCAGCGCCCGTACTCCAACTCGTCGAGCAGCAAGCAGGGGGCCCCCACGCGCTGGGGGCCAGCTAAGCTTTTAGCTGGGCCCCCCACGGGCCCTGCGGCGCCCGGCTATGGTGTTGCTGAGGATCGCCGTGCTCGCCGCCGCTGCCATCGCCGCGCTGGCCGGCCTGGGGTTGCATGCCTCCGCCTCCCCCCGGGGGTCGCCCCTCCCGGTGGGGGGCCTCGGGAGCGTGGCTATCGCCGCGGCGTCGGTGGTAGCCCTTATAGTGGCCTCGATCTTGCTGCGTAGGCTAGGCCTCGCCTAGGCGGGTGGCGCCCCCTTGGCTCTGAGGGTCTTCATAGCGGTTGACATCGACGACCCCATGCTCGTCTCGAGGCTCGAGAGGCTCATAGACTCCCTTAGGGCTACCGGGGTGCCCATGAAGCCAGTTGAGCCCGAGAACCTCCACATAACGCTCAGGTTCATAGGGGAGGTGCCGGAGGGCCTCGTGGAGGAGATTAAGAGGGAGGTTATCGGGAGGCTCGAGTTCGACCCCTTCGACCTAGAGCTTAGGGGGCTCGGGGCCTTCCCGGGCCCCTACAGGCCGAGGGTAGTCTGGGTCGGGGTGAGCGAGGGCTCCGAGGGCCTCAGGAGGCTCCACGACCTCGTGGAGGAGGGCCTCAGGAGGCTGGGCGTCCCACCCGAGAGGGGGGCCAAGGAGTACGTGCCCCACCTAACCCTAGCGAGGATCAAGGGGTCCCGCAACCTCCAGGCCCTAACGAAGCTCATACTGGAGCATGGGGACTACCTCGTGGGCAGGATGAGGGTGACTAGCGTGAGGCTCAAGAAGAGCACCCTAACCCGGAGGGGGCCAATATACGAGACCCTAGCCGAGGCGAGGGCCCGGGGCTAGAGCTGTGGGGGCCTGCCCGAGGGGTAGGGTTGAGGAGGAGGCACTCGAGGCCATAAGGCCGGGGCCCCTCCAGCTGAGGCTCCTGGAGGCATTCTACTCGATGCTCAAGCGCCGCCTCGAGGCCTGTATCCTCGAGAGGGGCATCAGGGCCCTCGTGGAGGCCGAGGGGAGCTACGCGAAAGGCACGCTGACCAGCGACAAGTGGGAGCTGGACGTCTTCCTGCTAGTGGAGGGGGCGAGCGCCGCCTGGATCAAGAGCCGGGGGGAGGGGCTGCTCCTCGAGTGCCTCAGGGGGCTCCCCGTCGAGGCCAGGTACGCCGAGCACCCCTACGTCACCGTCAGGCTCATGGGGCTCGAGGCCGACGTGGTGATAGCCCCCAGGGTCCCCAGGCCCGGCGCCGGGGGCACGGGGGTCGAGAGGACCCCGTTCCACACCCGCTGGGTCCGCGAGCAGCTGGAGCGCAACCCCTGCCTAGCGGATGATGTAAGGCTGTTCAAGGCCTTCCTGAAGGGGATAGGCGCCTACGGCGCCGAGACGAGGGTGGGGGGCTTCAGCGGGCTCCTAGCCGAGGTCCTAGTCATATACCACGGGGGCTTCAGGCTCCTCCTAGAGGAGGCCACCCACTGGAGGCCGGGGTCCTACGTGGACCCCCTGGGCCTCGGCGACGAGGCCGCCCTCAGGGCCAGGTACCCCGACTCCCCCCTCATAGTCCCCGACCCCGTCGACCCCAGGAGGAACGCCGCGGCAGCCGTCACCACCAGGAGGCTGGCCGAGCTGGTTGTGGCTGCGGCCGCCTACCTAGAGAGGCCCTGCACAGCCTACTACAAGCCGAGCCCCAGGCCCTGGGGGCCCTACTACAAGCCAGACCCCGCCAGGGTAGCGGCGCTCGAGCTGCTGGGCGACTACGCCGGGGAGCCCCGCGACGCCCTATGGGGCCGCCTCACCAGGCTCGCCTCGTGGCTAGCCGGGGGCCTCGGGGAGCTGGGCTTCGAGGTCGCCCGCTGGGAGGTAGACACCGACGAGGCCACCCGCGCCCTAGTAGCCATAGAGCTAGCCAGCCCCGCGGTGCCGGGCCTCCAGCTCTCCCGGGGGCCCCCGGCGTGGAGCGTGCGGAGGGCCCTAGGCTACATAGCCAGGAGGGCCGGGCAGGGCCTGCCATACACCATAGCCGGCGATGGCACGCTACGCGGCCTCAGGCCCCGCCGCTACACCAGGGCCAGCGAGGCCCTAGAGTGGCTCGCCTCGAGGCCCGACGCCCCCCTGCCACGGGGCACCCGAGAGGCCCGCGTGCACCCCCCAGGGAGCCCCGGGGCGGTGGAGGCTGCGGCCCTGATCGAGTCGAGGACCCCCTCCTGGCCCCTATGCCTCGCCCTCCAGGACGCCTAGGATCCTCTCCTCACGCTCCCTCCTCGCCTCCCTAACGGCTCGGGCGGCGTCGAGCCCCTCCGGCCTCCGGCTTGGGATCTCCTCCTCACTGCTGGGCCTGAGGGGGCCGAGGCCTAGGCTCTCCGCGAGCCCCTCCAGGCACTCCCCGGCGGAACGCTCTCCGCCAGCGCCCAAGTAGCCACCCACCTCCTTGGGGGCCCGCGCCGAGGCGGCTTGAGTAGGCTAGCCTAGGAGGCCGGCTGAGGAGGCCGCCTCTAGGCCGTAGTCGTCCCGTATGAACTCGGCCTCGGCGTCGCGCCAGGGCTTGAGGCCTAGTAGCAGGGCGGCCTCCTCGGGAGCCAGCACGAGGAGGGCCGCCGGGGGTAGTAGGGGCTCGACCTCCTCGACCCTGGCTAGGTAGGGCTTGCCCCGGGCCTCCCCGATGGCTAGGATGTAGAGCCAGCCTAGCCTAGCGAGGCTGGCCTCGCCGTAGCTTGACTGGAGCCTCTCCAGGGCTCCCGCGAGGATCCCGGCTGGCACGGCAGGCCTGGGCCCGCGGCACTGGGCGAGCCTCCCCGCGATCTTGAGGGCGCACTCTATGGAGTCAAGCGCTGCCGCCCTCGTGTAGCCGAGCTCGACCTCGAGGAGCGCCTCCACCTCCGGGTGGACCAGGGGGAGGGCGAGCGCGTCGAGCCGGGCGGCGCACCTCCACAGGCCCCCGAGGTCGCCGCAGGACTCCCCGAGGCCCGCGGTCATGTAGGCGGTGCTGGCGAGCCCCGAGGGCCCCAGGCCCCCGTATGCCCCCGCCAGAGCCGAGGCTAGGGCCCTCCAGGCCTTGTAGATGGCCCACTCGTACGCCCCGATGCCCAGGTCGGCCCAAGCCGCTAGGAGGATCCTCCTAGCCGGCTCGAGGCTCCAGTGGAGCCCCAACACAACCCCGCCCCCCACCAGGCGGCGTGTGGCCCTATATGCGGGCGCGGGGCCTCGGGGCTCGGCTGTCCGGCATCCCCCGCTGGGTCGCCCTAATCCCGCCTCCTCACAGGCCCCTCCGGCTCTGGGGGTGGGTGAAGCCTTTAGCCTGGCGGGCCGCCTCGTAGGCCCCTGGGTGGGCAGGCGTGCCCGTTGAGGTGGAGAAGCTCGTTGGCCTAGTGGAGGAGGTTAGGGGCGGTTCTAGGCTGAGGGTGTACGTGAAGCCCGAGTCGCCCGAGGAGAAGCTCGTGCTGGAGGGCGGCGAGCTCGTGTTCTACACCAGCGAGCCCCCCGTGCAGGGCAGGGCCAACGCCGCCCTCGTGAGGTTCCTCTCCAAGGCCCTCCGTGTCAGCAGAGCCGACGTCGAGATAGTGAGGGGCCTCAGGGACAGGGTCAAGCTTGTGAGGGTGGAGGGCCTGGGCCCCGGGGAGGTCGCGGCTAGGCTGGCCGAGGTCGTCGAGGAGCGCTGAGCCGGCCCCGGGGGGCTGAGGGCTTGGCTGGCCTGGAGGCTTTTACCGAGGAGTACACTGACGCCCTCCTCGACCTCGTAGCATACCTCCACCCAGCCGTGGACCCTGACACGGGCCACCACGTCTGCCACAGGCACGGCTTGGGGGCCGCGGTCCTGAGGGCCTCGGGGAGGGCTGTGCCCGCCCTCGTCGTCGGCGGGTGCCTCCTCCTAGTTGAGGGGGAGGAGCCAGTCCGTGCGGTGCTCGGCGAGGCCCGCCCCGCCGGCCTCGAGGAGTGGGGGGAGGAGCGCGCGAGGGTCGGGGGCGTCCTGGTTGACTCCTACTGGCTCTCCCAGGCGCTTAGGGCCGCCGGCGAGCTGAGGGCCAGGGCAGGCCTCTACCTGGTTGGGATGGAGGGCGAGGATTGGGTGGCGGTCCACCTCGAGTGGCGGGGCGGCTCGGCCCTCGCCCTCGTGCCCCCCAGGTGCTCTGGGGAGGAGAGGATCCAGAGGGGTAGCCAGTCGTTCTACCAGTAGCCCACCAATCAATTAAACCCCCGGTAAACCATGCCCCCGACAATTGAAGCCCTAAACACCCATGGAGGGGTCCCCGCGTGTACATACAGGACTATACTCCCCGGTAGCGGGGCGTAACTAGTTTAAACCAACCCCCCGGCATGGTATTACCACGCCGAGGGGCGCTGGGGGGCCCGGAAACCCAGCTCCTCCCCCGGCCTCCGGGAGGTGCCTTCTAGGTTGGGTAGCGGTGAGTATGGAGTAGGCAGGATACTCGTGGTCTGCGCCCGGTGCGGCTTCAAGCTCTACGACTACGCCCTCGGGGACCCGAATAACCGCTCGAAGTACAGTGGCCCCCCCACGCCGGCCCAGGCGCTCAGCGGCCACGACAAGCACAGGTGCCCGAGCTGCGATAGGCCCCTCAGCGTCGACAAGCCCCTCGAGATAGAGATACTGACGAGGGCCGAGTTCGAGGTCAAGTACATAGAGACGCGCTTCAAGATATTCGAGAGGCAGAAGCTGGCTGAGAGGATCACCGCCCACGCAGGCGTGGAGGCCTACACCGGCCTAGCCGAGGAGGAGGCCCTCACACCCGCCTAGGCCATCCTGAACCCTCCCGGCCCCGGCCCCCACATTCTTTACGGCGCTCCGCATCTCTAAGGGTATGCATCCCCTAGGGCTAGGGCTTGGGCCACGCGCTCCTCGATCTCCCGGTAGAGCCCCCGGGGGCACCCGGCCTCCCTGTAGAGCCTCAGCAGGCCCCTGAGCCCGGGTAGGGCCCTGCGCAGCGCCGGGGAGCGGGCGGCGATGCCGGAGAGGAGCTTCGGCACGTTGCCGCACCCCCTCGAGGCGCTCTCGTAGTCCACTATCAAGGCCTTGGCTGGCGTGTAGAGCACGTTCCTCCAGGGCCTGTGGATCTCGTGGTGCAGGATCCCCACCGCGTCGAGGGCCCTCGCGGCCCTGAGGGCCTCCAGCACCGCCCAGGCCGGCGGGGGCCTGCCTAGATCCCCCAGGCTGGGGCCGGGCACGAGCCTCGAGACTATGAACCACCCGCCCCAGGCGTAGACCTCCGGGGCGGCGCCGGCCCTGGCCGCCACTGCCTGGAGGGCGGCCTCCCCCGCCAGGCTCCCCCTCTTGGAGTCTAGGCGCAGCACCTTGACGGCCGCGGGCCCCCAGCGTGTCGAGGCTGCGAGCACCACGCCCGCGTGGCCCTTCCCGAGCACCCCGAGGCCCCCGGGGAGCCTGGCGCCAGTGGCGACGCTGCAGAAGTGCTCGACGCCAGCCCCGGCTAGGAGCGCCGGGTCCCTCCGGCAGGGGGGCCTGGGGTAGCAGAGGGCCCAGGCCCCCC
>JALWPV010000026.1 GCA_027080775.1 Acidilobaceae archaeon
GGTGGACCCTCAGGCTGGGTGTGGGCCTCGACGGGGAGCCCGTTGGGGTGGCGCATGGGGACCTCTCCAGGCACATGGTGGTGTGGGGCTCGGTGGGCTCGGGTAAGACCACCGCCGTTAAGAGGCTCCTCTACGAGCTGGCCACCCGCACGGGCGCCGGGTTCCTGGTTGTCGACTGGGAGGGCGAGTACGGCGACGTGGCCGAGGACCTCGGAGCCAGGGTCCTCGGGGGCCCCGGGAGCCCCGAGCCCCTCAGGCTCGGCCTGTTCCACCCTGGCCGGGCGCCCCCGGGGGTGTATGCCTCGTGGGTGGCCTCCAGCCTCAGGAGGCTCATAGTTGATGAGGGCTACGACGTCACGCCCCAGATGGACCTGGGCCTCCAGAGGCTCGCCCGCCTAGCGGTGGCGAGGAGGGCCGAGCCGGGCGATATACCATCGCTGCTAGAGGAGGGCCTCCGGGACAGGCTCTGGGGGAGGGCCACGGCCGAGGCGCTAGCGGCGAGGCTCCACGGGCTCTACGCTGGCCCCGTGGCGGCGGCGCTCGAGGGCCCCCCGCTCCGCGTGGTGAGGGGGGACAGGCTCGTCCTGGACCTCTCGTGGGCCTCGAGGTACTCGAGGGTCGACGGGAGGATCCTGGCCGACCTCGCCCTGGCGAGGGTCTACTACTCGTTCAGCGGGCCGCCACGCGGGGGAGGCCTGGAGTTCCTCGTCGTCATAGACGAGGCTGAGGAGGTCGCCCCTGCCCCCAGGCCCGGGAGGGCCAGGCTCTCTGGTGTTGTAGAGGACCTCATGCACTACAGGAAGAGGGGTGTCGGCGTAGTGCTCGTAGCCCACAGCCCCGCCCTCCTAGACCCGGGGATAGCGAAGCTCGCGGCGAACACCATGGTCTTCAGGGTCAGCGACCCCGAGGACGCCCGCGCCGCCGCCTCGAGGCTCGGCGTGGCACCCGAACTCGTCTCGAGCCTGGGGCGCGGGGAGGCCCTCCTACGCCCCGCCGGCCACGGGGCACCCGAGCCCATACTCGTGGAGGTCGAGCCTCCCCCGAGGCTCGACTGCAACGCCAGGAGGATCCTGGAGAGCATACGCCTCCACCCCCACCTCACCCAGAGGGAGAGGAGGAGCCTCCTACGCATGGACGGCCACACCTACACCCAAGCCCTAGCCTCCCTCCAGGCCCTCGGCCTAGTCAGGGTAGTTGAGGTCAACACTGGCAGGGGGAGGCCGGTGAAGCTCCTAGAAACCCCCGGCCTAAGGCCCGGGGCGGCCCACCGCTTCCTAGAGCACAGGATCCTCGCAGCCGCCGCTAGGCTCGGCCTCAAGGCGTGGAGGCCCGGCGACGCCGACATAGCCCTCCAAGCCCCCGAGGCCGGGAGGGTCGCGGTCGAGGTCGAGACAGGCTCGAACGTGAACGCGGGCAAATACACCGGCCTCCACGCAGGCTACGACGCACTCCTAATAGTATGCACGGACAAGCCCTGCCTACGCACCGCCAGGAGGGCACTTAACGCCACGGCCTGGAGCCCCACCCGCGCGCAGGCACACCTACTAGCAGGAGCCCTAGCAGCGATAAGGAGAATGGCCTCCCCGGCCCAGGACAGCCCCGGGGGAGGCACTGTCGGGTGACACCCTCGATCCCCGGGTACACGATAAGAGGGTGCTAGGGATCCCCCGGGCCTGGGAGGGGGATCCCTAGC
>JALWPV010000027.1 GCA_027080775.1 Acidilobaceae archaeon
GGTCTCCCCCGAGCCCCCCGGAGGCCCCCGGGCCACGCTGGCCACGCATATATTCTCTAACTCGAAGCCCAGCCGTGGAACACTGAATGCCAGAGAGGCCCCAGGGGCCTCCGGGGGGCTCGGGGGAGACCCGCGCGGTAGCAGGGGCTTCTCCCAGACCACTCGACGGGCCCCTAGGGCGGTGTGGCGTCGTGGGTCATTCCTGGATAACCCTTATGCCGGGCAGGTTTTTGAAGTGCTTGTCGAACGTGTAAACCTCCTGTATGTCATGCCTCCTCATTTTAATGTGGGCCACGGCGTCATTAACGCTTACGGCGTACCTTGCAGCTATCCCTAATGCTTCCTCGTAGTCAGCCTCATCAACGCCAGCTACCTTGATGTTGTCTAGCTCTAGTATCCGGGCTAGGAGGCGTATACTAGCCTGGAGGCCGAGGCGGGACTCAACGATGTTCACGACCTCGGCTATGTGGACTACGCTTGTCAGCACCTCCTCGACCCAGAGTCTACTCGTGCTATTATGGCTTTGGCTGCCCTCTTCATCTCGGCTACACGAGGAGTAAGCTTCATCCTGGGGACTAGGTACGCGTGGAGGAAGACACTCGAGTCAAGGAACCTCATCCTCGAGCCCCTCCCCAGCCAGCGCCCTCCGAAGCTCGTGAGTATCCGTGAAGTCCCCGGTGTCTACCTGTATAGAGTCGAAGAACTCGGACAGACGGGCGGGCTCAACCGGGCGGAGCACTATGTTACCCCCGCTAAGCTCTACGAGGAACACCCTCGCCCTGACCCTTCTCCTGATCTCCGCGGGTATCACTATCCTACCCTGCCTATTCATCCTGGCCAAAACGGCCACGATAACCACTCCTACCGCACTACTAGCCTTATGCCACACTTGAAAAATAATGGCATTACGTGGCCGCATGGCATACAAGATGAGGCCCGGGAAACGTCGGGGTGAGTGCTACCACCGGATAGTCCTAGGCTGTCGCTCCCCTGCAGGCCCTCTCTATGACGCTGTTGTCTGTGTGCCTCCTGATTATACTCCTGAGGGCCTCCTCGGGGTCGCGCTTAGCCTTTTCTAGTGCGCGGGCGTAACTACCCCGGGGCTCCGGGGCGGTCCACTCCTCTATCCCGGATAGCCACCCGCGCCGGGCTGCGCTGCAAAGCGGGCTGGCGCTGCAGGCGGCGGCGTTGTCGAGAACGAAGACGTAGCGCGCCCACCAGTCGATCCTGTGGTAGCCGATGCTGTAGCCCCTAGCTATCCTCACGGCCCTCCTGCCCTCCAGCGCGGCTAGGTAGAGTGGCAGCATGACGGACACCATACCGTTGCCCTGGTAGAGGAGGGCCTTTGCAAGCGCGGCCGAGTCCCCCGGGGGATCCACGACCCCCAGGAGGGCTCCCTGGGCCTCGTAGTATAGGAGGCTGGCCACCTGCTCCTCGAGGCTGAGGACCCTCCGCCTGCCCCCCTCGAGCTGGAGGCCCCCAACAGCTAGGAGGCTCCTCCACCCATGCCTCTCGGATGCCTCCGCGAGCGCCGCCCGGGCCAGGGTGTCGGCTGTGTAGCTGCCGAGGCTCTCCTCGTACCCCGTCAGGAGGCCGTCCCCGCCGATGTCAGTGTGGACCGAGCAGGAGAGCCTATAGCGGTGGGCGAGCCACTCCAGAGCCTCTTCAACCTCGCCCCTCTCAGCCCTAACGCAGATCCTGTAGACGGGGAGCGAGGGGTTCAGGGCCTTAAGGGCCCACTCGAAATCCCTAGGATGATAGTCCACGGGCACGAAGAGGCTGCCAGCCACCCGCCTCCCTCTATACTTGCACGGCGCGCACCCGGCGAAGCTCGCATAAACAACACCAATCCCCCGCAGGAGGGAGGAGAGCACCACAGCTAGGCCAACATCACCCCCGCCACCGAGCCCCCCAACAAGCACGACGGCCACGGGCAGCCCCCACCCCTATAGAGACTGGAACCCGCATAGTCCCCACGAGCTAGTATAGGGCATAACCGCAACTGAGAACCAACCACCCTCGGCCACATTAAGTCTTCCCGCCCCGAGAACCGTGAGGGAGTCAGCGGGTGACCGAGGGCCTCGTTATCAGGCTGCCACGTGCGATTGCCGAGAGGCTCAAAAGGGAGGCCAGGAGGCAGGGCATCAGCCTTGAGGAGTACCTAGTCGAGCTACTGGCCGGCGACCTCGACCCCAGGGAGAGGGCACGGGAGTACATCGAGGCTGCCAGGGGCCTCCTGGAGGAGGCCCGCGGGGAACTCGAAAAAGGCAACACCAGGCAGGCAGCCGAGAAGGCCTGGAGCGCCGCCGCCCTAGCAGTCAAAGCATACGCCGCCTGGATAGAGGGCAAGCGCCTAACAAGCCACGGCGAACTCTGGGAGTACAAGAGGAGGCTCGAGAAGGAGCTTGGAGAGTGGGTCAGTGACGCCTGGGCCCAGGCGACGGCCATGCACGTCTGCTTCTACGAGGCCTGGTGCGCCGGGCAGGACGTCGAGGAGGCACTCAAGAGGATAGAGAAGCTAGTAGAGGAGGTAGGAAAGAGAATCCCCGCCTAGGAGGCCCCTCTCGGGGGTAGTGCATCAAGTAGCCGAGAGCCACATTAGACTTATGAGCATGGGTGGCGGGTGTTGCATGCTCTGGTGGTAGGGGACGCCTTTTGAAAGCCTCCTCTACTCGGAGGGTGGTGGTGCAAGATTATCCGATAGCCCTCCGGAGGGCTTTGAGGAGTTAGGCCTCGATTTGATAGTTGAATACATGAAGGAGTCATACAAGGGCTTCGATGTAGATAGGCTCTGGTACACTCCCCCAGAGAGGATGGAGGATGCGCTTTACAGGCAGGAAGTGTTCTCGGATCTCGAGGACCCGGGGGTCCTCAGCGCGATAAGGAGCTTCGTGGCAGCCCTGAGCAGGATCCTATCAGCTCTGCGCTACGCTGAGGAGCACTCTTGGGGGCACCAGAGGGAGGGGATTTTCCTCGACGCGGTGCTCTCGTACTGCGAGGCCGTGTCGAAGCTACTGGAGGCCCTGCGGGACTCCCCGATACGCTCCAGGGGCTTGCTTTCCTTCCGCGAGTACCTGGAGGAGTATGTTGCCTCTGAGGGATGCAGGAGGCTCAAGGATGAGGCGGAGAGGGTTGCATCGGAGATCACGTCTCTGAGCTTCTGCATGGACGTCAAGGGTTCAACCATAACCGTCTACAGGGACTGCGAGGGGGAGGAGTACGATGCGTTCCTCGAGGGGCTCTTCGAGAGATTCCGGGAGGTCAGAGAGGGTGAGAGCAGCGTAGCCGAGCCTAGGTGGGAGCTAGCCCACACCCGTGGCCACGTCGAGAACGCTATCCTCGACCTAGTAGCTAGGATCTACAGGGAACCCTTCGATAGGCTATCACGCTTCTACAATGAGAACAAGGGCTTCATAGACGAGGCGATACTCAGGTTCTACAGAGAAATACAGTTCTACCTCTCCTACCTCGAATTCATAGCGCCCCTCAGGAAGGCCGGCCTACCCTTCACCCTCCCAAGGCTAAAGCGGGAGGATGGGGAGGAGTACTGCATCGACTGCTTCGACCTAGCCCTGGCAATCCAGCTCCTCAGGGAGGGCAGGCGGGTGGTCACGAACGACTTCCAGGTAACCCCCGAGGAGAGGATCCTCGTGGTGACAGGCCCGAATAGCGGCGGCAAGACTACGTTCGCACGCATGATCGGACAGGCCTACTACCTGGCGAAGCTGGGCGTGCCCATCCCCGGCCGCGAGGCAGAGCTATTCTTCGTCGACGGCGTCTACACGCACTTCCCCCGCGGGGAGGACGTCGAGGGGATGCACAGCAAGCTCGAGGAGGATCTCACCCGAATCAAACTCATACTGGACAAGGCAACGTCGAAGAGCGTAATCATACTAAACGAGCCCTTCAGCTCCACTACAGCCTACGACGCCGCTCTCCTCGGGAGGAGGGTTATCGAGCGGATACTGGAGATCGGCAGTAGATGCGTCTACGTCACATTCATCGACGAGCTGGCTAGGCTGGAGCACGTTGCGAGCTACGTCGCCCAGGTAGACCCGAGGGACCCGGAGATCAGGACATACAAGATCCTAAGGCAGCCAGCTAATGGACTAGCGTATGCGAGACTCATCGCGAAGAAGTACAGGCTAACATACGAAGACATCGTCTCGAGGGTGGTAGGGTGAGGGTGTATCTCCTATTCAAGGAGAGGCCCCTCGACCTCGATGCAGGGGATCCCTGGGGCTCGGAGACCCTCCTCAGGGACCTCGACTTGGAGCCGATACTAGACGCCATGGCTGGCGGCGACCGCTTCATAAGGGAGGTGGCGAGGAAGGCCCTGCTACTGGGAACCCCCAGTGTAGGTGACATACTCTATAGGCAGGAAGCCCTGAAGGACGCCCTTAGGAGCCCTGAGGCTATACGAGCGGTCTACAAGGCCCTCACTGACACGGTAAACAAGGCTAGAAGCCTATGGTGGCTCCCACGCTCCAGGAGCACTCCAGCCAGTACCATCTCCTACTCTGCGAAGCTGCTCGAGGTGTACATTGAGGGCATAGAGAGGGTCAGGGAAATCCTCCGAGAGAGGAGGACGGGTTTCAAGAGTGAAGCCTTCACCACACTAATCAGGGTCCTCGACGAGTATTTTGACGAGGAGTACACTCGAGCCGTGAGGGAGGCCCTCAGGTACCTCGATATATACGAGGCCCTCTCGATAAAGGTAAGCCTATCCAGGAGCGCTGAGCTTCGGGGATTCAAGCTAATCAGGCCAGCTCGGAGGACGGGCCTAAAGAGGGTTCTAAGCAGGATAACCGAGCGCAGGTACTCCTGGAGCCTCCCGCCACGAGACGATGCAGGAGCCAAAGAGCTGGAGGATATTAAGAACCTCGCCCTAGAGGGGCCGGCGAGGATCCTCAACATATCATACCAGCACGTCCTAGAATTCATAAAGTCGCTAAGGGCAGAGCTGGCCTTCTACGTTGGAGCCCTGAACCTATGGGATCGCCTGAGGGAGATAGGGGTGCCGCTATCCTTCCCTATACCTCACGAGGCCCTGCAGAGGGTTCTACGCTTCAAGGACCTAGTCGAGGCGTCCCTCGCGCTGAGGATGAATAGAAGGCCCGTGGCCAACACTATAGACGCTGGGGGGAAGCCTTTGATACTAGTCTCAGGCCCGAATAGGGGTGGGAAGACCGTCTTCCTACGCAGCATAGGCCAAGCACAGCTCATGATGATGGCCGGCATGTTCGTGGCAGCCGAGCACTTCGAATCCTCCATCACGCGGGGCGTATACACCCACTTCCGGGCGGAGGAGAAGGCCAACCTAAGCAGGGGGAGGCTCGAGGAGGAGCTGGCTAGGATGAGTGAAATCGTGGATCACATAAAGCCTGGATCCCTCCTCTTAATGAACGAGTCGTTCTCCTCCACTAATGAAAGGGAGGGCTCAGAAATAGCCAGGGAGATCCTCTGCGCCCTCATAGAGAAGGGGGTCAGAGTGATCTACGTGACCCACTTCTACGAGATCCAGAGGTGGTTCCTAGAGAAGAGGAGGTCCGACACCCTATTCCTGAGAGCCGAGAGGAAGGAGGACGGCACGCGCACATACAGAATACTCCCCAGCATGCCCGAGAGGTCAAACTACGCGGAGGAGCTCTACCATAAAATCCTCGAGGCCAGACCAACCAGTAAAGCCAAGGCGGCCGCTCCCCCGCAAGACCAAAGCCCATCCAAGTAGGAGACAAGCCCAAACACGCGCCGCGAGAGGGCAGCCTACCAGCGCCTCCTGGCAGGCCCACCGGGATTGGGGGGCTCCGAGATCACTGACATCGCGGGGCTACACTATGAGATTAAAAATGGTATAAACTCCGGCCCATGCGATGAGCCGACCAGAGGCACCCTCCTAAGTAATAACATTTGGCAGCAGAGCGAGCCTATATCAATACAAGCCTCATACTAGCAATGCCCCTCGAGTATTGAGATAACTTCTAAATTTATATTATATCTTAATTATATTCTATTGTGGTAATGTTTGGGACACGCTATCTCATGCTGTAAGGCTTTAAGGGCTTGAGGGTTATCATAAACTAATGATATATTATAAGGAAAGACTGTACCCCACGAGGTGGTTGTTAAGGTTAGAATGCCTCCTCATTATGTCGGGGATTCTTGAGGGGGGTTCTAGTGTGCCTGGGCATGGACACGTTCATGGAATAACTACTCCAGGCGGTCTATATGCTTGGGCGAGATACCCAAAATCCTTATCCATGGCTACTATTATTTTACCACGGCTAATAGCCGCCTCGACAACCTCTTCGTCAGGGGCGCCTCTATGCTCTACAAGCACTAATTGTACATGGTACCCTTGATCTCGGAGCTTATGGTAAACCTTCAGGCCGATGTTCTCGTCTAGAAGAAGCCTAAGCTCTTGCTTCAACTACCTCATCCCTGCTAAGGACCTTGGCAGCATAGAGTAGTGCTACCCTGATATCGTCTAGGGTTATATTGTAGTCCTCGGCGATCTCCTCTGGCTTCATGCCAGAGGCTAGAAGCTGGAGTATCAAGTCAACAGTTATCCTTGTACCCCGGATCACAGGCCTACCAGCCATCACGCGCGGATCACTAACAATCCTCCTCAACAGCTCCTCCACGGCAATATCGCCAATAACGCTATAACACGGGGCAGAGGCTATTAACCTAAAGCACCTACAGCATTACGCCAGGCTTTAACGGGATCAGGCCCTCTAAGCTAGGCCGGTTACTAGCCATGGAAATACCGTTCCTCGCTATAGCCTTAGCATTACCAGCTAGTACCTACTCTTGCGATGGGTGACTTCGTGGCTGGCTGCAGAGGTATTGTCTACGCTTTAGCGGAGAATCCTCAGACGTGGTAGCCTCGCGCTGGCAAGGCCCTGCAGAGGGCTATCGAGAGCAATGCTGAGGTCTGGGAGCTAGCTCTACACCAACACAGACTAGACTATGCACAACATGTAGTCCCTGTAGAAAGGTGAGGGTACCGTAGATATTTGATAACGATAGTGTGGCGGGCCCGCCGGGATTCGAGGCCCGGGACCACCGGCTCCGCAGACCCAAGCAATAAAACCCGTGTTGCATAAATCTATGAGGATAATGCAACATACACTCAAACGTGAGAATCCACCTTGAATCTCGGGTCCGATAAGAATGCGGCATTTCTGGGTAAAGGGTTAGATGCTTTAAGGATCCTCATGTATGTCTATGTTCTGCGTGAGTTATTTGAAATTATTATTAACCTACATGATCTTGTCGAAAAGGTATCCCCTAATACACTAATTAATTTTATTTAATATTTTTATTCTTAAATATTTTATTATAAATATCTCTTTTGATATAAAAGCCAAGGTTTAATAGTTTAATATAGAGTTCTTCTATAGTCATTTTAATATAGCCTTGCTCATATAGTTCCCGTAGAATTGCTATCGACCCTATAACTTCTAATCCTAGCTCACGAGCAAGCCTTCTCGCCTTCTTATCGTCAAGTACAGCAACCTTACCCTTATTTAGTGCAACTAGTATTGCGGATGACTCTCCAACGCCAAGTCTCGGGAAAGACACGGAAACCTCTTCAACCTTAAGGAGTCCTCTCCTTACTAAGTCTTTTACTAAGTGGTAGACGGCGTCATTCTTTCTCTCAAGTTCAGACATTACACCACGTGGGAGCTGGGCTTCATAGAATAACTCTGTTAAGGCTAATTCGAGCAGCCCTAGCTTTGACAACACTATTAGAGGTGATGTGTTAAGAACCACTCTTAAAGAGCCTCTTGTAGGCTTCAATCTCCTCCTCCGCCTCCTCCTCGTCAACTACCTCATACTCCACCCCGAGCCTCCTCAGCACCAGCCACAGCTCATCGATGCGTATACCCAGCAGCTCGGCGGCCTTGCCCATAGAGATCCTGCCTGATAAGAGTAACCCCAGGACTAGGAAAAGCCTCTCCGGGTCTCGATAAGGGACCCTCTCACTCTTAATAATCTCTAGTATGGTTTTATCACGATCCGTCATGTAAGACTCCCACACTTACCAATGGGTAGCCGAGACATTAAATACCATTGTTACCAGTGTGCCTCATCTCAAATACTAGTTTATGGAATAATATGGCGGGCCCGCCGGGATTTGAACCCGGGACCACCGGCTCCGCAGGCCGGCACTCTATCCTGGCTGAGCTACGGGCCCCCGGCCGCCTTGTGGGTATCATGGGGGCTGGGCTCTATAACCTCTACCCTCCCCCGTGGTGCTTCTGGGTGGCTCGCTGGGTTGCATGAGGCTGTGGGGGCCCTCCTCGAGGTCTTGAGGGCCTACCTTGAGAGGCGTGGTGACGTGGTGATACCCACGGCTCGGGCCGCGGGGCAGGGGAGGCTGAAGATCGCTTTCAGGGGGCTCTATAGGAGTATACCGGACTGGCTGGGGTATGAGAGGCTCCAGGATATAATCGAGGAGATCACGGGTAGCTCTGAGGCCCTCAGCGACCTGGAGTCCCTCGGCGTGAGGATCGTGGAGGTCGATGGCGAGCCCTACCTGGAGGTCCCCCTGGGCCTCCTGGAGAGGCTCCGGGCAGGGGGCGGTTAGGGCGTTTATATCATGGGGCCGCTGGGCCCCGTGGGGGGTTGCTGTGGAGGAGGCCCTGCGGGTGGCCGAGGCCGTCGGGGCGCTCTCTGGCTTCGTGGAGGCTGGTAGGGCTTTCCACGTGTTGAAGAGGATAACGCTCGAGCACAGGATCCAAGGGGCCCCCGGCCTCGGGGAGGCTGTTAGGGCGGTGGAGGAGATACTCCTATCCAACCCCCTCCTACCCCTCGAGGTCAGGGACCACGAGGCCTCGCCCTCCAGCCTGCCCAGGTGGGTCTCGAGGCCCCCCGAGTGGAGCGTTGAGGGCGCCGGCCTCGAAGCCCGGGGGGAGAGGCTGAGGCTCGAGGGCCACCCAACCCTCGCGGTAGCCCACAGCCCCCCAGGAGGCCCTGTAGAGGCCGAGGTGGTGGAGGTCAGGGAGTGGTGGGAGCCAAGCGCCTACGAGGCGGCCAGCGGTAGGATAGCATTGACGAGCGGCCCCCAAGATGTCGCCTACCTACTAGCGGCGAGGGCGGGGGCGGAGGGGCTGATAGCCTACAACCCCAAGCTATCGGGGGATGCCGTGCCCTACAAGGGCCTCTTCCTGCCGCACGACCTCCTCTCCAAGGCCGGCATACCAGCCGTAGGGGCCCCCTCGAGCCTAGCAGCCGGGCTCAGCGGCTCCAAGGCGAGGCTCAGCGTGGACTCGAGCGTTGGGGGCGACGCTAGGCTCCCCTACCTAGAGGCCCTCCTGCCGGGCCGCTCGCGGGGCCCGAGGGTCGCGGTTGTAGCGCACATATGCCACCCACGCCCCGGGGCTAACGATAACGCCAGCGGCGCCGCGGCCGTCGTGGAGGCCGCCCTCGCCCTGGCCGAGGCCATCGACTCGGGCCGCCTCAGGCCCCCCGGGGGCGACATAGTATTCCTACTCGTCCCGGAGTACACCGGTAGCCTCGCCGCCCTCGCCCGGGGGCTCAGGGTGGACTACGCCATCAACGTTGACATGGTCGGCGTCGAGCCCGGGGGAGGCGATGGGCCCCTGAGGATCCTCCCGCCTCCGCCCCCGCTCCCCCTGGAGCCAGCGGCCGCCCTCTACTACGCCCTCAAGGCCGCCGGTGGGGGTGGCTGGGAGCTCTCGGGGCCCAGCAGCGGCAGCGACCACGACGCCTTCAACGCCTACGGGATGGCGGCGGCGATGCTGAACCAGTGGCCCGACACCTACTACCACAGCGATAGGGACGACGCCGACAGGATAAGCCCCTCGAGACTCAGGCTTGCGGCCCTCGCCGCGGCTGCCGCCGCCTACGCGCTAGCCAGCGGTTACGAGGCCCCCGGCTTCAGGGAGTACTACACGAGGCTCATAGCCATCGGTCACGCCTCTAGGGGCGACGGCGAAGCGGCCCGCCTGGCCGGCTCGACGCTGAGGGCCCTCTACGGCCTCGAGCCACTCACAGGCGGCGCCCCAAGGCTCTCGGCGCCCTGGGAGGCGGTGGAGCCCTCCTCGCCCATAGTGACACCCGGCTCCGTCACCGTGGCCGACGTCGAGGCTGGCGCGAGGCTGAGGAGGATCCTGGGGAGCGGCCTCGACGGGTACACCTGGTACCTTATGGAGCCCGTCATACTGGCCAACCAGGGCCTGGGGGCCCGCGAGATACTCGCCGTCGAGAGGGCAGTCCACGGCTCGGGGGTCTCAGCCGAGAAGCTCTGGGAGGCCCTCGAGATCCTAGCGGGCGTGGGGGCCGTCAAGCTAGAGTAGCGGCGCCGCGTACGCCTCGGGCTCCGGGGTCTCCAGGGGCAGGGGCTTGGGGGTCCACATGGTGAGGAGCAGGATCCTGTAGACTCCCCCCCGCCCCACGAGCTTATACACGGCCAGGGGGGCGTGGAAGAGCCTGACAGCCCTACCCGTGGCGCCGTAGAGCCTCGAGGCCGCAGCGGAGGCCGAGCCGGGGCTGTAGCGGGGCTCCAGGACCACGCAGCCCCCCGGCCCTCCAGACTTGGGGGCGAGTAGCAGGGAGGCGGCTTCCTCGACGGCTCTTAGTGGAGGCCTGTCGTCTAGGATCCTGTAGGCCCTCGGCCTCGCCCCCGCATCCTCTAGGAGGCCGTGCGCCCTGAGGACGGCCTCGAGCCTCCTCCACCCCGAGGCCCCCAGCCTCGCTATGGCCTCGCTGCGCCTCACGACCCTGCCAGCCTTCTCCCTGTAGAACCAGGCGAGGTCCTCGGGGACTGCGAGGGCCCCCGAGCCCCCCTCCGCGAGGGCTCCCCGGGTCTTGTAGAGGGGGAGGCCGGTGACGGCTGAGAATGCTAGGTCCACGTCCCTATACCTCCTGAGGATCCCGCCGAGCCTGATTGTGGCCTCCACGTGGTATATGGGGGCGTAGATGCAGCCAAGCCTCACGGGCTCCTCCCTCCTGAGGAAGAGGATCCCCCGGGCCCTCCTCCTAGCCTCGCGGTCCAGGGCGTCGAGGCCGTGCCTGGCCTCGAGTAGCGTGGAGCCCCTGAGCGCCCTCGCGGCCTCGACGTACTCGAGGAGGTCCTCCATTGTTATGGCCTCGACGCCGAGGCTCCTAGCCACGGCGAGGGCGCCGCGGGTGAAGCCTGAGGCCGAGACTACCACGGCGCCCCGGGCCCCTATGTCCCTCGCGACCTCGAAGGCCTTCATCACGACCTCCTTTGGGACAGGCTGGGAGAGGTTCTTAACCTCAACTACGACGGGTCCCTCGCGGGTCTCGAGGAGTAGGTCGACCTCGTGGACTGCCCCGCTCGCCCCTCTAACCCTAACGTTCCTCCTCCCATGGTAGCCCCTGAGCTGGAAGTAGTACTCGACTAGGTCCTCGAAGAGCCTACCCTTGCCGGGCCCCTCCAAGACTCGGAGACCAACCCCCAGCTAGCCGGGGGTTGTGAGGGGAAAAGAGTGTGGCCCCCCGCTACTTCATGAGGCTCGTGAGGAGCCTCGTCAGGGCCACTATGTCCCTTATGCTTATCACGCCTAGGGGCTTGCCATCATCGTCCACAACCGGCATGTGGCGCACTCCAAGCTCACCCATGATGCGCACTATCTCCTCGACGGGCGTCTCCGGCTTCACCGTGACCGGGTTCTCAGTCATAACCCCCCAGACGGGGGCGTCCTCGCACTCCTTGGCGACGGCGCAGGCTAGATCCCTCTCAGTCACGATCCCTATCAGCTTCCCGGACTCGTTGACCACCAGAACGCTCCCGATCCTCTTCTCGCACATGAGGCGCGCGGCCTCTGTTATCCTCGCCTTATCACTAATCGTGACCGGCGGGGTCGCCATGATGTCCTTGGCCATGAGGGGTATCTTCCTCCTGGGGTAGAATGGGGGCATGCTCACACCCATAGATACATGTGGGTGTTCGGGGTTATAGTCGTTTCCAATGACTCGATAGTGTCAACTCGGGGGGCCGCCTCCTTAACGCCGGGCCCATTTTAACGGCGTTAAAAGGATAATAGGGGGACCCCCCACCACACTACAGGGGGACCCCGGAGGATCCGGGATGGCAGCCCTACAGCAGGGCTCAGAGATCAGGAGGGTCCAGAGGCTCGGCGGCTCGAGCCTCGTGGTCACGATACCCAAGCACTGGGCCCGGAGGATGAGCATCGGGCCCGGCGACGAGGTCGCGGTCATAGACGAGGGGGACAGCCTCAAGATAGCCCCCCTCACCCCTGCATCTAGGAAGAGGCGCATACTCAGGGTCAAGCTCAACCCCGCAGTACTCCGCCTAGGGCCCTCGAGGGTGGCGTCGTGCGCCTACATAGCGGGCTACGCTGGCGTCAGCCTCGAGTGGAACCCCAGGAGCCTCAGGGTTGACCCCTCAGAGGTGGCTGAGGGGCTCCGCGCTAATCCCCTCGTGGGCGATGTCGAGGTCCTACCCGGCAGGGTGGTGGCGACCTTCGAGCCCGAGGAGGGCGGGGCGGCCATACACCTCAAGGCCCTAGGCTCGATACTCTCGGGGGTGCTCGAGGGGAGCAGGGAGGCTGGCCCCGAGGCCTCCAGGCTAGAGTCCCTAGCCGCCACCGTCCTCAGGGAGAAGTCGGGTGAGGCCCGAATCCCCACGGGCCTGGCCATCCTGATGCCTATAGTAGACCTGGTACTAGAGCTCGCCCAGGCTGGGGGCGGCGATGCAGCCAAGACCCTAGCCGACGCCGTAGCGGAGCTGGCCGGGGGCGCCTCCGTCGGGAGCGTGAAGAGGCTCACGCACGCAGTAGAGCTAGCGGAGGCCGCCGCGAGCAAGGCCAGAGAGGGATCCACCAGGGAGGACGGCCTTGTCCTAGCCCTCGCGCTAGCCGTGAGGAGGGCCGCCCTGGCGGCGGTGTGCGAGGCCCTAGCCTCCAGGGACCACTAGGGGCCCAGGGCCTCGGCGGCTCATTGCCAGAGCCTAAAACCCACCAGCCCCCGGCACGGGGTTGGTGGGGGCTGCTTGGCGTGGGCCTCTAAGCCCCTGGACCCCGTGCCGGGCTACTTCGAGGACGAGGCCGTCAGGCTTGTACTCGCGAACTACAGGCTCCTCTGGGCGCTGGACCACGCGTCGAGCCTCATGGCTTGGGATACTGAGACTAACATGCCTAGGATGGGGAGCCCCCATAGGGGCCTCGCCTCGGCGGAGCTGGCCACCCTCAGGAGGAGGCTACTCCTAGACGAGAAGTTCGTAGAGCTAGTGGAGAGGGCCGCCTCGAGGGAGGGCCTGAACGACTACGAGAGGGGGGTCGTGAGGGTCCTCCAGAGGGAGATCAGGATAGCCAGGAGCATACCCGAGGAGATAGTGTGGGAGATGGCGCGCATAAGGCCCGAGGCCCTCGCCGCCTGGAGGGAGGCGAGGGAGAAGGGGGACTACTCGAGGTTCAAGCCGTACCTTGAGAGGATAGTCGAGCTGAACAGGAGCATAGCGGAGCACCTCGGCTACGAGGGCCACCCATACAACGCCCTCCTAGACCTATACGAGGAGGGACTGACTGTAGACGTGATGGATAGGGTCTTCGACTCCATACTCCCCCACAGCAGGGCGGTCCTCGAGAAGACACGCTCCCGGGGCTTCTACCCCGAGAAGCACCCCCTCGAGGACGTGGAGTACGATAGGGCCGCCATGGAGGAGGTTAACAGGAGGGTCCTGAGCCTCCTCGGCTACCCCTGGGAGAGGGCCCGCCTCGACGTCTCGGCCCACCCATTCACTATAGCGATAAGCATAGACGACGTGAGGATAACGACCCGCTACGAGGGCAGGGACTTCAGAAGGACGCTCATGGCGGTTGTCCACGAGTTCGGCCACGCCCTCTACGAGCTACAGGTAGACAAGAACCTCGCCGCCACCCCACTCCAGGGCGGCGTCAGCTCTGGGGTGCACGAGAGCCAGAGCAGGTTCTGGGAGAACATAATAGGGAGGAGCCCCGAGTTCGCCCGGGCCATAAAGCCCATCCTAGACGAGAAGCTCGGCTACACGAGGAGCCACGACTGGCTCGACATATACAGGTACCTCACCATAGTGAGGCCGGACTACATAAGGGTAGAGGCCGACGAGCTGACCTACAACTTCCACATCTACATAAGGTACACTATAGAGAAGCAGTTCATAGCTGGCGAGCTCGGCGTCGACGACGCCCGCGAGCTCTGGAACAGCCTCATGGAGGAGTATCTAGGCATAAGGCCTAGGAGTGATAGGGAGGGCATACTCCAGGACATACACTGGGCGATGGGCTCGATGGGCTACTTCCCAACATACACCCTGGGCAACGTGATAGCGGCCCAGGTGAGGGGGAGGATCCTCAGCGAGATCCCCGACCTATACGAGCGCGTCGAGGAGCTCGACTTCAAGCCAATAAGGGAGGCGCTCGCCAGGCTAATCCACAGGTGGGGCTCAACATACCCGCCCCAGGAGCTGGTGGAGAGGGCCACGGGCGAGCCTGTTAACCCGGAGCACTTCAACCGCTACATAGAGTGGAAGTACCTGGAATTACCCGAGAAGCTCCAGTAGCCCTGCCAAGCGCATGGCCCTGCGCCCAACTAGTTTTATTCCTAATCGCTCCCCCAGGGGGTAGCTGGTGGGGTGGGGGTGCACTACCAGGTAGCCTTCCCCTACGCTACGGGCGTAATCCTCTACATAGCATCAGCGTACGTGTACTACGTGTACACTAAGACCGCGAACAGGGCCCTCCTAGTCCTATCCCTGGGCTTCATATTCGTCGGCACGGAGAGCGTCCTGGACGGCGTGGTGCAGTCGAGGCTCCTAGCGCTAGCTGGCGGTAGCTGGGACAAGCTGCCCCCAAGCCATCTCCACGGCATGCTCCTCCTAGACGCTGTCAGGGGCGTGTTCATAATACTCTGGGCAATGGCCGAGGTCCTCTTCACGGTCTACCTGGCAGGCGTCGAGAACAGGCTCTACACTGTCTACATACCAGCCCTGATACTCGTAGCAGGGGTAGCGGAGACCTTCGCACTCAACTTCTCCCACATAACGCCGATAGACCGCAGGATCCTGATCTCCAGCGCCGGCAGGGTGCTAGGCATACTTGTACCTGTAGCCCTCATCACGGGCTTCTACATACTCATAAAGCTCTGGAGGCCACTCAGGAGCCTCTCGCTACTATACTTCGCCCTCGGCTTCATAATCCACGGCTTCACGCTGCCAGCCTACTCGATAGCCAAGGAGCACGGAGCCATAACCCTCGGGCTCTGGTACCTATTCGGAGGCGTGGTGCCCTCCCTCCTGGCGGCCGTGGGCGCGTACTACCTGCTCAAGGAGTTCCGCCTAGCCGAGGCGGCAGCCGCAGAGGCGGCGGGCGAGTAGCGGTAGGCGATGCATCGTATAGGGGAGGCCCAGGCACTCTAGTGTAATACCCTAGGAACCCCCTAGGAGCCCGTGGAGGTGGCGCTCTTTTGCCCTGCCCCTATGCCGAGAGGAGAGGCGCGATAGTATACTGCAAGGCAGCCGGCAAGCCCGTTAACCCGCTAGCCTTCCCCTGCCTGACGAACCGCTACCAGAGGTGCCGCTACTACCGGGAGGCCGAGGCTAGGAAGGCGAGGGCCGCCGAGGAGGCCGCTCCTCCCCCAAGCGAGGCCGCCAAGCCAGCCGCCCAGCCCGTGCAGGCCCCCGCGGTGGAGGCGCCTCCAGCCGCCCCACAGGCCCAGGCCGAGGCGCCAGCCACCGCCGGGGAGGCGGGGGAGGCGCGGGCAGAGCAGGCCCCGGCGCCTGAGAGGCCCCGCATCAGGGGGCTCACGGCTGATGGGAGGCCCGCGCGTAACTGTCTAGAGTGCATCTTCTACAGCGAGGCCCTGGGTAGGTGCCTCCTCCTAGGGGTCAACGTCGAGGACCCCTACAACCCCCCGTGCGCCCAGGGCTGATGCCCGTTAATCCCCCTGGGGCTGCATCCACTAAACGCTGGGGCCTGAGTGGTGTCGGCCTGCGACCTTGACGAGGTCGGTGGGGCCTACATATCCCTAGGCGAGTACCTAGCCGGCCTCAGGAGCGAGCCAAGCGGCTCCGAGCCCCCAATGGTGCAGGCGTTCATGGCGGAGTGCCCGGGCCCCCTGGACCTCAGCATAGGCGACCTCCTCGGCAGGGAGGCCCGCCAAGTCATGGTTGAGACACTCAACGAGCGGGGGCTGGTGCCCGTGTGCGGCCTCAGCGTCTCGGCTGACAGCCTGGCCCACGCCCTGGTGTTCGCCGGCCTTCTCGCGGCAGCGGAGGCCCGGGGGGACTCCACGGCCTCGACGGTGAGGCTCCGCATCATAGACGAGGTCCTCGGGCCCGCTGTCGAGAAGCTCGAGGGAAGCGATTACTGCGGCAGGCTGCTCGCGGAGGCTATACGCTCTATAATAGAGGAGGACTCGGAGTGCCTCGGGGTCAATCCCCTAGACGAGCCCCGGTGAAGACCTTAAACTCCCAGCGCCGCCATGGCCCGGGGTGGTGCTGAGGGCTGGCCGGATGCCCCTCCGTAATCGGGCACAGGGCTAACACCGCCAGGTGGGTGCGCCGCTACCTGGCCTCGGGCGCCGACGGTGTAGAGGTTGACGTATACGTGGAGAATGGGAGGCCTAGGATAGGCCACCCCCCGAGGAGGGGGAGGCCGAGGCTCCTGAGGGCGAGGCTCGCCAGGAAGCTGGAGAGCCTCCACCTCACCCCCGGCCTGGATCCACGGCGCCTGGGCTCCCTCTTGGGGCCCGGGAGGATCCTCTGGCTAGACCTCAAGGATAGGGGCGCCCCCAGGATCCTCGGGGCCCTAGCGGCGAGCCTGCCCCGGGGCATGGAGCTGGTGGTGTCGACCCGCTACCACGACGAGGCACCCGGAGCCCGCGCCGCCCTCCCAGGCGCCCTGGTCATGCTGAGCATCGAGAGCAGGCCCCCCAAGCTCCGCCCCCTGCTCGAGGCCGCGGGGGCTGATGGGGTGACCGTCGAGGCGAGCTACATAGACGAGGGCCTAGTGGGGGAGGCCCGGGAGATGGGTGCTAGGCTCGCCGCCTGGGTTGTGAACGAGCCCGAGGAAATGGAGAGGCTCATACGGCTCGGAGTGGACTACCTGATAACAGACTACCCCGAGGTCGCTGTTAGGGTTAGGGAGAGGCTATGCGGTGGGGTGGGCCACTGGCATGCCCCGGGGAGGCTGCTGTAGGCCGAGGGTTGTGCTACTGGACTTCGACGGCACCATGGTGGACACCATGGGGGCCTACGCCGAGCTGGCGGCGGGCCTGGTCGAGGCCCGCGCCGGCCTCCCCCGAGGCGAGGCCCTGAGGCTCTACCTGGAGACGGCGGGCATGGCGTTCAGGGACCAGCTGAGGCTCATGGGGTTAACCGGGGGGTTAGCCGAGGCCCTGGCCAGGGAGTTTGAGGAGGGGAAGAGGAGGATCCTCTCAAGGCTAAGGCTACACCCGAAGGTGGAGTGGCTCGCCTCCCAGCTAAGGGCTAGGGGGCTCAGAGTCATAGTCTCGACCAACAACGAGTGTAGCGTGGTCAACTCCAACAAGGAGCTTACGAGGGTCTTCGACGCCATCCTATGCCACGACCCCGCGAGGGGCACGGGGAAGGGGGAGCCCCACCTCCGCCTTATAGAGGAGCGCCTGGGGGTCGAGAGGTGCGAGGTGGTATTCATAGGGGACTCCGACTACGACCTAAGCCTCTACCGCCCCCTGGGCGTGAGGGTCCTCCGGACCCGCGGCCTCTGGCTAGACGCCGAGGAGGTGCTAGCCCAGATAGACTCCCTGCTAGCCGGGTCCTGCGCAGATTAAGCCCTCCCACACCCTCCATCCCCGGGGAGGGCGAGGCCTTCATGGCTAGGGTCCAGGCGATAGTCTTCACCGAGGAGGGCCCCATAGTGGCCGAGAGCCTAGAGGAGCTCGCTAGGGCCCTCGAGCGCGCCCGGGGGAGGGCCTACATCGTTGTCGTCGAGGGCCGCGTGATAGGGGCGGCGGAGGCGCGCCTCGGCCCCCAGCCCCTGGAGGCCCGTGGCGGGCCCAGGGCTGGTGCCCCCGAGGCCCCCGGGGCGCCTGCTGGCCGGGGAGTAGTGGCGGCGGTGTTCGACCAGATGTTCAGGGGCTTCGCCGATATAGTTGCCCGGGAGGTCCCCGGCGTTGAGCTACACGAGGTCGTCGGCAGGGGCCTGGAGAAGCCTGTGAGGGCCGGGAGGGTCTACAAGGAGCCGGCTAGGGATGACTTCGACGTTCTGAGCCTCGTGGAGAGGCTGGCCCGCGAGGGTAAGATAGTGGTCTTCTTCACTGGCGACAAGAAGCTCGCCAATCAGGCCATGGCCCTTGGGGATGAGAGGATAAGGGTCCACTACATGCCCCCCAACGAGTACCCCGGCAAGGAGAGCCTGGCCAAGGCCATGATTGAGGCGGTGAGGAGGGCCCTAGGCGAGACCCACAGAGGCTAGGCGTTCATGGCGGGCTTCAAGCGTTCACCCTGGAGAGTATGCCTTCGGGGCCCGCATAAGGGTTATAATTGAGCACACACGTATCCCAATCGGGAGCGACTCCCCTGCTAGTCCAGCCCCACGTCTACTACCCTACACGCTCTAGGGGTGAGAGGAGTGAGGGGTAGGGAGTGGCTAGCATATACCCTAGTGGCGATCGTGGCGCTCTCGTTCGCAGCGGCGCTCGCCACCACGGCGCCTGCTAGGGCACAGGCCAGCGTGCCAGCCCTCACTGGCAACTTCCAGGCCGATGTCGTGGCCCTCGGCAAGTGGCTCGAGTCCCACGGCGTCAAGACCGTGAGGTACAGTGTCATGACGGGTGGCGACCCCAACTCAGTAATGAGGGCCCTCGGCATAGTGGAGGCGGCCGAGGACATTAACGATATATGGGTGAGCCACGGCATCAACGTTAAGATAGTAGTGACCTACGAGTACAACCCCAACCCGGGCGACGAGTACAACAAGTTCGTCAGCAAGTACGAGCTGGGCCAGAACGGCGACTTCTTCGTCAACAGCTACATATACATTGCACCCCTGGTCTCCGAGGGTAGGCTACTCAACATAACGAGCTGGTACGAGGCCTATAAGAGCTACTTCGCCGACTTCTACCCAGCCATAATGAAGGCTGGCTGGTACAAGGGCCAGCTCTACGGGATACCCCAGGACACCGAGGCCAGGCCACTCTACATTAGGAAGGACGTGGCTAAGTGCATGGGCTGGAACCTCGACGACCTGGCCAAGAAGGTCGAGGAGGGCAAGTTCACCTGGATAGACGTCTACAAGAAGGCGCTCGAGGCCAAGGAGAAGGGCTGCGCCGACTGGGGCCTCATCCACAGGAGGGGCAGCGCGCACCCCGACCTGATACAGTTCATATACGCCTTCGGCGGCAAGCTCTACGATGAGAAGACCGGTAAGCTGGTAGTTGATGAGGCCGCGATCTACAAGTGGTTCATGACGGAGTACATGTTCGCCCGGTCCGGCCTCCTGCCGAAGGACATGATGAGCTGGGACTGGGCGACCCAGATACACCCAACCGTGGTAGGCGAGAGCAAGGAGAAGGGCGGCACGGGGAACACCCTGTTCTTCATAGGCGGCGTGTGGCACTGGACCGAGTGGCAGACCAAGGCCTACTACTTGGACCCCAAGACCCACCAGAAGAGGCCCCTGACAGCTAAGGAGGTCGAGGAGAAGTTCTACTACACCCTCTTCCCAGCCGGTGAGCCCGGCGACAAGCCCGTGACGCTGAGCCAGCCCTTCATGTGGATGATAGCCGCCAACGCTGGCAAGGACAACCCCAACTACAACAACCCTGCCTACAGGAGGGCCTACCAGGAGCTGGCCTTCCTCATAGTAGTCAAGGCCAGCGACCCCGTGATAAACGCCCTTCACAGCATCATGTCCTCCCACCTGCCGGTGAGGGAGAAGGCCGCTGAGCTGCTCAAGAACAGCACCTGGGTCTCCCAGGTCGAGAAGCTCCAGGTGCCCCTGCACCCCGACGTGTTATCCAAGATAAAGCCCATACTCCAGAAGACCGCCAACCCGATAAACATACAGTTCCTAGCCAACGTCACCTACATGCTTAACTACACCCACCTAACCCCGGATCACCCCTACTACCCCAAGCTAGCCAAGATATTCGCTGACGCCATAGACAAGGTCATCAGGGGACAGATGACCCCCGCCCAGGCGGTTAACTACGTCGTCCAGAAGGTGAAGGCCGACCCAGACCTCTCCAAGACGACTGAGATAGTGGGCTCTATACCCACGGGCTGGAACCCATACGCTAAGGTGAAAGTGACCACCACGACCTCAACCTCCACGCCCACCAAGACCACTTCCACGTCGGCGGCGCACATCACCACCAGCAAGCCTGCTACCACAAGCCCCACGGCCACCCAGACAACCACGGCCAAGGCCAAGAGCACCACGAGGAGGGTGGTAATAGCGGTTTCAATAGTAGTTATACTCCTAGCCATAGCCGCCGTCTACGCCATGACCCGGAGCTAGAGGGTGGCAGGGGTTGCCTAGACCCCGCCTCCCACCCCCCGCACTCTTTTTATCGCTAGCAGCCTTCCTCGTCCTAGTATTCTATATGGTCCCCCTAATCCTAACCCTATGGGCCAGCCTGACACCCGTTAGGAACTGGGACATAGCACAGCTACGCCAGTTCGTGGGAGCCGAGAATTACAGGAGGCTCTTCCACCTCATAAGGTTCGACCCCGACGTCTCAACCGTCGTCAAGACAACCATAGTATTCGTCGCCGGCACGCTCACCGTGAACGTCCTCGGGGGCCTCCTCCTAGCCCTCGCCGCCTTCATAATAGAGGAGAGGGCCTCCCTAGGCTTCAGGCTCCTATGGTTCCTCCCCAGGATGACACCGGTCGCAGTCTTCGGGCTCCTCTGGTATTACTTCTTCTACCCCCAGGGAACGCTCAACGCCATATTACTCAAGCTCCACCTCATAAGCCACCCCGTGAACTGGGGCCAAGACGTGTTACCCTGGGGGCCCTGGTCGATCATAATATTCGTGAACGGCCTCGTCGGCGTTAGCTATGGCATGATAATATTCTACTCCGCCTTCAAGGCGATACCCAAGGACATCTACAGGGCAGCACTGGTGGACGGCGCTAGGCTGAGGGACCTCGTTTTCAGGATAATGCTGCCCCTCACCAGGTGGCACCTCATATTCGTCACGGTCTGGCAGCTCCTCAGCCTCCTAACGACCTACGCGCACCTCTTCGTGCTGGTCGAGTGGGGAGTGGTCGAGAAGTGGCACGGCATGACCTGGGCCCTCTACGTCTTCGAGACAGCCTTCGGCAGCGCGGTAAACGATCAGGCCCTAGCCTCTGCCGCTGCCACCCTCCTAGTCGTGGTTGGGATAGGCCTCGGGCTCCTAACGCTCCGCCTCATGGGCTTCGAGAGGGAGCTCGGAGCCATCAGGGGTGAGCTCTAGTGCAGGGCGAGGGCCTCCTAGCGGGGCTACTGGGGAGCCTCAAGCCTCGGAGGCGGCGCAGGCAGCCCACTGAGGAGCTGCCCCTCGCCTCCAGGGCCGTGAGCTACACGGTCATAGCAGCGCTCCTAGCGGCGAGCCTCCCGATAATACTATCCTACACCCTCCTCGTCGAGCTGAGCTTCTCCGCGTCATTCATAGCGACGCCATTCGAGAAGACTAGCTTCACCCTCGAGAACTGGAGGCTCTTCTTCCAGGGGAGGCTCGCGCCCACCGCGGCCCAGATCTACACCCCCTCCTATATTAGGAGGATGATACTCGACACGCTCATAGTTGCACTGGGCGTCATGGGTGTTGTCGTAGCCTCAGCGACCCCGGCGGCCTACGCCTTCTCTAGAATGAACTTCAGGGGCCGCGGGGCCCTCATGAGGTTCCTCATACTCCTCCACGCCTTCCCCGGGGTCGCACTCATCATAGGGGTATACGCAATCTACGTCTACACCTACAGAAGGCTAGCCCTAGGCCTCCACGCGGGCGAGGCGGCGCTCCTAGCATACGCTTTCCTCTACGTTATAGTGGCGAGGGCCAGCCTCGAGATACCCATGAGCACCTGGCTCATGAAGGGCTTCTTCGACAGGATCCCCTGGGAGGTCGAGTGGGCGGCCCTAGTGGACGGGGCGAGCAGGCTAAGGGTGTTCACTAGGATAATGCTCCCCCTCGTCAAGCCCGGGCTCGCAGCGCTATCAATATTCTCCTTCATGGCCGGCTGGGAGGAGCTGATATACGTCGTAGTCTTCCTCCCATCCAAGGCGCCTACTTTAGCCTCCTACATACACTCACAGCTGAGTGGGGGCGCGATTGAGACCGCCTACCTGCCTGTCGTGGCCGCGGCGGCCGTGGTGTACCTCATACCGACGATACTCTTCTTCGTGTTCACCCAGAGCCTCCTCGTCGAGGCCGCGGAGGGGGCGGGGGTGAAGGCGTAGTGGTCGAGGTGGAGCTTAGGGGCGTCTGGAAGAGGTTCGGGGACTTCGTTGCAGTGAAGAATGTGAACCTAAGGTTCCCCGACGGGAAGTTCTCGAGCATACTCGGCCCCAGCGGCTCCGGCAAGACCACGCTGCTGTACCTCATAGCGGGCATCTACAAGCCAAGCAGGGGCGAAATACTCTTCGACGGCGAGGACGTCTCCAGGCTGCCGCCGAACAAGAGGAACGTGGGCCTCGTATTCCAGAACTACGCCCTATACCCCCACATGACGGTCTTCGAGAACATAGCCTTCCCCCTAACCATCAAGGGGCTCCCGCGCGGCGAGATAGAGGAGAGGGTCCACAGCGTTGCCAGGATGCTCCACATAGACGAGCTACTCGACAGGTACCCGCACCAGCTCAGCGGGGGCCAGCAGCAGAGGGTCGCCCTCGCCAGGGCCCTAGTCAAGGAGCCCGCCGTGCTCCTGCTAGACGAGCCCCTCAGTAACCTGGACGCACTCGTCAGGCTAGAGATACGCGGCGAGCTGAAGAGGCTCCAGAGGAGGCTCGGCATAACAACGATATACGTAACCCACGACCAGAGCGAGGCCCTAGCCATGGCGGATCTGATAGCCGTCATACACAGGGGAGAGATCCAGCAGGTGGGGAGCCCCGAGGACGTCTACAGGAGGCCCAGGAACCTATTCGTGGCGGGCTTCATAGGCATGCCGCCCGCGAACCTAGTGAAGGCGGCCGTCACCAGGACGCCCACGCCCTGCGTCGTGATAGCGGGGGGCGGCGAGTACTGCCCCGGCGAGCCCCTGGCGAGCAAGCTGGAGGCCCTCGGCCTCGAGGCGGTGGTCGCAGCCTTCAGGCCGGAGGACGTGGTGCTCGGCGAGCACCCCATGGAGGACTACGTCTCCATGGAGGCCGAGGTTTACGTCGTCGAGACGCTGGGGAGGGAGAACCTGGTCACCCTAAGACTCCCCGACGGCCAGGCAGTCAAGGCCATCACATCGCCACTACTCAACCCGAGGCCCGGGGACAAGATGTACGTGAACGTCGAGCCCTCCAAGATACTCCTCTACGACCCGGACACCGAGCTGAACATAGAGGCGATAGAGGCCGCCCCAGCGGCTAGGCCCGTCAGCCTAGCCGGGAGCCCCGAGAGGAGGAGGGCCGCCCAGGAAGAGGATTAAACTCCCCCACGCCGAGGGAGCCCTGGGTGTAGATGGTGGCGAAGAAGAAGGGCGGGGGGCAGGCCAAGAAGGAGACGAGGAGCATGGTGAAGCAGGCCGAGTACGACGTCGCCCTGCCAGCGGAGCTGCTCGAGAGGGCCAAGAGGGACCTCAGGAGGGAGAGCCACCTGACGCCCCTCAGGCTGGCCCAGCGCTACGACGTGAGCATAAGCACGGCCAAGAGGATCCTTAAGGCGCTCGAGGAGGAGGGGCTCGTCGCCCGCGTTGGCGGCACGAGGAGGACCCCAATATACGTGCCTAAGGGGAGGGAACTGGCCTTCGAGTCCCTAAACGTGGGCGTGAGAGCCGGGGAGAAGCTCTGAGCCCAGCGCCACTGGCCCGGCGGGGGAGGCTCCCCCGCTGGTGTTGGTCGAGGTGGCGTTCTGGCTCTTCTCCATCCACCTCTGGATTAGCACGTAGGACGCCGCCGCTATAGAGACCATTATAACCACTATGATGAGTACAACGAGGAGGATGGCACGGGTCTCCTCGGGCCCTATCCTCGCAGGCCCCCGGGCCTCGGGCCTCCTACCCCAGCCCCCAGTCAATCCCCGCACGCCAGCCTAGCCGGGGGGCGTGGAGGGTTAAGTGTGGGGTGCTACCCCTCCTCCACGTGCACTACTATCGCGTC